>JAKFEY010000088.1:0-36667 GCA_036675475.1 Vicinamibacterales bacterium
CGCTGGCGGCCGGCACCCTGACCTTCCCCGCTGCGTCTGTCGCGAACGCGCAGACCCAGGTGTTCACCAGCAACAACCAGGTCGATACGTGGGATCCGATTCTCGCCACGTTCGCCGACCCGAACTGGCCCACGACCGTCTGCACGCCGACGCCGGCCGTTGGCCCGAACGCGGCCTGGCAGAACCCGCACAAGGCCTTCAGCCTGGGCTTCAATGCGCATCCCTGGCAGGGGGGCGCGGGATTCTCGGCAGAGTGGATCAACGCGCGAAACACGCTCGCGTCGGTTGGGCCGGACGGTCACAACTGGACGAAGTACTCGACACAGATATCAGGCACCGGCGACTTCGTGCTCAACCTGCTCGCGGACAACTGTTCGTGGGTTTACCTCGACGGCGTCCTCGTCGGGTTTCAGGACGCCAACCTGCAGCCGCGCACGTACCCGGTGGAGCTGTCGGGCGCGCATACGCTGGAGTTCATCATTTTCGACGGCGGCGGGGCGGCGGGCGGGATGTACCGGCTCGAGACGAACACGAACACCGTGTTCCCCGATACCGATGAGGACGGGCTGACCGATGCCGAGGAGCATCTCCACGGGACCAACAAGAACGATCCCGATACCGACCACGATGGCGCAACGGACGGCGCCGAGGTCGCCGCCGGTACCAATCCGCTCGTCGTGGACGCGCCGGCAGACACGACGCCGCCCGTCATTGCGCCGACCATCACGGGTACCCTGATCGGAGACTGGTATGGCTCCGACGTCACTGTGGCGTGGACCGTCACCGATCTCGAATCGCCCGCGAATCCGAGCGGTTGCGCCACGCAGACCATCACGACCGACACCGCCGGCATGGTGATCGCGTGTTCGGCCACGTCGACAGGCGGATCGACGACCGAGAGCGTGACCATCAAGCGCGACACGACCCCGCCCACGGTCACGCCGTCGGTGAGCGGCGCGGCATCGGGGGGCTGGTACACCAGTGACGTGACGGTCGCCTGGATCGTGAGTGAAACGTTGTCGCCGGTGACCGCGACCGGGTGCACCACGACAACCGTGAGCAGCGACACCACCGGCACGTCCTTCACGTGCAGCGGCACGTCGGCGGGCGGCACCACGTCGCAGACGGTGACGGTCAGGCGCGACACCACGGCGCCGGCGATCGCGTCGGTGACGAACAATGCGCCGGCCCTCTGGCCGCCGAACCACAAGATGCATGCGATTACGGTGGCGGCGATCGCCTCGGATGCGGGTGCCGGCGGCGTGGTCTGCCGCATCGACGGCGTGTCGTCGAACGAAGGCGGCAACCAGCACGAGCCCGACGTGGAGATCACGGGCCCGCTCTCGGTCTCCCTGCGCGCCGAGCGCGACGGCAACGCGGCTGGCCGCATCTACACGATTCAGGTCTCGTGCAGGGACGCGGTCGGCAACACGTCGATCGGCACCACCGTGGTGACCGTGCCGCACGATCAACGCAAGAAGTAAGACCGGTTCCTCCGACCCCGCGGCGCCGGCCGCGGGGTCGTCTCGAACGCCTCTACCGGGCCGGCAACCCCAGTCGCCCGAGCTGGCGCGTGAATTCCGGATCGTCGCGCAGCCAGTCGTATTCGGGATACGTCGGCAGGTGCAGCGCGATGTCTTCGCGCCGATCGATCGCGACGCGGATCCAGTGCAGGGTCTTCGCGCGATCGCCAAGCCGCGCGTACTTCCCTGCGAGGAATGTCGCGCGTACCGGAACCTCGAACCGCTCCATCCCGTCCGCCTCCAGCCGCGCGATGTCCAGACGCAGCACCGCCGGCAATCCGCCGGTCCGATAGGCGGCGCGCAACTGCTCGACCGACTCGAGGGAGGCGCCGCGCAGAATCAGCGCGCGCCATTCCTCCTCGAGGCTCTCCCGCTCGCGGCCTTCGGCGGCAAGCACCTGCGACATCCGCCCCGGAATGGCGTGGAACATGGGGTTGATGCGCGTGGCCTCTTCGACCACCGCACGCGCGTCCGCAATGCGGCCCGAAAGCAACAGCGGGCCGGCCAGGTCCATGAGGATCGGCAGCGATCTCGGCTCGAGCTTCTGCGCCAGGCGCAGCTCGGCGATCGCCTCGTCGTAGCGCCCGACGAGGCCGAGCATCTCGCCGTACCAGTGGTGGGCCAGCGTATAGGACGCGTCGGCCGCAATCGCGCGGCGGAAGGCCGATTCCGCTTCCAGCCACTTCCACTCGAACTTGTACAAGGCAAACGCCAGAGACGTGTGGGCCGCGGCAAGTCCCGGGTCCAGCACGAGCGCGCGCTCGGCGTTCGCTTTCGCGTTGCGCGCCCGCACATCGACCGGCAGGCCCGACATGGTCAGGTTGTAGCAGTCGGCGAGCCCCGCATACGCGGGGGCGAATGACGGATCGAGCGCGATGGCGCGCTCGTACAGCGCGATAGCCTGTTGCACCGATGGCGGGCTGCGCAGCTGCCAGGCCTCGCGAGCGCGCAGCGCCAGCGTCAGCGCTTCCGTGTTCGCGACCGTGCGCGACATCGCCGCGACGCCGAGATGGCGGGCGAGCCCGTCGCTGACACGCGACGCGACAAGGGCCGGCAGCGCCGCCCGATCGCCCGGCACGTCGAACGCCCAGGTCCAGAGCCGGGCACCGTCAGCCGTGCGCGCAAGTTCCGCGGTCACGCGCCAGGGCGGTGTCGAGCCATGCACGGTCACCCGCAGCACGCCGGCGGCCCGCAACCGTCTTCCGGCCGTGGCCAGCGATTCGGATGCGGTCCCTCCCGTGCCGGCGCGCGCCTCGAGCGTCGTCAACCGCGCGAGGCGAGCGGCGACCGCCTCGGCGCCGCCGTCGAGCGGCTGCCCGTCCGCCGCGTTCACAATCGGCAGCACTGTAACCTCGCGAACCCTCGAGGGCGCGCTTGCGATCGCCACCCATCCCATGATGCTCACGCCACCGGCAAGCAGCACGACGGGCACCGCGTGTGCGAGCCGCCAGCGCCGGACGCGCGACGTGGGAACGATTCCGGCAGGAGCCGGCGTCGCGGGATTCGGGGCGATGTCAGGCGCGTGTGGCGGGAGCACAACCGCCGGCGCCGCCACTGGCAACGTAGCGGACCGCACGGCCTCGGCCAGCGTCCCGGCGGATGGAGCTCGCCGCGTGACCGGAGCGACGAAGCGATAGCCGCGCCCCCGGACCGTTTCGATGCAGGACGGCGCCCCCGCCGCGTCGAGCGTCTTGCGCAGCGTCGCCACGTGAAAGGCGATGTTCCCTTCTTCCACCACCGTTCCGGCCCACACAACGGAAAGAATGTCGTCTTTGGAGACCAGCCCCGGCGCGCGATCGAGCAGCAGCGCAAGCAGCGCGAGCGTCTTGTTGGGCAGCGCCACGGGGCCGGAGGCGCTTGTCAGCCGCCATTCCTGAGGCTCATACGTCCACACGTCCCAATCGAAGAGGGGCGAAGAAAGGGTCATTTCGGGGAAGCAACAGTTTACAGGATGACAGGAACGGCCATAAAGGAAAAATAAAGCATCCGCTAAGCCCGGCTGCAGGATTGAAACCCGAGCTTTTGGCGACTATGTGCGCACACAACCCAAATTACCGCGTGAGGTGTCCGCAGTCGGGCAACACGCACGAGGACTGAAGACACATGCGCAAGACAGTCTCCCCAACTCGCTCGCTGCTCGCCGCGACGGCTCTGGCCGCTGCGGGCATGTTCATGATGGCCTCGACCGCGGGCGCGCGGGCCGAAGGGTTCATTCCGTTCGCGGCGCTGCCCGATTTCGGCGCGCCGCTGTTCTACCCGCAGCTCGCCGGCGCCTCCGGCGTCTACAACGAGGCGGTCGCCACCGGAGACTTCAACGGCGACAACCGGGCCGACCTGGTCGTTGGGCAGACGGTTGGTGTGAAGGTGGCCTTTGGTGACGGCAGCGGCGGCATGTCACCCGCGGCGCCGGCCGGCACCGGCGCCCGTCCGAACTCGATCGCCGTCGCCGATCTCGACGGTGACAACGACCTCGACATCGTCACCTCGAACCACTCTGGCGGCAGCGGCAACACGTTCAGTGTGCTGTTCAACAACGGCGGCACGTTCGGTGGCGAGACCACGTACACGATGCCGGCCGGGCACAGGAGCCTGAAGGTCACGACGGGCGACCTGAATGGTGACAGCCGGCCAGAGGTTGTTGTGCTGTCAGACAAGCTCGTAACGGTCTGGACGAACCACGGTGCCGGCGCCCTGACGATGGGGTTCACCCGCGTGTACACCACGCCCAACTGCTGCTACAACTCGGGCTACTCTGCCGTCCGCCTCGCGAAGGTCACTAGTGACCAGCACGCGGATCTGGTGGTTACGGTGAACACGTACGATGGCGGCGGCGAGCCGCAGCTGCAGGTCATGCCCGGCCTGGGTGGCGGAAGCTTCGGACCGACGGCTTACCATCGCTATCCGAACGTCGGCACTACCGGCAGACCGGCGTTCCACACGACCGAGGTCGACGTCGCCGACGTCGATGGCGATGGCGACGTCGACGTGGTAGCCGGCGCCCAGCGCAGTTGGACGGCCGGAAGAGATTCGCATCTGGTGGTGATGCGCAACGACGGCAGCGGCGCCTATCCCACGGCCAACGGCTCGTCACATGCGCTCGGCTACATCTACAGCGCTTCTGTGATGGTGGGCGACTTGAATGACGACGGCCACGTCGATCTGGCTGGCACCCTCTCGGCCGGCAACTTCATGTATTTCCTCAACGACGGCGCGGGCAACTTTCCTGCCGGGGTCGCCGACTGGACGGTCGGCCCCATCACCGCCGCGACGCTGGCCGATCTGAACGGCTCGGGACAGGGCTCGCTGGACGTCGTGCTCGCGCGCAACGGCGCGGTCTTCTCACTCCTGGGCGGCGCGCTGAGCGACACGACGCCGCCGGTCATCACGCCGGCGATCACCGGCGCGCAGTCGGGCGGCTGGTACACGTCCGATGTGACGGTCTCGTGGACGGTCACGGACGCGGAATCGACGCCTTCGCCGTCGGGATGCGAGACGCAGACGATCACGACCGACACGACGGGCACGACGATCACCTGCTCGGCGACGTCGCTCGGCGGTCCCTCGTCGCAGAGCGTGACCATCACGCGCGACACGACCGGGCCGTCGATTGCCTCGGCGACCGCGAACCCCTCGATGCTCTGGCCGCCGAACAACAAGATGCGCGCGGTGACGGTGTCGGTCGACGCGTCTGACGCGGGTTCAGGGTTCGCGAGCTGTTCCATCACAGGCGTCACGGACTCCGAAGGCGTGAGCCAGCACGAGCCGGACGTCGAGATCACCGGCGCGCTGACGCTGAACCTCCGGGCCGAGCGGCGCGGCAACGGAACAGGCCGCAGCTACGGCGTGCAGATCGCGTGCACCGACGGCGCCGGCAACGCGTCCACGGCGGTCGCGACCGTCGCCGTGCCGCACGATCAGGGCAAGGGCAAGTAACACCGGGCGATGTGCGGCTTCGCGGCGTCAGCCGCGGGGCCGCACGCGCACGTTGCTGAAGACCGTCCCCTCCGTCGAATTCCCGAAGTACAGATATCCCTCATCGCTGCCGAACAGGCGCGGCAGCACGGACATGTCGAAGGTGTGACTGGCACCTGGGGTGGCGGGCATGGACAACGTCACCGTGCTGCCGGCGCGTTCGATCCGGAAAGTGGTGATCGATGCCGGAACATACTGCCCGATGGCCGCCAGTGCCGCGTGCACTTTCGGGCCTGCCCCGGCCGGCTGGTCGCTCGACGGAAGGGACGCGGCCGCGTCCACGCGGTTCAGGCCCGCGATGCTGTGGATGCGGAACTGGAAGGCTCCGGCGGGTTCGTTGTTGTACGCCGCATTCGCGTCTCCGCGGCCAAAGCCGATATAGACCAGGTCCTCGGTCTCGGCCGGAATCGTCACGTCGACCTCGAACACGAAATCGCGCGACAAATACTGCCCCGATACCGTTCTCGCGACGACGCGATCGTTGCCGAGCGTGCGGCCGGTCGCCGCCCTCGATCGAAGCAACCCCTCGGGCGTCAGCGCGTATGCCTCGAACGGAATGACGAGGTGCTCGCTCGCCGGCCCCCTGAGATCATCGGAGAAATCGACAGCCGGGGGCGGAGCCGGCCGCCACCAGAGCACCGCGACGCCGCCCAGCCCGACAGCGCCGAGCGCCACAAGCCCCCACCGAAGCCATTTCACGCACGGGAGTCTACGCGATTAAGCAGGACAGATAGAATTCGGGCATGGACGAAAAAGCTCTGTTCGTGAAGTTCTGGACCAATGAAGCCAGGACAACCAGCAAGGTGCTGGCCCGCATCCCGGAAGGCTCCACCTACAAGCCCGACGAGAAATCGCGCACCGCACAGGAGATCGCGTGGCAGATCGTGTGCGAGGAAAAGATGATCATCGAAGCGCTCGAGGACGGCAAGGCCGAGTGGGCGCCGCCGCCGATGCCCGCGTCGATGAAAGACGTGGCGCAGGCCTACGACAAACAGAGCGCCGACATCATCGCGCGCTGGGCCACGCTGCCGGCCGGGAAGTGGAACGGGGAGCTCGAATTCTTCGGCGGCACGCGCCCTGCCTCCGGCATGGCCTGGAGCTTTCTCTTCGACATCGTCCATCACCGCGGCCAGATCACGACGTATCTGCGGCCGATGGGATCGACGGTGCCGTCGATCTACGGGCCGAGCGCCGACGAACCTATGTGAGCAGCTGCCGGACGGCGCTGATTTCGTCGGGGTTCACCGTGTGGCCCATGTTGGGATAGATGCGCTCGTCGACCGCCGCGCCCATGCGGCGGAAGACGTCCGCGGATTCCTGCACCCGCGCGAGCGGGATGTGGGGATCGATGTCGCTGCAGCCGAAAAACGCCGGCGTGCCGGCAAACGATCCCGGATAGTCGCGCGGCGTGCCGGGCGGGCCGATGAGGCCGCCGCTGAGCGCGATGACCGCCGCGTAGCGCTGCGCGTGGCGGGCCGCAAATTCCAGCGACAGGCACGCGCCCTGCGAGAACCCGATCAGGACGATGCGATCGGGGCCGAGCCCGGCGGACGCGGCCTCGCCGACCAGGTGCTGGAGTTTCGCGAGCGCCGACGTGAGCCACGGTTCGTTGGAGTCGAGGGGCTCCATGAAGCGGTTCGGATACCACGCATACTCGGCCGCCTGCGGCGCGAGAAACGCGACGTCGGCGACGCGCAGCGCGCCGGCGAGGCCCAGCATGTCGTCGGCCGCGGCGCCGCGGCCGTGCGCCATGATGACAGCCAGCCGCGCCTTGCTGAGCGTGACGCCGGCCCGCAGCACCGGCTGCGCGGCATGCGGATCGTGTGCAGGTTCCATCGAATGATTATGGCCTCGCGCAGGTAGAATCGTGGGGTTGATGCAACTTCGGCCAACGCTCGCGGTTCTGGTGCTCGTGCTTGCCGCGGCCGCGTTCGCTCAGCAGCCGGCGGCCTACACGATCGTCTCGCGCGAGGGACGCCGCCCGCTTCCCTTCCGCGCGCAGGGCGGCCAGGATCTCGTGGCGCTCGCGGACGTCGCGTCGGCGTTCGGCCTCACCGTGCGCGAGGATGTCGCCGCCGGCGGCATCGTGATCTCGGCGCCGCAGAACCGCACCATCGTGTTGACACCAGGCCAGCCGCTGGCGAGCGTGGCGGGCCGCGTGGTGTCGCTGCCGGCCGCGCCGGTGCGCGACGGCCGCGCGTGGCTCGTGCCGGTGGAGTTCATCAGCCGCGCGGTCGGGCCGGCGCTGAACACACGGCTCGATGTGCGCCGGCCCACGCACCTGATCGTCGCCGGCGACGTGCGCGTGCCGGAAGTCACCATCACGGTGGAGAGCGACGCGAATCGCGCGCGCCTCACCGTCGACATCTCGCCGGCCACCGCGCGCACCGTGACGCAGGACGGCCAGCGCCTCATCCTGCGTCTCGAGGCCGACGCGATCGATCTGCGCGCCGCGCAGCCCGACACTCGCGACATCGTCGCCGGTGTGCACGGCAGCGACGCGCCGCAGAACATCATCATCGACCTCGGCCCGAAGGCCGGCGCGTTTCAGCTGTCGGCGCAGCCGCGCGAGCGCGGCGAGCTTCTGGTGATCGAGATTCCCGCCCTTGGGGCGGCGCCGGTCGAGCCTGGCGCGCCGGGCGCGCCGGTGCCACCCGTTGAACCGCCGCCGCTGCCCGACTTCAGCGCGTCGGCCGGCGGGCTGCGCACCATCGTGATCGATCCCGGGCACGGCGGCGCCGACCGCGGCGCGCGCGGCCGCGAGGGCACCGAGGAAAAAGCCATCGCGCTGCGGCTGGCGTATCGCCTGAAGGCCGCGCTCGAAGGCGGCCTGGGCGTGCGCGTGCTGCTCACGCGCGACGGCGATCGCGACGTGCGCATCGACGAACGCACGTCGCTCGCCAACAACAACAAGGCCGACCTGTTCATCAGCCTGCACGCCAACGCCGCGGTCAGTCCGCTGCCGGCCGGCGCGCAGGTCTTCACGCTGGCCGCCGAAGGCTACGCCGCCGAAACGCCCGGCAGCGCCGCGCCCGCGGTGGCGCTGCCCGTGTTCGGCGGCGGCACGCGCTCGATCGAGATCATTCCGTGGGACACGGCGCAGATGCGATGGATCGGCGACTCGGAGCGGCTGGCCGGCCTCGTGCACCAGGAACTCTCGACACGCGTGCCGATGCATCCGCGCGCGCTCGCCACCGCGCCGCTGCGCGTGCTGATCGGCGCCAACATGCCGGCCGTCCTGGTCGAAGCCGGCTTCCTGTCGAATGCCGATCAGGAGAAGACGCTGGCCGCTGACGCCATGCACGCGCAGATCGTCGAGGCGCTGGTCAGGGCGATCGTGGCGTTCCGTGACGGCCAGACCGCGTCCGCGGGAGGCCAGACGCCGACGGCGCCAGCCGGAGGCGGGCAATGACGCGGCCCTCGAATCGCGTCCTCGCCGCCGGCCTCGTGGGCCTCGCCGTGCTCGTCTGGGTGCTCTTCTGGGGCGTGCCCTCGTGGGTCAGCCGGCGCGCCGCGTCGGCGCCTGGGGCGCCGGCGGGCGCCGAGGCGGAAGGCCGCAAGATCAACGCGACGCTGTTTTTCGTCACGCCCGACGCCCAGTTCCTGATGGCGGTGCCGCGCGAAGTGCCGTACGGCGGCACGCCGTCCGAGCAGGCCCATCACATCATCACCGCGCAACTTGGCCCCGCGCCGACGTCGCTGCATTCGGCGATTCCGCAGGGCACGACGCTGAAGGGCGTGTTCGTGTCGGACGCGGGCGAAGCGTTCGTGGACCTCAGCCCCGAAGCCGCCGCCAACCATCCGGGCGGATCGATGGGCGAGCTCTTCACCATCTATTCCCTCGTCAACGCCCTGACCGTGAGCCTGCCGTCGGTGCTCTCGGTACAAATCCTCATCGACGGCCGCGAAGTCGAGACGCTGGCAGGACACGTCGACTTGCGGCATCCCTTGCCGAAGAACATGACATGGGTCAAACCACAGTGACACGAAGCGACGGCCGCGCGGCCGACACGATCCGGCCGACGCGCATCACCACCGACTACACCATCCACGCCGAGGGGTCGGTGCTCATCGAGGTCGGCAACACGAAACTGATCTGCACGGCCAGCGTCGAGGACCGGGTGCCCCCGTTCATGCGCGGCACGGGCCGCGGGTGGGTGACCGCCGAGTACGGCATGCTGCCGCGCTCCACCACGTCGCGCATGCAGCGCGAAGCGTCGGCCGGCAAGATCGGCGGGCGCACGCAGGAGATCCAGCGGCTGATCGGCCGCTCGCTGCGATCGGTCACGCGCCTGCCGGAGCTCGGCGAGCGGACGATCTGGGTCGACTGCGACGTCATCCAGGCCGACGGCGGCACGCGCACCGCCGCGATCACCGGCGGCTTCGTCGCCATGGTCATCGCCATGGACAAGATGAAGCAGCGCGGGATGCTCTCGCAAATCCCCATTCAGGATTACGTCGCCGCCGCCAGTGTCGGCCTCGTCAACGGCACGCCGATGCTCGATCTCGCCTACGACGAGGACTCGAAGGCCGACGTCGACATGAACGTGGTGAAGACCGCGGACGGCCGCTTCATCGAAGTGCAGGGCACGGCCGAAGGCCCGCCCTTTCCGCGCGATACGCTCGACAGCCTGCTGAGCCTGGCCGATCGCGGCATCGCCTCGCTCATCGCGATTCAGCGCGAGGTGCTCGGCGCGTCGACCCAGGGCCGCATCTGACGTCTCCGGAGATGCCGCGCGAGATTCTGATCGCCACCACCAATCCGGGAAAACTCAGAGAGATACGGGCGCTCCTCGAGGGAGCGCCCGTTCGTCTGCTCACGCTCGACGACTTCCCACCGGCTGAGGAACCGGAAGAAACCGGCCGCACGTTCGAGGAGAACGCCGTGCTCAAGGCGCGCGCGTACGCCCGCGCGACGGGCGCGGCCACGGTGGCCGAGGATTCCGGTCTCGAGATCGACGCGCTTGGCGGCGCGCCCGGCATTCACTCCGCGCGCTACCCTGGCGCGACATACGCCGACAAATTCGCCAACCTCTATGCGCGGCTCGCGGGCATGCCGAAGCCGTGGACGGCGCGATTCGTGTGCGCCCTCGCGATGGTCGACGCCGCCGGCGCGATCCTGTTCGAAACCCGCGCGACGGTGGAAGGCGAAGTGGCCGGCACACCGCGCGGCACGTTCGGATTCGGTTACGACCCGATGTTCTTCTATCCGCCGTATGGCAAGACGCTGGGAGAGGTGGACGGGCCCGAGAAGCTGGCCGTCGCGCATCGCGGCAAGGCGTTCCGCGCCTTTCGCGCGTGGCTCGAGCGTGAGGCTCGCTAGTCGCCGCCGATGACGATGGCGACGCCGTAGCCGATGGTGCCGCCGATGACCAGGCCAAGCACCGGCACGTAGTGCGGCCAGATGGCCACCGAAATCAAGGCGCCGAACAGCGCGACCGCGATGGTGATGAAGCTCTTGCGGATCGCGCGGCGGACCCATCGGGGCCGGCAGCGATGATGATCGTTAAGCGGCCCGTAGCAGCGCGGACAAGTGGCCATGATCGGGAAGTGGAAGCGGAGTGTACCACGTCATTCTGTCCGTCGTTGTCTCCTCTCGACATATTGCACCGCGAGCCAGCATACGCCCGCCCATGCAATTCCCGTGGCCCATCCCGCGAGCACGTCACTGGGATAATGCACGCCCAGGTACACGCGGCTCAGCCCGACCAGCCCGGTTGCCGCCATGGCCACGGCCAGGCAGTACAACCGCGCGGTGCGGCCCTTGACCACCTCGAACAGCAGCACACCGATCGTGAGATAGACCACCGCTGACAGCGCGGCGTGGCCGCTGGGAAAGCTGGGGGTGAACACCTCGCGCAGGTGCGGGACGACGCTCGGGCGCGGCCGCGCGAAGACCGCCTTCATCAGCGCGTTGAGCGCGAAGCCGCCGGCGGTGGACACCAGCAGCAGCGCCACGAGGCGCGGCTGCCGGTGAATCCAGAGAAAGCCCGAGACCGCGAGCACCAGCAGCACGAGCACGGCGGACGATCCGAGCGCCGTGATGTCGATGCCGACCTCGCGCATCCACGGCGGCCCGAGCGGCAGCGCGGGATCGTCAGCCTGCCTGAACCACTGGACGATGGCCTCGTCGAGTTTCTGGGTGTCGCCCTCCATCACCATGCCGCTGATGGCAATGAAGCCCAGGCCGGCCACGACCACCACCATCGCGGCGCCGAGCAGGATCAGCGCCTCGACGTCGAGCGCATCCACATAGCGGCGAATCGCCGCCGGCAGCCACGACCTCAGCAACGCCAGCCGTTCGCGCGGTTTCATCGATCCATTGTGTGCGATCCCGGCGCGCGACTGGCGACGCCCTCCGATCAACCGGCTGTGCCGCAGGCTGCATGCCGTTTTGTGGTCGATCAAGTCGGGCGCCACAAACACCGCGCCTCCGGGCGCGCTCGCGCGTTGCGCGCTACTTCTTGATCGCCTTCTCGCGATTGAGCTCCACGATGTCGACGCTGTCGGCGGCCGAGCCGAGCAGGTGGCGCGCGAAGTAGTCGGCGCGCACCCAGAACACGTAGTCGTTGGCGTCGGCGAAGCCGTGGCGCTTGCCGGGGATCATGAGCATGTCGAAGCGCTTGTTCGCCTTGATCAGCGCATCGACGAGCCGCAGCGTGTTGGCCGGATGCACGTTGTTGTCGATGTCGCCGTGAATCAGCAGCAGCTTGCCCTTCAGGTTCCTGGCGATCTCCGAGTTCGTGTCGATGTCGTACGTGAACGTCGGCTTGCCGTCCTTGCTCTCGCCTTCCTTGACGCCGTGGTGCTTCTCGCTCCACCAGCGGTTGTAGATGTTGTTCTCGTGGTTGCCGGCCGACGACACGGCCACCTTGAAGAAGTCGGGATACACGAGCATCGCGGCCGTGGACATGAAGCCGCCGCCCGAGTGGCCGTAGATGCCCACGCGGTTGACGTCGACAAACGCGTGCCGGCGCCCGAGCTGCTCGATGGCGGCCTTCTTGTCGGCCAGGCCGTAGTCGCGCAGGTTGCCGTAGCCGTAGTTGTGGTACCACTTCGACCGGCTCGGATTGCCCCCGCGGTTGCCCACCTCGATCACGATGAAGCCGAGCTGCGCGAGCGCCACGTTGGCCTGGCGCGGCGAGAAGGCTTTCGTGACGCTTTCGGTCTGCGGCCCGGGATACACGTAGGCGATCACGGGGTACTTCTTCGCCGGATCGAAGTCGAACGGCTTGTACATCACGCCGTACAGGTCCGTAATGCCGTCATCGGCCTTCACCGTGAACGGCTCGGGGAACTTGAAGCCCGCCTCGAGCAGCGTCGACACGTCCGCCCGCTCGAGATCCATCACCTTCGTGCCCGCCGCGTCGAACAGGGCGGCCGACGGCGCCAGATCCACGCGCGAGGCGCTGCTCACGAAGAACGTCGCCGCATCGTTCATCGACGCGTTGTGCGTCATCACGCCTGGCGTCAGCAGCTTCACGCTGCCCGTATCCACATTCACGGCATACAGATGCTCGTAGTACGGATCCTGTTCCGCCTCGCGGCCCGCGGCGGTGAAATACAGCGTGCGCGTCTTGTCGTCGAAACCTTCGATTCCCGTGCAGACGAATTCGCCGCTGGTGATCTGCCGCTTGAGCGTGCCATCGGCACCGTACAGGTAGTAATGCCCCCACCCGTCGCGCTCCGACCAGTGAATCATCTCCTTGCCGTCGTTGATCAGCCGCAGCGGCTGGATCTCGACATAGGTGTTGGACCGCTCCTGGATGATCGGCTTCGACTCGCCCGTCGCCGTGTCGGCTTCGACGATGTCGATGCGCTTGAGATCGCGGCTGGTGCGGTTGAAGTAGATCTTGCCGGAGCCGGACGCCAGCCACTGCGGCTCGGTCTGCTCCTGCGCGCGCCGCCGCGCGGTCACCGGCGACGTCGCCATGCCGATCTGCTGATCGACGAACGCCGCCGTCTTCACCATCGTGAGCTTGCGCGACGCGATGTCGACCACGGCCATCTCGGCTTGCGGCTGGTTCGCTTCGCCCGGCATGCCGTACTTGTAGGTTTCGAGCGTCGGGCGCGGATTGGACAGCGCGTTGATGACCCAGAGATCGCCCACCTTCCGTGAATCGTTGCGCATGACGGCGAATTTCTTCGAGTCCTGCGACCAGTAGACCGTGATGGCGGGGATGCGCGGTCCGATTTTCTTGTCCCGCTCGTCCTTCTTGCCGGCCCGGAAGCGGCGGCGATCCTCGGCGGTGCGGAGCTCGCGCGCGTAACTGTAGTCGTCGACCCCGTCGGTCGTCAGCTGGGTTTCGACGAGCGCCGGATCGTCGGCCTCCTTGAGCGCCTTGGCGTACTGGGCGGCGTCCATCATGTAGAGGTTGTGGCCCCGGGCGAAAACGATCGTCTGCTCGTCGGGCGAGACCGAGGCCCAGCGGGCCTTCTCCTTCTCGGGCTCATAGTTCTGCAGCAGGACGACCTTGCCGGTGGCGAGGTCGTACTGGAGCCAGTGCTTCTTTGTCTCGGGCGCGCGCTCGGCGCCTTCGCGCTGCTGCTGGTCCCGCTGCTCTTCCTGCTGCTGCTCGCGCTCCTGTTTGAGCTGTTCCTCCGTCTTCACCTCCATCTTCATGTCGAGCACGCTGTCGCTCGACACGGTGGCGTCCTTGGGCAGGTCGACGCCGAAGCGGATGACGGTGTCCTTGTCGAAGAACTTGATCTCGGAGATGGGCAGGTGCTGCGCGTCGTACGGCGTCCGCAGGATCATCGTCAGCTGCGCGGCCATTTTCGCGTTGTCCCAGAGCGGCACCCGCGCGCGCTTCGCCGGGTCGACCAGCCACCAGCGCTTGCCGGCGGGCGTCTCGAACTCGTACCAGAAGCGGTCGCTGTGCTCCAGCCACTGCGGGCTCACGCCCGTGCTGAACACCATTTTGCCGACCTTGGATGAGGCCCAGCGCGACGCGAGGTCGTAGTTGGGAACGACCGTGGCGGCCGGAGCGGCCGACGGGCCCGGGGCCTGCTGCGCCAGGGGCGCCGCGGACGCAAGGGACACAAGAAGCAGGAGGAGCGGAATCCGACGCAAGGCTGTACGCATGCGCGGATTCTAGATCAGCTAGCGGTATTTCAGCTTCAGGCCCAGCAGGGTCAGGGCGAGGAGGAGGGTGATCGCGTTGGCGAAAATGATGGACGGCTTTTCGGTGAGGATGCCGTACATCAACCAGAGGGTGATGCCGCCATTGAAGGCGAGCAGCATCCACAGCGAGACATCCTCGACCGATTTGGTCCGCCAGGTCTTGAGCACCTGCGGCACGAATGACAGCGTGGTCAAGGTCCCCGCCGCCACGCCAAGCCATTCGACCATGCGGGGATTGTAAATTGTAAATTGAGCTGAGACGAGATCGGGGCGCCCGGATTTGAACCGAGAGTCTCCTGCTCCCAAAGCAGGCGCCTTACCAGGTTAGGCTACGCCCCGTCGCAGTCATTGTAATGGACGGTCCGACCCCAGCCGTAATTCGGTTCCGTACCGACGGGGGCCTCGGCGCTCGGCTAGGATGGCGCATCCCCGCATGCGACCGAGCGACACGCCGACGGATCCGTGGCAGGCACCCGAACGCCGTGACGCCCTGTACCGGGCGTTCATCCGGGACAGCGCGCAGGCCATCTGGCGCTTCGCGCTGGACGAGCCGATTCCGACGTCCCTTCCGCCTGACGAACAGGTGGCCCGCGCGTTCCGCCACGGCTGGCTGGCCGAGTGCAACGACGCGATGGCGCGCATGTACGGCTACGAACGCGCGACGGATCTCATCGGCGCCCGGCTCCCCGACCTGCTGATCGAGTCCGACCCCGCCAACGTGGCGTACCTGCTGGAATTCGTGCGCGCCGGCTATCGCCTCACGGACATGGAAACGCACGAGCGCGATCGCGAGGGGCGCGACAAATACTTCGTCAACAGCCTCGTTGGCATCGTCGAAGACGGCGTCCTGACAGGCGCGTGGGGCACGCAGCGCGACATCACCGGGCAGCGTCGGCTGGAACACGAGCGCGACGTCGAGCAGGACCGCATGGCGGGCGCGCTCGACAGGCTCAACGATCTGCAGACGCGGCTCACCGCGCTCGCCAACGCGTCGGGCCAGCTGCTGCGCTCGCTCGAGGCGGGAGATCTTCCCGCAGCGATCGTGCGCGTGGCGAGGAGCCTGGTCGAGGCCGACGCCGCGTCGGTGTGGCTGCTGCAGGACGGCGGATGGACGGTGGCCGCGCAATCGGGGCTGTCGGCGGCCTACAACGGCGAGGCCATCGACACCGCCGGGCCAGTGTCGTTCGACGGCCCGGTGCAGATCGCCGACGTCGAGTCGTCGGCCATGGTCGAGGCCCGCCGCGACGCCTACCGGCGCGAGGGCGTCAGGTCCATGCTGGTCGTGCCGCTCAACATCGGCGGCAGCAACACGGGCACCATCGTGTTTTATCAGCGGCAGCCGCGCGTGTTCACCGAGGTCGAGCTGCGCGTGGCAGGCGCGCTGGCCAGCGTCGCGGCCTCGTCGCTGCACATCGCGCACCTCTACGCCGAGCGCGACGCCGCGGCGCAGCGCGCCACCTTCCTCGCGCGCGCCGGCGCCCTGCTGTCGAGCACGCTCGACGTCGACGCCACGCTCGCCCAGGTGGCGGCTCTGGCCGTGCCGCACGTGGCCGACTGGTGCGCCGTGCACCTGGTGCGCGAGGACGGCGTCATCGAGCCGCTCGTGGTCGCGCACGTGAACCCCGACAAGATGCGGTGGGCCGAAAGCCTGCGCGAGAAATATCCGCCGGATCAGAGCGGGCGGACGGGCGTGTCGCAGGTCATCCGCACCGGCGAGCCGCAGATGGCCACACGCATCACCGACGAGATGCTGCAGGCCGGCGCCAGCGACGCCGAGCATCTGCAGCTGCTGCGCGAGATGGCCATCTGCAGCGTCATCATCGTGCCCATGGTGGCGCGGGGGCGCACCATCGGGTCCATCACCTTCATCTCCACCTCGGAATCGGGCCGCACGTTTGGCGACGATGACATGTCGCTGGCGCAGCAGCTGGCCTCACGCGCCGCGACCGCCGCGGAAAACGCGCGGCTCTACGAAGAAGCCCAGGAAGTGAACCGGTTGAAGGATGAATTCTTCGCCACGCTGTCGCACGAATTGCGCACGCCCATCAACGCGGTGCTCGGCTGGGCGCAGCTGCTGAGCGACGGGGTGCTGGCCGAGTCCGGCCAGCGCCGCGCCCTGCAGGCGATCTCCCGCAACGCGCGGGCCCAGGCCCAGCTGCTGTCGGACATTCTCGAAATGTCGCGCATCGTCTCGGGCAAACTCGAACTGACCCTCGACGACGTGGACCTTTCCGCCCTCGCGGCCGATCTGATCGAATCGCTCAGCCCGACCTTCGACGCGAAACAGCTGACCGTGCGCGAATCGCTGACGCCCGGCCTGCGCGTGCGCGCGGATCGTGCGCGCCTTCAGCAGGTGCTGTTCAACCTGCTGTCCAATGCCGCGAAGTTCACGCCGACGGGCGGCGACATCGAAATCTCGTCAGCGGAAGCCGGCCCGGCGCTCGCGGAAATTCGCGTGCGCGACAGCGGCCAGGGCATCAAGGCGGAATTCCTGCCGCACGTCTTCGAGCGGTTCCGGCAGGCCGACGCGTCATCCACGCGCACGCACGGCGGCCTCGGCATCGGCCTCGCCGTGGCGCGCCACATCGTCGAACTGCATGGGGGCACGATCGCGGCCGTCAGCGACGGCCCGGGCACCGGCGCCACGTTTACCGTGCGGCTGCCGCGCGCCTAGCGCGCCGCGGCCGCCGGCGCGAGCAGCCGGCTGATCACGGCCTTCAGCGTGGCCGGCGCGGTTGGCTTGTCGAGGATGGCGTCCGCACGGGTGCCCGCCCGTTTCTCGTCGGAGATGGCGGCGCCGGTCAGCAGCACCACGGGCACCTGCGCCGTACGCGGATCGGTCTTGATCGCTTCGCACACCTGCAGCCCGCTCGGTCCCGGCATCGTCACATCGAGCACGACCAGCGCCGGCAGCTCGCGTCCGATGGCCGCCATCGCCTCGCGGCCATTGCGCGCCGTCATCACCGTGTAGCCGTCGCGTTCGAGCCAGCGCTTGATCAGCCGCAGGTTGCTTTCGGTGTCGTCGACGACCAGCAGCGTGACCGGCGGCGCCTCGGCCGGGTCTTCGGCCGGATCGATCTTGCCGGCGCGCACCAGCTTCAGAAACACCTCGACGATGTGCGGGTCGAGATGCGATCCGGCCAGCGACTCGACGTGGCGCGTGACTTCGGCAACGCTCCAGGCCTCGCGGTACGGGCGCGAGTGCACCAGCGCGTCCCAGACGTCGGCCACCGCGAAAATGCGCGCGGCCAGCGGAATGGCATCGCCCGCCAGCCCGTTCGGATAGCCGGTGCCGTCCCAGCGCTCGTGGTGATACGCGGGAATGTCGAGCGCGGGCGTGAGGTATTCGATCGGCGAGAGCAGCTCGACGGCGTGCGCCGGATGCTGGCGCAGAATCTTCCATTCCTCGTCGTTGAGCGAGCCGGGCTTGAGCAGAATGCCGTCGGGCACGGCCATCTTGCCGATGTCGTGCAGCAGCGCGCCGCGATGGATGTGCACGCGCGCCTCGTCGGGGACGCCGAGCGCGAGCGCGAGCTGGTCGGTGAGCGCGGCCACGCGGCGGCTGTGGCCCTCGGTTTCCGAATCGCGCAACTCGAGCGCGCGCGCCCAGCCTTCCAGCGTGGCGTCGTACGCGAGGGCGAGCTCGAGGGCCGCGCGCTGCTCGCGCTCGCGGCCTTCGGCCTCGAGGCGGCGGCGCGACCGGCGCTCCTCGGCCTGTCGCAGCTCGCGCTCGATCACCGGCACCAGCCGCGCGAGGCGGCCCTTCGTGAGGTAATCGGACGCGCCGGCCTTCATGGCTTCGATGGCGGTCTCTTCGGAGATCGTGCCCGACACGATGATGAACGGCACGTCGGCGTCGAGGCCGCGCACCACCGCCAGCGCGCGGGACGAGTCGATGTGCGGCCCTGAATGGTCGGCAAGCACCAGGTCCCAGGCCTGCCGTTTCAACGCATCCTGAAGGTCGCCCACCTCATCCACACGGTGGCTCTCGAACTGGAGCCCGGCACGCTTCAGCTCGCGCGCGAGCAGTTCCGCATCGTCAGGCGAGTCCTCGATGAACAGGATCTTCAGCACAGCTCAGCAAGATGCAGAGCGCGTTCCATGCGCCTAGGTGGCCGGTGGCGGCTCATTGAGTACCAACCAGTAAAGGCCGAGCTGGCGGATCGCGGCGACGAACTGCTCGAAATCGACCGGTTTCTGGATAAAGGAGTTCGCCCCGAGGGAATAGCCCTCGAGCCGGTCGCGGTCCTCGCGCGACGACGTGAGGATCACGGTGGGCGTCAGACGGGTGGCTGGGTTGGCGCGAAGACGGCGCAGCACCTCGAGGCCATCCACTTTGGGCAGTTTCAGGTCGAGCAGAATCACGGCCGGCGGATCGGCCGGCACGCGCCCGGCGTGCTGGCCGCCGCCGAAGAGCCAGTCGAGCGCTTCCTGACCGTCGCGCACACACACGACGGGGTTGCGGATGTTGTTGCGTTGAAACGCGCGCAGCGTCAGCGCCTCGTCGTCCTTGTTGTCCTCGACGAGCAGAATCGTCCCGTCACCCTGCATCGGGCTGCTCCTCCACAACCGCGGCCGCCGCGCGATCGGCGCTTCCCAGCGTAAAACGGAACCGCGCGCCGCCGCCAGGGGTGCCCTCGCCCGTCACATGGCCGCCGTGACGGTGCACGATGCGCTGGACTGTCGCAAGGCCGATGCCGGTGCCGGGAAAATCGGATTCGGTGTGCAGGCGCTGGAAGACGCCGAACAGCTTGGCGGCGTGATTCATGTCGAAGCCGGCGCCGTTGTCCTCGACGACGACGGCCGGTTCGGGTCCGGTCCGGTCTTCGTACAAGCGGATCCGCGCGTCCTCGGTGCGCGCCGTGAACTTGTGCGCGTTGCCAAGCAGATTGTCGAGCACAATGCGCATGAGGGCGAGGTCGGCGTTGACGACCAGCGACTCGGGAAACACCCACTGCACGCGCCGGCCGGGCTCGACCGACTCCAGGTGGCTGGCGACGGCGCGCGCGAGCGGCACGAGATCGACGTGCACCCGGTGCATGGAGACGCGTGTCACGCGCGACAGTTTCAGCAAATCGTCGATCAACTCGCCCATGCGCGCGGCGCCCGCGCGAATGCGATCGACGTAGTGCCGCTCCTCGGGCGTGAGCCGATCGCGCGCTTCTTCATCGAGCGCCTGCGCGAAGCCGGAGATGGCGCGCAGCGGCGCGCGCAAATCGTGCGACACCGAGTAGCTGAACGCCTCGAGCTCGCCGTTGAGCGACTCGAGCTCGCGCACGATGTCGCGCAGCTCATGGTCTTTCACCGCGAGCCAGCGCGCCGCGCGCCGCATCGCCACGTCGAGCCGCCCGATCTCATCGTCGCCGCTGGCCAGGCGCGCGGGCGGCAGCGGCCGCCCTGCCGCCAGCTCGCCGGCGACTTTCTCGAGCTCCTTGACGCGCGCGACGACACCCGAGAAGAACAGCGAGGCGGCGACGACGCCGCCGACCACGCCGACGGCCAGGCCCGCCAGCATGACGATGCCATGGCGCTTGTGCGCCACGCGCAGGTCGTCGGCGTTCAGCGTTTCTTCGCTGCGCTCGAGGGCGAGGTTGGAGGCGATGACGGCGAAGAGCGCGATGGTCGGCACCGCGATGACCAGGCTGCCCTTCCCGCGCAGCGGCTCGTTGCGCCACCAGGCGCGAAAGGCGCGCATCAGGTGCCGGCGCTCACGCGCGCGAGCAGGGTCTCCGGGGCGAACGGATAGGGCGGCAGGCTGGCGACGCGCAGCTGCGGCCGCCGCGCGGTGAGGGCGTCGCGCAGCGCCGCCACCGACTCCTCCGCTCCCGCGCCGACCAGCAGCACGTCGACGGGATTGCGCTCGCCGAGCGCGACCGCCATATCGAGGGCCGTGGCCTCGAGCAGCGTATGGCCCGCCCGTGCCAGCACCTTGCGCGCGCTCGTGCGCGCGGCCGCGTCGGGCTCGAGAATCAGCACGACGAGCGGCGTGCCGGCCCGCGGCGGCGCGGTCGCCTCGTTGGCCGCGTCCGTTTCAGGGAAATGGAGCCGGAAGGTCGTGCCCGCTCCGGGCGCGCTCTCCACTTCAACGGCTCCGCCGCTTTGACTCACGATGCCGTAGACCGTAGCAAGTCCGAGGCCGGTGCCCTGCCCCTTCTGCTTGGTCGTAAAGAACGGCTCGAAAATGCGCGACACCGTCGCCGGGTCCATGCCGGTGCCGGTGTCGGACACCTCGATGCACACGTGCCGGCCGGGAATCACCTGCAGCGCCGCGGCCCTGTCGCTGTCGAGCGATTCCGGGCGCGTGACGATGCGCAGCAGGCCGCCGTCAGGCATGGCATCGCGCGCGTTGACCGCGAGGTTCATCAGCACCTGCTCGAGCTGCCCGCGATCCGCCGTGATGCATCCGGCCCCGGCGTCCAGGTCGAGCCGCAGCTCGATGTCCTGCCCGAGCAGGCGGCCGAGCAGCTGCCCCATGTGCGCGATCACGTCGTTCGGTTCGAACGTTTCGGGCTCGAGCACCTGCTGCCGGCTGAAGGCCAGCAGTTGACGCGTCAGCGCCGCGGCGCGGCGGCCGGCGTCGAGAATCTGCTCGATGTCGTGGGCGGCGGGATGATCGACGAGCTGCTCCGCGACGATTTCGCCGTACCCGAGAATGGCGGTCAGCAGATTGTTGAAATCGTGCGCGACCCCGCCCGCGAGGCGGCCGATGGCTTCCATCTTCTGCGCCTGCCGCAGTTGCGCTTCCGACTGCTGCAGCGCGGCTTCTGCGAGCCGGCGATCGCGCTGCGCCGCCTCCTCGTTGAGCGCGAGCGACAAATAGGACGCGACTTCGCCGAGGGTCGTGAGCTCGTTGGGCGTCCAGGTGTGCGGCCCCATGCTGACCAGTGACAAGCCGCCCTTCAGGCGCCCTGCGTCGATCAGCGGGGCGACGGCCGAGGAGTGCACCTGCAGCGATCGCGCGACGTCACTGACCGAGGCCGGGAGCGAGTCGTCCTGCACGTTGTCGATGCGCACGACCTGCCCGCCCTCGAGCGTGGCGAGCAGCGCATGGGCGTCCGACAAGTCGATCGAACGCCCGAGCGCAGGAATCGTGACTGGCGAGCCCTGGAGATCCTGCACGACCAGGAACTTGTTCTCGTCGAGCAGCCAGTACACGGCGTGCATGCCGGGGAACGCGGCCACCATCTGCTCGAGCGTGCGCCGGACGATCTCGCCGGGCGACGCCCCGACGCGCGCGGCGCGTGCCACGGCATTGAGCAGGGCCAGGCGCGCGCCGGTCTCGCGAAGGGCCTGCTCGTGATCGCGGCGCTCGGTGACGTCGCGCGCGTTGATGGCAATCGCGTGCTCGCCCGACGGCGTCCGGAAGCGGCTGGCGACGCACTCGAGCACCCGCATCGATCCGTCGGCGTGCGGAAACCGCGCCTCGCACGTGATGCGCTCCCGAATGCCCTCGCGCAGCTCCTGCAGGTTGTGATCGGACCGCGGACGATCGGCTGCGGTCATCAGATCGATGAACGAAATGCCCAGCAGGGCTTCGGCGTCGAGGCCGAGCACCCGCTTGATGGACGGCGCCATGTGGAGGATGTGCCCCCCCAGATCGGTGACCGTGATGACGTCCGACGCGTGTTCGACGACGGCGCGGAAGAACGACTCGCTGCGGCGCAGTTCGGAATGCGCCTGGCGGCCCTCGTGCCGGGCAATGGCGCCGCGCAGCTCGCGCGTAATCGCGGGCACGAGGCGCGCCAGGTTGTCCTTGATCACGTAGTCGCGCGCGCCGGCGCGCATGAGCGAGACGGCCGTGCGCTCGTCGATCGTGCCCGACACCACCAGCAGCGGGATGTCGAGGCGGCGCCGTTCGAGCTCGGCCAGCGCCATGTCGGGCCGGAAGCGCGCCATGGAAAAGTCGCACAGGATGACGTCCCACGGGCCTGCGTCGAGTGCGGCGGCGAACGCGGCCGGATCTTCCACGCGCGTCCAGTCGGGCGCGAACCCGCCGGCCTGCATGGTGCGCAGCAGCAGCTCGACATCGACGGGCGAGTCTTCGACGAACAGCACACGCACGGGGATGGACGCCATCAACTCAGCATCACCATACTCCAATGCGATAATTGCCGCGCGTGCGAAAACTCGTCGTTCTGCTGGGAGTGCTGGCCGCGGGCGGCGCCTGGCTGTGGCTCGCCCGTGACCGCCCCGAGCCCGCGGCGGCGAATCTCGTGCTCATCACCATCGACACGCTTCGCGCCGACCGGCTCAACCAGGCGACGATGCCCGCCCTGACCCGCGCGGCGGCGGATGCGCGGCGCTTCACGCATGCGCGCACCACCGCGCCGCTCACGCTGCCGGCACATGCCAGCATCATGACGGGGCTGCTGCCGCCCGACCACGGCGCGCGCGACAACGGCGCGACGGTGCCTGCCGCGCACGCCACGCTGGCGCGGACGCTGCGCGCCGAAGGCTTCCGTACCGGCGCGTTCGTCTCGGCCTTCGTGCTCGATCGCCAGTTCGGGCTCGCCGAGGGGTTCGAGGTGTACGACGCCGGCGTCGCGCGCGATCCGCGCGCGCCGCTGCGGCTCGAAGCGGAGCGGGCCGGCAGCGCTACGGTCGACGCGGCCATCGCGTGGCTGCACGCGCGCGAGGGCGGCGAGCGCTTCTTTCTCTGGGTCCACTTGTTCGAACCGCACGCGCCGTATCCCGGGGGCTATGACACGGATGTGGCCGCGGCCGACGCGCACGCGGCGCGACTGCTCGACGCGATCGCGCGCGCGCCCGGAGGCGCGTCGACGGCGTGGATCGTCGCCGGCGACCATGGCGAAGCGCTCGGCAGCCACGGCGAGGCGACGCACGGCATGCTGCTCTATGACGCGACGCTGCGCGTGCCGCTCGTCGCCGGCGGCCCGGGCATGACGGCCGCGGTCGACGCGTCGCCCGTCTCGCTGATCGACATCGCGCCCACGGCCCTGCGCTGGCTCGGCTTCACGCCGCCGGCCGCGATGCGCGGCGTGGATCTGCGCACCCCCCGGCCCGCGGACCGCGACGTCTACAGCGAGACGATGTACCCGCGCGCGGCGGGATGGCAGGGCCTCTCGGCACTCAGCGGCGACCGGTGGAAGATCATTCGATCGTCAGCGCCGGAGCTGTACGACGTCGCCGCCGATCCAGCCGAGACCACCAACGTCGCCGGCGCGCACGCGCAGACCGCGCAGGCCATGGCCGGCGCCGCAGCGAAGATCGCCGAGACGGCACCGGCCGCCGCGGCGGCGCCGTCGGCCGACGCGCAGGCGCGGCTGCGTGCGCTTGGATATGTGAGCGGCGCGCCGGCGGCCCAGACGGACATGGAGGGCGCGCCGCATCCCGCGCGCGAGATCGCGTCATGGAGCGCGTTCGAGCGCGCGCTCACGCTCGTGGCGCAGGGCCGCGCCGCCGGCGCACTCGACGACCTCGCACGGCTGTCGGCACGCTATCCGTCGGGCCGCGTGTTCCAGACCACCTACGCGCAGGCCCTGCAGGACACGGGCGATCTGACGCGCGCCCTCGCGCTCCGCCGCGCCATCGTCGCCGCCCATCCGGGCGACGCCATGCTGCTTCAGGATCTCGCGGTCACCGCGCGGATGGCGGGCGACGCGGACGAGGCCAGGCGCGCGGGCGAGGCGGCGCTCGCGCTGGAGCCGGGCAACGCGGCGGCGCTCAACGGCCTCGGGCTCGTGCACGCCGATGCGGGCCGCGCCGGCGACGCGGCACGCGCGTTCGAGCAGGCCGCCGCCCGCGACGCCGGCAACGCGTCGTACTGGACCAATCTCGGCAACGCGCGGCGCGCGCTCGGGCGGGGCGCCGAGGCCGACGCCGCCTACCGGCGCGCGCTCGGGATCGCGCCGGCGCACGCCGACGCGCTGAACGGCCTCGGCACGCTGCTAGTGCAGGCCGGACGCGCCGGCGACGCGGTGCCGCTGTTTCAGCGCGCGATCGCCGCCGACGGCAGCCTCCTGGAAGCGCGCCTCAATCTCGGCATTGCGTATCAGGAAAGCGGCCGGCTCTCGGACGCCGCCGCGACCTATCGCGACGTCCTCACGCGCGCGCGGCCCGCCACCCGCGAACACACCGCCGCCACCGCGTTGCTCGCGGCGATTAAATAGAAAAGCCGGCCGGGCACTGCCCGGCCGGCTCGACCAACAACCAGCAACCGGCAACCGGTTACCGGCTACCGGTTACCGGTGCGTTAGAACGTAAACCGGAAGCCGATCTGGCCGACACGCTGTTCGGGGTTCTGGAAGTCACCCGCGAACTCGGTCGGCTGCATGAACGCGCTGTTCGGCGTCGGATTCGCCACGCTGCCCGTAAAGCGACGGCCGGTGAAACCCGAGGGGTTCTTGGCGTTGAAGAGATTGAAGATCTCGCCAATCGCCTCGATCCGCGCGCGTCCCCACAGGCTGAAGCCCTTCGAGACGCGGAGGTTCATCTGCGACTGCGCCGCGCCGCGGCTGCAGTTGATCGTCTCGCACGGGCCGTCCTCTTCGAACGTGGCCACATCACCGTCGAAGCCCGTGAACTTGAAGGCCGTGTCGGTGATCTCGTTGTTGGCGAGATTGTTGTTCAGGTCGAGACCCTGCGTCGTGTTGATCGGCAGCGCCGAGCGGTAGCGGAACACCGGCGACACCGTGATGCCCCACGGCGCCTGCCACACAACCGAGATCGTCGCCTTGTGGCGCGCGTCGGTGCGGCCCGACGGCCCGAACTGCACGTCGGCCAGCGGGTCCAGATGGTTCTGGATGTTCTGCACGTTCAGCTCGTCGGCGCCATTGCCGCCGGTCGACTGCGACTTCGACAGCGTGTACCACGCCGAGAACGCCAGGCCGCCGCTCATGCGCCGGCGCACGCCGAGGTTGACGCCGTCATAGCGGCTCTTGCCATCGTTCGTGTCGATGTTGAAGTTCGCGGGCGAGATACCGAGGTCCGCGAACTGACGGCCAGCGGCGCCCGGGTTGCGCTGATTGAGCTGCCAGCGCGAGCCGATGTCGCGGCCCTCTGAGTGGATGTAGTCCACGTCGAACGCGGTCGAGTCGCCGAGCTGATGCGACCAGCCGATCGAGAACTGATCCGAGTACGGCTGCAGGATCCGCGGCGAGGCGATGTGCGAGTTGAGCGGCAGCGCGCCGCCCGCTTCGTTCTGGCTGGCAATCGTGGAAATCGGATCGCCCACCTTGAACAGCGTGCCGTCGGCCTTCACGATGCCGTTCGGGTTGCTGACGCTGAAGATCGTGCCCGCGCCGATGCCGGTGGCATTGATGGCGGCGAACAGGATGTTCGAGTTGGTGTAGCCCACATCGTAATAGCGGCCGTAGCCGGCGCGAATGACGTCCCTGCCGTCGCCGCGCAGGTCATAGGCCAGGCCGGCGCGCGGCTGCCAGTTGTTCGTGTCCTCCTTCGACTCGAGGCCGAAGTCGCGGAAGGCGGGCTGCCCGTCGAAGCGGCCGGCGCGCGCCGCGTTCTGCAGGATCACGAAGTTCGGGTTCTTCGACTGATCGATGGCGTAGCCGTCGATGTAGTCGTAGCGGAACCCGAGGTTGAGCGTGAGGCGATCGGTCAGGCGGAAGTCGTCCTGAATGTAGAGCCCCAGCTGCCAGTTCGGGATGTTCGCCTCGGCGGCGCCGCCGCTGAGCGACACCGCGCTGATCGGCCCGTTCAGGTCGTTGGTGGAGTGCGAATACGAGTAGTCGCCCGTGCCCGTGTTGAACGTGATGAACAGGCGCGGCTGGTTGATGTAGTTCACGCCCACCTTGAAGTCGTGGCCGAGGCCGCCCATGCCCGCCACGCTCCACGAGAAGTCGTTGCGGAGCTGGTACTTCTTCTGCTGCGTCTGCTGGGGCGTGTTGCCGTTCTGCCCGATCGACACGCCGTTCGGGAACGACTCGGACGGATCCAGGCTGTTGGCGGTGATCGCATTCGCGAAGTCGGCGTACTGGAAGATGAACTCATTCAGCTTCGAGCCGCCAAGCACCCAGTTGTGGTTCACGTTGATGGAGTTGAACTCGTTCGAGCTCGTGCCCCAGCCGCTCGGCGGCACGTGCGGGTCGGCCCCGTACGGCTGCGAGTTGGTGTTGCGGCCGTAGCGCACCGCCAGATACTGCGCGGCGTTGAGGTTGGCCGTGACCTTCCCGGTCAGCAGGTTCTCACGGTACGGCGTCGTGAACGTGCCGTCCTCCGAGGGGAACAGGCCCAGCGTGTCGACCACCTGCAGCGTGTCCTGCTGCGTGCGCTCGAACGCGCCGAAGAAGTGCGCGCGGTTCTGCCGGATGGGACCGCCCACCGATCCGCCGAACTGATAGCGGCGATAGTCCTGCTTCTCCGCGTCGGCGCGCTTCTCGGTTTCGGTGATCGCGTTCATCGAATCGTCGCGCAGCAGCGTGAACCAGCTGCCCGCGAGGTTGTTCGTGCCGCTCTTGGTGACGATGTTCATGACGCCGCCGTTGCTGCGGCCGTACTCGGCCTTGTAGCGCGAGGTCACGAAGTTGAACTGCTCGATCGCCTCGAGCGGGAACAGCTGCAGCAGGCCGCCGACGGTGTCGTCGTTGTTGTCGCCGCCGTCAATCTGATAGTTGACGTTGCGGCCGTTGCCGCCGGCAATCTGCGGCGAGTACTGCGTGCTCTTGGTCGGGTCGCTGTGGAAGCCGAGCGCGACGCCCGGAATCGTGATCGCCGCGTTCGCGAACTGGCGCCCGTTGAGCGGCAGGTTCTCCATACGGCCGACGTCGACGACGCCGCCCACCGAGGATTCGGTGCGATTAACGAGCGGCGCTTCGGCGGTGACGTTGACTGCCTCGGTCAGCGCGCCGACTTCGAGCGTCAGCGGCAGATCGATCGAGGTCGCCACCGACACGGCGATGCCCTTCCGCTCGGCCGACTTGAAACCCTGCAGCTCCGCCTTGATGTCGTACATGCCGACCGGCAGTGCCGCAATGCGGTACAGGCCTTCGCTGCTGGTGACGTCCGACCGGGTGAATCCGGTGGCCGTATTGGTGGCGGTGACCGTCACGCCAGGCACGGCGGCCTGCTGCGCGTCGGTAATCCGCCCCGTGACCGTGCCTGTTGTCTGCTGCGCCATGACCGGCGCCGACAACACGACCATGGCCACGAGCGTGATCATCGAAGAGATGATCTTCTTCATGCCCTTGCCTCCACGTTTGAATGATGACGACGAAACACGGCCGTCCCATCGGACGGCCGGATCTGCCCAGCGGTAGCTGGACTGGGATGAAGATACGCAAGTTTTCAACGGAAAGATCAGAAAAGCACGTTTCGATACGGGGTACCAGTATGAGAAGCGGCCGCAGGCGGCCAAAGGCGTTCGTTATCGGGACGAAAGGGCCGCGACAAGGCGCTGCACTTCCGGACGTTGCGGTGCGTCGGGCGGCAAGCGCCGAAGCAGCTCCGATGCCTCGGTCGCGGCCTCCTGCCGCCGATCCAATCGGGCAAGCGCAAGCGCCAGCGCGAACCGCGCCTGGTGCAGATCGGGCGAGGCCGCGAGCGCCGCGCGCAGCGGCGCGATGGCCTGCGCGGGCCGGCCGGCGTCGGCGTGCATCATGCCGATGTTGGCGGTGACGACAGGATTGCCGGGCTCGAGGCGCGCGCCGCTTTCGAGCGTGCGAATGGCCGCGTCGAACTCGCGCGCGGCCGCCTGACATCCCGCGAGCCCGAGGTGCGCATCGGCGGTGGGCATCGTCGCGCGAATCGCCGCATCGAAATGCCGGCGCGCGGCGGCGCAGCGGTTGCTCTCCGCGAGCACGTAGCCGAGGCGCAGGTTCATCTGCGGGTTGGCGGGATCTTCGTCGAGCACCGCGCGCAGCGCGCGCTCGAGCGCCGCGCCGCGCACCTCCCCCGATGTGATCTGCGCGATCGCGGCGGCGACGTGAATCTTGTCTTTCGGATCGGCGCGTGTCGTCTCGCGCGACGGCGCGGATCGCCCCACATAGCCGAGCGCGGCGAGACGGCCATCGGGATCGGCGGAGGCCCTGTCTTCCGGCTGCGGTCCGCGAATGAGCGTGAGTTGGCGGGCGAGCGACGCTACCTCTTTGGGCTCCCGCTCCAGCTGGTTGCGGCCCTCACCGGCATCGTTGCGCACGTCGTACAACTCGGCTCGCGGCGCCTCGATGTATTTCCATCGGCCAGATCGAAGGCTGCGAAGCGGGCTCCACCCGAAATCGAGCAACGGCGCGAACGTTTCGGCGTAATGCGCGCGACCGGTTCCGGCGTCGAACAGATCGCGGCCGTCGGCATCGAAATCGGCAAGGCCCGCCCTCGCGGCGAGCGTCGGGGCAACATCGACCAGGCCGACGTCCCGGTCCGCGATCACGCGACCTGCTTCAATCCCCGGCCCCTCGATCACGAGCGGCACGCGCAGCGTCGTGTCGTACACGAACATGCTGTGGCCGATCTCGCCGTGCTCGCCGAACGCCTCGCCATGATCTGCGGTGGCGACGATGAGCGTCTTCGCGCGGCGATCACCGAGTGCCGCGAGCAGACGCGCGATCTGTCGATCGGCTTCCGCGATTTCGGCGTCGTACCCGGACACGTACGGCGCGTGCGGCTCGAACAGATGGATCCACAGGAACATCCGGGTTCCCGGGTTCGACGGGTTCGAGGGGTTCGGCGGGTTCAGGTTCCTGATCCAGGCGATGGCCTCGTCCACGACGAGGCGCCCGGGACGTTCGTTCAGAGGCCGGCCGTCGGGGCCGGTAGGCATGGTGTCGCTGTAGGTGTCGAAGCCGCGCGCGAGGCCGAAGCGTTTGTCGAGCGGGAACGCGGCGACGAACGCGCCGGTCGCGAAGCCCGCGGCTTTGAACGTCCCGGCCAGCGTCGGCACGGTGGCGCTGATGCGCATGCCGTTGTGGCGCGCGCCGTGGCCCTGCGGATACCGGCCCGTGAGCAGCGTCGCGTGCGACGTCTGCGTGATCGGCGCGGCGGCGAACGCGCGATCGAAACGCGCGCCGTTGCGCGCGATGCTGTCGAGCGCCGGCGTCGCGGCGCGCGCATAGCCATAGGCGCCCACGCGGTCGGCGCGCAGCGTGTCGATGGTGATCAGCAGGACGTGATCGGCAGTCGTCGACGCCGCGGGGGCCGGCTCCGTACGCCCGCACGCGGCGAGCGCAAGGGCGAGAGCCAACCCTCCGACCACCCTTCCAACCCTCCACCCTTCCAACGACACACTCACCTCGCCGGCCTGTAGCTGCGCTCGAGATTCGCGCGGACGTCCGCGTCGGTGAACCACGCGCGCCGGACTTTCCGTTCGGCAAACGTGCGCAGCTGGTCGCGGCTGTGCGGCGACGCCGGATCACTGGTCTGCCCGTACGCCAGCACCGAGTGGCCGGTGACGGGCGTCGAGAAATCCACGACGAGCACCCACGCGTCGCCGAATCCCTGCAGCCGCCCGTCGATGTTGCCGGCCGCGCGCACGGGGCTGCCCTCGACGGCGTCGAACCGCATCACGCGATACGCGCCGTACGTGCCGGGCGCGCCTTCCCCCGGCAGGTCGAGGTTGCCCGCGCGGAAGCGCGACACGTCGCCCCACGCGACGTCCACCGATCCGTGCGTTGCGCGGATGGCGCGCGCGGCCGCGTCGAACTGCGTCACCGCCTCCTGCGCGTTGGCAAGTCCTTCAGGCGTCGACCAGGGCCGCGCGGCGTCCCACGGCGTCGCGTAGGGCTGCCGCACCGCGGCCACGTACGCATCCCAGAACCGCAGGAACAGCGCCGTGCCCCGGCTCGACGCCGACGCGCGGTTGTCCCACGCCCTCATGACCGCGAGACCGGCGGCGGCATCGGCCGCCAGCGCCGGCGCGGCCTCGAGCGCCGCAATCAGCGCCGGCTTCACCCGATCGGCCAGCAGCAGGCGCGTGTCGTACTTCACCCCCACCACATCGTCCACCGAAAACCGGGGGCGCGACTCGAGCAGGTCGAGCGCAAGCTGCGGCCGCAGCGCGAGCGAGCCGCGCTCGACGTACGACGGATAGCGCGAGGCGTCGAGCGGCGTGCCGCGCGTGACGAACCAGGGCGGGTTGTTCGCGTTCTGGACGTAGCCGGCCGGAGGATTCAGCAGCTGCGGCAGCTCGCGCAGCGCGTGCAGGCCCTTCCAGAAGTAGCGCGGCTCGGCCGGCACGTCGAGGCCGTAGCCGCCGGGCGCCTCGGCGCGCCGCGGCAGGCGCGCGTTCCATAAATAGAGAATGTTGCCGTCGGCGTCGGCGTAGGTGAAGTTCGACGTCGGCACATGCGCGTCTGCCATCGCGCGCATGAAGTCGCGAAGTGATCGCGCCTTGCTGGCGTGATAGAAGCCCTCGTAATACCGCGGCGAGTCGAGGCGGATCGAGCGCACCACGAAGGCGCGCTCTGCGGTGCGGTGCACCACGGGGCCCAGGTGTGAATTCCAGTAGGTGGCGCTGACCTTCCTGAGTGTGCCGTCGGCGTTTCGCGCGTCGATGGCGACGTGCACCGGCGTCAGCGCGTGTGTGCGTCCTTCGAACTCGTACGTGTCGCCGCCCTTCATGGGCAGCGCGTAAATGTCGTCGAGATCCGGCGCGTTGTTGGTCTGGACGAACCCGAGGCGATCGTTGAAGCCCGCGCGCAGCACCGGGATGCCCACGAGTGTCGACCCGTAGAAATTGATCCGGCCCGGCACCTGGACGTGCGCTTCCCAATACCGCGAGGCCCACGCCAGGTGCGGATTCCCCATCAGCATCGGCCGCCCCGTCGTCGTCCTGTCTCCACTGAGCGCGAACGCGTTCGAGCCGGGAAGATCGGTGACGAGATCGACGGGCTCCTCCGCCGCGCTGTAGCGGCGATCGAGCTGGCGCGCCAGCGCGCCGCTGCTGAGCGACACGGCGGCGCCGCCGCGGGCGTTGGCCTGCACGTCGGCGGCGGTGAACACCGGAATCCATGACGGCAGCCGATCGCGGTGCTGCGCCACGTACAGGTTGACGCCGGCCGCATAGGCCTCGAGCATGCGGCGGTACAGCGGCCCGACCTCGTCGAGCGCGCGGCGCGACGCGGCGAGGTTGTCGAACCGCGCCATCGCGAGATCGTTGGCAACGGCCTCGTCGCCGCCGACATATTTCGCCAGCTCGCCGCGCGCCCCGATCAGGCGGCGCGCGATTTCCTCGGCATGATCCTCCGCCTGCGCGTAGCCGAAGCCGAACGCCGCGGCTTCCTCGGTGGCGGCGCGGATGTGCGGCACGCCGTTGGTGTCGCGATCAATCGTGACGCTCCGCGCAAGATCGGCCGGCTCGAGCGACACCGGCCGCGCGCACGCCGCGAACCCGAGGAACCCGGCGAACCCGAACCCGACGAACCTGACGAACCCGACGAACCCGACGAACCCGAGCAACCTGAGAACCTTCATCGAATCCCGTTCGTTTCGAACGCAATCTTCCAGGCGCCGGCCTCATCGCGCTGCCACACGCGCACGAAAAACCCGCGCTCGGCACTCCCCGGCCGTCCGTCAGACGCCTTCGCGGCCGCGTCGTAGGTGCCGACGATGAAGGCGAGATCGCCAGAGGCGGCAACTTCCACGTGAAGGATCCCCCATGTGATGCGCGCAAAGGTCGCACTCATGAAGCCGGAGGCCGCATCGGCTCCGGTAAACGGCGAGCGCTCGTTGCGATGCAGGCGCGCGGCCGGCAGCAGGTGCGCGCGGTACGCGGCGCCCACGTCCTGGCGAGCCGCCGCGGCGAATCGCGCCTCCACCTGCCGCATGTCCGCCTCGGTCACGGGCGCCGCTGAGGGCGGCGGCGCAGCGGGCGCCGGTGCCGGCGTGAAACCATCTGGAAAACTGACGGCCGTCGCGGTGGCGATGCCGATATCGAGGCGAACCTTGTACGTGCCGTCAGGCTGGCGCCGCCAGATGCTGAAGTACGCGCCGTGGCTGTCGGGCGTTGTACCGGCCACGGCGTGCATGCGGTATGGGCCGGTGAGCCATCCGAGATCGCCGGCGCGCGAGATGGCGCCGGTTCGCGGCTCCCACAGCAGCTGACGCGCGGGGGGAACAGGTGCGGCCGGCTGCGCGCGCAGACGCTCGGTCACCTTGATCAGCGCGAGGCCGCCATCCACCGGCGCCACATCGATCGCGTCGTGCATGAAGAACGTCAGGAAGCCGTCGCGCACGCCGATCTCCTTGGTGGCCGCCGCAAACGCGCGCTCGGTGGCGGCGAGCCGCGCCAGGTTGGCGTCAGGCGCGGGCTGCGGCGGCGAAGCTTGCGCCAGCAACAGCGCGAGCGTCAGGCACACGAACACCATCGCGACACGATATCACCGCGAGCTCGGCGTTGAGGATGGCCGCGCCGGCCGCGCCGCGCACCAGATTGTGCCCGAGCGCGGCGAAGCGCCAGTCGAGCACGCCGCACGGACGCAGCCGCCCGATGGTGACCGTCATGCCGCCGCCCTTGTCCACATCGAGACGCGGCTGCGGCCTGTTGTCCTCGTCGAGCACCTGCAGCGGCGCGGGCGGGGCCGAGGGCAACTCGCGCGACCGCGCATCTCCCGCGAACGTCTGCCACGCGTGGCGCACGTCCGCCGCCGTGACGCGCTGGTCGAACGCCACCGACACCATCTCCGTGTGCCCGTGCGCCACGGGCACGCGCGTGGCCTGCGCGCTGATCGCAAATCGCGCGTCGAGAATCTTGAGCGTCTCGCGCTCGATCTTCTCTTCCTCGCCGGCGATGAACGGCACGACGTTGTTGATCGCGTCGAGACCGGCGACGCCCGGATAGCCGGCACCCGAAAGTGCCTGCAGGGTCGTGACGGTGACGGCCTTCAGCCCGAACGCGGCGAGCGGCGCAAGCGCGAGTGTCAGAAAGATCGTGGAGCAGTTCGGGTTCGTGATGAGGGCGCCGGACCACGGCTGCCGATCCACAAGATCGATGGCGCCGGCGTTGATCTCCGGGACGATAAGGGGCACGTCCTCGCGGAGCCGGTGCGCGCTCGCGTTGCTGATCACCGTGTGGCCGGCCGCGGCCAGTGCCGGTTCGAGATCGGCCGCCGTCGCCGCGTCGAGCGCGGAAAACAGCAGCTGCGGCCCGCGGCCCGGCACGGGCGTGTCGACGCGCAGCGCTTCGACGCCGGCGGGCCGCTCCGCTTCGATGCGCCACGGCAGCTCGCCATACAGACGTCCTGCCGAACGCTCGCTGGCCGCGACCCACCGCACACGGAACCACGGATGGCGCGCCAGGCGCGCAAGCAAATGCTGCCCGACAAGCCCGGTGGCGCCGATGACGCCCACGTCGAGGGGCGCGCTCACAACGCGCCCGCCACGGCAACATCCGCGAGCCGCCGCGCCGCCAGCGCGTCAAGGCCTTCGAGGATGTCTTCCACGAGGTCGTCCGGATGCTCGCAGCCGGGCGACAGCCGTACCAGCGTGTCGGACAGGCCGATGCGCGCGCGCTCGTCCGCGGGAATCGACGCGTGTGTCATGCGCGCGGGATGACAGATGAGCGACTTCACGCCGCCGAGGCTTTCGCCGAGCGTGAAGTACTTGCGGTCCGACACGAACGCGACCGTGTCGTCGACCGTGCCCTCGAGCTCGCACGACACCATGCCCCCGAACCCCGGGTAGTACACGCGCCGCACCGCCGCGTGCGACGACAGCACCGTCGCGATGGCGGCGGCATTCTGCGCGTGACGCTCCATGCGCAGCTCGAGCGTCTTCAGGCCGCGAAGCGTGAGCCAGCAATCGAGCGGAGCCGGCACGGCGCCCGTCGCGTTCTGCAGGAACTTCACCGGCTCGAACACCGCGGGGTCTTTCGCCAGCACGGCGCCCTGAATCAGATCGGAGTGGCCCGCCAGATATTTCGTCACGCTGTGCACGACGAGATCGGCGCCGAGCGAAAACGGCTGCTGGAAATACGGTGTCGCGAACGTGTTGTCGACGACAACGAGCACGCCCTTGGCGTGCGCCAGCGCCGCAATGGCCTCGATGTCCGACACGAGCAGCCGCGGATTGGTGGGCGATTCAATCCAGACCAGCCGCGTGCGTTCCGTGATGGCCGCGCGCGCGGCGTCGAGGTTCGTCAGGTCGGTCGGCTTGATGGTCAGCCCGAGCGGCTTGAACACCGTGTTGAGCAGCCGGAACGTGCCGCCATACACATCGAGCGGCACCACGATCTCGTCGCCGGGACGCAGGTACGCCTGCAGGATCGCGTTCTCGGCGGCGAGGCCTGACGCGAACACCGCGCAGTGCTCGACGCCCTCGAGCGCCGCGAGCACGTCTTCGAGACGCCGGCGCGTGGGATTGTTCGTGCGCGAATAGTCGAAGCCGCGGTGCACGGCCGGCGCGTCCTGCTCGTACGTCGACGTCTGGAAAATCGGCGCGACGAGGGCGCCCGTTTCAGGCTCCGAGGGCTGCGCGGCGTGAATCGTCTTGGTGGCAAATCGCATCATCTTCTCCCTGGTTGGTGCCGGCGGTGGTGCCGTCCGACACGGTGGTGCGGTGGTCGCCCGCATTCGTGGTGGTGATAATCAGGCGCACGCCATGCGCGCGCGCGGCAGCCAGCGCGCCGGTCTGCACCAGCTCGCAGCCGTCGCCGGCCATGGCCATGGCGGTGTCGAAATCGATCGCGGTCAGGTGCCGCGCGTCGCTGTGCGCGGCGGGATCGCTGGTGAAGTAGCCGGGCACGTCCTTGATCAACTCGCACTCGCGCGCGCCAAGCGCCGCCGCCAGCGTGACCGCCGACAGGTCCGATCCCCCGCGCCCGAGCGACACGATGCGCCCGCGCGCGGTGGCGCCGAGAAACCCCGGCACGATGACCACGGCGTGCGCCTCGAGCGCGCGCCGGATTTCGGCGGCCTGCACGTCGCGCGCGCCGTCGGTGATGCGCACGCCCGCTTCATGCACGTTCAGCGCGCACGCCGGCACGCCCCGCGCCTGCAGGTGCAGCGCCAGCAGCGCCGCCGACCGCAGCTCGCCGGTGGCCCACAGCAGATCCAGCGCGCGCGTGTCGGGCGCGTCGACGATCGTTTCGGCTTCGGCCAGAAGGCGATCGGTCACGCCCTTCTCCGCCGACACGACGACGAGCAGCGCCTCGTCGAAGACGCGCCCGGCGAGCCAGCGCGCGGCCCGCGCATAGGCGCGCGGCCCGGTCAGCACGGATCCGCCAAGCTTGATGACGCGCGGCGCGTGACGGTTAGACATCGAGCACCCGCCACTTTCCAAGCCACTCGCACTCGGGCGGCTGCACGGTGACCCGCGCCGGCCTGGCCGCCTCGGCTCCTCCCCCGCTCGCGCTCTCAATCGCATCGTCGAGCAGCGTGGCGGCGGTGATGTCGGGCCCGGCGCCCGGCCCGGCAAACACCAGCCGGCCGTTGTGCCGCGTATCGATCACGATGGCGTTGTCGCGGCCCGAGATGGACGCGAGTGGATGCGCGTGCGGCACGAATGCGGGGCCGGCGAATGCCTGCACCGTGTGTCCTTTGCGCACCGCATGAACGACCGGCTTGAGGGCGCCGCCCAGACGCGCGGCCGCGTCGAGATCGCCGGGGGTCAATTCGGAGATGCCCGTCACGCTGACTGCGCCGGCAGGCAGCTGGACGCCGAGCAGCGTCTCCGCGAGAATCTCGAGCTTCGCGAGCGCGTCGCGGCCGGACAGATCGGCAGACGGATCGGGCTCGGCGTACCCGAGCGCCTGCGCTTCTTCGAGCGCGGCGTCGAACGCCGCGCCGGCGGCCAGCCGCGACAGGATGAAATTGGAGGTGCCGTTGACGATGCCCGAGAAGCGGCAGACGTCGGACGCAAAGGGCCGGCGTTCGAAGCCGCCGATGAACGGCACGCCGGCGATGGCGCAGGCCTCGATGCGCAGCGAGGTGCCGGCGCGCGCGGCGATGCGGCGCAGGCGGCGGCCGTCGGCGGCGATGAGCGCCTTGTTGGCCGACACCACCGGCGTGCCCTTGCCGAGCACGCGCCCCACGATCGCGCGCGCCGGGTCGGGCCCGGGCAGCGCGTCGATCACCGCGTCATAGCGGCCGCGGAGGAACGCTTCGACGTTGCTCGTGAGCCGCGCCACGGCCGGCGCGCGCCG
>JAKFEY010000010.1:0-36569 GCA_036675475.1 Vicinamibacterales bacterium
GGGGGGGGGGGGGGGGGGGGGGGGGGGCGCGGTCGGGCGGGTTCGGCCTTCTTGCTGCGCTTGGCCTCGGCCTGCCTGCGGCGCCTTGTCTCGGCCTGCCTGCGCAAGCTGAAGTACAGACCTCCAAGAACTTTGGCCAGGCGTTCGGCCAGCTGCAGCATTTCGGCGATATCCGCCTGCGAGTAATAGCGCTTCGCCACGCCGTCGGGCAGGCGGGTTCGCACCTCCTGCAGTGAGCTACGGCAGTACTTGACGAATGTTGCGAACTCGGCCGGATTGAAGCGGTAATAGCCTTCTGAAAGGTCCGACGCCAGCGACGAGACCGCATCGCTGATCTGCCCCGCGAGCTTTACGTCTCTTGCCGCGGGTGAGTTGTACAGCAGCGCAAACACCTGCTGTTTGAGGTCCATGGAGAGCTGATAGGCGACTAGTTCTTCGAGCTTGTAGAGGGCCATGGCGTGTGGGGTTACACGCGCCATGCCGCGAGGAATGCTTAGGAAAATCGCGGGCCGAGGACCAAACGTTGCTGTTTCAGCAGCGAAAAAAGCGAGGCGCTGCCAACGTTTCTGCAGCCGCCGAGCCCCACGCCCCCACGCGTCAACGCCCCCACCCGACCACGCCCCCACCCGACCACGCCCCTACCCGACCACGCCCCCACCCGACCACGCCCCCACCCGACCACGCCCCCACCGTCCACCTTAACCACCCAAGCCACCCTCCCACGTACCCACCACGGTGACTAAGGCTTCGCGTGCACCACCTTCTGCGCCGGCGCCGGAATGCTGGCCGGCGTCCACAGGCCTTCGCTCCTGGCCACCCAGGTCGCGGCCGTCAGGTCGCCGCACACGTTCACCGTGGTGCGCGACATGTCGAGGATGCGGTCGACGCCGAGGACGATGGCGATGCCTTCGCCGGGCACGCCGAACATCACGAGCACGCCGACCAGCAGCGGAATCGATCCGCCCGGCACGCCCGCCGCGCCGATGGCGGTGATCACGCACATCACCATCACCGCAGCCATCTGGCCGAGCGACAGATCGACGCCGAAGATTTCGGCCAGGAAGATCACCGTGATGCCTTCGAAGATGGCCGTGCCGTTCATGCACATCGTGCTGCCGATGGGCAGGACGAAGCCGGCAATCTTCTGCGGCACGCCGAGCTGCTCCTGTGCCACATCGATCGCCGTCGGCAGCGTCGCGCTGCTCGAGCTGGTCGAGAACGCCGTCACCAGCGCGGCGCGGATGCGCGAGAAGAACAGGAAGGGAGACATGCCGATGAGAAAGCGGATGATCCCCGTCAGCGTAATGCTCACGTGCGCGAGCAGCGCGAGCAGCACCGTGACGATGAACGCGGCGACGGCCAGCATCAGATCGAACCCGAATCGCGACGACACGGTAAAGATGAGCGCGGCCACGCCGTACGGCGCCAGCAGCATCGCGAAATGGATCATCGCGGTGACCACGGCATTGAGCGATTCCAGAAACGCCATCATCGTCTTGCCATACGCGGGCGGGATGACGGTGATGGCGGCGCCGAAGACAAGACCGAAGAAGATGACGCCGAGCATGTCGGTGCGGGCGGCGGCGTCGATCGGGTTGCGCGGCACGATGTTGATGAAGGTCTGGATGCCGAAGTCCTGCCGCTCCGATGTGCCGATCGTCGTGGCGGCATCGCCGGCGAAACGCGCCATCAGTTCCGTGCGGGTTTCGGGCGCGACACGCTCCCACGGCCGCATGGCGTTGACGACGACGAGGCCGAGCGTGCAGGCGAGCGCGGTGGTGACGAAGAAATAGCCGATGGCCTTGCCGCCGATGCGGCCCGACGTCTTCAGGTCGCCGACGCCGGCCACGCCGAGCGCGATGCTGGCAAAGACGAGCGGCATGACCACCATGAAGAGCATGCGCAGGAAGATCTGCCCGAGCGGCACCGCCACCCAGCGGTTGATCGCCTCCACCCGCGGATTGTCCACACCGACCGTGAGATTCGCGGCCACGCCGAGAATGAGGCCCACGAGCAGACCCAGCAGGATCTTCGTGTGCAGCTTCATGCCCTTGCCGGACGATCCAATCGATTCACTCATGCTGCCGCTGCCTCTCCGGTGAGATGTTTGACGATATCGCCCATCATCGCTTTCGCGTCGCCGAACAGCATCAGCGTGTTGGCGTTGAAGTACAGCTCGTTCTCGATGCCCGAGAAGCCCGGGTTCATGCTGCGCTTGATGCACAGCACCGTGCGCGCCTTGTCGGCGTCGATGATCGGCATGCCGTAAATCGGGCTCGACGTGTCGCTGCGCGCCGCGGGATTGACGACGTCGTTGGCGCCGATGACGAGCACGACGTCGACCTGCGGCATGTCGGGATTGATGTCTTCCATTTCGACGAGCCGGTCGTACGGAATGTCGGCTTCGGCCAGCAGCACGTTCATGTGGCCGGGCATGCGGCCCGCCACGGGATGCACGGCGAACTTCACGTCAACGCCGCGCCTTGTCAGCTGGTCGTACAGCTCGCGCGCGCGATGCTGCGCCTGCGCGACCGCCATGCCGTAGCCCGGCACGATGACGACGCGGTCGGCCTGCGACATCAGCATGGCCGCGTCGCCGGCCGTGGCACTCTGGGCGACCTTCGCCTCGCCGGTGGCGGCGCCGCCCTGCGGCGCCGCGCCGAAGGCGCCGAACAGCACGTTGGTCATCGGCCGGTTCATCGCCTTGCACATCACGACCGACAGGATGAAGCCCGAGGCGCCGTCGAGCGCGCCGGCCGTGATCAGCAGCAGGTTCTCGAGCACAATGCCCATCAGCACCGCGGAGATGCCCGCATAGGCGTTGAGGAACGAAATCACCGTCGGCATGTCCGCGCCGCCGATGGGCATCAGCAGCGCCACGCCGAAGGCGAGCGCCAGCACGATGATGATCGGCACGGCCCACGACGCCGCCGGGTTGATCACCAGGTAGGCGCCCAGCAGCAGGGCACCGGCCAGCAGCGACAGGTTGACGACGTTCTGGAACGGATAGGTGATGGACTTCGACGGAATCCAGTCCGCCAGCTTGCCGGCCGCCATCAGGCCGCCGGTGGCCGTGAGGCATCCGAGGATCACTTCGAGCGAGATGACGCCCGTGCGGAAGGGCGTCAGGCCGCCTTCCTCGAGCCAGAGGTAGTACTTCGCGGTGCCGACCAGCGCCGCGGCCATGCCGCCGAACGCCTGCGACAGGCCCGTCCGCTCCGGCACCGCGGTGAGCGGCACGCGCGACAGCGGCACGCCCACGATGGTGCCGAGCACGGCGGCAATCGCAATCCACTGATACTCAACAACGTCCGGGCGCGCGAGCGTGGCGACGACGGCAATCGTCATGGCGGCGACGGCCGACGCGACGGCGCGGCGCGCCGTCTCCGGGCTCGACATCCAGCGCAGCGCCAGGATGAAGAGCGTGGCCGAGACCAGATAGGCGAAGAGGACGAGGGTCATCATGCCTTCTGCGGCTCGCGTTTCTTGAACATCGCGAGCATGCGCCGCGTGATCAGGAAGCCGCTCACCAGGTTGGTGGTCGACGCGAAGACCGCCGCGGCGGCGAGCCACGTCGGCAGGCCGTGGTGCCCGCCGCCCGCCACCAGGATGGCGCCGACGACCGCCACCGAGGAGATGGCGTTGGTCAGCGACATGAGCGGCGTGTGCAGCAGCCGCGACACGCCCTGAATGACGGCCAGGCCGACAAATGACGCGAGCATCAGTACGAACAGCGCGGTAATGGGATCGAGTTTCATGCGCGTCCTTCACGCCACCGCTGGAAGGCCGCGGCGGCCATGGGCAGGAGGGACACGGCAATGATGCCGAGCACCACCAGCTCGAAGTTCTCCTTCACGACGGGAATGCCGCCAAATAGATAGCCGGCCATCACGCAGACGCCCACCCAGATGGCGGCGCCGACCACGTTGTAGACGCTGAATGTCGCATACGTCATGTACCCGGCGCCGGCGACAAAGGGCACGAACGTCCGAACGATCGGCACGAAGCGGCCGCTGACGATGGCCATGCCGCCGTACTTTTCGAAGAAGGCGTGGGCCTGCGCCAGATGCTCGCGGTTGAGCACCTTGTGCCAGAAGCCGCGCCGGTCGTGCGCGCCGAAGATCTTCGGGCCGAAATAGCGTCCGGCCGAATAGTTGACGGCATCACCGAGCACGGCCGCCGCGAAGAGTAGCGGCAGCAGCACCCAGAGATCCATCGCCCCCCCGGCTGCCAGCGCGCCGCACGCAAACAGCAGCGAATCGCCCGGCAGGATGGGCGTGACGACCAGGCCGGTCTCGGCGAAGATGATGACGAACAGGATGGCGTACACCCATACGCCGTAGCTCGCAACGACCGACGCCAGATGCTCGTCGAGATTGAGAAAAAGATCGACAACGAATTCCATCAGGGGGCAACAGAATACTTCAGACGGCCTCTCGGCACGGCGCCGCTGAAACCGCCGGCCGCGTCGCGGCGTATTCAGGGGATTGCGATGCTCTGGTCACGCGTCCGCGCCGCTCGTCACCGCAGAGCGGCGGCTGGTCACTGTGTCCCTCGGAAATCAGCCGGAATGTTAGACTGCACAGGATTCCCTCATGCCGGGTGACCCCACCTCCGCGCGTCATGTCGTGCTCGATACGGTTCGAGCCGGCGAGTCGCGCCTGCGGCGGCATCGGCTCGTCACGGACCTGAGCCGCGCCGGCATGCTGGCCGCAAGTATCCCCGCGGTCACCGCGGCCGTCCGCGTGCTGCGTCCGGTCAGCCCGGCTGTTCTCATTGCTTCCTTCTTAATACCGCTGGCCCTCCTGGCCGCCTGGGCCGTCGTCCGGCTCCGCCGGCACGCCGCCCTCGAGCGCATCGCGCACGATATGGACGCCGCGGCCGGCCTCAACGACGAGTTGTCGAGCGCGCACTGGTTCGCCTCGCACGGTCCCGCCACGGTGTGGACCGATGCGCAGGTCGATCGCGCCGCCGTCACCGCCGCGGGCGTGGACTGGGGCACCGTGCAGCCTGCGCCGCAGCCGCGCCGCGCCTGGGCCACCACCGCCGTCCTGCTCGGCCTCACCATCGTCCTCCTCTTCGTGCCCACCGGCAGCGTCGGCGGCCCGGCCGCCCTGACGGCCGACACCGGCAGCACGGCAAAGCGCGATGCGGCCATCGAGATGCTGCGCACGCGTCTCGAAGAAACCGAGATGTCCGAGGCCGAGCGCATGCGCGCCGGTGAAATTCTCAACGCGCTGCAGCGCGAGGGCCTGAGCTCGGAGGAAGCCAAGGCGCTGCTGTCGGAGCTCGAGGCGCTGCTCGGCAAGGACGGCCTCGACGCCAGGACGCTCGAGGCCATGGCCAACGCGCTCGACACGTCCGCATCCGCCAAGGAGCTTGCCGACGCGCTGCGCAAGCGCGCCATGGCCGAAGCCGCAAAGAAGGCGCGCGAGCTCGCCGAAAAGGCGCCCGGCCTCGACAAGCAGCAGCGCGACGATCTCGCCGAGGCGCTCGATCAGGCGGCGGCGAAAACCGACAAGTCGCTGCAGGAACTCGCCGACGAAATGCGCGACGCGGCCGACAAGCTGCGCGGCGACGACAGCCAGGCCATGAAGAAGTCGCTCGAGGAGATGGCCGACAAGATGGAGCAGCTCGCCAAAGAGGCGCAGGAAAAGGGCGAGCAGGCCACGCGCGAGCAGACCGAGGCGCTCGAAGACGCGCTCGGCGAGAAAGGCGAGGCCAGCGAGAGCGGCGAGAAGTCGGGCGAGAGCAAGAAGGAATCGAACCAGTCGACCGGCAGCATGGAAGGGCAGGGCGAAGGCATGGCGCGCGAGGCGGCGTCGATGCCGAATCCCTCGATGGCGCAGATGCCCGGTCTGGGCCAGATGGCGGGACAGCCGCAGGGCATGCCGCCGCCGAGCCCCGAGGCGCTGGCCGACGGCAGGCGCCGCATAGAAGTCGCTCTCAAGGAGGAGCTGGTGAGAGCGCACGACGAGGCCGCGGACGTGAAGCCCGCGGAGCTGGTCGATCGCAAGACGGAGCGCGTCGATTCGACGGTGCAGTACCGGCGGGTTGAAGGCGCGCAGGACTACGACCGCGCGAAGGCGCAGCAGGAAGGCGCGGTGCCCGACGCGCGCCGCGCGGTCGTCAAGAAATATTTCACGGCCCACGGGCCGCGCGGTAAGAACAAGAAGCAATGATCACCGAGCTCGATCAGCAGGTTGACCAGTTCAAGCGGCAATTCTCCAGCATCAAGCAGCAGGTCGGACGGCGCATCGTCGGCAACGACGAGGTGATCGACGGCACGCTCACGGCGCTGCTCGCGGGCGGCCACGTGCTGCTCGAGGGCATCCCGGGCCTCGGCAAGACGCAGCTGGTGCACACGATTGCCGACGTCCTTCACCTTCAGTTCTCGCGCATCCAGTTCACGCCCGACCTGATGCCGTCCGACATCATCGGCACGAACGTCGTGCAGGAGACGGCCGCGGGCGAGAAGATCCTGGAGTTTCAGCCCGGCCCCATCTTCGCGAACATCGTGCTCGCCGACGAGATCAACCGCGCGACGCCGAAGACGCAGTCGGCGCTGCTCGAGGCGATGCAGGAAAAGAGCGTGTCGGTGGGCCGCCGCACCTTCAAGCTCGATCAGCCGTTCTTCGTGCTGGCCACGCAGAACCCGCTCGAGATGGAAGGCACCTATCCGCTGCCCGAAGCGCAGCTCGATCGGTTCCTCTTCAAGCTGCGCGTGCAGTATCCGAGCGAGGCATCGCTGCACGAGATTCTCGACCGCACCACCCGCAACGAAGTACCCGAGGTCGAGCGCGTCGTCGACGGCGCGCAGCTGATCGAGATGCGGCGCACGGTGCGCGACGTGCCGATCGCGAAGCCGGTGCAGAGCTACGCGATTCGCCTGGTGCTCGGCTCGCACCCGAACTCGCCGCACGCGACGGCGATGGTCAACAAGTACGTCCGCTACGGCGCCAGCCCGCGCGCCGCGCAGGCACTGGTGGTCGGCGGCAAGATTCGCGCGCTGCTGAACAACCGCCTGCACGTGTCCGCCGAAGACATCCGCGCGCTCGCGATGCCCGCGCTCCGCCACCGCATCCTGCTCAACTTCGAAGGCGAAGCCGAACAGATCGACACGGACCGCATCGTCGCGGACATCATTGAGAAGACAAAGGAATAGGCCATAGACCATAGGCCATAGGCCATAGGCGTGACACTCGGCGGACAACGCCGCCTCGTGTTTCGCTCTCGGGCCTCTGGCCGCTGGCCTCTGGCCGCTGGCCTGACATGTCGCTCCGTTTTGACAACGACTTCCTCAAGAAGCTCGAATACCTGCACATTCTCTCGAAACGTGTGTTCGCGGGGCAGTTCAGGGCCGAGCGGATTGCGCGGAAGCGCGGGTCGGGGCTGGAGTTTGCCGATCACAAGCCGTACACGGCGGGCGACGACTTCCGGCACATCGACTGGCGCGCGTATCAGCGGCTCGATCGGCTGCTGCTGCGGATGTTCGAGGAAGAGCAGGACATGCCGGTGTACCTGTTCATCGACACCAGCCGATCGATGGCCGAGGGCACGCCGAGCAAGCTCGATTACGCGTGCCACGTGGCGGCCGCGCTCTGCTACATCGGCCTGTCGCACCTCGATCGGGTGGCGATCCTGACGTGGCGCGACAAGCTCGACGCCGAAACGCCGACGCGGCGCGGCAAGGGCCAGATCTTCCGCATCTTCGATTTCCTGACCGCGCTCGAGCCGTCGGGCCGCACCGATCTCGCCGAGTCGATCAAGGCCTTCTGCGCGCGCCGCAAGCAGAAGGGCGTGGCGGTGGTGATTTCCGACTTTCTCGATCCCTCGGGACATGAAGCCGGCCTCAACGCGCTGCGTTACTTCCAGCACGATGTGTTCCTCGTGCACGTGACCAGCCGTACCGATGCCGAACCTGTGGTGGCCGGCGACATCCGCCTGGTGGACTCCGAGTCGGGCGAGTCGCGCGACGTCGAGCTCACGCCCGCGCTGCTCAACGCCTACAAGCGCGCGTGGACGCAGCACATCGACGCGCTGGCGGCGTACTGCAGCAAGTACGACCTTGGCTACGTCCGCACGCCCATCGAAGAGCCCTTCGAGGACACGATTCTGCAGGTGTTCCGGCAGGGACGGTTTCTCGCATGACGTTTGGCGCGCTTGGCGGGTGGGTCGTGGCGGCCATCGCGGCCGGCGTCGCCGCCGCGGTGACGGCGCTCTTCTTCATGAAGGTGCGGCATCCGCGCGTGCTCGTGCCGTCGCTGCTGTTGTGGCGCCGCGTGCTCGACGAGGACCGGCAGGTGTCGTTCTGGGAGCGCGTCCGCAAGGCCGTCTCCTACGCCCTCACGGTGCTGGTGCCGCTGCTCGTGGTGCTGGCGCTCGGCCGGCCCGAGCGGGGCGCGGAGGGCAGCGCCGGCGGCCCGCTCACGATTGTGATCGACTCGTCGGTCTCCATGCTGGCCGAGCGGCCGGACGGCCGCACGCGCTGGGAAGCGGCGCGCGATCGCGCCCTCGCGCTGGCCGGCGGTGACGCCGACGTCACCATCCTCACCACCGCCGACGGCATCGTCGGCGGCCCGACATCGGATCGCGAAGCGCTGCGGGTGGCGCTCAACGAGGTCGGGCCGGCAGAGCCTGGTCCGTTCCCACAGATCGCGCAGGGCTCCAGCCCCGCGAACACCATCTTCATTACCGATGGCGTGACGATGTATGACGTACCGCAGACGGTGCGCGTCGAGTCGGTGTTCGCGGCGGCCTCGAATGCGGCCATCACGGCGTTCGACGTGCGGCGCGACTGGCGCGAGCAGGGCCGCTATGAGGCCTACGTCGAAGTCGCGAACTTCTCGTCCGAGCCGCGCAACGTGACGCTGGCGGTGGACGTGGCCGGCACGCGCATGTTCGAGCGCGCCGTGGCGCTCAACGCCGACGAAATCGTGCGGCACTCGATGCCGCTCGCCGCCGGCGAAGGCGGCATCGTGCACGCCGCCCTGCTCAATGCGGGCGGCGACGATGCGGTGAAGCAGGATGATGAGGCGTTCGCGTGGGTGGCCTCGGCGCGGCCGTCGGTGCTGACCCTGGTGACGCGGCGCAATCCGCCGCTCGAAACGCTGCTGGGTTTCGACGGCACCGTCACGGTGCGGCGCATCGAGCCCGAGCAGTACTCGGCTGCCACGCAGGGCGTGGTGGTGTTCGATCGCTGGGCGCCTGAGCGGCCGGCGACGCAGCCGGCGCTCTACATCGCGCCGCCCGCGACGCCGTGGCTGCTCATGGCCGGGCCGGCGGAGCGATCGGCGGTGTGGGCGCGCGCGGACGAAACGCACGAGGCCGTGCGCGGCGTTGACGGGCGCACGCTGCGCTTCGACGAGGTCAACGCGTACGCGCTCGACGACTGGACGGTGCTTGCGCGCACGGCGAAAGACACGCCGCTCGTGGCGGTGCGCGAGCCGGGCGGCGTCGGGCAGGCGGTGTTCACGTTCGACCTGACGCGCGGCAACATCGCCAACGACCCTGCGTTCCCGGTGCTGATTGGCGACGTGCTGGAGTGGTTTGCGCGGACGTCGCCGGTGCGCGTGGAGCCGCCGGGCACGCTGCGGCTGCCCGCCGACGTCACGGCGATCAGGAAGGCCGCGGGGGGCTCGGTGGCCTTGCGCCGTGTGGGCGACGTCACGGTGGCGGACCTGCGCGAGCCGGGTGTGTATCTCGCGGAGCGGCCGTCGGGCCAGGTCGCCATTGCCATCAACGCGGGGTCGCGCATCAGCTCGAACGTGCGGCAGTCGTCGCGCGGCGACGGCGAAAGCGGCGCGGCGCCGCGCTCGTCGGCGGGCCTGTGGATCTGGCTGGTGGCCGCTGCGCTCGTGCTGCTCGCGATCGAGTGGTACACCTGGCAGAGACGGGTCACAGTCTGATGCTGACGTTCAGTCAACCGGCGTGGCTTCTCGCGATGGTTGTCCTGCTGCCGTACGTGTGGTGGGCGATGACGCGCGCGCGCACGAATTTCAACACGCGGCAGAAGCGCGTGCAGGCGGGCGTCCGCGCGCTGGTGCTCGCGCTGCTGGCGCTGGCGCTGGCGCAGCCGGTGGCGCATCGCTCGACCGATCGGCTCTCGATCGTCTATCTGGTTGACGCGTCGCACAGCATTTCGGCGGCGTCATTCGCGTCGGCTGCCGAGCGCATCTCCGCGATCAACGCGGAGCTGCAGCCCGATCACTTCCGCATCCTCGCCTTTGCGGGCGCCGTCGTGCCGCTCGCGGACCAGGCGGCCCTCGCCGCGCTCGAGCAGAACACCGAGGCCACCGGCCAGCTGCAGCGCGGCGAATCGGCGCTCGGCCCCGCCCTCGACGCGGCCCGCCGCGCGCTGCTGCCGGGCCACGCCTCGCGCATCGTCCTCTTCTCGGACGGCCACGCCACCGATGAGTCGACGCAGCTCGCGATTTCACGGCTCGCCGAAGACCGCATTCCGGTGCACACGTTCCCGTCCGCCGTCCGCAATCTGCGCGACAGCTGGGTCGACGATGTGCGATTCGAGGCGGCGCCGGTGAAGGGCGAGCGGGCCGGCGTGATCGTGACCATGGGCGCGCAGGCCGAGACCTCCGGGCGGATCGAGCTGCGGATTGACGGCGCCACGGTGGCGACCAAAGACATCAGCATGGCCGCCGGCATGGCGGACGTGCCGATGGACGTGACGTTCGACACGACCGGGCCACGGGTCGTGGAGGCCGTGTGGACGCCGATCGGATCGGCGGCCGATGCGCTGGCCGACAACAACGTGCGCCGCGCCGCGGCCAACGTCCTGCCGCCCACGCGCGTGTTGTACGTCGAGGGCCGGCCGGCGAGCGCCGGCTATCTGCGCAACGCGCTGACGCGCGAGGGTATGGATGTGACGCTCGCGAGCGCCGCGTCGCTGCCGGTGTCGCGACGCGCCTATCAGGCGTTCGACGCCGTCATCGTGAGCGACGTGGAGCGCCGGCAGATTTCCGACGCGCAGATGGGCGCGATCGAGGAGTGGGTGAGCGAGGACGGCGGCGGCTTCGTGATGGTGGGCGGCGAGTCGGTGTACGGCAAGGACGGCTACAACGATTCGATCCTCGAGAAGATCCTGCCGGTGACCTTCGAGATCAAGGACAAGCCGGAAGACGTCGCGGTCGTCATCGTGTTCGACAAGTCGTGGAGCATGGCCGGCCCGAAGATCGAGCTGTCGAAGGAAGCCGCGCGCGCCGCCGTCGACGTGCTCGCCGACAACCACAAGCTGGGCTTCGTCACCTTCAACCACCTGTTCGACTGGACGGTGAAGGTGATGGACGTGGGCCCGAACCGCGAGCGTATCCACACCGCCATCCGCGCCATCGAGCCGAGCGGCCACACGATCATCTATCCCGCCATCGAGCAGGCCTACCTCGCGCTGAAGGATGTCGACTCGCGCGTGAAGCACGTCATCCTCATGTCGGACGGCCGCTCGTATGCCGATCAGTACGAGACGCTGGTCAAGAAGATGGTCGACGAAAAGATGACCGTCTCGACGATTGCCGTGGGCACCGAAGCCGACCGCGAGCTGCTGCGCAACATCGCCGTGTGGGGCAAGGGGCGCAACTACGAAGTCGACGATCCGCGCGAAGTGCCGCAGGTGTTCGTCAAGGAAACCGAGCAGAGCGCGCGGCCGGCGCTCAGCGAGAAGCCGTTCAAGCCGGCAGTCAACGACGCGACGCTGTTCGAGGGCGTGGATCTGCGCAATGCACCGGAGCTGACCGGGTACACGGGCACGAAGCTGAAGGACACGGCGATCGAGCTGCTGTCGACCGACAAGGAAGAGCCGCTGCTGGCCACCTGGCCGTACGGCCTCGGCCGCACGGCCGTGTTCGCGTCGGACGCCAAGGACCGCTGGGCCGCGAACTGGATTTCGTGGCGCGGCTATGGCCCGTTCTGGACGCGCGTCGTCCGCGCCGTGCGCAGCCAGCCCGAGCCGCCCCTGCAGCTCACCGTCGACACCGAGCGCCGCCCGCACGGCGTCGTGTCGGCCGCGCTGCGCCTCACGGCGCGCACGCCCGACGGCGGCTATCAGAACCTGCTGCGGCCCACGTTCGTGGTGCGCGGTGACAGGGGCGCCGAGCGCCGCGTCGACGCGCGGCAGATTGCGCCCGGCACGTACACCGCCGACGTCGTCCTCGACGGCGCCACCGGGTATTCAGTGGTCGCCGAGGGCCTCGAAGGAGAAGCCGCGCCGCCGTCGCTGCGCATCGCGGCCAACTATGCCGACGAGTATCGCTTCCGTCCGGCCGACGCGCGCACGCTGTCGGCCATGAGCGTCGCGACGGGCGGCCGCTACGAACCCGACGTGGACTCGCTCCGCGCCGGCGCCGGCGATCGCTCCACGGTGCCCACGCGCCTCTGGCCCGGCCTGCTCGTGCTCGCGCTGGCCGCGTATCTGCTCGATCTGTTCCTGCGCCGCGTGCGCATCTTCGAGCGCGAGGAATTCGCGGTCTAGCCGCAGTCATTCAATTTCCGCTTGCATCGTCGCCGACGACGATGCCATCGTCGTCATGAGGCCGGACATCGGACACGTGAGGCATGAGATGCTCCGCCCTGTACGAAAGGACCCCGCCATGAACGACGACGCCGAGCGCTTCGCGCGCAGACTCGTCGAAGAGACGTCGAAGCTGCAGGTCGAGATCGGGGCAGCCGAAGGGCGATCGCGCGTGGAGCTCGCGGGCGTCGAACTACGTCTGACGGACCGCATCGCGCAATCGGAAGGCACGCTCCGGCAGGCGATCGGAAGCCTCGAGGTCCGCATGGAGAAGCGGATGGGCGATCTCCTCAAGTGGACGTTTGCGTTCTGGGTGGGTCAGGTCATCGCGATGACCGCGATCATGAACGCTCTTCTGCGCTGAGACCGGCCTGTGGCCGGGCTTCTACCCAGGCAGGCGTCCGGTCAGGTCCGGCGGCAACCGGCGTTATGCTGGAGATTATGACCGCCATGCGACGCCTCCTCGTCCTCCTCATCCTTTCACTGGCCGTAGCCTGCTCCCACGCCACCTCGTCGGCTCCGCCTGCTGCCGCGCCTGCGCCGCCGGCCGCGACCCCGCCGGCCGCGACTCCGGCGACGCCGCCCGCCGATCGCAAATATCTGCTCGAGCGCGTCGGCGAGGCCGCCGTCGTTCAGCTCTATGCCGACGGCTTTTCGGCGCTGCCGCTGAAAGAGAAGACGCTGATCTGGCACTTGTATCAGGCGGCGGTGGCCGGCCGCGACATCTACATCGATCAGAAGCACGAGAACGCGCTCGAAATGCGGTCGGTCATCGAGGGGATCGTGGCGCATCCGCAGGGCGTCGACCCTGCGGCGCTTGGCGAAATCCAGCGCTACACGAAGCTGTTCTGGATCAACAACGGCCCCTACAACAACCTCACCGCCCGGAAGTTCGTGCTCACGGTGACGCCGGCCGCGTTTGCGGCCGCCGCGCAGAAAGCCGCGGCCAACGGCGCGACGTTCGCGACGCGCGCGGGTGAATCGGTCGACGCGATGCTCGCGCGGCTGCAGCCGATGTTCTTCGACCCGGCCTTCGATCCGATCGTCACCAACAAGAATCCCGGACCGGGCAAGGACATCCTGCTGGCCAGCGCCAACAACCTGTACGACGGCGTGTCGATGAAGGATCTCGAGGGCTTCACGGAGCGCTACGGCCTGAACTCGCGGCTGGTGAAGCGCAACGGCGCGCTGGTCGAGGAGGTCTATCGCATCAACGGCCGCTACGCGCCGCAGATTGCCGCCATCGTGAAACATCTCGAGGCCGCGCAGCCGTTTGCCACCCCGCCCATGGCGAAGGCGCTCGCGGCGCTGGTGCAGTTCTATCGGTCCGGCGAGGAGGCCGATCGCAAGGCATACGACATCGCGTGGGTGCAGGACAACGCCTCGCCGGTGGACACCATCAACGGCTTCATCGAGGTCTACATGGATCCCCGCGGCATCAAGGGCTCGTGGGAAGGGATCGTGTTCTATGTGAACCAGGAGAAGACCGCGCGCATCAAGACGATTGCGGCCAACGCCCAGTGGTTCGAAGACCGCATGCCGTGGGATCCGAAGTACCGCAAGCCGAACGTGCAGGGCATCGTCGCCAACGCCATCGACGTCGTCGTCGAAACGGGCGACTCGGGCCCGGTCACGCCGATTGGCATCAACCTGCCAAACGATCAGGAGATTCGCGAGACGTACGGCAGCAAGTCGGTGGCGCTCTCGAACGTCGTCGAGGCGTACAACGAGTCGTCGCCCGGCGGCATGCGCAGCGAGTTCTCGTGGACGCCGGAAGAGGCCGCACGCGCCGAGAAGTTCGCGGAGCTCGGCTCGTCGCTGACCACCGACATGCACGAGGTGATCGGCCATGCGTCGGGGCGCCAGGCGAGCACGCTCACGGCGTCGCCGCAGGAACTGATCAAGGAACAGTTTTCCGCGCTCGAGGAAGGCCGCGCCGATCTCATCGGCCTGTATTTCCTCGCCGATCCGAAGCTGGTGGAGCTCGGCATCATCCCAGCGGCCGATCACGCCGACATCGTGCGCGCCGAGTACGAGAGCTACACCCGCAACGCGCTGGTGCAGCTGCGCCGCATCCGCGAAGGCACGCAGATCGAGGAAGACCACATGCGCAACCGCCAGATGATCGTCCGCTGGCTGATGGACAACACCAAGGCGATCGAGCGGCGCACCCGCGACGGCAAGACGTACTACGTGATGGTGGATCCCGTGGCGTTCCGTGAAGGCGTCGGCCGGCTGCTGGCGCAGGTGCAGCGGATCAAGTCGGAGGGAGACTACGCCGCCGCGAAGGCGCTGTTCGAGGAGTACGGCGTGCACTTCGACGCGAAGCTGCGCGACGAGGTCGTGAAGCGCGTCGACGCGCTCAACCTGCCGTCCTACACCGGCTTCGTGATGCCGAAGCTGACGCCGGTGATGGGCCCCGACGGCCGCATCACCGACGTCACGATTTCATACCCGATGGATCTGACCACGCAGATGCTCGAGTATTCCGGAGTCAGGCGTTAGCGTCCGCCTCCAGGTGCCGGCAGCACGACCTTCGGGAAGTCCGCCAGCATCTTGTTGAGCGACGCGATCGACGTGTCGACGATGCGCGCGAGGTCGCGGGCGCGCTCGGCCTGTTCGCCTTCGAGCTCGGCGAGGGCGGTGAGCAGACCGGTCGTCGGCTTTGCCTGCGCGCCGGTGATGTCGCCCATCACCGAGCGCACCTGCTCGACCAGGCGCGGATAGTCGCGGTAGTTCATGGCGCCCACCGGACGCTGCACCTTGTTGCGCAGGTCGCGCAGCTGCGAGAGCGCCGTGCCCGTGGACTCGAGCACCTGCGCCAGGTTCGGCGGATTGGCGCGCTTGACCTGCGCTTCCACCGCTTCGACCTGCTGCGTGAGATCGTCCACCGTCACCGCCAGCCGCTGCACGGCCGTCGACAGGTCGCGCGCCTTGCGCGCCGCGTCGTACTGCGCCTGATAGTCGGCGAGCGACAGGTTCACGTCGGGATCGCCGCGCAGCTCGAAGTCGCTCGACCCCGTGGCCGAGCCCGACGCCACCGTCGCGCGGTATTTGCCGGGCAGGGCCGGCAGTCCCCCGCCGCCACGGCCGCCGCGCCCGCGTCCGCCCGCCGGCGCGCCCACAGCCTGCGGCGCCGCCCACGACATGTTCCACGCGGCGCGGTTGATTCCCTTGAGGCCGCGATGCGTGATGCGGTTGACCACGGCGCCTGACGCGTCGGTGATGGTGATCGTCACCGGCTGGCGCGCATCGTCAGCGAGCCAGAAGTTGATCAGCGCGCCGTCCTGCGGGTTGTCCCCCTGCCACGTGCTGGATCCCAGGTTCGAATCCTTGTTCCAGTTTTCCCAGCGCGTCGCGCGCCGGACCGGGAACACCGTCAGCGGGCTCGACATTGCCTTCGCGAGGCCCTGAATGGGCGCGATGTCGTCGAGAATCCAGGCGCCGCGGCCGTGCGTGCCGATGATCAGATCGTTGTCGCGCGGGTGCACCTTGATGTCGCGCACCGACACGCGCGGCAGGTTCAGGCGCAGGTCGTGCCACGACTTGCCGCCGTCCACGCTCAGCTGAATGCCGCGCTCCATGCCCGCATAGAGCACGTCGGGATTCTTCGGATCCTCGCGCACGACGATGACGTAGTCGTCCTTCGGCAGGCCGGCCGCGATGTCGACGCACGTCGCGCCGTAATCGTCGCAGCGCCACGCGTGCGGCGTGAAGTCGTCGAGCCGGTGCTGGTCGACGATGACGTAGGCGCGCCCGTTGACGTGATGCGAGGCGTCGATCTTGCCGACCCACGACTCCTTCGGGAAGCCGGGGATGTTGGCGTTGATCTTCGTCCAGGAGCCGCCGTCGTTGCGCGTCACCTGCACGTTGCCATCGTCAGTGCCGACCCAGATGACGCCTTTCTCCTTCGGCGACTCGGCGATTGTCAGAATCGTGGCGTGGAACTCCGCCGCGGTGTTGTCGTTGTAGATTTCGCCGCCCGAGTCGAGCAGCTTGTGCTTCTCGGCGTTGGTGAGATCGGGGCTGATGATGTCCCACGTGTAGAACTCGTCGCGGCTGCGGAACAGCACGTTGCCGCCCCAGTAGGTGACGTTCGGATCGTGGGGCGAGATGTGAATCGGCGCGTTCCAGTTGAAGCGGTATTTCGCCTGGAACATGCCCTGGCCCTGCGAGCCGATCATGCGGGGATAGGGCGGGATGCTGCGCGCGCGGCCCGTCTTCGTGTCGGTGACGTTGAAATAGCCGCCCTGCGAATTGGAATACACGATGTGCGGCTTGCCGGGCACGGGCACGGCGTAGAAGCCGTCGCCGCCGCTGACCGTGAACCAGTCGTCGGTGAGGATCGCGCCGGCCTTGCTGCGGCTCGGGCCGCACCAGTTGCCGTTGTCCTGCAGGCCGCCGCACACGTAGTACGGATCCTGATCGTCGTAGAAGATCTGGTAGAACTGCGACAGGACGACGTTCCTGAAGATGTGGTACGTCTGGCCGCCGTCGTAGCTCACCTGATAGCCGCCGTCCGATCCGCTCAGCACGCGGTCGCTGTCTTCGGGATCGATCCAGAGCGCCTGATGATCGCCGTGCGTGCCGCCCGCGGTGCGCACGAACGTGCGGCCGCCGTCGGTGGATTTCGACTGGCCGCCCGACAGCGTGAAGACGGTGTTCTCGTCGGTCGGATCCACGTAGACGTCCGAGTAGTAGAACGGCCGGAAGTTCAGATTCCGGTCGTCGTTCACCATCCGCCAGGTCTCGCCGTAGTCATCCGAACGGAACAGCGTGCCGGCCTTCGGGTATTCCGTGATCAGATACACGACGCGCGGATTGCTCTGCGCGACGGCGACCCCGATGCGCGCCATCGGTTCGTTCGGCGTGGTCGTGATCTTCTTCCACGTCTCGCCCATGTCGCGGCTCACATACAGCGCCGTCTCCTTGCCGCCGTCATCGAACCGCCACGGCTGGCGCCGGAACGTCCACATGCCCGCGTAGACGTTGCGCGGGTTGGACAGATCGAGCGAGATGTCCGAGCAGCCCGTGTCGTTGTTGATGAACAGCACCTTCTTCCACGTCTTGCCGCCGTCCACCGTCTTGAACACGCCGCGCTCCGGATTGGCGCCCCATTCGTGTCCCATGCCGCAGACCAGCGCCACATCGGGATCGGAGGGGTGCACGACGATGCGCTTGATGCGCTCGGTTTTGTCGAGGCCGAGATGGGTCCAGGTGATGCCGCCGTCGGTGGAGCGGTACACGCCGTTGCCGTAGCTCACCGAGTTGCGCGGGTCGCCTTCGCCCGAGCCGAGCCAGACCACGTTGTGATCGGACGGCGCCAGGGCCAGCGCGCCAACCGAGTAGACCGGATAGTCCTCGAACACGCCGTCGAACGTGGTGCCGCCGTTGGTTGTCTTCCAGACGCCGCCGTCGGCGCCCGCCACCCAGAAGGTTTTCGGGTCGCCCGGCACGCCGAGAATGGCCGTGACGCGGCCGCCCATGTTCGCGGGCCCGATGGAGCGCCAGCTCAGGCCGGCCAGGGCATCGGTGACGGCATCGCCCGTCGACGCGCGCCGCGCAGGCGCCTGCTGGCCGGGCGCCTGTTCGGCAGCCGGCGGACGGGCGGCATCAATGCTGGTAACGAGGATGGCGAGTAGAAGAAAGGGAAGCAGGGAACGGACGACACGCATCAAATGGTCTCCTCCAGGAAATACTGGCGGAGAGTCTACCGCATAGGGCGAGGTGCGGCGAGCGCGGGGAGCGGGCGCGCGTGGCTGGAAGTCGCTGGCGCGGACGCGAAGGGCGCCGCGCTATCCCGCGCTGCCCTCCGGCTCGGATTCGTCGAGGAGCTCGGTGTCGTCGAGCGGCGCGCCTTTGTCGAAGGCCTCGGCCACTTCGCGCGCGCGGGCGACATCCTCCTCGCGGGCGACACAGACGCGCGGCAGCGTTTCGGTGGTGATGGGCGCTTCGCCTCGCACGTTGAACCCGAATTCGCCGACGACCGAGGCTTCGATGCCTTCCGCTTCGAGGATGCCGCGCAGCAGGTGCGCCTGCACGGGGTGGGCGGCGCGGTAGATCTCGATCATGGCGATGTCCCGATGTTACTCCCGGCGGCTAGAATACGCATCTCCATGGAACGCCGCTCATTTCTCACCGCGGGGCTCGCCGCCGCCGCAGGTTCACTGGTGTCGCTGTCCTCGTGCGCGCGTCTCGCGGGCACGAGGCGCGGCCCGCGCCTGCCGTCAGAGCGCGCCCTGGGACCGCTGTCGCCCGTGCGGGACGACACGACGGGTCTGCCGCTGCTGTGGCTGCCTCCGGGCTTCCGGTATCTGACCCTGGGATGGACCGGCGATCCGCAGACCGACGGCACGCCTACGCCATCGTCGCACGACGGCATGGCGGCCTTCGCGGTGGGGGCAGGCCGGACGCGCCTCATCCGCAATCACGAAGTACGGCTCGCCGTCGCACCCTCGGCGGCGCGCGAAGGCACGGTCTATGACCCCGCGGCCGGCGGGGGCACGACGGTGCTCGACTTCGACACGGCAACCGGCGCGCTGCTCAGCAGCCGCATCGGCCTGACCGGCACGAGCGTCAACTGTGCGGGCGGCCGCACGCCCTGGGGTTCGTGGCTCACATGCGAGGAGACGATGGATCAGGCCGGCCCCACGCGCGCGACGCGGCCGCATGGCTACATCTTCGAGGTGCCGATCGACGGCGTGCCGACAGGGGAGCCGCTCGCCGCGATGGGGCGGTTCGTCCATGAGGCCACCGCGGTCGACCCGGCTACCGGCATCGTTTACGAAACCGAGGATCAGCTCTCGTCGGGGCTCTATCGCTTCACGCCGAAGGAGCGCGGGCTTCTGGCCGCCGGCGGCACGCTGGAGATGCTGGCGATTACGCGGTGGCCCGGCTACGACACGCGGCGCACACAGGTGGCGGGACGTCCGCTGCCGGTGGACTGGGTGCCGATCGAACGGCCGGACGATCCGGCCAATCCCGATCCGGCTGCCGTGTTCCGGCAGGGACTTGCCGGCGGCGGCGCCATTTTCGGCCGGCTCGAAGGCGCATGGTACGCCGAGGGGCGCATCTTCATCGTGTCCACCAACGGCGGTGACGCGAAACTCGGGCAGGTCTTTGCGTACGATCCGCAAGAGCAGGAACTGACCCTGATCTTCGAATCGCCGGCGCCGCAGGTGGCGAGAAATCTCGACAACATCTGTGTCAGCCCGCGCGGCGCGCTGATCGTGTGCGAGGACGGCGGCCCGCAGCCGCAACGCGTGCAGGTGCTCACGCGCGATGGCCACATTTTTCCATTGGCGCAGAACAACATCGTGCTCGACGGGCAGAAGCACGCCTTCAAGGGCGATTTCCGCACGCGTGAATTCGCGGGGGCGACATTCAGTCCCGATGGCCGATGGTTGTTCGTGAACGCGCAGTCGCCCGGGATGACGTTCGCGATTACGGGAGACTGGGCCTCGGCCGGCCTTTAGCGGGTCGCGCGAAGCGTGGGCCCAGCTGCTTCGGCGAAGGCGCGGATGTGCGCCTGCACCCGTTCCAGGACAAGGATGACCGCTCGGGGCATGCGCATCTGCCGGCGCGCGACAATCGCGCTTTCGTTCGGCAGCAGGTTTTCCACGGTCGTCTCGAGCAGCCGCAGCGACTCGGCGATGTTGCGTCGATCGCCGCGCCGATAGGCCGCCTGCAGCCCGGCTACCTGCTTGCGCAGCGCCGCCAGCATGTCGCGATAGCCCGCTGACGCGCCGGTCTCGGCGGCCGCAATGACGCGGCGTGCCGTCGTCAGATGTGTGTGCGGCCCGAGGACCTCGTCGACGTCCTCGACAATCGCCGTCGTCCCGGACGTGCCGACGGTTGACGGCGCCACCGCTGCGGCGCCTGCCATGGCGACGTTCGGTACCGGCCTGATCCGCGCGATGGGAAATGCCCCGACGAGGTCGCGATTCGCAGCCGTGAACGCCGAATAAGGAACGGGCAGCGCGGCGCCGGCAAACAACGCCAGGGCCTCGTGCCGTCCGTAGACGAACTCGAGTCCGCGCGGGTTGGTGGGATGGAACCACGCGCGCAACGCGGGCGGCCTGCCGCCCGGAAAATCAATCGTCGTCGCGGCCGCCGGCCGCGGCAGCATGCTCTCGATCGTCAGGCAGGTTGCGACGAGCCGCGCGCCATCGGCCGAATAGACATCGACGATGGCCTGGCCGCCGACTGGCGTGCCGATGACAAAGAGATACATCCCGGGCGCCAGTGTTGCGCCCGGGATGCGGACAGGCGAGGTGAATTCGAGGTACGAACGGTCGGCAGGGATCTGGGCGCCAAGGTCGACCGAGGCGCCCGCGGCGGCACCGGCGCAGGCCACGAGAACGGCGAACGCGCGGTACATGGGCCGCCAGCTGTGCAGGAACGATGCCTCAGCGCTGGCGGCTTATCTGTACCCTGCTGCCCCCTCCTGTCGCATGCCTGTGGGGCCCCCGTCAGGATTACTTCATCGCCTGCGCATGAAAAGCCTTCAGATGGCCTCTGATGCTCACAAGCGCCGACGTCGTGGACGCATCGAGCGCGACCGAGCCTGACGTGCCCACCGGGCCCTCGGGCACGAGTTTGTCGAGCTCGCCCATGAGCGCCGTGTAGTGCGTCATCCAGCCCGTCTCGTTCTTCTCGAACGAGTCCTCGAGAGCTTCGAGATGCGCGCGCATGGGCACCAGCGGCGCTTCCTTCGTGTCGTCCAGGCGCTCGGCCAGCTGGCCGTACGCGCGCTCGGCGGCGTCTAGATGGCGCTCCGCGGCCTTGCGGGTCTCGGTTGGATTGACGAGCGTGGCGTTGTCTTCGATGTCGTCCCACACGTCTTCGGCCACGTCGGCGACGCCGCGGGCGACATCCTTCGCGACATCCGCGACGGCGCGCGCCGCTTCACCGACGGCCTGTCCCACGGTCTGCACCTGCACGGTGCCAACCGCCGTGCGGTCGCCTGGATTCCACGTCGCGTACAGCACCGGCACGCTGGCCGTGGCGTAGATCGTCTTCGCTTCATCCTCCGTGTAGACGAACTCGCGGCCCACCGTTTCGCCGGGGAAGTACCACGCGCGCACGACCGGCGGATTCGTCTTCTCGAAGACCACCGTGCTGTTGCCTGCCGCCGGCGCGGCGTAGTCGACGGTCAGCAGCGTTGCGATCTTCTTCGTTCCGTCGGCGCTGTAGACCTCGACCACGTTCTGTTTGGTCACCGGCTCGCCGAGGCGGAACACATATTTGCCGGGCTGCAGGGTGATGCCGGGCAGTCGCGTAATGGTCGTGAACTCGACCGTAGCGGCGCGATCCTGCGCGGCAGCCGCCTGCGGCGCCGGCGTCGTGGCATCAGGAACCTGGGCCAGTGCAGGGGCCCCAAGGAAGGTGACGAGAGTTGCGGCCAGCGCCGCACGTGTAACTCGCGAACTCATGTGTAGTGCCTCCTTCATTCGATCTCCTTCGATCGAATGGGAAGCCGTGCAGGATGAATGCCGATGAGGCGTCAGGGCGAGATTTAACGGACGAGTTCGCGCGCCGTCACAAACACATCGGCCAGCATCGCGGGCGTGAGCCGTCCCGTGTGGGTGTTGTGGCGGCTCGGATGGTAGGACCCGAGCAGCATCAGGCCCGCCGGCGATCGATGCATCGCGCCGTGTCCGAACACGGGGCGCGGCCTGAGCGGATCGCCTCGTCGCTTCAACTGCACCAGGGCCGCATCCCACGCCAGGCGGCCGAGCGCGACGATGACGCGCGCGTGGGTGAGGGCGTCGAGCTCGCGCTCGAGATGGACGCGGCAATTGCGCAGCTCCTGCGGCAGCGGCTTGTTGCCCGGGGGCGCGCACCGCGCGGCGGCCAGCAGATACGCCCCCTTCATCCGCAACCCATCGTCGGCCCGATCGCAGGTGATCTGGTTGGCGAAGCCCGCGGCCTTCATGGCGGCAAACAGGAATTCGCCCGAGGCGCCGCGGCCGTCGCCAGTGAACATGCGCCCGGTGCGATTGCCGCCATGCGCGGCCGGCGCCAGGCCGACCACCACGACGCGCGCTTTCGGATCGCCGAATCCAGGCACCGGCTTTCCCCAGTACTCGTCGTCGAGATACGCCTTGCGCTTCTCGCGCGCGACCTCGCGGCAATAGTCACGCAGCCGCGGGCAGAGCTCGCACGTGATGATGTCGTGGGTGATGTCTGAAAGCGTCACGGTGGTCTGTGAAGTTTAGCCGACGCGCGTTGGGTGCTGAATCTGCCAACTGGTTTTCCACAGGCCGTGGAAAATCGCCACCCCGGGGTGGAAACCGCGGCTCAGGACCTAGAGCTCAGGGCCCAGCGCCCAGCACCCAGCGCCTAGTAAAGCCGCAACGCCAGCGGTTTGTTTTCGAGATCGGCGTCGACCAAAGGCGGGGGCTCGGGCGGGTGCGCGTAGCGAAAGCCTGCGGCGGCCGAGGCGAGCAGCAGCGGCATGAGCCAGTAGTTCCGATAGATCAGCGCAAGCTGCACGGCCCACGGCAGGAACTGCAGGAAGAGAAGCGTGGCGATGAGGTACGCCGGCCAGCGCGCCTGCAGCCGCCCGCGTTCGGGACTGTACGTTCGCGTGAAGGGCACGAAGTCGACGTTGCGCAAGCCGATCTCGCTGATCAGCGCGCCGAACGCGAAGATCGTGGCGCACGCCGACAGCGCCATCGCGGCGCCCCAATGCCAGAAGAAGATCGGAAGGCAGATGAGTGCGGGAAGCGCGGCGCCAAGCAGCAGGCCGGAGACGCGCGCCGCGAGCGTGCCTGTCCGCGCGGGCCGCACGGCGGTGCTGAAGATCCACGCCGCCGCGGGCTCGGCCGGCACGTTGTACGCCATGCGCAGGCCAGCCAACCCAAACAGCATGAACGCGAAGGGCACGGCGATGTGCGATCGCGCGGGCACCGGACCGATCCACTGCTGAGCGGCCCAGCGCAGGACGAACGGCAGCGACAACGCGACTGCGCCTCCGAGCGCCGTCGCCACAATCAGCTTGTGCCGCGCCACGCGCCCGAGCGTCAGCAGCATGAAGTGCACGGCGCCACGCGTGCCGGACGCCACCGGCATCCGGCGCATCGCGTGTTTGAGAACCACGCTCGCAAGCGAGCGCCGCGCCGACAGCGGCGAGCCCTGCATCGCGGACGTCACGACGCGACGGTAGGCGAGCGGATACGCGGCAAGCAGCAGGCCCAGCGCCGCGCCGAAGGCGAGCAGCGCCCGCGCCGCCATCGCGGGCATGCCGTGATTTGCCGTGTTCAGCAGCACCTCGTAGATGCCGAGAAACCAGACCGGCGGCATCCACACCGTCCACGCGGCGCGGCCGCCTCCTCCGGCGAAATCCACCGCCGCTGCGCCAATCATGGGGCAGAGCATGAACAGCATCAGCCCCCCGGCGGCGAGCACGAGCTGCGCGGGCGCGGTGATGCGCGCAAACAGCTTCGGGCCGCCGATGGCCAGCACGGTGGCCTGGATCGCCGCCACGGTCAGGCACGCGAACATGCAGGCCATCGCGCCTGACAGGAAATGGCCGGCGATGCCCACGAAGATTTCCATGAACGAGGTCGCCAGCAGCAGGCCGTAGGCGAGGGCCGCCACGACGTGCATCCCGCCGCCGATGATGCCGACGTAGGCCAGGAGCGCCGCCACCTTCGCGGCCACGATCACGCGCGGCCGCACGGGAAAGCTGCCGAGCACGATCGCATCGCGGCGATCGACGAGCAGCGCCGGCCACACCACCGCCGACAGCAGCAGAATGCCGCCCATGCTGAATGACAGGTAGATGATCTTGTCGGCGACGATGGCGAGCTGAAACACCTCGCGGCCCTGACCCATCAGCAGCGTCCACCGGAAGATGTTGGAAAAGGGCAGCAGCAGGCCGGGCGCCGCGAGGATGGCGAGAATCCAGAGGAACGACGAGGTCATGTCGCGGCTGTTCTCCGAGATCTCGTTCTCGAAGAAGCGCGCGAGAAACGCGCGGACGAGCGCCCGCATCTGAAGCGCTTCATGCATGGCGTCAGCTTTTCATGAGCGCAGCGATCTCCCGCGCCATCGCCTCGACGTCGTGCGTGATCACCAGCTGCGAGAAGACGTCCTCCAGCGACGGCGACTGGCGCAGCGCGCGCAGGTTGGTCGCGGAGTCGTCGGCGACCACGCGGCCCTTGCTGAGGATGATGACGCGCGTGCTGATCTTCTCGACGGTGTCGAGCTCGTGCGAGCTGTAGAAGATGATGCGGCCGGCTTTCGCGAGCGACGCGACCAGCGCGCGCAGGGTGAGCGCCGTGCCCACGTCGAGGCCCGACGCGGGCTCGTCGAGGATGATGATCTTCGGATCGTGCAGCAGCGCCGCCGACAGCAGCACCTTCTGCCGCATGCCTTTCGAGAACTCGCCAAGCGACGCGTGCCGATCGGCGTCGAGCCCGAACAGCTCGAGGAAGCCGGCAATCTTCCGGTCGAGCCGCGCCTCGCCAATGCCGCGCAGGCGGCCGGCGAGCTGCAGGTATTCAACCGCCGTCAGGTACTTGTAGACCTCGGCCTCTTCCGGCACGAAGCCCACGATCGCCTTGTAGGCGTTCAGGTCGTCTTCGATGTCCCGGCCGTCATACAGAATCCGGCCGCGCGACGGGGGCATGAGCCCCGCCAGCATGCGCACGGTCGTGGACTTGCCGGATCCGTTCGGCCCGAGATAGCCGAGCACCTCTCCCGGGCCGACCGTGAAGCCAACATCGATGACGGCGGCGAGCGCGCCGTAATAGCGCGTGAGGCGTTGAACCTCCAGCATGCTCGCCCTTAGACACCGCTAGCGGTCGATTGGCGCCAGCTTCAGGCGCACCGCCTCGCGGTTGAAGGCGGCCAGCTCGGTGGCCAGCACGCGGTCCAGCCGATCCGTCTCGGCCTTCAGCTCCTTCTTGAGGTCCTCGAAGATCGGATACGTGTTCGCCGTCGGCTTGCCCTCGCCGCGCAGCGTCATCCCGAGCAGCGACGCCAGCCGGTTGTTCGTCTTGATGGGGAAGTTGAGCGGATCCTGCCCGCTCTGGTTCTTCACCTGATAGATGTCCTGCTCGACCGCGCTGAGTGCCGCGGTCAGGCGGTCGCCGGCGGTCTTCAGCCGGCCGTCCTTCGACGTGCCGAGCGCCGCCGCCACATCCGTCTTGATCCGGCGGATGTTGATGACGGCGTTGTTCGCTTCGCTGATCTTGTCGCGAATCTGCAGCGCGAGATTGAACTGTTCGGCGATGTCCGCATCGGGAATGTTCCGCAGCGGATGCTTCCGCACCACGAGCGGCTGCGTCTGCGTCACGCCGTCCACCGTCAGGCGCACCTGATACGTGCCCGGCAGCGCCAGCGGCCCGTTGGTCGTCGCGCCCCACAGAATCATGCCCGGGAACGTGACGGCCCCCGGATAGGCGAGATTCCAGTTGGCGCGATTGAAGCCGGCCGCCATCGACGCCGACGGCGCGCCGCCGCGCCCGCGCCCTCCCTGGCCGCCCTGCCCGCCGCCGCCCCGCCCGGCCTGTCCGCCCCCGGCCTGCGGCGCCGTGCCCTGAATGGTCTGCACCACGGCGCCCGCGTCGTCCAGGATCTCAATCGTGAGCTTCTGCGCCGGCTTCCGCAGCAGATAGGAAATGCTCGCGCCGCTCACCGTGCGGATCGCATCCGCCGGCTTGTAGAGATGGAAAGCCGCGCCCGCCGTCTCCATGCCCGCCTGCCGAAGCGCCGCGATGTTGTCGAGCACATAGAAGCTGCGCCCGTGCGTCGCGATGGCCAGCGCGTCGGCCTCCACCCACAGATCCGACACCGGCACGTCAGGCAGGTTCAGTGACAGCGACTGCCACGTCTCCCCATCGTCATACGACACATAGACGCCGTGCTGCGCGGCGGCATAGAGCAGGCCCTGGCGCGTGGGATCTTCCCGCACGGCGTGGATGTAGTCGTCGGCCCGGATGCCATTGACGATCTTCGTCCACGTCCTGCCGAAGTCGCGCGTGCGATAGATGTACGGCGCGAAGTCGGCCAGCAGCGGCTTCTTCACGGCGGCGTACGCCGTGCCGTCACCGAAACTCGACGCGTCGATGATGCTGACGCGCCCGAGCCGCGGCATGTCGGGCGGCGTGACGTTCGCCCACGTCGTGCCGCCGTCGCGCGTCACGTGAATCAGCCCATCGTCGGTGCCGGCCCACAGCACGTCCACATTCTTCTTGCCCGGCCCGAGCGCGAACACGGTCGCGTACACCTCGGGGCTGTTCATGTCGTGCGTGATCGGGCCGCCGGTCGGTCCCAGCGTTTCCGGATCGTGCAGCGACAGGTCGGGGCTGATCTTTTCCCAGTTGTCGCCGCCGTTCTTCGTGCGCCACACGTGCTGCGACGAGGTGAAGAGCACGGTGGGATCGGCGGGCGAGAACACGATGGGATAGGTCCACTGCCAGCGCTCGACGAGCTCGCTCGACGGCTCGCCCGAGAACAGGCGCGGATACGGATTCACTTCCTTCAGGTTGCCGGTGCGGCGATCGAGGCGCGTGAGGAACGATCCGTTGTTGCCGCCGGCATAGATGATGTCGGGATTGAGCGGATCGGGCGCGATGTAGCCCGGCTCGGCGCCGCCGGCGCCGTACATCTCGGGCCCGCCGCCGCGTCCGCCGGCCGGCGCGCTCGACAGGCACACCGTGCTGCCGTCCTGCTGCGCGCCGCACACGTGAAACGGCACGTGCTTCGTCGTGATCACGTGGTAATACTGCGCCGTCGGAAAGTCCTCCGCGCTCCAGCCGGGCCCGCCCGCGTACGAGATCGCGCCGCCGCCGTCGTTGCCGTTGACCAGATGCTTCGGATCGTCGGGATCCACCCACAGATCGTGATGGTCGCCGTGCGTCCCCTGACCGATGCTCGTGAGCGTCTTGCCGCCGTCGGTGGACTTGAACAAGCTGGTGTTGAGCAGATACACCGTGTCGCGATCGGCGTGGTCGGCCGTCACGTGCGTGTAATAGAACGCGCGCTGCCGGATGTTGCGGCTGTCGTTGATCAACTTCCACGACGCGCCCGCATCGTCTGACACATACAGCCCGCCGTTGGCGTTCTCGACCAGCGCGTACACGCGGTTCGAGTCGGCGCCCGACACGGCCACGCCGATGCGGCCCACGACGCCGGAGGGCAGGCCGGCGTTGCGCGTGATCTCGGTCCACGTGTCGCCGCCGTCAGTGGACTTGAAGAGGCCGCTGCCCGGCCCGCCGCTCGACATCTGATATTCGACGCGATACGCCTCCCACAGCGCGGCAAACAGCACGTTCGGATTGTTCGGATCGATCACCAGATCGCCCGCGCCGGTCTTGTCGTCGCGGAAGAGCGTCTTGCGCCACGTCTTGCCGCCGTCGGTGGACTTGAACACGCCGCGCTCGGGACTCGGGCGGCCGTACTTGCCGAAGATAGCCGCGTACACGATGTCGGGATTCGTGGGATGCACACGAATCTTCGACACGGCATCGACGGCGCCGTTGCCAAACGCCATGTGCGTCCACGACTTGCCCGCGTCGGTCGACTTGTAGATGCCGTCGCCCGGCATGATGTTGCCGCGGATGCACGACTCGCCCATGCCGATGTAGACGATGTCGGGGTTCGACTCGGAGACGGCGACCGCGCCGACCGAGGCGCTGTTGATGTGGCCGTCGGTGACCGGCGCCCAGTTCTCGCCGCCGTCCACCGTTTTCCACAGGCCGCCACCGACCGCGCCGAAATACGCCTCCTTGGGCCGGCCCTTCACGCCGCTGACGGCGATGGATCGCCCGCCGCGCAGCGGCCCGATGCTCCGCCACTGGTACGCCTTCAGCACGGCGGCGTCGATGGCCGTCGTGCCGCCGGCTTGCGGCCGGGGCGCGGCGTCGAGGTTGAGGGTCAACGCCCCGGCCAGAGCCAGGGCGGCGGCAGGAATGAAGGCGAGGATGCGCGTTTTCACGCGGGGAGTATAGCTGGATCCGGGGATCTGGCGATCTGGTGGTTTGGCGATCTGGCGATCTAGATCACCAGATCACCAGATCACGAGATCACCAGATCACGAGATCACAAAATCCTGGACTCGTAGGCGGCGGTCTGTTCGTGGGCGTGATAGCTGCTGCGGACGAGCGGGCCCGACTCCACATGGCCGAAGCCGGCGGCGAGAGCGAAGGTCTTGAGCTCGGCGAATTCCGCCGGTGTGTAATAGCGCGACATCGGCAGGTGTGCCTCGCTCGGGCGCAGATACTGGCCGATGGTCAGGATCCGGCAGTCGACCTTGCGCAGATCTTCAATGGTGCGAAGTACCTCGTCCCACTCTTCGCCGAGACCAACCATCAGGCCCGACTTGGTCGGGATGTCGGGCGCGATCGCGAGCGAGCGCTCGAGCAGCTCCAGCGCGCGCGGATATTTGCCGCCCGGCCGCGCCGTGCGATACAGCCGCGGCACCGTTTCGATGTTGTGATTGAGGATGTCGGGCCGCGCGTCGAGCACGGTGCGCAGCTGATCTTCGCGGCCCTGAAAGTCGGGAATCAGCACTTCGACGCGCGTGGACGGCGACGCCGCGCGGATGGCGCGGATGGTCGCCGCGAAGCCCTCGGATCCGCCGTCGGCCAGGTCGTCCCGATCGACCGACGTGATGACGACGTACTGCAGCTGCATGGCGGCGACGGCGCTGGCGACCTTCGCGGGCTCGTGCGGGTCGAGCGGCAGCGGCGCGCCGTGCGTGACGTTGCAGTACGCGCACGCGCGCGTGCAGACGTCGCCGAGAATCATGAACGTGGCCGTGCCGTGATGCCAGCACTCGCCGATGTTGGGGCAGTGCGCTTCCTCGCACACGGTGTGCAGGCCGAGCTCGCGCATCATCCCCTTGAGCTTCACGTAGTTGGCCGATCCCGGCGCGCGCACCTTGAGCCACTCGGGCTTGGGCAGGCGCTCGGTCTCCTCGCGCCGCTTGTGGCGGCCTCGGATCATGTCCAGGGAGATGATGTTCGTCGACACTTGAGTCTTCCGTCTTTCGTCTTAACATTATCTCATGCAGCTGACCTGGCTCGGCCATTCCACGTTCCTCATCGAAGCCGGCGGGAAGCGCATCGTCACCGACCCCTGGCTGACCAATCCCAACGCGCCGCCGGCGTTCCAGAAGCCGGAGTCGCTGGGAACACTCGACCTGATTCTCGTGTCGCACGGCCACAGCGATCACATCGGCGATGTCGTCGCGCTGGCGCGCGCCACCGGCGCGCCCGTGGCGTGCCTGTTCGAGCTGGGGCAGTGGCTCGAGCAGAAAGGCGTGCAGAACATCCGCGACATGGGCATCGGCGGCACGCAGGACATCGACGGCATCCGCCTCACGATGACGCAGGCCGTGCACACCGGCAGCTACATGGACAACGGATCGATCGTGTACCTGGGCGGGGCGGCCGGCTACATCGTGCGCATCCACGGCGTGCCGACGTTCTATTTCGCGGGCGACACGGCGCTGTTCGGCGACATGAAGATCCTGCGGGATCTCTACGCGCCCGAAATCGCGTTCCTGCCGATCGGCGATCACTACACGATGGGCCCCGACACGGCCGCGATTGCCGCGGAGTGGCTCGGCGTGCGCCAGGTCGTGCCCATGCACTGGGGCACGTTCCCGTTACTACACGGGACCCCGCAGAAACTGAAAGAGCACCTCGACGGACAATCCATCGAGGTGCTCGAGTTGGAGCCGGGTATGAGAACCGATTAGCGATTTAGAAAGGTGTCTTCCAGCACGCGCAGCGTCTGCGTGCCGGCGTCCTTGCCGCCGACGGTGAGCGTGACTTTGTAGATGCCGGGCGTGGCCTGGCGTCCGCCGCCGCCACCGCCGCGCCCGCCGAAGCCCTGGCCGCCGCCCTGCTGCTGCGCGGGCGGATCGCTCGCCAGGTTCCACTGCACGCGATTCAGGCCTTTCTCGCCCTTCGTTGTGATCGTGCGGAAGGCCTGGCCGGTCACCGTGTCGGCGATCGTGATCTTCACGTCGCCGGCGTCCTGCTTCAGATAGAACGCGATGGCCGTGCCGCGCGGCGCGACTTCACCTTCCCAGTGCTTCGAGCCGGGCACCTCGGTGTTGTTGCGGCGATCCTGCGTCCACTGCACCGCTTCGCGCGGCGCGAAGAGCACGGCGTCTTTCGCCAGCACCTCCGGCGTCATCTGCTGCAGCGGCGTGATGTCGTCCATGATCCAGATGCTGCGGCCGTGCGAGGCCAGCACCAGGTCGCCGTCGCGCGGATGCACGACGACCTCGTCGACGCGGCCCTTCGGCAGGCCGGGCATGAACGACTTCCACGTCTTGCCCTCGTCGAGCGACACGAAGAAGCCGAACTCCGCCGCGGCGTAGAGGATGCTGCGGTTCTTCGGATCCTGCCGGATCGAGTTGACGTTGCCGTGCGGCAGGTCGCCGGTGACCGACGTCCACGTCTTGCCGTAGTCGGTGGTCTTGAACACGTACGGCTTCAGGTCGCCCACGTAGTGGCCGTCGATCGACGCGTAGGCCGTGCCCGCGTCGTACCACGACGCCTCGAGCCCCGAGATGTGGAACTCGCGCGTGCCGCCCGGAATGTTCTTGCCGACTTCGGTCCACGTGTAGCCGTTGTCGCGCGTCACCTGGATGTTGCCGTCGTTGGTGCCGGCCCAGATCACGCCAGGCATCACGGGTGATTCCGCGATCTCGATCACCGTGCCGAACTCGTTGGCCTGCAGGCCGTCGTGCTTCGAGTTGATGCACGGCACGCCCGGCGTGCGGCCGCAGCTCGGCAGGTTGTACGGCCGCTCGAGCAGGTGCCGCTCGTTGATGTCGATGCCCTTGCCCATCGGCACGGTCGACACCCACGACTCGCCCTGGTTCGGCGAGATGAAGACGCGGTCGCCGCCGAAGAGCAGCGTGCCCGAGTTGTGATGCGACATCCGCATCGGCGAGTTCCAGTTGAAGTTGTACGACGTGCACGGCTCGGCGCCGATCACGTTCGGCGTGCCGCCGCCGCGTCCGCCGCCGCCGCGTCCGCCCTGATTGGCGCACGGCTTGTCCGGATCGCCCGATGGCGTGTTGCGCGGCCGCACGCTCTGCGACTGGCCCGTCGACAGGTCGTAGCGGTTGATGTTGCCGTTCTGCGACTCGGTGTAGAACACGTTCGGGTTGTTCGGATCGATCATCGTCTGGAAGCCGTCGCCGCCGCCGACGCTGATCCAGTTCCACATGTGGATGCCGCCCGAGCGCGTCGAGCTCGGCCCGCACCACGAGCCGTTGTCCTGCAGGCCGGTGCAGACCCAGTAAGGCCGGCGCATGTCGACCGACACGTGATAGGGCAGGCCCACCGCCGCGTGGCGGTTGGATTCCCACGTCGCGCCGCCGTCGTACGAGATGTCGAGGCCGCCGTCATTGCCGTAGACCACGTGCTGGCTGTTGTTCGGATCGATCCAGATGGCGTGGTTGTCGACGTGGCCCATGTTCTGGAGGCGCTGCCACGTCTTGCCGCCGTCGATCGACTTGGCCGGATTGACGCCGCCCACGTAGACGATGTTTTCGTTGTTGGGATCGACGCGAATCTGGCTGTAGTACATCGGGCGCTGGTTCTCGTTCGACATGAACTGCCAGGTGCGGCCCTTGTCGTTCGAGCGCCAGATGCCGTTGTACTGCGGGTTGGGCGGCTGCGGCTGGCCGCCGCGTCCGCCACCGCCGCCGCGTCCCTGCTGCGCGGCCGCTTCGGCGGCTTTCTGTTCTTCGGGCGTCAGCGGCGGTTCCTTGTCGGGCGCCACTTCGATCTGCGCGTACATCACGTTCGGGTTCGAGCGCGAGATGTCGAGGCCGATGCGGCCCATCGTGCCGCGCGGCAGGCCGTTGCCCGTGACTTTCGACCAGGTCTTGCCGCCGTCGGTGGACTTGTGCAGCCCGCTGCCAGGCCCGCCGCCCACGAAGCCCCACGCCTGCCGGCGGCGCTCGTACGTCGCGGCCCACAGGGTGTTCGGGTTCGAGGGATCGATGACGAGGTCCGTGGCGCCGACATCCGGGCTCACAAAGAGCGTGCGCGTCCAGTTCTTGCCGCCGTCGGTCGTCATGTACACGCCGCGGTCTTCGTTCTGGTTGAACAGATGGCCGATGGCCGCGACCCACACGATGTCGGGATTGCGCGGGTGCACGACGACGCGCGCGATCGACTGCGTCTTCTCGAGGCCGATGGCCTGGAAGGTCTTGCCGGCGTCGGTGCTCTTGAACATGCCGTAGCCGAACGACGAGCTCTGGCGGTTGTTCGGCTCGCCCGTGCCCACATACAGGATGTTCGGGTTCGACGGCGCGAGCGCGAGATCGCCAATCGAGTGGAAGTACGTGTCGGCAATCGGCTCGAACGTCGTGCCGTTGTTGACCGTCTTCCAGAGGCCGCTCACGGCGTAGCCGACATAGAAGGTCGACGGATTTTTTTCGTCGAACGCCAGGTCGTCGATGCGGCCGCCCTGGCCGGTCGGGCCGATCGACCGCCAGCGGAAGTCGCGGAGCATGGGATCGTCAGGCGCGTTGATGGGCGGCGGCGCCGGGGCCTGCTGGCCCTGCCCCTGCTGGGCGGCCAGCGTGGCCACCAGCGGCACGGCGGCCAGGGCGAACGCGAGAATGGAACGTCGGGCTGAAAACCTGTGAGACATGGCAGCGGGTCCCTCGGATGAAAGAGCGATGTGGCGCCGATTCTACTGCAGCCACATACGCCCCGGGGGTGCCCGCCGCTTCACGCCCGGAAATGGGGCGTGGCTAGTCGCGCAGCGCGTCGAGCGGGCTGATGCGCGACGCGCGCCAGGCGGGCAGCAGCGTGCCGGCAAGGGCGATGGCCAGCGCGGCGCCGGCCGCCGCCGCATACACCGGCGGATCGTGCGGCGTGACGCCGGCCAGCAGCGCCTCCATCCACCGGGCCGCGGCGTACGCCGCGCCGGCCCCGGTGACGATGCCGCCGGCCGCGAGCACGACGCCGCGCGTCATCACCAGCGTCACCATCGCCTGCGGGGTCGCTCCGAGCGCCATGCGCAGGCCGATCTCCCGCAGCCGGCGCGAGACGGCGAAGGCCAGCAGGCCGTAGAGCCCGATGGCCGCGAGCAGCAGCGCGATGGCCGCGAACCCGCCCAGCACGCGCGCCTGCACGGCGCGCGGCGCGATCTGATCCCCGACGATGTCGTCGAGCAGGCGCACGTTCGAGATCGGCTGCTCCGGATCGGCGCGCTGGACGATCTGGCGGATCGACGGCACCAGGGCCGCAGGGTTGGCGCCGGCGCGCACGACGAGCTCACGGGGCGCGTAGCCGAGGGCGGCGTTGTCGGGCACCTGCTGCGACGACAGGTACATCTGCGGCTCGCTGCGGCGCTCGAGGCCGCGCACGCGGATGTCGCCGGCGATGCCGACGATGGTGCGGTCGGTGTTGAGCACGCGGAACCTGCGGCCGAGGCCGCTCGCGCCGGGCCACATCTGCCGCACGAACGACTCGCTGACGACGGCCACGAGCGGGGCCGCGGCCGTGTCGGCCCAGGAGATGTCGCGCCCTTCGATGATGGGAATCGACATCGCGTCGAAGAACCCGGGCGTCACGAAGCGCGAGCTGACGGCCGGGTCGTCTTCGAAGGCCACGAGCGGCGCTTCCGGCCTTACGTTCCAGATGCGGCCGGTCATCACCATCGGGAGGCCGGTGATGTACGCGGCGCGCTGCACGCCTGGCAGCGCGCGAATGTCGTCCGTGACGCGCTGGTAGAAGGCGTTGCGGCGCGCGGTGACGCCGTATTTCGACGCGGGCAGGGCGGTGCTCAGCGTCAGCACGCCGTCCGAGCGAAAACCGGTGTCGGTGGCCGCCACCCGCCACAGCGCGCGCCCGAGCAGTCCTACCGAGACGAGCAGCACGACCGACAGCGCGACCTGCGCGACGACGAGCCCCGAACGCAGCGCTTCCGTGCGCCGGCTGGTGCCCGCGCGCGCGGACTCGCGCAGGGCGTCCGGGTCGACCCCGGCGGCGGCGCGGCGCGCGGGCACGACGCCGAAGGCAATCGCGGTCAGCAGCGTCATCGCGGCCGCGAGCGCGACGAACCGACCGTCGAGCGCCGGCGACTCGGCGAGCGGGAGCGACGTCGGGACGAGGCGCGTCAGCAGCGGCGTGGCCGCAGCCGCCAGTGCGACGCCGAGCGTGCCTCCGATCGCGGCGATCGCGATCGACTCCGTGATCATCTGCCGGATCAGCCGATCGCGGCCGGCGCCGAGGGCGGCGCGCACGGCGATTTCGCGGGCTCGCGAGAGGCCGCGGCTGAGGAGAAGGCTGGCCAGGTTCGTCGCGGCGATGAGCAGCAGGCAGACCGCCGCGCCCGCGATGCCGCCGAGCAGCGTGCGCTGCGCGGTGGTCGTCAGGAATCCGCGCAGCGTGTCGGTGCGCGCCGCGAGGCGCTCATTGGCGGCGGGGAACTGCCGCTCGAGATCGAGGCCGATCAGGTCGAGCTCGGCATCGGCCTGTTCGGCCGATCGTCCCGGCCGCAGCCGCGCGACCGTGAAGAGATAGTTGTTGGCGCGATCCTCGAACGCGTCGGGCGCGAATTTGAGCACCGACCAGAACTCCGTGCGCCGGTCGGGAAAGATGAAGCGCTCGGGCATCACCCCGGCGACGGTGTACGGCTCGCCATTCAAGGTCAGCGCGCGGCCCACGACCGACGGGTCGCCGCCGAAGTAGGTGCGCCACGCCGCGTGCGACAGCACCATCACGTTCGGCGCCTCGTCGCGCTGATCGTCGCGCGTGAAGACGCGCCCAATCGCCGCGCGCACGCCGAGCACTTCGAACAGCTCGCCTGTCGCGGCCTGGCCGTCGAGGCGCACCGGGGCGCCGTGACCGACAAGGTTGGCGGAGTTCGAGGTATAGGCGGCCGCCGATTCGATCGACGTGCTTCTGGCGACGAGGTCGCGGAAGTTACCTGGCGAGAGATCGTTCCAGCCGCCCTGCTCGCGATCGCTGCCCTGAAACCGGATCAGGCGACCCGGATCGCGAAACGGGAGCGGCCGCACCAGGACGTGGTCGGCCACCGCGAACGCCGCCGTGGTGGCGCCGATGCCGAGCGCGGTGAGCACGATGGCGGTGATCGCAAAGGCCGGCGCGCGCCGCAGCGCGCGGACGGTGTACCGCAGATCCTGCATGAGGATCTCGACGTGGAGCCGGAGCGCGTTGATCATAATAGCGGCGCCTGGCATCGTCGTCATCCTTCGCCGGCCGCTCGCGCATCGTGAGCTCGGTGACGAAGTCCTGGTCGACCATGCGCTGGATGGAGCGGTAGAGCGTCCCGGGACTGAGGCGCACCGCGCCGCTGGTGCGCCCGGTGACTTCCTGGATGATGGCGTAGCCGTGCCGGTCCTCGTCGGCCAGCGCCATGAGGATGTGGAACGTCGCGGCAGGCAGCGGCAGCTGCGATTCGGGAGACGGCGACCCTGGGCCCATGGGCGCAGAGACTATATCCACTGTGCATATAACGCCAACGCACATAGGACGGCCGTCCCGGAGGCAGGGTTGGGTCAGCCGCGCGCCTGCAGGCGCAGCTGGCGTGGCGACATGTTGAACCAGCGCTGACAGGCCCGGCTGAAGGCGCTCTGCTCCGAGAAGCCGAGAAGGTACGCGACCTCGGTCAGCGCCAGGCCGTGATCGCCCACGTAGACCTGCGCGACGTGGCGTCGCGTCTGATCGAGCACATCCGCAAAGGTCGTGTGCTCGTCTGCGAGGCGGCGCTGCAGCGTTCGCGGAGACACGGCCATGTGCCGCGCCACCGTGGCCAACGATGGTTCTCCTCTCTCCAGTTCGCTGATAATCCGGCGCGCGACCCTTGCCGACATTGCGCGCGAGGCGGCAAGTCCCTCCAGCATGCCCGAGGCATGCGCTTCCAGCGTCCGAAGCAAATCTGACGACGCCGCGCGACTGGGCAGGTTCCACGTCGTGCGCTGAAGCACGAACGCGTTCTGCGACTCTCCGAATCGCACGCGGCAGCCGAACGCGGCCTCATGGTCGCGCGTGGCCGGCGGCGCCGGAAATGCGAACGTCACTTCTTCGAG
>JAKFEY010000016.1:0-36307 GCA_036675475.1 Vicinamibacterales bacterium
AGGCCGAGCTCGTAGATGTCGACCGGAATTTCCGGGTCGAACACGGTCTTGATCGCTTCGACGATCTTCGGCTGCAGCTCCGCGGTGCGGGCGGGATCGGACGCGCCGACCTCGGGGTTGTCGGCCCGCTCGGGCACGTCTGACGGCGCGGTCAGCGCCTCGGTGTTCCAGTCGCTCATACGAACATCCTCTGTGCGCGCTCGACCGACGCGGCCAGCACGTCGATCTCCTCACGCGTGTTGTACATGGCCAGCGACGCGCGCGCCGTGGCGGGAATCGAGAAAAAGTCCATCACCGGCTGCGCGCAGTGATGGCCGGTGCGAATCGCGACGCCGTCGCGATCGACGATGGTGCCGAGGTCGTGGGGGTGGACGCCGTCGACGACAAACGACACGACGCTGGCCTTCTCGGGTGCGGTGCCGATCAGCCGCACGCCCTTGATCGACCCGATCCGATCGTGGGCATAGGCGAGCAGTTCGCGCTCGTGCGCGGCGATGGCCGGGAATCCGACGCTCTTGACGAAATCAATGGCCGCGCCGAGCGCAATGGCGCCCTCGATGTGCGGCGTGCCCGCCTCGAACTTGTACGGCAGGTCGTTCCAGGTGCTGGCTTCGAACGTGACCGAGCGAATCATGTCGCCGCCGCCCTGATACGGCGGCATCGCGTCGAGCACTTTCTCGCGCCCGTAGAGCACGCCGATGCCGGTCGGGCCATACAGCTTGTGCCCGGTGAAAACGTAAAAGTCGCAGCCGAGCGCCTGCACGTCCACGGCCATGTGATACACGGCCTGCGATCCGTCCACCAGCGTCGCGATGGCCCGCTCGCGGCACATCTCGATCATGTCCTTCACCGGATTGATCGTGCCGAGCGCGTTGGACAGGTGCGTGAACGCGGCGATCTTCGTCTTCGGCGTCAGCAGACGCTCGAACTCCTCGATGATCAGCGCGCCGCGCTGGTCGATCGGCGCCACCGTGAGTGCCGCGCCGCGCTCGTCGCAGATCAGCTGCCACGGCACGATGTTCGAGTGGTGCTCCATCGCGGTGATGAGCACCTCGTCACCGGCCCGCAGGTTTGCGGCGCCCCAGGCACGCGCCACCAGGTTGATCGACTCGGTGGCGTTACGGGTGAAGACGATCTCGCGCGTGGACCGTGCGTTGAGAAATCCCCGCACCTTCGCCCGGCCCTCGTCATGCGCCTCGGTGGCACGCTGGCTCAGTTCGTGGACGCCGCGGTGGATGTTCGCGTTGTCGCGCTCGTAGTAGCGGACGATCGACTCGATGACCGCGCGCGGCTTCTGCGTGGTCGCCGCGTTGTCCAGGTACACGAGGGGCTGGCCGTGCACAGACTGCTGCAGCGCCGGGAACTCGCCCCGGATGGCAGCAACGTCGAAGGCAGCGGCAGCTTTCATAGTTACGTTCAGAGTCGGTGCTCGGGGCTCGGTCCGGTATTCCTCGGCGCCGCCGAGGCGAGTCGGGCCAAAGAGCGGTCCCTCCGTCGTCCTTTTAACGGCGTCGCCGACGAACACCGGACACCGCCCCTGCGCATGACAGAGGCGGTTGTAGAGCAGCGGGCGTGAGCAAGTGTCTGAGGCCGAGCGTCTAATCGCGAGGCCGAAGACAGCTTGCGGGAGCCCGCCGCGTTGAACGCCGCCGCTATCCGCGCGGCAGGGCGTCGAGCATGAGCGCTTCGAGCCGGTCGTGGATCGCCGCGGGCTGCACCTGCTGCAGCACTTCACCGGCGAAGGCGCGAATCAGCAGGTCGCGCGCGTCGAGACGGCCGATGCCGCGGGCGCGCAGATAGAACAGCGCGTCCTCGTCGAGCTGCCCGATGGCCGCGCCGTGCGTGCACTTCACATCGTCGGCGAAAATCTCGAGCTGCGGCTTGGTGTTGATCTGCGCGTCGTCGCTCAGCAGCAGCGCCTTGTTGGTCTGCTTCGCGTTGGTCTTCTGCGCGTCCTGCCGCACGAAGATCTTGCCGTTGAACACCGCGCGCGCCTTGCCGCCGAGCACGCCTTTGTACAGCTCGTGGCTGGGGCAATGCGCCGTGGCGTGATCGATGACAGTGTGGTTGTCCACGAGGCGATCGCCGTCGGCCAGGTAGAGGCCGTTGAGCGTGGCCTCCGCGCCTTCGCCGTCCATCAGCGCCGAAATGTCGTTGCGCACGATGCCGCCGCCGAGCGAGATGTTGTGCGACGAGAACACGGCGCCGCGGCCGAGCCGCGCGAACGTGCCGGCCACGTGAAACGCCTTCCGGCTTTCGCGCTGCACCTTCACGTGATGCACGATGGCGCCCGGCGCCACCACCGCTTCGGTCACCGCGTTGGTGAAATAGGTCTGGCCTTCCGGCCCGCCGTAGCTTTCGATGAGCGAACACTGGCTGTTGTCACCGGCGCTGATGAGCACGCGCGGATGCGACACGGTCGGATCGGTGGCCGCATCCGACGCGATGTGAATCTGAATCGGGCGATCGAGCACCGTGTTGGCCGGCACGCGCACGAGGACGCCGTCCTCGAAAAGCGCCGTGTTGAGCCACACGAAGGGATGGTCGCCCACCGCGATCTGCGCAAGCGCGGGCTGCAGTCGATCGGAGGTCGAGCCCAGCGCGGCGGCGAGGCTGCCGACGAAGACGCCGTCCGGCAGGCCGTCGAGCGACGACAGCTCGGGCGCGAAGCGTCCGCCGGCAATGACGGCCACATAAGGCTTCGCTTCGGCAAACAGGTGCGCGGCAATCTGCGCCGCGGTCGGCGCGGGGCCGCTCGGCGCGAACACCGTTTCGGCGATCGGCGAGATGTTGGTGAACCGCCAGTCCTCGTGGCGGGTCGTCGGGAACCCGCGCTCGGCGAACTGCCGCATGGCGGCGGCGCGCGCGTCGCGCAGCCACGCCGGCCCGATGCTCTGCGACGTCTTCAGCCGCTCGTAAGCGGCGACGAACGGCTCCTGCCGCTCCGCCACTGGCGTCATCGCGCTGCCGCTCCCTGCTCCAGCCACGTGTAGCCCTTGGCCTCGAGCTCGAGCGCCAGCTCCTTGCCGCCCGACTTCACGATGCGGCCTTCCGACAGCACGTGCACGAAGTCCGGAACGATGTAATTGAGCAGGCGCTGATAGTGCGTGACGACGATCATGGCGCGGTCGGGCGAGCGCAGCGCGTTCACGCCGTTCGAGACGATCTTCAGCGCGTCGATGTCGAGGCCCGAGTCGGTCTCATCGAGGATGGCGAGCTTCGGCTCGAGCACCGCCATGTGGAAGATCTCGTTGCGCTTCTTCTCGCCGCCCGAAAAGCCCTCGTTCACCGACCGGCTCATCATGCTCTGATCCATCTCGAGCACTTTCGCCTTCTCCTTGATGAGCGTCATGAACTCGAGCGCGTCGAGCTCCTCTTCGCCGTTGTGCTTTCTCACGGCGTTGAGCGCGGCCTTCAGGAAATAGGCGTTGTTGATGCCCGGAATCTCGACCGGATACTGGAACGCCATGAACACGCCTTCACGCGCGCGATCCTCGGGCTCCATCGCGAGCAGGTCCTTGCCGTTGTACAGCACCTCGCCGCCGGTGACTTCGTAGTCGGGATGGCCGGACAACGCGCGCGCGAGCGTGCTCTTGCCCGATCCGTTCGGCCCCATGATGGCGTGCACTTCGCCCGGATTCACGCGAAGGTCCACGCCCTTCAGGATTTCCTTGTCCTCGGCCTTGACGCGAAGGCCCTTTATCTCAAGCAACATTTCTCTATCCAACCGATCCTTCAAGGCTGATCGACAGCAGTTTCTGCGCCTCGACCGCGAACTCCATCGGAAGCTCGCGGAAGACTTCCTTGCAGAAGCCGCTGACGATCATGTTCATGGCGTCTTCCGTCGAGATGCCGCGCTGGCGGCAATAGAAGATCTGGTCTTCGCCAATCTTCGACGTGGACGCTTCGTGCTCGATCTTGCCCGACGTGTTGCGGATGTCCAGGTACGGGAACGTGTGCGCGCCGCAGCGATCGCCAATCAGCAGCGAGTCGCACTGCGAGTGGTTGCGCGCGTTGGTGGCGTTCTTGCCGATGCGCACCAGGCCGCGATAGGTGTTCTGGCCGTTGCCGGCCGAAATCCCCTTCGAGACGATCGTCGACCGGGTGTTCTTCCCGATGTGGATCATCTTCGTGCCCGTGTCGGCCTGCTGCTTGTTGTTGGTCGTGGCGACCGAATAGAACTCGCCGATCGAGTTGTCGCCCTGCAGGATGCAGCCGGGGTATTTCCAGGTGATCGCCGAGCCGGTTTCCACCTGGGTCCACGTGATCTTCGAGTTGCGGCCCTTGCACAGGCCGCGCTTGGTCACGAAGTTGTAGATGCCGCCCTTGCCGTTCTTGTCGCCCGGATACCAGTTCTGAATCGTCGAGTACTTGATCGTGGCGTCGTCGAGCGCGATGAGCTCGACGACCGCGGCGTGCAGCTGGTTCTCATCGCGCATCGGCGCGGTGCAGCCCTCGAGATAGCTGACGTACGCCCCCTCGTCGGCGATGAGCAGCGTGCGCTCGAACTGGCCCGTGTTCGCGGCGTTGATGCGGAAGTACGTCGAGAGCTCCATCGGGCAGCGCACGCCCTTCGGGATGTACGCGAAGGAGCCGTCGGTGAAGACCGCCGAGTTGAGCGCCGCGTAGAAGTTGTCGGTGTGCGGCACCACCGTGCCGAGATACTTCTTCACGAGCTCGGGGTGGTTCTGCACCGCTTCCGAGAACGAGCAGAAGATGATGCCCAGCTCCGCCAGCTTGTCGGTGAACGTCGTCGCCACCGAGACGCTGTCGAAGACGGCGTCCACGGCGACGCCCGACAGGCGCATCTGCTCGACGAGCGGGATGCCCAGCTTCTCGAACGTCGCGCGCACTTCGGGATCGACTTCGTCCATGCTCGCAACCGACTTCTTCTTCGGCGCCGAGTAGTAGCTCGCGGCCTGATAGTCGATCGGATCGATCTTCAGGTTGGCCCACGTCGGCTCCTTCATCGTCAGCCACGTGCGGTAGGACTTGAGCCGGTACTCGAGCAGCCAGTCCGGCTCGTGCTTCTTGGCCGAGATCGCGCGCACCACGCTCTCGTCGAGACCGGGCGGCAGCGTGTCGCTGTCGACGTCGGTGACAAAGCCGTACTTGTATTCCTGCTGGGCGAGCTGTTCGATGGTTTCGGTGGACGTGCTCATGTGGTTGCTGGTTGCTCGTTGCTGGTTGCTGGTTTGTCTTCGATCGAGAAAGACACGCCGCAGCCGCAGGTGTTCTTGGCCTGCGGGTTCTGGAACACGAAGCCTTTGCTGAGCAGGCCCGTGTCGTAATCGAGCGTCGTGCCGCTGAGCAGACGCAGGCTGCGCGGGTCGACGAACACCTTCGCGCCCGCCACGCCCTCGAACACCTGGTCGGCCGGCTTCGGCGCGGTTTCCCACGCGAACGTGTATTCGAAGCCCGAGCATCCGCCCGCCTTCACGCCCACGCGCAGGCCGCCAGTGCCGAGCTGCTGCTTCTCCACCAGCTTCACGATCTGATGCGATGCGGATTCAGTAATGGTGATCACTGGCGTTCGGCCGCGAGGCCGCCTCCAAATGGCTTTCCGAAATGGACATGCACCGCGTCGCCGGGCGGCGGCTGGTCGGTGGCAATCTCCGCCAGCGTGCAGCCCGCAATCGCCGCGACGATGCGATCTTTCAGGCGCCAGAGCGGATCGCGCACGTTGCACTTCGAGTACTGCTCGCAGGTGTGATCCTCATCGGAGCACGCGGTAACCGTGAGCGGCCCGTCGACGGCGACGATGATGTCGGCGACCGAGATCTGGCTGGCCGGACGCGCGAGCACGTAGCCGCCGCGGATGCCCTGTTGCGAGACGAGCAGATTGGCGCGCGCGAGCTTCTGCAGCACCTTGGCGAGCAACTCGACCGGAATGTCGAAGCGCTCGGCGAGTTCGCGGGCGCTGGCCGCGCGAGGCGCCGGGGTGCCCGGCACCGCGTCGGCGGCACGCTCGCCGGTGGCGAGATGTCGCATGGCGATGAGGGCGTAGTCCGAACGTTTAGATAAGCGCAGCATGGAATATCCGACTCAGAACGTCCTAGTTTACCACTAGTGGCGCCAGGCGGCCATGCCCCCCTTGAGCGATACGGCCTGGAAGCCTTTATCTCTCAACATCTTAGCGGCCTTCGCGCTGCGCATTCCGGCTGCGCAATATGTTGCAATCGGCAGGTCTGAGGGCAGCTCCCCAAGGCGCGACCCGAGCTGTCCGAGCGGGATCAGTCGGCTACCCTCGATGGCGTCGAGGGCGTGCTCGCTGGGCTCGCGCACGTCGAGCAGGAACAGGGGCTGGCCCGACGCGAGTTTCTGCCTGAGGTCGGCGGCCGTGATCTCGCTTGCGGCTTCGGTGGGCAGGTCGCCGCAGAGCAGCGTGTATTCGATGGGCGTTGTGATGGTCGGGCTCGTGCCGCAGACCGGGCAGCCGGGATCTTTCGGCAATCGGATTTCGCGGAATCGCGGTCCGAGCGCATCAATCAGCAACAATCGCCCGATCAGCGGATCGCCAAATCCGCCAATGATCTTCAGGGCCTCGGTGGCCTGAATCGTTCCGACCAGGCCCGGCAGCACGCCCAGCACGCCGGCTTCCGAGCATCCCGGAATCACGCCGGGCGGCGGCGGTTCGGGGTGCAGGCACCGGTAGCAGGGGCCATCGGCCGTCGCGAACACGGAGACCTGGCCTTCGAAGCGGAAGACGCTGCCATAGACGTTGGGCCGCCGCGTGATCACGCACGCGTCGTTGACCAGATAGCGCGCGGCGAAGTTGTCGGTGCCGTCGATGACGAGGTCGTAGCGCGAGACGAGATCGATCACGTTCGACGCGTCGAGCCTCACGGCGTGCGGCACGATCTCGACCAGCGGATTCACCTCGCGCATGCGCGCGCGGGCGACGTCGATCTTCCGGCGGCCGATGTCGGCCGTGCCATAGAGGATCTGCCGCTGCAGGTTGGACTCGTCGACCTGGTCGAACTCGACGATGCCGATGCGGCCGACGCCGGCGGCGGCGAGGTACAGAAGTGTGGGTGAGCCAAGCCCGCCGGCGCCAACGACGAGCACCGAGCCGGCCTTCAGCCGGCGCTGTCCCTCTTCCCCGACTTCGGGAATGACCATGTGCCGGCCGTAGCGGCGCCGTTCGTCGGGAGTGAAGTCCACGAGCTCGATCTTAGCAGCGCGCATCGCGCCGGCGGCCGCGGGCGTCCTAGTCACGATGCGCGTGTGGGACGTGGCGCCCGGCTATCTCAATCGGCAGAGCCTGCTCGGCGAACATCGTGAGCTGCACGGCCTGCGCAACATTCTCGTGGAGGGCAAGCGCGGATACGCGCGCCATCCCGAGACGCTGCGGTGGCATGGGTGCCTTTCGGGGCTTGCCGCGCGGCATGCGCGGCTCGCGGCCGAGATGCGGCTGCGCGGGTATGTCGATCGCACGCCGCTCGAAGTGGTGCGCGAGGCGGCGTGGCCGGAGGTGTTCGTCACGCCGGTGGCCGAGCAGTTCGCGCTGCTGGCGTCGAAGTATCGCGGCCGCGAGCGCGGGCGCATCCCGCTGCCGCGCAGCCCGCAGCAGCTGTGGGCGCAGCACAAATATTCAGTGATGGCGCGCGACCCTGCCGGGTACCGGCGCATCGGGCGGCGCGTCGCCGCCATGTCGCCGCGGGCTGATCTCTCTGGCCTTGCCGAGGACCTCACGCGCATCCTGCGTGAGCCGCCGCCGGGCGCCCGGCTGGTCAACGCGCTCGAGCACATGTGGGGCCACGTCGCCGACGCGGCAACGCCAGCAGACCGCGCCGCCGCCGGTGGGAGCCCAACCGCCCTGCTCGCCGCCATCCAGCGCCTGGCCCTCGCCACGGCCGAACCTTATCTGCTGGCCTCCACCGCCCTGAGTGACCTGGCAACTCGCTAAATCACCAAATCACCAAATCACCAAATCACCAGATGATGGTGACCTCCCCTGTCCGCCCCCTCTGGTACCATGCGCGTGTGCAAATCAGCGCAATCCCCCTTCTGCTCGGCGCCGCGCTTGGGGCCCTGGCCGCAACCGTCTACTGGCTGGCGCGGCAGCGCGGGGCTGAGTCCACGCGCGCGCGGCTCGAGGCCGAGCTCGCGGCGGCCCGGCAGTCGGCCGAGGATCAGCGCGCCGCGCTCGCCGAAGCGCGTGACACGTTTGCCGCCCTGTCGAAGGAAGCCCTGCGCGAAAACCGCACCGAGTTTCTCGAAAACGCCGGCGCCCTGCTGACGCCGGTGCGCGAAACGCTCGACAAGGTGCAGACGCAGCTCGGTGACGTCGACCTGCGCCGCGAGCGCTCGTACGGCGCGGTCACCCGGCAGCTCGAATCGCTCGCGCAGACGCAGACGGACCTGCGCCGCGAAACCGAGCAGCTCTCGCGCGCGCTGCGCTCGCCCAATCAGCGCGGGCGCTGGGGTGAAGTGCAGCTGCGCAAGGTCGTCGAACTTGCCGGCATGCTGCAGCACTGCGACTTCACCGAGAAAGCCACGCTCACGAGCGACGACCGCGGCCGCCAGACGCCCGATCTCCTCATCAACCTCCCCGGCGGCGCCACCATCATCGTCGACTCAAAAGTCCCGATCGATGCGTATCTGCGGGCGATCGAGGCGGGCGACGAGCAGGCGCGCGCGCAGCATCTCGACGCGCACGCGCGGCAGGTGCGCGAGCACGTGAAGTCGCTGGGCGCGAAGGAGTATTTCCGGCAGTTCGAGCGCACGCCGGAGCTGGTGGTGATGTTCATGCCGCTCGAGCCGCTGATGTCATCGGCCTTCGAGCGCGACGAAACGCTGCTCGAGACGGCCGCGCGTCACAACATCGTGATGGCGACGCCCATGACGCTGCTGGCGCTGCTGCGCACCATCGCGTTTGGATGGCAGCAGCAGACGCTTGCCGAAAGCGCGGGCGTCATTCGCGAGCTGGGACGGGATCTCTACGAGCGCCTGGCGATGCTGGTGAGCCATCTCGAGCGCGTGGGCCGCAACATCAAGCAGGCCGGCGACGCGTACGACTCGTTCATCGGGTCGCTCGAGCAGAACGTGCTGCCGGCGGCGCGCCGCTTCAAGGAGCTGGGCGTCACCACGACGAAGGTCGTAGAGACGCCCGACCTGCTGAAGCTCGCGCCGCGCCGGGTCACGAAAGCGGAACTGGCGGAAAAAGGGGACGGGTCTAATTATTCGCTCGAGATTTCGAATAATTAGACCCGTCCCCATTTATACAATTCCCCAACTAACGGTCACGGTGGCGCGGATCTCGATCTCGCCGGGGCTGATCGGCGTCTCGGGCGCCGGGGCCGCCGCGGACTGCCGCATCATCACGGCATCCATCATCGGACGCGGCTGGTCGTAGCGCTGCTCGTTGATGCGCAGCACCGGGCCGAGCTTCGCGCTGGCCGCCGCGACGGCCACTTCCGCGCGCTGCTTGGCATCTTCGACCGCCTCACGCAGCGCGTCGCGCTCGGCCGTGTCGCGATCCTTCAGATCCCAGCGCACGCCGTGAATCGAATTGCCGCCGGCGGCAATCGAGCGATCGAGCACCTCGGCCACCTTCGTCAGATCGTCGACCATCACCTCGACCTGGTTCGACACGACGTAGCCGCGCAGGTTGCGCCGGTTGTTGGAATAGTCCCAGTCGGCGTTGACACTGAAGCCGACGGTGCGAATGGCCGTCTCGGGAATGCCCAGCGCCTTCAACTGCGCCTGAATCGCCGTCATCACGACCGCGGCCTGCCGCTGGGCCTCCTGCGGCTTTGGCGCGCGCGCCTCGATGCCCACCGTCACCCACGCGCGGTCGGGCGCCATGCGCACCGAGGCCTGCCCCGATGTCGTCACGCTGCGCTCCGGCGTCCGCATCTCCTGCGCGGCCGCCGGCACCGCCAGGGCCAGCACAACCGCCATCACCACGAGAACTCGTCTGTTCATGCCGCCTCCCGGCTGCAAAACGTACTCCGCCGTTACTGAAGAATCCACGACACCGTCACGGTGCTGCGGATGTCGATCTGTCCCGGACTGACCGGCATGTCCGTGACCCGCACCGCTTCGGCGACACCTGCCATTCCGACCGTGGAGCTGTACATGCGCGGCGTCACCTGACCGGCCCGCGACTCCTGCGCGGCGAACACGGCGCCGAGCGTCCTGCCCGATGCCGCCGCAATGACCTCCGCCCGCGCGCGCGCGTCCGCATACGCCCGCTGCAGCGCCTCGCGCTCGAGCGACGCGGCGTCCTTCACGGCCCATCGCACGCCATGGATGACGTTGGCGCCCGCCTCGATCGAGTCGTCAATCACGGCAGTCACCTTCGCGATGTCGTCGACGCGCACCTCTATCTGGTTCGACACGACATAGCCGCGCAGGTTGCGCCGGCCCTGCGGAAGAAACTCCCAGTCCTGCGCGACGTTCAACGCCGACGTCCTGATCGCGGACTCGGGGATGCCCAGCGCCTTCAACGCGCTCTGGATGGCGGTCATCGCGACGGCAACCTTCTCGCGGGCCGTCACGGTTTGCGGCGCGCGCGCCTCGACGCCCACCGTCACAAACGCGCGATCGGGCGCCCGCTCCACCACCGCCGTCCCGGTGGTTGTGACCAGACTCGGCCCCGGATCCTGCGCCGCCGCCGGCACCGCCGCCGCTCCCATCGCCAGCACGGCCGCGCACGCGAAGAACATCTTTCTCATTGCCGCCTCCTTTTCTATTAGTCTTTCAGCGGACCGATTTGGCCTTCATATGCGCATAGAAACCTTCGCCATGGAACGCATGCAGTCCACCTGGGAGAACCGGGTGGCTGCCAACCTCTCCGAAAGCGGCGTCCATCCCATGACGACGCGCGAGCTGCTCGAGGCCGACGACCCGTCGGCCCTGCTCGACGAGCCGCTCGCCTACACCCAGTCGAACGGCACGATCGCGCTGCGCGAGCGCGTCGCGGCACTCTACCCCGGCACCACCGTCGACCAGATCCAGGTCACCAACGGCGGCTCCGAAGCGAACTTCGTGTCGCTCTGGCAGATGGTTGAGCCGGACGATGAGATCGTCATGATGACGCCGAACTACATGCAGGCCTGGGGCCTGGTGCGCGGGTTCGGCGGACGCGTGCGCGAGTGGAAGCTGCGGCTCGAAAACGGCAGGTATCACGCCGACCTCGACGCGCTGAACGCGCTGATGACGCCGAAGACCCGGCTGATTCTGATTTGCGCGCCGAACAACCCGACCGGCGCGCGCTTCGATCGCGACACCCTGACCGGGGTGGCTGCCGCGGCCGATCGCGTGGGCGCCTGGATCCTCTCCGACGAAATCTATCGCGGCGCCGAGCGCGACGGCGTCGAAAGCCCCTCCATCTGGGGCCTCAGCGACCGCGCCATCGTCACCAGCGGCCTCTCGAAGGCGTATGGGCTGCCGGGCCTCCGCATCGGCTGGATCGTGGCGCCGCCGGAGTTCGTGGCGCGCACGTGGTCGTATCACGACTACACGACCATCGCGCCCGGCGCGGCGAGCGACTTCCTCGCGCGCATGGCGCTCGAGCCGGCGCGGCGCGCGCGCATCATCGAGCGCACGCGGCGCGTGATTCGCGAGAACTATCCGGTACTCGAGTCGTGGCTCGGCGCGCAGGGCTGCTTCGAGTGGGCGGCGCCAGACGCCGGCGCCATCTGCTACGCCAAGTACGACCTGCCGTTCGGCTCGCTGGAGCTGGCCGAGCGGCTGCGCGACGAGGAGAGCGTGCTCATCGTGCCGGGCGTGCACTTCGGCATGGAAGGCTACGTGCGCATCGGCTTCGGCAACGATCGGCCGACGCTCGACGATGGGCTGGCGCGCATCTCACGGTTCATCGCCCGGCTGTGAAAATCAACCTCGCGCTCGCGGGTTTTGGCCACGTGGGGCGCCGGTTCGTGCGCCTGCTGCGCGAGCGCGAGGCGGAGCTTGCCGCGCTCGGCCTCGAGCCGATGGTCGTGGCCATCGCGACGAAACGGCACGGCGCCCTGTTCTCCTCGCGCGGCATCGACGCCGTGGAACAGGCCGAGCGCGTGGAAAAGGGCCTGGCGCTCGAGGATGGCATCGGCGTCGCGCTGAAGGACGCGCGCGCGATGATCGCGAAGACCGCGGATCTCTGGGAGCCCGCGGTGCTCGTCGAAACCACGGTGCTCGACATCACGGCGGGACAGCCCGCAATCGATCACGTGCGGGCCGCGCTCACGGCCGGCATGCACGTGGTGACCGCGAACAAGGGGCCCGCCGCCTTTGCCGCGCGCGAGCTGCAGGCGCTCGCCGAGGATCGCGCGCTGTCGTTCCTCTTCGAGGGGGCGGTGATGGACGGCGTGCCGGTGTTCAACCTGGTGCGCGAGACGCTGCCGGCCGCGCGCGTCACCGGCTTCGAAGGCGTGCTCAATACGACGACGAATCAGATGCTGGTGGCGATTGAGCGGGGGGAAGCGGCGGCGGCCGCGCTCGCGCGGATGCAGGCCGAAGGCATCGCGGAAGCGGACCCGTCACTCGACCTCGAGGGATGGGACGCGGCGGCCAAGACGGCGGCGCTGGCCAACGTGCTGCTCGACGCGCGCATCACGCCGCAGGCGGTGGAGCGCGAGGGACTCGGCAGCGACATCGAGGCGCGCGTGCGGCAGGCGGCGGCGCACGGCAAGCGGTTGAAGCTGATGGCGCGCGCGCGACGCGAGGCGGGCGGCGTGCGCGCCGAGGTGAACCTGCGCGAGGTCGATCCGGCGAGCCCGTTCGGCGCGCTCGACGGCCCCGCCAACGCGCTGCGGCTCGACACGGATCTCGTGGGACCGATCCTGATTACGCAGCTCGAAGGCAGCCTGACGGCCACGGCCTACGCGCTTGTCAGCGATCTGGTGCGGGTGGCGCGACGGCTTCGAGCGCACGCCTGAGCGCCTCCTCGTCGAAGCCCTTGATGGCGATGTCGCCGATGAACGTCACGGGCACGGCGCGGAAGCTGCGCGCGATGAGGTCCTGATAGGCGGACAGATCCTCGTCGACATTCCGTACGGTGAACGGCCGGCCTGCGCGTGAAAGAAACTCCTTCACCTTTTCGCAGGGCCGTCACCCGGCGCCGGCGTACACGACAATAGCTGTCTCGGTCACTGATCTGATTATGAACGAAACCGCGCCGCTCGACGGCATCACCGTTCTCGACTTCTCCCGCGTGCTGTCGGGCCCGTTCTGCACGATGCTGCTGGCCGACATGGGCGCGCGCGTGATCAAGATCGAGCACCCCGAGCGCGGCGACGACACGCGCCACTGGGGGCCGCCGTTCGTCGGGCGCGAAAGCGCGTACTTCCTCAGCGTCAATCGCAACAAGGAAAGTCTCGCGCTCGACTTCAAGCAGCCCGGCGCCCGCCCCATCGTCGATGCGCTGCTCGCGCGCGCCGACGTGCTCGTCGAGAATTTTCGCGTGGGCGCGATGGATCGCGCGGGATTCGGCTATGACGCGTTGCGCGAGCGCCATCCGCGCCTGATCTACTGCGCCATCAGCGGCTACGGCCGTACCGGCCCGCGCGCGCGCGAAGGCGGATACGACGCGGTCACGCAGGCCGAGAGCGGCCTGATGAGCATCACCGGTCCCGAAGGCGGCGATCCGTTCCGCCTCGGCGTGGCCGTGGCCGACATCGTGGCCGGCATGTACGCCGCGCAAGGCGTGCTGCTGGCGCTGCTCGTGCGGCACAGGACCGGACGCGGACAACTGGTCGACATCAGCATGCTCGACAGCGCCGCCTCGGTGCTCACCTACCAGGCGTCCGCCTGGTTCGCCACCGGCGTGGCGAACACGCGCCTCGGCAATCGCCATCCGAGCATCGCGCCGTACGACACGTTCGCCACATCGGACGGCGTGCTGGTGCTCGCCGTCGGCAACGACGATCAGTGGCAGCGCTTCTGCCGCGCCGCCAACCTGCCGGAGGCCGCCGCGGACGAGCGCTTCCGCACCAACGCCGGCCGCGTGCGCGAGTACGCCGGGCTTCAGCCGATTGTGGCCGCCGCCATCGCGGGGAAAACCACGGAGACGTGGATGCGCGATCTGCGCGACGCCGGCGTGCCGGCCGGGGCCGTGCGCGACATCGCCGCGGCGCTCGCGGATCCGCAGCTCGAGGCGCGCGACATGATTGCGCGCATCGATCACGAGGCCGCGCGCGCGCTGCGCGTGCTCGGCATCCCCGTGAAGCTGTCGGAGACGCCGGGCGCCATCCGCACGCCGCCCCCGACACTCGGGCAGCACACGGACGCGATCCTGAAAGAGCTGGGACTGAATTAAACGAACGGCGCGATCGCGCGCATGAGAAACGCGATCAGGCGATCGGCCGTGAGCTCGGACGGCCGGCCGAGCGGCTCCTCGAGCACGATCACGCTCTGGCGCCCGCGCGCGCGTACGGTGCGCCCGACAACCTCGGGCGCATCTGACTCGTCGGCCGCGTCGAGCCGCAGCTCGATGTAGTCGTCCGGGCTGCGGTCGGCCACCATCCGCGCGACACCCGCGGGCGTGTCGAGCCGGAATGCGAGCCCTTCGCCCGTCAGCGCGGCGGCAACATCACGCAGCGTGGGCGTGACGACCTGCTCGAGCGCGACATCCCACGCCTTGCCGGCCTCATCACGCGCCGCGCGCCGCGCCGCGGTCTTCTGCTTCGCATCCTGAAGGGCCTGCCGCACGCGGCGGCGCAGATCGCTGAGGTCGGACATGGTGTCGATCATATCCCTGAAGCCGGGAAGTCCCGGCCTACGGCGCGGGTTGGAGGCCGGGACTTCAGTCCCGGCGACGCGCCACGTGAATCGTCATCAACCCGCCCAGCTTCGGCTCAATCCGCACGTCGGTGAAGCCAGCGCGCGCGAGCGCGTCCGCCACGCCCTGCGCGCCGGGATAGCGCCGGATGGAGTGCGGAATATACCGGTAGGTCTCGGAGTCGCCATGGAGCGCCCATCCAAGCGCGCCGCCAACCGCCGTCAGATAACCGAGATACACCGCGCGCATGAGACGCGACGCGGGCCTGTTGAAGTCGAGTGACACCAGCAGACCGCCCGGACGCAGCACGCGCGCGATTTCGCCAATCGCATCGTCGAGCACCGGCACGTTGCGCAGCCCGTAGCTGGTCGTCACCACATCGCACGACGCGGCCGCCACCGGCAGCTGCATCATGTCGCCGGCAATCCAGCGCACCGCATCCGCGCCGTCACGCCGCCGCGCCAGCTGCAGCATCGCGATGGTGAGATCGAGCCCGACAGCCTGATGCGACGCCGCAAGCGACAGCGCCACGTCGCCGGTGCCGCACGCCAGATCCAGCAGCCGTCCGCGCGGCGCCCGCTCGCGCACGATGGCCGCGACGCGGCGCTTCCACCGCGCGTCCTGGCCGTACGACAGCAGCCGGGTGATCACGTCATAGCGCGGCGCAATCGTCGCGAACAGCCGCTTGTTGTACGCGCGCTTCGCCTCAGGCGAATCGAAGGCGCGCTCCAGCCCGCTCTTCTCCCCCATCGTCTCGGGTTATCGTAGAGCACCCGGATGCTGGCATCGCAGACCGTCGAGAACTACCTGAAGTCGATTTACCTCGCCGAAGCGGCGCTGACGGCCGATCGCGCCCTCGTGCCGATGGGCCAGCTCGCGTCGGCCCTCGGCGTCACGCCCGGCACGGCCACGACGATGGTGAAGGCGCTCGCCGATTCCGGCCTCGCCCACTACGAGCCGTACGCGGGCGTGCGGCTGACGCCGGCCGGCCAGAAGCTCGCCAGCATGGTGCTGCGGCGCCACCGCCTGATTGAACTGTTCCTGGTCAAGGTGCTCGGCATGAGCTGGGCCGAAGTGCACGACGAGGCCGAACATCTGGAACACGCGGTGTCCGAGCGACTCATCGATCGCATCGACGAAATGCTCGGGCGGCCCACCGCCGATCCCCACGGCGACCCCATCCCCACCGCCGAGGGGCATGTTGAAGAAACTGACGCCCTCGACCTGCTGTCCTGTCCGACCGGCATCCCCATGCGCGTCACCCGGGTCATCGACCAGGATCCGCAGTTTCTGCACTTTGTCGAAGCCAGTGCCCTCAAACCCGGGGCCCACGTCATCGTAGATGCGCGCGACGATGTGGCGGATCGGGTGAGTTTGCGCTACATCGACGGGCGGGTGACGACGGTGGGGACGAGGGCGGCGGCAAAAATTTTAGTGTTGCCGGCCTGATTGCAGTTTTTGCTACGCGCCCCGATATTCCGCGATTGAGGTGGGCGTTTCCCACACACGGACGGCAACCACGGGGATGCCGTTCTCGGCGGCCTTGTCGAAAATGAGGCGCGCGATGCGTTCGACCGTGGGATTGCTTTCGAGCACGTACACGGGCTCGCCGAGCGCCTGCAGCGGTTTCACCAGGGGGTCGTCGTGGCGCAAAATCATCTTGTGATCGAGCTCGCGATCGATCCACCCTTTGACGATCCGCTTGATGTCGCTGAAGTCGACGACCATGTTGCGCCCGTCGAGGCTGTCGGTGCGCACGTCGACTTCGACGAGAGCGTTGTGGCCATGGGGGTGCTTGCACACGCCGTCATAGTCGAGCAGGCGGTGGCCGTAGCAGAAGTCGATGCGTTTGGTAACCAGATACATCACTCAATCTTAATCGAATGACTCTCGTTCTTCTTTCCGGCGGTCTCGACAGCGCGGTGCTGCTGTCCTACATCGGCAACCAGGGCGGCGGCGTGCAGCCGGTGCACATCCGGTGCGGCTATGCGTGGGAGCTGGCCGAGGCGCACTGCATCCAGCGGCTCATGAAGTCGGCGCTTGCGCCGAAGATGAAGCCGCTGCGCACCATTCATTTCGACATGCGCGACGTGCTGCCCGAAGGGCACTGGGCGCTCACGGGCCTCGCGCCGCAGTACAACACCGACGATGAAGAGGTGTATCTGATCGGGCGCAACATCACGCTGCTGTCGAAGGCGGCGGTGCTGGCGGCGCAGCTGAAGATCAAGAAGATTGCGATCGGGCTGCTCAAGGGCAATCCGTTTCCGGATGCGACGCCGGCGTACCTGCAGGCCATGGGGCGCGCGCTCACGCTGGGCCTGGCGCACGACATTCAGATCCAGACGCCGTTTGCGACGTGGACGAAAGCGGATGTCGTGAAGGAGGCGCGGCGCGTGGGCATGCCGCTGGACCTGACGATTTCGTGCATCATGCCGATCGGCGGGCGGCATTGCGGACGGTGCAGCAAGTGCCGCGAGCGGCACGATGGCTTCGTGAAGGCCAACCTGCCCGATCCCACCGACTACTCGACGCGCGCGTTCGTCGACCTGGGCAAGCTGAATCCCGGGCGCGGCGCGCGGTAAGCGCAGCGGAACGGAGCGACGCCTGAGGGCGGAGCGAGTGAAGCGAGCCGGGGTCCGGGGCAGAGCCCCGGTTAATCAAGAAGTTCGCAAACGGATCGTCCCGTCGCCGGTTCTGAGCTTCAGCACCTTGCCGCCGGCGCCGAGCCGGCCGCGCAGGCTGCGCCGGGATTCGCGGCGCTCGTCGCCCGACGGGGCGCCCGCCACCGGCAGATCGCTCCGCACCGATCCGTCCTGCGTCTCCGCGTCGATTTCGGCCGCGAAGCCTTCGGGCAGCTCCACCACCACCGAGCCGTCGCCGGTGCGCACCGACCAGTTGTCCTGCATCACCGTGTCCTGCTCGGCGCGCACGACGACGGCGCCGTCGCGGGTTTCGAGGACGAGGCTGGCCGGCGCGCCGGTCAGGCGGATGCCGCCGTCCCCGGTGCGCGCATCGACGCGGCCGGCCACGCGGTCGAGCGTGATCGATCCATCCCGCGTCACCACCGTCAAATCACCTGACGCCTCCGCCACCCTCACACTCCCATCGTCAGTCCGCAGCTCGAGGCGGCCGTCGATGCGTTCGACGGTGATGGAGCCGTCGCGCGTGGTGACCGTGAGGGTCGAGCCGCGCGGAACGGATGCAACCAGGCGCGCGCTGGTGGAGTGATGGATGCCGATGCCAATGAACTCTTTTTCCGAGGCGGGCTTCCTGACGTCGACGCTGATGCGATTGCCCCTGGCCTCGGCGGCGATCTGGACGGCGTCGACGGCGGCCTTGTCGGAGCCGCGCTTCTCGATCTCGACGAGCACTTCGGGCCGGTCCCACGGCCGCACCTGAATGGAGCCGTCGAAGGTGGCGAGTGAAATTTCGGGAGCGGTGCCCGCCGGGAAGCGCTTCTCGACACGCTCGATGAAGGCGTGGCCGTCGAGCTGTACCGTGCAGCCGCCTGCTGAAACGAGCAGGGCGGCGAGGCCGACTGCCCGGGCTCCTCGTGCCATCGCCGTTCTGGACATGTCCCAGTAGACGTGTACGGCGGGCGTCATTGTTCCGGGAAGGCGTTTCCTGAAAAGACCATGACGCCGCCGAGCCAGGTTTGCCGCACGCGGAAGTTCCGATCGAGCACGGCAAGGTCCGCCTTGCTGCCGGGCGCGATCACGCCAAGGCCCTGGAGCCCGAGCTCGCGCGCGGGCGTGGTCGCGCACATGGTGGCGGCATCGACGAGCGAGACGCCCACCGTGCTCGCGAGCAGCGCGAACGCCCTGTCCATGGTCAGCACGCTGCCGGCGATGGTGCCGTCGGCGAGCAGCGCCGTGTCGCCGACCGTGATCGGATAGCCGCCGAGCGTGGCTGTCGCGCCGCGCGGCAGTCCGGAGCCGGCGGTGCCGTCGGTGATGGCCATCACGCGCTCGGGCCGCTTGGCCGCGATCGCCACGCGCAGGGCGGCGGGGTGCACGTGCACGCCGTCGCAAATCAACTCCGCGGCGATCTCGTCGGCCGCGAGCACCGCGCCGGTGAGGCCGGGCTCGCGATGCGACATCGGGCGCATGCGGTTGAACAGATGCGTCGCGTGCCGCGCCCCCGCCTCGACAGCCGCCATCGCCTCGTCGTACGTCGCGCCCGAATGCCCCAGCGACACGCGAATGCCGGCCGCCACCAGCGCCCGCACCAGCTCGAGCCCGCCCTCGAGCTCCGGAGCGAGGGTGACGATGCCGACGTCGGAGCGGTAGCTGCCGATGGTTCGGAGCAGATCTTCCGAGGTGTAACTGACGTCACCGGCAGTGTCGCTAACCAAATCCGGTCGAGGGACAGGTGTCGCAAGAGAATCAGGCGAGACCTGTCCCCGCCCAAGCCACGACGAGACATCAGCCGGTGACACGTTCGGCGACAGAGATCGCAAACACGCCAGCGGTTGGGCGCCTCGATAGTCCTGCGCGATGAAGTTGCTTTCCAGGTGCGCCGGCAGGACGCGGGCGCCGGTGATGTGGCCGCCGGTGCGGATACGCGCGATGTCGTCGAAAAGCGCGGTGAGTGCCGCGGGCGAGCAGGCGACCGTGGTGGGGCAGAACGCGGTGACGCCCCAGCGCGGCAGCAGCTCGGCGACGGCGCGCACGGCGCCTGCGCCGTCGAGCACGTCGAGGCCGGCCACGCCGTGCACGTGCACGTCGATGAAGCCGGGCACGATCACGTGGCCGTCGAGCGCCACGTGCAGCGCGCCGTCCATCGGCGCGCGCGCGCCTGCCTCGATGTCGACGATCGTGTCGTCGTCAATCACGATCGTCGCCGGGCTGAGCACGCGATCGGCGAGGACGACGTCGGCGCCCGAGAGGACGATCATTCGAGGGTGGCGCCCGTGTGCCAGTCGAGTTTGCGGCCGGCAAGCGGCGCCGGCGCCGCATCGCCCGTCGCGCGGAACAGCTCGCGATCGAGCCGTCCGAGCAGCAGCAGCAACTCGCGCTCGCCAGGCGCGCTGCAGACGACGACGCCGCCGCTCAGGTCCGTGGGGAACCGCTTCTCGTCGAGGAAGTCGCGATCGAGGGTGATGAGGGTGCGGCCCTGCTCGCGCGCGCGCGTGTAGTGCTCGCGGTCGGGCGCGCGGCGCAGATCGTCGTGCTCGAGCACGAACAGCACATCCCAGCCGAGCGCCTCGCGCATGGCGGCCACCAGGCCGCGCGGCAGGTTGGCGTCGGCGTAAATCCGCGGCGCGCCGGACAGCCGCGACGCGAACGGCACGAGCTCCGACGCCAGCGATCCCATGCAGCGGATTATACGGTGCTAGGCTATCGGCCATGCAGAACCCTTCAGCCGTGGCAGCGCCGCCGGCCGGCGCCGAATCGAGCGTGCTTCCGTTCGTGATCATCGCCGTGGTGGCCGTCGTCGCGCTGGTGGGGTATGTGATCTGGCGCAAGGGGCGGAAGCTGCCGGGCGAGCATGTGTTCCGCGCGAGCCGGTGGAGCCAGGGCAATCGTCTGTTCCCCACGCAGGTGGCGGTCACGCCGCACAGCGTGTCGCACTACACGCCGGAGTGGTTTGGCCGCAAGGAGCACTCCATCCACATGGCGCACATCGCGTCGGTGCGCATCGACACGAACATGGTGTTCTCGGATGTGGTGATCGAAAGCTCGGGCGGCACGAGCACCGTGGTGTGCCACGGCCACTCGAAGGCCGACGCGGCGCGCATCAAGGACGTCATCGAGCGCTATCAGTCGGCCTACTACCGCACCGCGCCATGACCGAGGGCGGCCTCGCCGCGCGTTTCGCGACGCTGGTGCAGTCGCCGCTGCGCGCGTCGCTGCTGCGGTTCCTGCACGCGCACCCGCGCGAGACGTTCGACGTCGAGCGGCTGATGCAGGTGTTCGGCCGCATGCGCCTCGACGTCGAGAACTGCCTCCACGAGCTCGCGTCGTTCGGCGCGGCGGTGCCCGCGGGCCGCCAGGGCCACCGCTATCGGTACGGCGTGCCCGCCGATCCCGAGGCGCGCGCGATGGTCGAGGCGTTCGTGGCGCGCGGCGCGGCGCCGTCGCAGGAAGAGCTGTCGCAAGCCGCGCATCGCTTCCGCGACATGATCGGCCGCGACGAGAAGATGCTGATCGTCTTCGAGTGGATCCGGACGGCGGCCAAGGCCGACATCGCCGTGCTGATTCTCGGGCCGACCGGCAGCGGGAAGGACGTGGTCGCGCACATGATCCACGAGCTGAGCCCGCGGCGCGCCGAGCGCTTCCAGGCGTTCGACTGCGCGGCCGTGCCCGAGTCGCTCTTCGAGAGCGAGATTTTCGGGCACGAGCGCGGCGCGTTCACGGGCGCGGTGGAGCGCCGCGCCGGCAAGCTCGAGCTCGCCCACAAGGGCACGCTCTTCCTCGACGAGATCGGCGAGCTGTCGCTGCCCGTGCAGGGCAAGCTGCTGCGCGCGATCGAGCAGCAGCGCTTCGAGCGGCTGGGCGGCGCGCGGGCCATCGACGTCGACTTTCGATTGATTTCGGCCACCAACCAGCCGATCGAGCAGATGGTGCGCGACGGCGCGTTCCGCGAAGACCTGTACTATCGCGTCAACGCCTTCTCGATCCGGCTGCCGTCGCTGCGCGAGCGCGCGGGCGACATCCCGATTCTTGCCGAGCGGCTGCTCGCGCGCCAAAGCGTGGCGCAGGGCCTGCCGCCCGACGCGCGCCGCTTCAGCGCCGAGGCGCTCGCGCGGCTCACCGCGTATGGGTGGCCCGGCAACATCCGCGAGCTCGAAAGTGTCGTGTCGCGCGCGCTGCTGTCGTCACGCAAGCCCGTCATCGGCGCCAGCGATCTGAGCCTGCTCGAGGCCGCGCCGGCGCGCGGGCCGGTGCGCCGCGCGATGACGCTCGCCGAAGCCGAGCGCCAGCACATCATGGCGGTGCTCGAGAGCCAGGGCTGGAACAAGCGGCGGGCCGCCGACGCGCTCGGCGTCAGTCGCGGCACGCTCTATCGGAAAATCAGTCAATACGGGCTGAAACAGAGCTGAGCCGCTGAAATGTAATCGAGTGTTCCGTTTTGAGACATTTCAGCGCCGCACACTCCAGCGAGCTTGTCGCTTTCGAAGCCTCAAAAAACCTGTAAGATACTGCTTTATAAGTTAGTTACTGCGCATGCACGCGGCGCTGGCCTGGCGGGCAGCAATCTTGCGATTGAGCCATCGGGCACCACGTCTCTTGTCGACCATGTCAACTCCCCTTTCCACGGCCCCGACGCCGCGCCCTGCCGTGGCGTGGACGGCGGCGCTCGTCGGCGCGGCGGCCATCGGGGTGGCCTCCCCGCTGCTCGCGCCCGGGGCATGGGGACTTGCGGCGGGCCTGGCCGGCGCAGCCGGCGTGCTGCTGACGACCGGCCTCACCATTCAGCGGCGGCAGCATGCGGCGCTCGAGGCCGCCCACCTCGAAACCAGCCAGCTGCGACGCCTGCACATGGCGTCGATCGAGGCGCTGGCCCTCGCCATCGACGCGAAGGATCAGACCTCGCACGCCCACATCCGCCGCCTGCAGCTCTATGCCGGCCATCTGGCGGAGGAGCTCGGTCTCAGCCCGCTCGAAATCGAGGGCGTGCGCACCGCGGCGCTCCTGCACGACATCGGCAAGCTCGCCGTGCCTGAACACATCCTGTCGAAGCCGGGGCCGCTCACGCCCGAAGAGTTTCAGAAGATTCGCGCGCATCCCAAAATCGGCGCCGAGATCATCGCGCGCGTGCCCTTCCCGTATCCGGTCGCGCCCCTGATCCTCTCGCATCACGAGCGCTGGGACGGCAAGGGCTATCCGGCCGGCCTTCACAGCGATCAGATTCCGCTCGGCGCGCGCGTGCTGTCGGTGGTCGACTATTTCGACGCGCTCACGACCGAACGCCCGTACCACCGCGCGATGGCGCGCGACGCGGCCATCGATCTGCTGCGGCAGGAAGCCGGCCGCGCCCTCGACCCCGACATCGTCGAGCGCTTCCTGGCGCGGCTGCCCGAGTTCGAGGCCGAAGCGAGAAGCCGCGATCTGCTGCCCGACATCGACGCGGAAACCGAGGCCGCCGTGGAGCGCACGCTCGACGCGGACGTGGCGGCGAGCGCCCGCACGGTGCTCGAGAACATCTCACTGGCCCACCGTGAAATCTACGCGCTCTACGAGATCGCGCAGGCGCTTGGCTCGAAGCTCGGCGTGCCCGACACGATGTCGATCATCTCGTCCAAGCTCACGAACATCGTCCCCTTCACGGGCTCGGCGCTGTTTCTACTCGATGAGGGGGGCGAGTCGCTCAGCTGCCGATACGCCATCGGTACGGATGCCGACCTGATCATGAAGGCCAAGGTTCGCCTGGGCGAAGGGCTGAGCGGCTGGGTGGCGCGCAATCGGCGCTGCCTCGTGAACGCGCGCCCGGAAGCCGATCTCGAAGCCAGCGGCCAGACGAAGAAGCTGGCGCTCAAGTCGGCGCTGGTCTGTCCGCTGGTGCTGGGCGACCGCTTCATCGGCACGCTTGCCGTGTATCACACCGAGCCGTCGTTCTATCGCGACGATCACCGGCGGCTGCTCGAGCGCGTGGCGGCGCAGGCGGCGGCCGTCATTCACAACTCGATCGTGTTCGAGCAAACGCAGTCGGACTCGCTGACCGATCCGCTCACGACGCTGCCGAACACGCGCTTCCTGTTCATGCACCTGGCCCGCGAGCTCGCGCGCGCCGCCCGGCACAAGACGCGGGTGGCGCTGCTCATCGCGGACCTCGACGGGTTCAAGGAGATCAACGACACGCTCGGCCACAACGTCGGCGATCGCGCGCTGACCGACGTGGCGCGCGTGCTGCGCTCCGCCATCCGGCCGTACGACATCTGCGCGCGCTATGCCGGCGACGAGTTCGTGCTCGTGCTCACGGGGTGCGGCCCCGAAGACGCCGAACGCAAGCGGCAGGAGCTGCAGCAGGCGATCGACGCCATGCGTTTCGAAGCGGCGGGCCGGCGCCTTCCGCTCGGCATCAGCGTCGGCTGCGCCATCTTCCCCGACGATGGCCAGACGCACGAAACGCTGCTGGCCGTGGCCGACAGCCGCATGTACAAGAACAAGACCGGCCGCAAGCACCGGCCCGGCCCTCCCGACACCATCCCGCGCGCCACCGACGCAGACCCGCTGATCGATATAGCCTAGGGTGTGCTCTTCACTCTGCCCGTCGCCGCCGTGCGGCGGGCGACGCCGCTCAGCCGCGTGGTGCGGCTCGCGCTGCAGGATCCGTTTGCATACGAGCCCGGACAGTCGGCCCTGATCGGCCTGCACGGGCAGCCCGATCGCCGGCATTACTCCCTGGCCACGCCGCCTGAAGTGGCCGCGCGCGAGGGCGTGCTGGAGTTTCTCGTGCGCACCGATCGCGACGGGAATATCGGGCCGCATCTCGACGGCCTGCAGCGCGGCGCGCCCGTCGACGTCGAGGGCCCCGTCGGCCGCTTCGTGCTGCCCTCGACGTTCCGCGAACGCCACTGCCTCTTCGTCGCGGGCGGCACGGGCATCGCGCCGATTCGCGCCATGTTGATGCGCGCGGCCGCCACGCCCGGCGTCACGCTGAGCCTTGCCTACAGCGCGCGCACATCGCGCGAGTTTGCGTTCATGCGGGAGCTCGACGCGATGCGGCGCGACGGCCTGCGGCTGCTGCTGACCGCCACGCGCGAGGCCCCCGACAGCTGGAAGCACGATCGCGGGCGCATCAACCAGACGCGGCTGGCGTCACTCGTCGACACACCCGAGACGCTGTGTTTTGTGTGCGGCCCGCCGGCACTGGTCGACGATGTGCCGCAGGCGCTGATGAAACTGGGGATCCGCGAGAGCCGGATTCGGACCGAGATCTTCTAGCAGCCGGCTACGGGCGGATGTCGAGATCCGACTTCACCGCGCGCACGCCCTCGACGCCCGAGGCCACCTGCACGGCGCGATCGCGCTCCTGAGTTGACGCCACGCGGCCGGTGAGCCGCACGTCGTAGCCGGTGATGTGCACGTCGATGCGCCGCATGCCGACGACCGCATCGTTCAGCAGCGCCGTCTTGACCCTGGCCGCCAGCGAGACGGCGTTGTACTCGCTGTCGGTGACGCTCGTCGTCACCGACACCTTCGGCGCCGACGCGCACGCGATCGCCGCTGCAGCGACGATCAATAGGCCAATGCGCGCGAGCACTACATCCCCATCGCGTGGAAGCCGGCGTCCACCATCATCACTTCGCCGGTGACGGCGCGCCCCGCGTTGCCGAGCAGGAACATGGCCGCGTCGGCCACGTCGACGGTATCGACCGTGCGCCGCAGCGGCGCGCGGTCGCGATACACCTGCAGGATGGTCGAGAAGCCGGAGATGCCCGACGCCGCCAGCGTCTTGATTGGGCCCGCGGAAATCGCGTTGACGCGAATGTTCTTCGGGCCGAGGTCGCTCGCCAGGTAGCGCACCGACGACTCGAGGGCGGCCTTGGCCACGCCCATCACGTTGTAATTCGGGAAGACGCGATCGCTGCCGAGATAGGTGAGCGTCAGGATGCTGCCGCCGCCCTGCTTCTCCATCAGCGGCACCGCGCGGCGCGACAGCGCGATCAGCGAATACGCGCTGATGTCGAGCGCCGTGCGGAACCCTTCGCGGCTCGTCTCGGCGAACGGCCGCATCAGCTCCTCACGCGGCGCAAACGCCGCGCCGTGCACCACGAAGTCGAGGCTGCCGAACTCGCGCTCGATGTTCGCGAACACCTGATCGATCTGGTCGTCGCTGGTGACGTCGCACGGCAGGATCAGCGGCCGGTCGAGCCCTTCGGACAGCTCGCGCACGTTTTCTTCGAGACGCTCGCCCTGAAAGGTAATGGCGAGGCGCGCGCCGGCTTCCGCCGCTTTCTGCGCGATGGCCCAGGCAATCGACCGCTTGTTGGCGACGCCGACGATGAGGCCGTGCGCGCCCTGCATCATCGCGAGCGGCGGCCGCGCCCGCCGCCGGGGCGTCCACCGCCGGGCCCGCCGCGGCCCTCAGGACGCGGAGGCGCAAACCCGCGCCCGCGGCCTGGCCGCGATCCGCCGCCGCCCTGCCCCTGTCCGCCGCGGCCGTGATGGTTGCCGGTGCCGTTGCCATTGCTCTGGCCGCCGCCGCGGCCCCACTGCCGCTGGCCGCGCGCGCCGGGCTGGCGCACGGTGAATTCAGGCAGCGGACGCGCGGGCGGCGGTTCGTTGCCCGTGCGCGGCAGCTGCGCGCGAATCAGCCGCCGGTGCATCGGCCACGGCTCATCGTCGCCGGCCTGATTGCCGTTGGCGTCCTCGTCGAGCGTTTCGTCCGTGTCAGTGGGTTCGACGGGTTCGACAGGTTCGGCGCGCCCCGCGGCGGCCACTGCCGGGGCGGCGGCGGTCTCGGCGGCCGGCTCCGCGATCCGGGCAGGTTCGGCAAGGGCGGGCGCCGGCGTCTGATCTGAAGGCTCGTCCACGCTGTCGGTCTCCTGTGGAAAGGACTGCCCGGCCGGCTTCTGCAGCCCCGACAGCACCTGCGAATAGAGCGCGCTGGTTTCGTCTTTCTTGCGGCGGCGCGGCTCACGAGCGTGCTTGTAGACGTGCTCGTGATCGCACGTGGTGCAGCGCGTCTGCTGGATCGTCTGGTCGACAATCGCGACGATTGCGTGGTTGGTGAGGCGACGTTCGCGCGGACAGTAGTCGTCCACGATGTCGCCGAGACGCAGCGGGCGCTGCTCCATCTATCAAACTCCCGAGTCGAAAATCGCCTTGCGGCGCTTCAATGCGCCGGGCCGCGGGTTGCGGCGTTGCGTGAGTGCCGGATTAGTGTTGGGCCTCAAACGCGGAAGGCAAGTGCAGGTGGACGAAGTCTATCAAAAGCGGCTGAGCCGTTTCAATCATTGTCCATTCCTGTCAATCCAGGCCAGGGCCGCCGCCAGGACGGGGTCCCGGCCCCCCGCCAGGGCGGCCGCGTCCACCCGGACCGCCTCATCGGGCACGACGCCGCGGCCTTCCAGGCGCGTGCCGTCCGCCGTCACGAAATCAGCCACCGCATGCAGCAGCGTGTCGCCGTTGGGCAGCCGCGTAAACGACGCCGGCAGGGCCTGCCCCATGGTCGTTTCGCCGAACACGCGCGCGCGGCCGACCGCCTGCATCCCTCCGGCAAAGCATTCCGACGCGCTGCCGGTGAGGCCGTCCACGAGGATGGCGACCGGGCCCGCAAACGGCGTGACGCGGGTGCCGTCGGGCCGCGACAGCCTCGGGTTCGCGTAAAACGTCAGCTCGTTGGGCCGGCCGTCCACCGTGCCGCGCGACTTCATGGTGCCAAGCGCCGTGCGCTCGGCAAAGAAGTGGCCCGACACCCCCATGATCATCCCGGCGAGCCCGCCCGGATTGCCGCGCAGGTCGAGGACGATGCCGCGCGAGGCGCGGAAGCGGTCGACGGCCTCGCCAATCGGCGCGTCGGCGCCGGCCATCCACACGTTGAAGCGAATGACGCCCGCGGCCGCCCCGGCGGGTGTTTCAACGGCGGTGGCGGCGACGTCGAGCTTCATCGGCGGCAGGTTGCCGAGCAGCACTTCGCGGCCGGGCTCGTCGATGCGCTCGATGGTCGCGGTGCGGATGGTGCCGGGACTGAAGTCCCGGCCTGCCGGGTCGACGCCGGCGGCGAATCGCGAGCCGACGGGCCCGCGCAGCCGCATCATCGCCGCGCGCCAGATCTGCAGGCTGCGCACGCGCGGCGCGAGATCCGCCGGCAGCGTGTCGCCCAGCGACGACACCGGCACGCCGTCGATCGCCGTGATGCGATCGCCGGCGCGCAGGCGGGCGTCCCACGCGGGACTGCCCTCGTCGACGCGCGTGACGAGCAGCGCGCGCCCATCAGGGCGCACGTCGAAGCCCGGGCTGCCGGAGCGATCGAGGTCGTCGCCGTCCGAGGGATCCGCGAACTGCGGCAGCACGGCGAAGTGCGATTCGCCGAGACGCGCCATCATCTTCGTGATGACGCCGCGCAGCTCGGCGGGTGACTGCGCGCGCGCGGCCTCGGGCCGCAGCTCGTCGCGCACCGCGGTCCAGTCCACGCCGCGAAATGCCGGATCGTAATAGGTCGTGTTGATGATCGACCACGCCGCGTCGAACGTCTTCAACTCGAGCGACGTCTCGGCGGCCGGCGCCTGGGCCGCGACGAGCAGAAGCGCGGCGAGAGCAGCCTTCATTTACTTGATGAGCGCCTTCACCGACGGCGGCATGGCGAAAGCGTCTGGCGCCACGGTGTTGAACTCGATGCGATCGAACGTGATGACCTGCTCGACGCCCATCATCTTCTGCACCAGCTGGTGGGCCTGCAGCGTGCCCCCGGCCTTGCGATAGTCGCGCACGACCGACGTCACTTCCACCGGGCCCATCGCCGTTTCGCGCGTCGTGAGCGACCCGGCGTGCAGGCCTGTCTCGACATCGAAGTATTCGGCTGACTTGTCGCCGAGCGTGTTGACGGCGTTCACGCGGTACGCCTTGCGCCCGTCGAACGTCTCGACGCCCGCCGCGGTGAGCGACGTGTAGCGCGCGGGATCGAGGAAGGTGCTTTCGAACACGGCGTCGAACTTCGCCTGATCGAGCTGCTTGCCGGTGAGGAGCATCGGGCCGGTGATCGGATCCACCGTCCAGCCGCGCTCGCCGTCGAAGCCGCTTTCGAGCTTGCCGATGCCGCCGATCTCGGCGCGCAGCAGCGTGCGGTTCGGGCGCGCCGCCGAGATCTCGACCGTGCCGGTGATGCCCTGGGCCGGCATCGCGAGCGCGCCGGTGGCGCGCATCGACGTGACCGAGGCCAGCGCGGTCGCGCCGCCGATAGCCGCCAGATGCCGGGCAATGATCGCCTGGGCGTCGGGAGTGGTGGATGCCGTCTGCTGAGCCGCCGACGGCACCGAGGCCGCGACGAACAGCGCAACTGCCGTGAACCGCAGAATCAAGGCGCGCATGATGGGATGGATCGATTGTACGGCCGATTCGACCGCCCGCGTGGATCTAACGTCTAATGGCAGAGTCCGGTGATAGAAGGAGTCCGTGGATGAGGTCTCGAACGATCAGCATTCTGAGTGCCCTGCTCGTCGCGGGCGCGGCCGTCACCACGCTCGCGCAGCCACGGCCGGCCGACTGGCCCGGATGGCGCGGCGCCAATCGCGACGGGCGCTCGCCCGACCGCGGCCTGCTCGCCCAGTGGCCGCAGGGCGGCCCGCGGCTCGTCATGACCGCGAAAAACCTCGGCGCCGGCTTCTCGTCGGTGGCCGTCACCGGCGGACGCATCTACACGATGGGCGATCGCGACGGCGCGCAGCACGTGATCGCGCTCAGCGACAGCGACGGCCGTGAAGTGTGGTCGGCGCGCGTCGGGCCCGTCTGGGACGATGAGTATGCGGGGCCGCGGGGCACGCCGTCGGTCAGCGACGGCATGGTGTACGCCGTCGGCACCGAAGGCGACATCGTGGCGCTCGATGCCGCGACGGGACAGGAACGGTGGCGGCGCCACTTCGTGCGCGACTTCGGCGGCCGCATGATGTCGTCGTGGAAGTTCGCGGAGTCGCCGCTCGTCGACGGCGATCGCGTGATCGTGACGCCGGGCGGGCGCGACGCGATCATGGTGGCGCTCGACAGGAAGACCGGCCGCGACATCTGGCGCGCGACAATGGGCGCGTTCCAGAGCCGCGGGCCCGAGGGCGCCGGCTACGCGAGCATCGTGATCTCGAACGGCGGCGGCGTAAAGCAGTACGTGCAGCTCACCGGACGCGGCGTGATCAGCGTGCGCGCGAGCGACGGCTGGTTCATGTGGGGCTACGGCCGCGTGGCCAACGGCACGGCGAACATCCCGACGCCGATCGTTGCCGGCGATCATGTGTTCGCGTCGAGCGGGTACGGCACGGGCGCCGCGCTGCTGAAGATCAATCCGGCCGGTGATCGTACGACGGTGAGCGAGGTGTATTTCCTCGATCCCGGCACGTTCCAGAACCATCACGGCAACATGGTGCTGGTCGGTTCGCACATCTACGGCGGGCATGGCCACAACCGCGGCATTCCCATCGCGCTGGAGCTGTCGACCGGCGACGTGGCGTGGGGCGGCAACATCCGCAACGCGGGCCAGGGATCGGCGGCCGTCGCGTACGCCGACGGCCATCTGTATTTCCGCTACCAGAACGGCGTGATGATGCTCATCGAGGCCACGCCGCAGGGCTATCGCGAGAAGGGATCGTTCGAGATTCCGAACGTGCGCAACCCGAGCTGGTCGCACCCGGTCGTCATCAACGGCCGGCTCTACCTGCGCGAGCAGGGCACCTTGTACGTTTATGACGTGCGCGACGGTTAATCCGTCGCGCGCCGGCTCTGCGTGAACGCCGGATTCGTTTCGGGAATCCAGTACCAGCAGATGGCCGCGGCCACGAACGCCGCGGCCGCAACGCTGAGCGCCGTGCCGTAGCCTTCCGACGCGGCCAGCCCGCCAACCACCCACGGCGCGGCGGCCGAGGCGATGCGGCCGATGTTGTAGGTCAGGCCCTGCGCGCGCGCGCGGATGGCGGTGGGATAGAGCTCGGCGCTCACCGCGCCGAAGCCGCTGAAATAACCGGTGGCGAAAAACGCGGTGACCGGCCCGAGCACCAGCAGGATGAGCGGCACGCGCACCTGCGTGTAGGCGAAGACCAGCACCGCGGCCACCACCAGATACGACACATACGTCTGCTTGCGGCCGATGGCGTCGCTGATGAAGCCGAACGTGACGTACCCGAGCCACGTGCCCACCTGCATGGCCACCAGCAGCACCGTGCTTGCGGCGGTGCTGAGGCCGACACCGCCCTCGCCCACGTCCGCCTTCAGATAGCTCGGCACCCAGGTGTTGAAGCCCCAGTACGCGAACAGCGTGAACGCGTTCATGAGCACGAGCGCCGCGGTGATGCGGCCGAGCGGGCCGCGCGCGATCATCGACAGCGGCACCGGCGCTTCAGCGCGCGCGTCGGTCCAGGCCTGCGGCTCGCGCACGGACGTGCGCACCCAGATGGTGAAGAAGGCCGGGATGATGCCGACGAAAAACACGACGCGCCAGCCGTACGCGTCGACCAGCAGCCAGTTGACCAGCGCCGCCAGCGCGTAGCCGATGGCCCACGCGCTCTGCATCAGGCCGAGCGCCTTGCCGCGATGCTTCGCCGGCCACGTTTCGGCGACGAGCGACGCGCCGCTCGCCCACTCGCCGCCCATGCCGATGCCGAGCAGCACGCGGAACAGCGCCAGATGCCAGATTTCGGTGGCCAGGCCGCACGCGGCGGTGAAGATCGAATACATCAGCACGCTCAGGATGAGCGCGCGGGTGCGGCCGAAGCGATCCGCAATCACGCCGAACCCGATGCCGCCGAAGGCCGACGCCACCAGCGTCAGCGACGCCAGAATGCCCGCGGTCGTCGTGCTCATGCCGAACGCGGCGCGCAGCTCCGGCAGCACGAGCGCGAACAGCATGATGTCGAACGCGTCGAGCATCCAGCCGAGGCTGGCGGCAATCAGCGCGCGGCGCGCGTCAGGGGTGGCGTCCTTCCAGAACTGGAACAGCATCATGCGCGAAGTCCAATCACCGTGACGCCATTGTCGTCCATCGCGCGGCGAACCGCGGCGCCAATCGCGGCGGCGTGCGGCGTGTCGCTGTGGATGCAGATGGTGCGGACGCGGCCCGCGAGGGCCATGCGGAGCGCGCCGGCGGCCGCCGCATCCGGATCGGTAATCAGCGCGCCTGGCTTCGCACGCGAGACCAGCGTGCCGTCGGCCTCATACGCGCGATCGGCAAACCCCTCGGCCGCGAACGCGAGCCCTGCCTTCGCGGCGGCGCGCTCGAGCGCCGACGCCGGCAGGCCCACCATGATGAGCGCGCGATCGACGATGGCAATCGCCGCGGCAATCGCGTCAGCCATCCGGCCGTCCTTCGCCGCCATGTTGTAGAGCGCACCGTGCGGCTTGACGTGCGCCAGCGCCACGCCTTCGCCGGCGGCGATGGCCGCCAGCGCGGCGATCTGCGCCGTGACGGTGGCCTCCATCTCCGCCGGCGCCATGCGCATGTCGAGCCGCCCGAAGTTGGCGCGGTCCGGAAAGCCGGGATGCGCGCCCACGGCGACGCCGGCGGCCTTCGCCGCGCGCACTGTGCGGCGCATCACCGCCTCGTCGCCTGCATGCGCGCCGCAGGCCACGTTGGCCGACGACACGACGGCCAGCAGCGCGTCGTCCTCGCCGACGCCTTCGCCCATGTCGCTGTTGAGATCGATCGCGAGACCGGTAGTCATCGCGTGAGCGCCACCGCGAGAATCTGGATGCCTGTGAAGAAATGTCCCATGCGCAGGTTTTCGTTCTCTTCGTGCTGGTTGTTGTCGAAGTTCACGATGGGCACGAGCACCGCGGGCACGCGGAGCGCGTCGACGAACGGCGCGATCGGCACCGTGCCGCCGAGCGTCCTGATCTGCACGGGCGGCGCGCCGAACGCGGCCTCCATCGCCGACGCGAGGGCGCGGCTCTCGGGCAGCAGCGGTGAGGTGCGGAACGCCGGCGTTTCCTGACCCACGCGCAACCACGCGATCTTCGAATATTGCGCGCGCGTGGCGTCATCCGGCTCGCCGTCGACGAGATGGAAGCCCTGGCGCCGGATGTGATCCGCGATCAGCTGCAGCAACTTCCTGCCCGACGTCTCTTTCACCAGCCGCAGATCGATTTCAGCCACCGCCCGGTCGGGAATGATGGTGCGCGCGCCGGCGCCCACATGCGACGAGGCGAGGCCGCGGATGTTCAGCGTCGGCTCCTGCAGTCCCTCCTGCAGCGAGCGCCCCTTGCGCTCGGGCGCCGCGATCCCGAACGCGCGCATCAACTGCGCGGAATCGTCCGGCACGCCCGCGAGCAGCGCGCGCTCCTCGGCCGTCAGCGCCGCCACATCGTCGTAATAACCCTCGACGGTGACGCGCCCCTCGTCATCTTTCAACGAGGCGATCAGCTGCGACAGGCGCAGCGCGGGGTTGGGCACCCAGTTGCCGTAGTTGCCGCTGTGCACGCCCGACTTCGGGCCGAAGACCGTGAGCGTGGCGGTGATGATGCCGCGCGCGCCGAAGGCGAGCGTAGGCCGTCCGCTCGAGTGAATCGGGCCGTCGAAGATCAGCATCATGTCGGCGGCGAGCAGGTCGCGGTACTGCGTCACCGCAGGCACGAGGCTCGGCGAGCTGGCTTCCTCCTCGGCGTCGATGATGACCTTCAGGTGCGTGGACGGCTGGAGGCCCGCGGCTGCCAGCGCGTCGAGCGCCGCGAGCGTGGCGATGATCGGGCCTTTGTCGTCGGAGGCCGAGCGCGCATAGATGCGGTCGCCGCGCGTGACCGGCGTGAACGGATCGGGCTGGTTCCACGCTTTCGCGTCAACCGGCTGTCCGTCGACGTGCGCATAGATCAGCGTCGTCTTCGTCGCGCCAGGCGTGCGGCGCTCGGCAAAGAACAGCGGGTTGCCGGGGGTCTCGAGCCGCCGCGTGGTGAAGCCGCGCGTCGCGAATGCCTGTTCGAGAAAGGCGACGTTGCGGAGGATGTTCGCGCGATCCGCGGCCACGTTCGGGATCGCCAGCAGCGCCATCAGCTCGGCCACGATGGGCCGCTGGTTGGCGGTCACCCAGCGCTCGACCGCGGCGCGCGTGGCGGCCGGGCCTGACGGTGTCTGGGCTGAGAGGACTGAGAGAAGGAGGACGAGGGCGGCGCCGCGCATGGCGGCGATTCTATCGGCTTAAAAATTTAGAGGCACCGGACTCGCGTCCGATGCCTCTTTTTTCGACAGCCGGCCTGGCTCCCCAGCAACTCACGGCTCCCTGCCGTAAATATTCAAGCCGGCTGTTCGTGCCCTGTTAAGGCAAGTGCTGTACCCACGTGCCAATTTGCCAAAACAGGCCTGTTTCTGCAGTTGTTGCCGTTTCCGCTCGTCGGTAGCCGCTGACGAAAACCGCCGTTTTCGTGCCGGAAATTACAGTTTTGATCATCCAACCGCGCCTTCCGGATACTGCAGCGCGAGGCGCAGCTCCTTCGAGAGCGAGTCGGTCGTCGTGCCGGCGCGCTTCCAGGCGCCGTCCGATTCGAAGCGGATGTCGCCGATGCGGCGGCCCCACGGCGCGATGACGCGGCCAATGGCGCGGAAGTCGGTGCGGTCCTGCCGCTCCTGGTCGAGCCGGCGCACCACGTCGGGCGCCACGCGGATGAAGGCGCGCAGGGCCGTGGCCGACCGGATGCTGTATTTGCGGCCGTTCCACGCCGGGCCGAACAGGTGCGAGATCTGCTTGAAGTAGTTCACGAAGAAGCGCTTCGATTCCTCGCGGAAGTCGTCGCCCTTGCGGCCGGCGCCGAACGCGTCACTGGCGAGCAGCTTCTTCAGCTCCTGCGCGAGCGGGGCCTGCGCCACGCGCCCGCCGCCGACGCCGAGCAGCTTGATGTCGCCGTAGAGCGGCGAGTCTTCGCGATCGTTGAGCGCGCGGATGATGTCGTGCGCGGCGGCCAGGTTCTCGTCGCGATAGAGCTGCCGTCCCGAGAGCGAGACCAGGTGCGACGCGTTGAGCCGCGTGTGCTTGGCGTTGATCGTCACGAACATCTGCACGACGTGATCTTCGGGCAGCTTGTCGAAGATGATGGCCGGCACGGTGAACGGCTCGTCGCCGAACCGCTCGATGTCGGCGTGCAGCGCCAGCAGGCGATGCTGGCCGTCGATCGCGCGCAGCACGCCTTCGCGCTCGGGCACCTTCAGCACGCCCGCGGTGGATCCCTCTTCGACCGGCTCGAAGCGCAGCTTCTCGTCGGCCGAGATGATCACCGCGCCGGGAATGGAAGGCAGGTCGCGCGCCTGGCGGCACTGCTCGTAGTACTGCACCAGCTCGTCGATCTTCTTGCGGATGATCTGGCGCTGATAGGCCTTGTCGCTCGACGCGATGCGCCGCTCGAGCAGGTCCCAGTTGACCTTCGACGTCGGGGCCTTCGCCGCGCCGCGCACGCCGCCGCCCTTCTCGCCGTAGCTCAGTACCTCGAACCGCACGAGCTTGTCGATGTCCTGCGCAGTCAGTGACGCCTGATAGAAGGTCACGCCAAACTGCTGCATGCGAAGCGCCGCGACGCTGATCATTTATCCTCCGAACGGATACAATCGCGCCCTGCAGAGGGCGGGCAGCCCTGAGGGCCGCGAGTCGGTGGATCTTATCGGGGTTTCACGGGTCCGTCATCACCTCATCCGCGACGCCTCTGCGCTGAATACTCAGAACTCATTGATACGTAAGGAGTTAGAGGATGCGTCGTACGCTGATTGGCCTTGTCCTGATTGCGCTCGCCGGCCTGCCTGGCCTCGCGCAGCAGTCCGTGCTCGAAACGCGCGATCCGCGCCAGACACAGGACGAGGACTTTGCGAAGGCCTATAAGGAATGGACCGGCGAGCCTATCTACGGCAGTCCGCTCGTCGATCACCTGCCGCGCGTGCCGGGCATCCCGATGCCGAAGGACGTCATCGGCCATCACGCCGGCGCGCCGCGCACGCTGACGTATTACGCCGACATCCTCAAGTACTACCGCGCGCTGGCGGCCGCCACGCCGCGCGTCAAGATTGAGACGATCGGCACCTCCGACGAGGGACGCGAGCTCGTCGTCGTCTGGGTGTCGTCCGATCAGAACATCGCGAACCTGCAGGCGAACCGCGACAACCTGGCGCGCCTGGCCGATCCGCGAAAGCTGGGCGAGGCGGAGATCCGGCAGCTGATTGCGACGACCAAACCGCACTATCACCTGATGGGCGGTCTGCACAGCGGCGAGACGGGACCGTCAGAGATGCTGATGGAGCTGGTCTACCGGCTCGCGGTGGAGACGTCGCCGTTCATCTCGCAGATTCGCGACAACGTGATCGTGTCGGTGACGCCGGTGGCCGACGCCGACGGGCGCGATCGCAACGTCGACAAGTTCTTCTGCGACCAGGAATTCTTCGGCGGCGCGCGGCCGCCGCAGGGAGGCCGCGGCAACCAGCCGGGCAGCGTCGGCACCGGATGCCCGCTGCCGTACTGGGGCAAGTACGTCTATCACGACAACAACCGCGACATTAATCTCTCGCAGAAGCAGATGCGCGCGATTACCGACTGGTACTTCACCGCGCATCCGCCGATCATGCACGACCTGCACGAATCGCTCGCGCTGCTCTACACCTACAGCGGCGCGGCGCCGCAGAATCCGAATCTCGATCCGCTGCTGTTCGCCGAGCTGCCGTTCTTCTCGAACTGGGAGCTGGCGCAGATGACCAAGTGGGGCATGCCCGGCGTCTACACGCATGCGTTCATGGACGGCTGGTCGCCAGGCTATCTCGGATCGGTCGCGTACAACCACAACGGCATGATGCGGATGTACGAGACGCAGTCGGGCAACGACTGGGGTGCGGCGCCGCCCACGACGCCGGCGAGTCCGTCCGCTGAAGGGGCTGCTCCGGCAGCCGGCGCGGCGGCCGGCCGTGGTGACGCCGCCGGACGCGGGCGCGGGCGCGGCGAGGGTGCGGGACGCGGCCGCGGTGAAGGCCCGGGAC
>JAKFEY010000007.1:0-119893 GCA_036675475.1 Vicinamibacterales bacterium
AGGACGACGGATATGGTGGCTGTTATTGGGAGCCGAACGATTTCGGTCCCGATCAATGCGACCCAAATAGCCCGCCACCCAGCGGGCAATACAGGTTAGACGGCGACGGGCGATGTTACTTCGATCCAAACGGCACCGGGGCACATCAGTGCACCGCCACTCCAATAGGTCCGGGCGACGGGTACGGGGCGGATGTCCAAACTCCTTGCGGCTTGCCCGCGACAGGGTGCGCTCCAGCAAGATTATTTGTACCCGCGCGAGGAACCCTCTGTTACACCTTCTCTGATGCAGGCGTGCCGCAAGATAGATTGGCCGATTGGGGGCAGATTAAGGCCGCGTTCGATAGGAAGGCAGTGGATTGGAACAAGCAACTGAGAGACTGGCGGATGCCAAATCGTCTCGAAAAGTGCAGTGGGGGCTACACCATTTCTTGGGCACCGAATCTGGGAGGCTACGGCCTGACTTCGGTAAACACAGACCGGAAGAGCGGCACCATTCAAATCAGCTCGTCGGTTGCGCTCGATGCCCAAAGCGCGATTCACGGAGAGGATTACATGTACGACTACGTTGGCGGGCACGAGCTGGGGCACGTGCTCGGATTCAGCGACACCTCATGCGGCCAGAGCAATTCGATCATGAACGGGGTTCTGAATCCCAGTACTGGACACGTTCAGACGATGACCTGTGCTGATCTCTTGCGATTTTACGATGATCGCAAGAACGGCTACGGCGGCGGTACAACCGGCAGTGGTGGCCCGAATCCGGGCGGTTACGAGGAGGGAGACTGCAGACACGAACAGTTTGGGGAATGGGACGACGCGAAAATCGAGTTCTGCTCACCGATCGTGATAGATCTCGACGCTGGCCCATTCGAGATGAGTCCACCCGATGTGTGGTTCAACTTGACTGGCAAGGGACCCCGGTGGTTTGGTTGGACTCCCTCACGCTCGACAACAGTTGGCTGGCTCGCTTTAGACCGCGACGGGGACGGCATGATCACGTCAGGCGCCGAGTTGTTTGGAAACTTCACGCCCTTGGGCGATTCCACGGAAGGACCAATGGCACGGCACGGGTTCGAAGCATTGGCTTGGTTTGATCAACCGAGTTCAGGTGGAAATGGCGACGGCTGGGTTGATAGGGCAGACGGGATCTATGGTCGTCTACGGATGTGGTTCGACGAAAATCACGACGGTGTGAGCCAGCGCGCGGAGCTTCAGACCCTTACGAAAAGTCGCGTCTTGGCCATTTCTGTCCGGGCTTTCAAGTCACAACGTCGGGATAAATTCGGCAACGAGATATTCTTCAGGTCCGAGACACGAGTTGTATTATCCAACGGCGCAGAAGTCCGCCGGCCGGCGTACGACGTCCTACTGGTGGTGCGGTGATGTCGATAAAAACTGTGATAGCAGTAGCGCTCACATTTGCAATTAGCCCCTCGTGGCCTTCTTCAGACACTCAACAGCGGAAGCCGACGGTTGAAGTGGAATTGCGCATCCTCCAAAGGGAACCGCCGCCAACGCTGGCAGAGCTGCTCAATAAGATTGACCTCGCCGTTCACGTCAATGTTTTGAGTGCGCAGCCACGCACCCGGCAAATTCCTGGAGGATCAGCCCACGTGACCTTCTATGTGGCCGAAGTCCTTGATGTTGGCCGCACAAATCGTCCCGTCCGAGCCAAGGAGAAGATCCGAATTGTTCAGCGGGGCGGGGTTTTCCAAGAGCCGGACAAGATCCTGCGTTTCACCGAGAAGGACAATCCGCCTTTGGCCGTTGGGCGTTCCTATCTGCTGACGCTTGCCTGGGATGACACGGAAAGCGTCTATTTCTTAGCGTTCGGCTCGAATAGTGTGTTTGAAATCTCGGATAGCACGGTATATCCGCGTGGGCGAAGTACCGCTGTGAAGGAACTGTCAGGCAAGGACTTGAAGGAAGCCATTCAACGGATCAAGTGAATGTTGGGACGTGCTCGGCGCCATCTGTCGGTGGCGTCGAGTCGACACCCGCCACCTGGTCATGTGCGTTGACGGTCCCAACGACTTTCTGTTTCTTTCTCCAACCCGACGATCCGATCGGTAAGAAAATAGGAATTGCGCTGAGACGTTGCGACGAGCGCAGTCTCGAAGCCTTGGAATTCGCGACGCTAGCCTGGGTGGACGGGTTAAACATGCGGCGGTTGCTCGAGCCTATTGACTACCTGCCACCGGCCGAGTACGAGGCAGGCTACCATGAGCAGGCCGCAGTTGCCTGAGTCCATAATTCGCTCTCCCACCAAGCCGGTACGATTCCGCCGTGGGTTCGAGTCCCGCCATCCCGATTTCCCCTTATACTGACCCCGCCAGCTCTTTTCCCTGCCTGCTCCGAGGATGACTCGGCCGATGACTCGTGTCTCTGCGCCTCTCCGGGTCGTCGCGTTCCTTGCGGGCGCTGCGCTGATTCTTGCACCGGCAGGGGCGCTCTCCTTTCAATCCGTCTCCGAACGCACCTTCAACGTCGGCGTCGTGCGCGCCGATGGCGTGCTGATTCCCTTCGCGCAGTTCGACCGCGGCACGTGGCGCCCGTTCTGGACCGGTGTCGAACGGTCGCTCGATGTCGACGTGCCGCTGCGGCTCGAAGATGTCGACGAGGACTGGTGGCGCGAAGAGCCGCCGACGCTCGACTGGAACGTATGGCGCGAGGACGCGCCGCCCCTGCGGCTGCACGTCACGGCGCCGCGCGTCGTGTACACGCCCTGCAGCACGCAGGTGGCCCTCGCCACCGACTACAAACCGGCCGGCTTGCTGCCGCCCCCGCATCAGGCGCCGTATCCAAAGCTTGGCCTCGCGACCACGTCGGCCGCAGTGGCGATCGAGCCCATCCCGGAAGTGCGGCCAGGCGACACCGACTGGCGCCGCGTGCAGCGCGCGCTCGAGGCGCGCGAGTTCCGCAACGCCGAGAATCGCGTGCTGGCCGACATGGGCTGGAGCCACCCGGTGCGGCCCATCGATCGCGACCGCAGGCCGATCGACCTGCAGAAGGTCTGGCACGTCAAAGACAGCCGGTTCTTCTATTTCGAGGCGATGCGCAGGTATCCCGATCCCGATCCGCCGGAAGGCAAACCCGCATGCGAGCTGGTGACCTACGTGGCCGGCTACCTGTGGGAGGAGCGATCCGAAGAGCTCGTGCCCGCCCGCGTCACCGCGCTGATTTCCTACTGCCACATGGAGGGCGCGACATTCCTTTGGCCGTTCGGCGTCATCCGCGACGGCGCGAAGCAGTACTGGGTGTTTCAGTCAGCAGGATGGACGATCGAAAGCTATGGCGTGACCGAACCCGAACCGAAGACGGGGCGCGTGCGGGCACATCTGTGGCACGTGGCGGGGAATTGTAAATGGTAAATCGATCAGAGATCGTGTGCCGCGCCCGGCGAGCGAATGCCGGGATGGTGCCCGGCATGCACTCGCGCGGGGTTGGCAGGAATCGAGCCCGGCGCTACTTGAGGAACATTACGGCTGCTGTTACGAGGAAGGCAGCGAGCGCCGAGCCGGCCGCGAGATCGCGCCACCACGAACCCGTGTCATCCGCCGCGTCTTCGGGTTCGCTCAGCGTCAGGTTCTTCGCGCGCACAGGCCACACAGCATCGTCCATCTTCGTCTCGTGGAACATGCAACCTCCTGGTCGGGTCGATTCAGCGTTGACGGCTGATGCAAGGAAGTTGCCCCACGGCTCGAGCCGCCGAGGCTGGCTGTAAGTTCTTGTCCGGACGTGAGATGCGGGGCGGCTTGGAAGCGAGCTCGTCAGTAAACGTGTCGGGGAACCGAACGGAGGCACCGTGAGGATTCGAACAGCGACGGCGGCGGCAATCGCGGGCGCGTGCCTGCTGAGCGCGGCCGTTTCAGCTCAGCAGCAGACGCCGCCGACGCCGGACGAGACGCAGCAGCGCCCGCTGTTTCGCGCAGGCTCGCGCTTCGTGCGCGTCGACGTCTTTCCCACGGACCGCAACGGCAAACCGATCGAAGGCCTCACGCAGGCCGATTTTGAAGTGTATGAGGACGGCAAACGGCAGGAGATCGACTCCTTCGAATTCGTCGACATCGTCCCCGACCTCGAAGAGGCGCGCGTCGATCCCAACACACAGCGCGAGGGCGACGAGCTTGCGAAGGATCCGCGCGCGCGCGTGTTCGTCGTGGTGCTCGACAAATGGCACGTCGAAGTGCTCGGCGGCGCGCAGATTCGCCGGCCGCTGGTCGACATGCTCGATCGGCTGATCGGCCCGCGCGATCTGTTCGGCGTGATCACGCCGCAGCTGCGCCCGTCCGATTTGATCCTCGGCCGCAAGACGCTGACCGCGGCCGACATGCTCGAGCGCCACTGGACGTGGGGCGCGCGCGGCTCGATCACCGAGCGCGACGGCTTTCAGGAATTTCTCGAAGACTGTTTTCCGGCCCCGCGCGGCACCACGCAGTGGGACGAACGCACCCTCGCGGGCGAGCTGCTGGCGCGCTACCGCGAGCGCGAAACGCTGCTGCATCTCGAAGGCCTCGTCGCCAGACTCGGCTCGATTCGCGACGAAAAGAAGGCGGTCATGGTCGTCACGCAGGGCTGGCGCCAGTTCGGGCCGAATGACGATGCGGCGAGGCTGATGCCGTCGAAGGCCATTCCCGGCATCTATACGGGCGGGGGACGGATTTCGCGGACCAACCCGAATGCCGGGCCCGGTCAGCTCGTCGACGAGTCGGTGTGCCAGTCGAAAGCCATGGAGCTGCTGATGATGGACAACCGGCGGTTCTTCATCGATCTGCTGACCAAGGCGCAGCGCGCCAACGTCAGCTTCTATCCGATCGATCCCCGCGGCCTGGCGGTGTTCGATACGCCGCTCAGTGCCGGGCCGCCGGGATCGGTGTCCGCCGACTTCGCGCGGCTGCGCGGCCGGCGCGACGGCCTGATGGAGCTGGCGGAGAACACCGACGGCCTTGCGCTGATCTCGAGCAACGACCTGACCGGCAGCATGCGCAGGCTGGCCGACAGCCTGAGCACGTACTACCTGCTTGGGTATTACTCGACGAACACGAAGTACGACGGCGGATACCGGCGCATCGAGGTGAAGGTGCGCAAGCCGGACATCAAACTCAAGGCGAGGCGGGGATACCTTGCGCCCACGCAGGAGGAAATCGACGCGATCGCGGCCGGGCGCGCGGCGGCCGCGCGGCCCGTGCCGGCCGAAACGGCGGCGCTCACGAGCGCGTTGGCGCGTCTCGACGAGGTGCGGCACGACCGTGATTTGTATCTCCAGGCCGTGCGCGTGCCGGGCGCGCTGATGGTGGGCGTGGAGCTCGGCGTGAATGCGCGGCAGGCGGGCGCGTGGGCGAAGGGCGGCGAGGTGCGGCTGATGATCTCGGCTGGCGCCGAGACGCTCACCGAAACGCAGGCGATTGCTCCCATGCGTTCGGGCGTCGTCGTGCGCGTGCCGCTGACGAGTGATGCCGAGGTGCGGATCGACGCGCGCGCCCGCTCAACCGACGGAGGCGCCGCTGACGCGACGGCCACCGTTGCGGCCGCGGAGGTGGGACTGCTCGGCGATGTCCTGTCATATCGCGGCCTCGCACGCGCGCTGCAGCCCGCGGCCGACGGCCGCTATCGGCGTACCGAGCGCGCCACGATTGAGGCGCCGCTGCGGGCAGGCGCCATTCCGGCAGGCGCGCGCGTGCTCGATCGCGCCGGGAAGCCGCTCAACGTGCCGGCCGCGTCGCGCGAGCGGATCGATGCGCAGGGCACGCGCTGGATGGTGGCGGAGGTGACACTGGCGCCGCTGACGGAAGGGGACTACCTCCTCGAGATCGAGGCGATGAAGGACGAGACGCGCGAGCGCACGCTGTTCGCCATCCGGGTCGTGCGATGAGGCTTGCCGTCCTCGCGCTGCTCGCCGCCGCCGTGGTTGCGCAGGACGCCCAGCAGCGCCCGACGTTTCGCGGCGGCGCGCGCTACGTGCGCGTCGACGTGTATCCCACCGATGCTGACGGCAAGCCGATCGAAGGCCTGACGGCCGCCGACTTCGAGCTCTACGAGGACGGCAAGCCGCAGGCGATCGACACGTTCGACTTCGTGCGCATCGAGGCCGAGCCCGAAATCACGCGCGTCGATCCCAACAGCCAGCCGGAAGGCGAGGCGCTCGCGAAGGATCCCCGCGCGCGGGTGTTTGCGATCGTGCTCGACACCCGGCACGTCGAGCTGGCCGCGGGCCGCGAGTTGCGTCAGCCGCTGGTGCAGATGATCGATCGCCTGATCGGGCCGCGCGATCTGTTCGGCGTCATCACGCCGGAGCTGCCGCCCGGCTCGTTCACGCTGGGCCGCAAATCCACGACGGTGGCCGACATGATGGGCCGCTACTGGACGTGGGGGTCGTACGACAGCATCCTGCCGCAGGACTCCATCGAACAGCTGTTCGACAGCTGCTTCGGCTCGGTGACGTCGCAAGAGGTGACGAAGCAGCGGAATCCGGCGTTGACGCGCGAGCTGGTCGCGCGCTATCGCGAGCGGCAGACGCTGCAGTTCCTCGACGGCCTGGTCGAGAAGCTGCAGGCCATTCGCGAAGAGCGGAAGGTGGCGATCCTGGTGACGCAGGGCTGGCGGCTGTTCGGTGAAAACCGCGACGGCATCGAACAGGTCGCCGCGCTCTATGGCCGGCACCAGCCGATCCCCGTGGTGGGACAGCGCGGCGGACGCATTCTGACCGGCACGCCGCCGCAGGCGCCGCAGGATCAGGACCGTTCAGACTGCGTGGCGCAGTCGAGCGCGCTGTTCCTGATGGACTCGCGCCGCGCGTTCAGGGACCTCACCGCGAAGGCCGCGCGGGCCAATGTTGCGTTCTATCCCATCGACCCGCGCGGGCTCGCGCCGTTCGATCAGCCGATCAGCCACGGCGTCATCGCGCCAACCGAAGAGAACGCGCGCCTGAGCGCGCGGGCGGAAGGCCTTCGTGAGGCCGCCCTCAATACCGACGGCATGGCGCTGCTCATGAACAACGATCTGGACAAGCAGTTCCGGATCCTGACGGACTCGCTGAGCGCCTACTACCTGCTGGGCTACTACTCGACGAATGTGAAGTTCGACGGCGGCTATCGGCGCCTCGAGGTGAAGGTCAGGAAGCCGGGTGTGCGGCTGCGCGCGCGCCGCGGCTATTTCGCGCCAACGGAAGCGGAGATTGCGGCCATCGCCACGGGACGAGAGGCGGCCGCCGCGCCGCCGTCAGCCGGCGCCGCCGCGCTGTCCGAGGCGCTCGGGCGCCTGTCGCTCCTCACGCACCAACGGGATTTGCACCTGCAGGCCGCGCGCGCTGGCGGCGACCTCATCGTCGGCGCCGAGCTTGGAGTGACCGCGCGCACGGCGCGTGCATGGGCCGATGGCGGGGAAGTGCGGATCACCGTCACGACGGCGGGCGGCGAGCGCGTCGAAACGCGCGCGCTCGAGCCGATGCGATCGGGTGTGTCGGTGCGCGTGCCGATTGCGGACCCTGGCGCCGTCAAGGTGGATGTCCGCGCCCGCGCGAAGGGCAGCGGCCCGTCGAGCGCTGCCGACGCCACCGTCACGGTGCCCGCTCCGTCGGCATCGCTCATCGGCGATCCGCTGTCGTATCGCGGCATCGCCCGGGCGCTGACGCCGGCCGCCGACGGCCGCTATCGCCGCACCGAGCGCGCCACGATCGAGGCGCCGCTCGCCGAGGGCGCGACCCCCGCCGGCGCCCGCGTCCTCGACAAGCTCGGTCAGCCGCTCACCGTGCCCATCGCCACCCGCGAGCGCGCCGACGCCGCAGGCGTGCGCTGGATGACCGCCGAAGTCACCCTCGCGCCGCTCACCGACGGCGACTACGTGATTGAACTGGAAGTAATGAAAGACGAGCAGCGCGAGCGCAAGTTGTTCGCGATTCGCGTGGTGAGGTGATGGAGCGGGCTACGGGGATCGAACCCGTGTCCGAGGCTTGGGAAGCCTCTGTACTACCATTGTACTAAGCCCGCGTCGCCCTCAGTTTACTACGAGCGGATCAACGCGAGGACTTCGTCGCGTTTCCGCTCCATCATCTCCTGCGTCACCGCCTCGAGATTCAGGCGCAGCAGCGGCTCGGTGTTCGACGGGCGCACGTTGAAGTGCCACTCCGGGAATTCCGCCGAGAAGCCGTCCATGTGGTACGTGTGGCCCGTGGAGTACTGCGACGCGATGATGTCGAGCTTCTGCGCCACGGCGTTCATGTCGGGCACCTTGGTGTTGATTTCGCCCGAGATGAAGTACTTCGCGCGCAGGGGTTCGAGCAGCTCGCTCAACGTCTTGCCCTTCTTCGACATCAGCTCCAGAATCAGCAGGGCCGGGATGAAGCCGTTGTCGGCGTAGAAATTGTCGCGGAAGTAGTAGTGGCCCGTGACCTCGCCGCCGAAGATGGCGTTCTCTTCGCGCATGCGGCGCTTGAAGAAGGCGTGGCCCACGCGGTTCATCAGCGGCGTGCCGCCGTACCGCTCCACGATGTCCTTCACGGCGTAGCTGGCGCGCACGTCGTACACCACCTTGGCGCCCGGGTGCTTCAGCAGGAACGCCTCGGCCAGCAGCGCCGTGACGAAGTCGCCCGCAATGAACTCGCCGCCGCCGTCGATGAAGAAGCAGCGGTCGGCGTCGCCGTCCCACGCGATGCCGATGTCGGCCTTCTCGGCCACGACGCGCTCCACGATGTCGCGGCGGTTTTCCTCGATGAGCGGATTCGCTTCGTGGTTGGGGAAGGTGCCGTCAACCTCGAAACAGAGCCGCGTGGTCTTGCAGGGCAGCCGGTCGAACAAGGGGGGCGCCACGAGTCCGCCGATGCCGCTGCCGGCGTCGAGCACCACGTTGAACGGCTTGATGGCGCCGGCGTCGATGAACGACAGCACGTGCTCGACGTACTCTTTCAGCAGGTCGCGCGACTCGATGCCGCCGCGCGGCCCGGCCGGCGCCGGAATCGCGTCCGCGAGAATCATTTCGCGGATCTCCGCCAGGCCCGCCTCGCCGCTGAGCGGAAACGCCTCGCGCCGCACCATCTTCATCCCGTTGTACTCCCCGGGATTGTGCGACGCCGTTACCATCACGCCGCCCTCGAGGCCGTCGCGCGCCACGCCGTAATACAGCATGTCGGTGCCGATCATGCCGTAGTCGACAATCGACGCGCCCTGCTCGCGGGCGCCGTCCATGAACGCTGCCGCCATCGACGGCGACGACACGCGCATGTCGCGCCCGACGCCGATGCGTGTGGCGCCGAGATACGCCACGAACGCGCGGCCGATGAGCCGCGCCGCGTCTTCGTTGAGCTCGCCGGGATAAATGCCGCGAACGTCGTAGGCCTTGAAGATGGATGGGTTAATCATGCGCCTGTGTAGTCCGTGAGAACCGATTTGTCTCCGAAGACCGCGCCCTCGCGAATGGTGACCGATCGCCCGACATGGCAATGACGGCCGAGGATGCAGCTCGAAAGCGTGGCCTCGGCGCCGATCCAGCTGTTGGGCCAGATGATGGCGCCATCGACCACGGCCTTCTCTTCGACGTGGGTGTGGTGCCCGATCACCGAGTACGGCCCGATGCGCGCGCCGCTCTTGATCACCGCCCCATCGTCGATGAAACAGGGGCCTTCAATTTGCGCGCCAGCCTCGACCTTCGCGCCCGGCGCAATCCATGACAGCGCGGCCGCGCCCGAAAACGGCGGCGCCTGGTAGCGGCCGTCCATGATGTCGCGGTGCACCTGCAGGTACTTCTGCCGCGTCCCGATGTCGATCCAGTAGCCGCGATAGATGTAGGCGACGAAGGTTTCGGCGCGCTCGACCAGCGACGGGAAGTAGCTGCGCTCGATCGACCAGTTGGTGTTGGGCGGAATGCGGTCGAACGTCTCGGGCTCGAGCACGTAGATGCCCGCGTTGATGGTGTCGCAGGTGATCTCTTCGGGCTTCGGCTTCTCGAGAAAGCGGGTGACGTTGCCCTGCGCGTCGGTTTCCACCAGCCCGTACGCCGTGGGGTTCTCGACCGGCGTCAGCACGATGGTGGCCTTCGCCTGGCGCTCGCGGTGCAGCCGGATCACCGATGCCAGGTCGATGTTCGTCAGCACGTCGCCGTTGAAGACGACGACCGAGTCGGTGAGGAATTCCTCGGCGTATTTAACCGCGCCCGCGGTGCCGAGCGGCTGCGGCTCCACCACGTACCGGATCCGCAGACCGAGGTCCGAGCCGTCGCCGAAAATTTCCTCGATGCGGCGCGGCTGGTAGTTCAGGCTGAGGATCACCTCGTCGATCTCGGGGATCTGCCGCAGGAGATCGAGCTGGTAATAGAGGAACGGCCTGTTGAAGATCGGGACGATGGGCTTGGGGGTGTGGGCCGTGAGTGGACGGAGCCGGGTGCCCATGCCGCCTGCCAGAAGGATTGCCTTCATGTCAGCCTGAAAGTGTACCATCTGCCAGTGGCCAGCGGACCTTCACGGCTGAATCTTCCCAACGCCCTCACCATCATCCGCATCGTCCTCGTGCCGCTGCTGGTGGTGGTGCTGCTGACGAAGTTCGAAGGGCGCATGATTCTCGGGGTGCGGAAGGAGCTCGTGGGGGCGGCCATCTTCGCGATTGCGTCGCTGACCGACTGGCTCGACGGCTATCTCGCGCGCCGGCACAAGCAGGTCACCACGCTCGGACAGCTGCTGGATCCGCTGGCCGACAAGCTGCTGGTGACGGCGGCCCTGGTGTCGCTCGTGTCGATGGGGCAGGCGCCGGCGTGGATGGTGGCGGTGATTCTGGGACGCGAGTTCGCGGTCACCGTGCTGCGCGCGATGGCGCACGCGCGCGGCCACGTGATTGCCGCGTCACCGCTCGGCAAGTTCAAGATGGTGTCGCAGATCGTCGCGATTCTCGCGCTGATCCTCGGTGAGCATCACCTCGGCCCGCTGTTCTTCATCGGCATCGGGGCCCTGTGGATCGCCACCGCGACGGCGCTGGTATCGGCGGTGGATTACTACCGCCGGTACAACCACGTGATCAGCGCTTGACGGCCGGGCACGCCGCGGCCGGATCCGTTTCGATCTCCGCCTTCTTCTTCGCCGCGCGCTCCAGATATTCGCTCTGCTCGAATTCCTTGATGATGCGGTCGTAGTACGCGACAGCCTCGGCCGGCCGCGCCGCGATGCAGATCGACTCGCCCAGGTAGTAGTACACGGCGTCGCGGCCGGTGAACTCCGGGTCGGTCTTGAGCAGCGTGGAGAACCGGTCGAGCGCGCCCGGGTACCACTTCATGCGGAAATAGTGCAGCCCGACTTCAAATTCAGCGCGGCTCAGGCGGTCCTTCGCCTCACGCAGCTTGGTGACGACGTCGGGACGCAGCTTCGAGTTCGGATAGCGCTCGAGAAACAGCTCGAACTCGCGGATGGCGTCTTTCGTAGCCGTCTGATCGCGCTGCGGCGCCCGCATCTGCTGATAGTGCGACAGCGCGAGGCGGTACTGCGCCTCGTCGGCGCGCGCATGCGTGGGGAAGAACGACAGGAACTCGCGATACTCGTTGAGCGCATAGACCTGCGCTTCCGGCGTGTCTTCGCCGAGATACGAGTCGCCGATGCCGAGCTTCGCTTCGGCGCGATAGGTCGACTGCGGGTAGCCGTCGACGAGGCGCCGGAAATATTCGCGCGCGGTCAGCCACTTCTTCTGCTGCAGCTGCGCCACGCCCTGCTCGTAGAGATAGCGGTCGGGCTCGGGCGCATCGGCCGGAGGCGTCAGCGGCGCGCGCGAGGCGCACGCCGTGAACGCGGTCGTGAACAGAATGGCGAGCGCAAGACGGCCCGAAGTCTTCATAGTCAGCATCATGATGTCAGTACTGGCAGCGCGTCCTGCACCCAGCGGGCCTCGGCGGCAACGCCGTCGGCCAGCGAGGTGTTCGGCGCCCACCCGAGTTCGGTGCGCGCCTGGGTGGTGTCGGCAAACGTGTCGCGCATGTCGCCCTTCTGGGCCACCTCGCGGCGCACGTTCAGGGTCTTGCCGGTGACGCGGCCGATGAGCTCGAGCACCTCGTTCATCGACACGCGCGAGCCCCCGCCGATGTTATAGACGGCGCCGGGCCGTCCCTGGCCGCCCGCGGCAATCGTGGCGGCGACGGCGTCCTCGACGAAGGTGAAGTCGCGCGTCTGCTCGCCGTCGCCATACAGGGTGATGGGCTCGCCTAGCAGCGCGGCCTTGATGAACCGGTGAAAGGCCATGTCGGGCCGCTGGCGGGGACCATACACCGTGAAATAGCGCATCGACGCCGTCGGCACACCGTGGTTGACCGTGTAGAGATGGCACAACTGTTCGGCCGCCAGCTTCGTGACGCCATACGGCGACACCGGCTGCGGCAGCGCCGTCTCGGTCATGGGAATGGCCGCCGCGTCGCCATACACCGATGAACTCGACGCGTAGACGAGCTTCTCGATCGGCCGGCCGACGCACGCCTCGAGCAGGATTTGCGAGGCGTCGACGTTGTTGACCGTGTAGATCTGGAAGTCGCGTCCCCAGCTTTTCCGCACGCCGGCCTGCGCCGCCAGATGGAACACGTGCGTGACGCCGTCGAGCAGGCTTTTCAGATCGGCGTCCGCGATCGCGGTCTCCACGAAGCGGAAGCGGTCGTGGCCGCTGTTGACCGCCAGGTTCGCTTCCTTGATCCGCCGCGGATAGTAGTCGGTAAAGCAGTCGATGCCGGTCACGCGCGCGCCGCGCGCCAGCAGCGCGGCCGTCAGGTGCGAGCCGATAAAGCCGGCAGCGCCGGTCACCAGAGCATTCATTTGAAAGCGTCTCGAATTCTGCCGGGCAGCCGGCACGGCCGCCCATCCGTCCCCAGCGCCGCATGCATCGTCATGCCCTCGGCCGACAGCACGCCGTCGGCCTTGCGCGAGATCCGGTACGCGAACTCCATGCGCACCGGCGATCGCAGCCAGCCTTCCGTCCGGATGACGATCTCATCATCGTATCGCGCCGGGGCCTTGTAGTCACAGCGGGCCTCGATCACGGGCAGGGTGATGCCCGTGTCTTCCATCTCCTTGTAGGTCCAGCCGAGCGCGCGCAGCAGGTCGGCGCGAGCCACCTCGAACCACACGAGGTAGTTCGCGTAATAGACGACGCCCATGCGGTCGGTTTCGGCGTAGCGGACGCGGAGGTGCGTTTCTGAGACGGGCACGCGGGAATCAGCCGTCAATCGCGCGGCGCAGGCCGGCCGTGGCGCGGGCCGCGTCGCCGCTGCCGAAGATGGCCGCGCCCGCCACCAGGATGTCCGCGCCGGCCTCGACCAGGGCCGCGGCGTTGCCCTCGTCGACGCCGCCGTCGACCTCGATGTTGGCGCGGCTGCCGCGCGCGTCGAGCAGCGCGCGCACACGCCGCACCTTGTCGTAACTTTCGGGAATGAACGCCTGGCCGCCAAAGCCGGGATTCACCGTCATCACGAGCACGCAGTCGACCGCGCCGACGATTTCTTCGATCGCCGACACCGGTGTGGCCGGATTGAGCGCCACGCCGGCGCGCGCGCCGAGCGTGCGGATGTGCGTGAGGGTGCGGTGCAGATGCGTGACGGCTTCGGCGTGCACGGTAATCGTGCCGGCGCCCGCGGCGGCAAACGCGTCGAGATGGCGGTCCGGCATCTCAATCATCAGGTGCACGTCGAGCGGCTTGCTCGCCACCCGCTTGAGCGCCTTGACGACGGGGATGCCGATGGTGATGTTGGGGACGAAGTGCCCGTCCATCACGTCGACGTGAATGAGATCCGCGCCGCCCTGTTCGACGGCGCGCACGGCGTCGCCGAGCGCCGCGAAATCCGACGCGAGCAGCGACGGAGAAATCTGGACGCGCCGTCGCGTCATCGACTCACCTCGAGGGCAATCGGCTCGCCCGGCGCGACCTGGAATCCCGGCTGCGGGTTCTGGCGGAGGACGATGCCGGGGGGAATACCGGGGTACGGCTGCTGGCCGACGACCGAGACGCGGAAGCCGGTGCTGCGCAGCAGTTCGGCGGCGCGATCGCCGTTGAGGCCAATCAGGTCGGGCATGACGTACCGCGTGCCGCGCTCGCCGCGGTTGACGAGCAGCGCCACTGAGGGTGACGAGGTGCCGCCAGGCGGATCCTGGGCGACGACGGTGTCGAGCGCGTATTTCGCCGAGCGGATGCTGGCCACGCGCTCGAGCGCGATCTGGCTCTGTTCGAGCTGCAGCGTCGCGCCGCGCTCGGAAAGGCCGACGACCACCGGCAGCGCCGTGGCGCGGGTGCCCGCGCTGACGTAGACGCGCACGCTGCGCGACGTGCGCAGGTTCACGCCCGGGCCGGGATCCTGCGCGATGACGTGGCCGGCCGGCACTTTCGGGTCGACGCGCCGGCGCTCGTCGGCCCGCAGCGTCAGGCCCGCGTCGCTCAGCAGCGTGCTCGCCTCGTTGAGCGAGCGGCCCGTGACGTCGGGCACAGGCACCTCGCGGCTGCGCACGGCGACGCGAAGCGCCGCGGCGGCAAACAGCAGATAGGTGCCGAGCAGGGCGGCGGCAATCACGAGGATGCGGCCGGCGCCCCACACGCGAGTCGAAAGGGCCATGAAGCGAAAAGGGTACTACAGAGTGCGGGTCAGCACGGCCGCATAGAACGACTCGAGGCCGTCGCGATGGGGCAGTGTGCGGAAGTCGCCGGCGGCGTCAGCGAATGCCGCGAAGCGCCCGAGCGGGAGCGGCGCCCGGGAATAGTCCGGGTTGGCCGCCAGAAAGGCGTCGACGACGGCGTCGTTTTCCTCGGGCTCGCTCGAACATGTCGCGTAAACGAGGCGGCCGCCGGGCTTCAGGGATGCGGCGGCGTTCTGCAGCAGCAGCTGCTGCATGGCCGACAGCCGGGGCAGGTCGTCGGCCGCGCGCCGCCAGCGGATATCGGGATCGCGGCGGATGGTGCCGAGGCCGGAGCAGGGCGCGTCGACGAGGATGCCGTCGAGGCCGGCGAACGGAGCGCCCTTCGAAAGGTCGTGCTCGAGCACCGGGATGTTTGTGAGGCCATAGCGGGCCAGCGATCGCGCGAGCAGCGCGACGCGGCGCGATCGGCGATCGGCCGCCATCAGGCGCGCGCCGCCGGGAAGGTCGCACGCGAGCACGAGGGTCTTGCCGCCGGGTGACGCGCAGGCGTCGAGCACGGTGCCGTGCAGCACGGCCGCGGCAAGCGCGCCCACCAGTTGCGACGCCTCGTCCATGAGCGCGACGAGGCCGTCGCGATAAAGGCGCGACGACATGGGATTGCCGCGCGTGACCGCCAGGCCATGCGGCGCGTGCGCGCACGGCTCGGTGTCGATGTCCTCGGCGGCGAGATCGCGCCGCACTTGATCCACGCTCGCGCGCGTGGTGTTGACGCGGATGGTGAGCGCCGCCGGCGTGTTGTTGAAGCGCGCCCACCGCTCGGCGGCGTCGACGCCGTGCCGCGCGATCCATCGCTCGACCAGCCAGGCCGGATGCGACAGCGAGATCGACAGGTATCGCGTCCACGCGGCGAGATCGTCCGAGGTATCCGGCCGCGGCGGCAGCCCCATGTCGAGCGGACCGCGCAGCAGCCGCCGCAGCACCGCGTTGACGAACCCCGCGGCTCGCGGCGCCCCACTCTGCCTCACCACCTCCACCGCATCGTCCACCACCGCGTGCGCTGGCGTGCGCGTGAGATGCGTCAACTGAAAGACGGCGATGCGGAGCGAGAGCAGGGCAGGAAAGTCGATGGAATCGACGGCGCGGCCGGCGGAGGCGGCGATCGTGGCGTCGAGCGCGGCGCGCCAGCGTTCGACACCAAGCGCAATTTCGGTGGCGAGCGCGCGATCGCGCGGATCGGCGACGAGCCCGCGCGTGTCGGACAGTGCCGAGGCGAGGTCCTTGCCCGAACCGCGCCCCGGATCCGCGCGGCGCAGGGCTTCGAACGCGGCCCACCGCGCGGGAGAGATCATGCCGGGCCGCTCGTGAAACGGCTGCCCGGCGCGATGTCGCGGCGGCCCGCCAGCCAGTCGCGCGCGGCCATCACGCGCTTGCCCTCTGGCTGCAGCTCGAGAATGCGCAGCACGCCGTCGCCGGTGCCGACGTCGATGCCCGCAGGCCCGGCGGCCACCACCAGACCGGGTTTATTCAACCCGGTTGAATAAACCCGGTTGGTGCGGTGAATCAGCAGGCGCTCGCCATCCAGATAGGTGAAAGCGTGCGGCCAGGGGTGCAGGCCGCGCACCTGGTTGTGGATGTCCTGCGCCGGCCGCGTCCAGTCGATCACGCCGTCGGCGCGCTCGATCTTGGCGGCGTAGGTCGCGAGCCGATCGTCCTGCGGGATTTCGGCGACCGCCTCGCCGTGCGCGAGACGATCGAGCGTCGAGACGAGCAGTTCGGCGCCAAGCCGGCCGAGCTCGCGCTCCACGTCGACGCTCGTCGCGTCGGGCGCGATGGGAAGCGGCGCGGCGGCCAGCATCGGTCCGGCGTCCAGCTCGCGTACGACGCGCATGATGGTGACGCCCGTGGTTTCGTCCCCTGCGATGACCGCGCGATGGATCGGCGCGGCGCCGCGATAGCGAGGCAGCAGCGACGCGTGCACATTGATCATGCCGCGACGAGGCAGCGCGATGAGGTCGTCAGGCAGGATGCGGCCATATGCCGCGACGACGCCGATGTCGGCGTGAAGCGCGCCGAGCCTGTCGAGCAGCGCGGGATCCTTGAGGCGCGACGGCTGGAACACCGGCACGCCATGCGCCTCGGCGACGTTCTTTGTTGCCGGCGCCAGTACTTTCTGTCCGCGCCCTCGCGGCCGATCGGGCTGACAGACCAGGCCGACCACGCGGTGGCGCGACGCGAGGAGCCCCTCGAACGTAGGCACGGCAAAGGCCGGCGTGCCAAGCATGAGCACGCGAAGCGGCGTCACCATTTCCCCTGACGCTGCTGCTTCTGAATGCCGCGCAGAATCAACTGGCGCTTCAGTCCGCGCAGGTGATCGACATAAATCCGTCCGTCGAGGTGATCGATCTCGTGCTGAAACGCGCGCGCGAGCAAACCGCTCGCTTCGTGACGCGCGGGCGCGCCGTGGCGATCGAGGCCCTCGACCACGACGTGCGCATCGCGCTCGACGCGCGCGGTGTAGCCCGGCACGCTCAGGCAACCCTCGTCTTCGTACTGAATCCCGTCGCGCGCGACGAACACCGGATTGATCAGGTGAATCAGCTCGCCCGCCTTCCGGCCCACGGAGAGATCGATCACGAGGATGCGCAGGCCGACGCCGACCTGCGTGGCGGCGAGCCCGATGCCCGGCGCGGCATACATGGTTTCGACCATGTCTTCCATCAGCGTCGTGATCTCGGGCGTGATCGCGTCGACGGGGCTGGCGGGCGCGTGCAGAACCGGATGCCCGTATTTAACGATGGGAAGAATCACGGGCGTCTCAGCGAACGGGGATCCTTCGCGCGATGCGCGCGCGGTAGGCGTCGAGCGCGCCGAGCAGATCGTCGACCGTGTCGCCGCCAAACTTTTCGATGAGCGCCGACGCCAGCACCCACGCCACGCTCGATTCGCCGACCACCGCCGCGGCGGAGATGGCGCACACGTCGCTGCGCTCGATGACGGCGGGCGACGGCTCGCCGGTGGCCAGGTCGACCGAGCGCAGGGGCTTCATCAGCGTGGAGATCGGCTTCATGTAGCCGCTCACGCGCACGTCTTCGCCGTTGGTGACGCCGCCTTCCAGGCCGCCGGCCCGGTTGGTCGGCCGCGCAATCCCAATCGGCGTCGCCCCTGGCACGATCTCGTCGTGCACTTCGGAGCCGGGGCGCGACGCCGCGGCGACGCCGTCGCCGATGCCGACGGCCTTGATCGCGGGAATCGACATCAGCGCGTGCGCGATGCGGCCATCGAGTTTGGCGTCCCACTGCGTGTAGCTGCCGACGCCGGCCGGCATGCCGCGCGCGATTACCTCAAAGACGCCGCCCACCGTGTCGCCCGCGGCCTTGGCGGCATCGATGTGCTCGATCATCCGCTGCTCCGCATCGCGATCGACCACGTGGAGCGGGGAGTCGTCCGGGATGGCCGCTGCCTGCTCGAAGGTGACGGCCGATGGATCGTCGATGCCCGCGGCACCCACGCGATACACGTGGCTGGCGATGGTGACGCCGGCGCGTGACAGAAGCAGGCGCGCGAGCGTGCCGGCCGCGACGCGCGCGGCCGTTTCGCGCGCGCTGGCGCGCTCGAGCACATCGCGCAGGTCGGCCCGGTCGAACTTGAGGCCGCCGGCCAGATCGGCGTGGCCGGGACGCGGCCGCGTGATGGCCGGACGCTTCGCGCCTGGCGCGTCGGCCGGCGGATCGGCCTCGAGGCTCATCGTGTGCTGCCAGTTCGTCCAGTCGCGATTCTCGACGAGCATCGACACGGGCGCACCAATGGTTTCGCCGCGGCGGACGCCGCTCAGAATCTGCGCGCGATCGCGTTCGATGGCCATGCGCCGTCCGCGGCCGTACCCGAGCTGCCGGCGCGCGAGCTCGACGCCGATGGCTTCCTCGGTGACGGCAAGGCCCGCTGGCAGGCCGTCGACGATCACCGTGAGTGCCCGGCCGTGCGACTCGCCGGCAGTCAGAAAACGCAGCATGACAGGCTGAGTGTATACGAAGTTTCTGCCGCGTCTGGCCCCGTTTCCCTGTGTTTTCCGTGGGTGTTTCGCTTGCATGACGTCATGGCACGCATGCAGATCGTCTTCGATCGCTACGAGCCGCTCGGCGGCACGCGGTATGTCGATCTCGCGACGCGCGAGCGCGTGACGATCGCCATCCGCGCAGTGCCGGGCCGCGACTGGCGGCGCCGATGGGGCATGCGTGTCGAGGCGCTGCAGCAGGCATGCGATGGCATCGAGCGGCTGATCGACGCGGGCGACGCAGGGGCGCACGAGGTGTTCGAAGTGCGCGCGCTTCCCGCCGGCGGCCCGGCTCATGTGCGCGCGCTGCGCGTGCACCACGTGGCGCGGGCCATCGCCTGGCTGTCGGCGCGTCGTCTCACCGCGGGGCCATGCCGTCGCGATCGGCTGCTCGACGATGGCAGGCTTCGGGCGGATCTGCAGACGGCATGGCCCGCGGAAACGGCGGCGGAGCAGCGAGCTGCGCGCGCGTCGTGGCGCGCGTGGAGGGCGCTGGCGGGCGCCGGGCCGACGGCTGCGGCGACGACCGGGGAGCCGCCGCGCACGGCTGCGGTCCGCTACGACGCAACGGACGAAGCCCTCGACGGCAGGGTTGGGCTGATTGAACTGCCGCTGCCGTCCGCGGCGGCGCTGGCGTTCGCGCGGGCAACAGGGCGCGTCGCGCTTGCCGGCCACGTCAATCCGTATCTCGTGCCGCACGAGTACCGGCGACGATCGTTCGTCCTCGTCGACGCGCGGCGCGAGACCTGTGCCGCATGGAGTGGGGCGCTGGCGGCCTCGAGTGGACGACGCCACTTCTATGTGCCGGCCGCGCGTGCGGCGCTCGTGGCGCGTGAGCGCGCCCCGGCCTATCTGCCGGCGCCTGCGGACGTCGAGTCTCGCGCGGCAGCGGGTGTTGATCCGCGCGCCCGCGAATGGCTGCGGCGTGCGCGCCTGGATCTCTCACACGGACGCCTCGCGCCGGCCATCCGGCTGGCCGGCCGCGCGGTGCTCGTCGCCGCGGCGCACCTTGAGATGCGCGACGAGGCGGCGGCCATCAAGATCGCGGCGCTGCGGCTGCAGGGCCGCGCGATCGATGCGCTGGCGCTGGCGGCCGAGCATCTGCGCGAGCGCGACACGGCCGCGCCGTTTGCGCTGCTGCTTGAAGCGGCCGAAGCCGCCACCGATGCGGCGCGCCTCGAGCAGGGCGAAGCGCTGGCCCGTGCGGCGCTGTTTGCGGCGCGAAGCGCGGCAGAGCAGCAGCGCGCGCGCCTCGCGATTGATCGCGCGCGGCTGTGGCGCGGCGAGCCCGTGGAAACGGCGGCGTGGCAGACGCGCGCCGCGTGGTACGCGTGGGGCCGCGCGCCCGCGCTGCCGTGGCGGCAGGGCGTTCATGTGCACGCGCCGGCCGGCAGCCTCGCGCGGTGGGAGTGGCTCGTCGACGGCCTCGAAGCCGCCCTCTGGGGAAGCGACGCGCGAAGGATTCAGTCCCGCAGGAAGCAGTTGCAGGCGGTGCGCGGACGGCTTCCGCCGCTGCTGCGCATCCGGGTGGACTGGCTGGTCGGAGGCTCTGCCGAGGGCGCGCGGCGCGCGGGCGCGCGCGCGGTGCTGCAGAGCGGAAGGAAGGGAAGCGCGATGGAAGTGCTCGAACACATGTCGGCGCTGCTGGAAACCTGCCGCGACGCGGATCCCGCGGTGGCGCTGCGCGAAACGGCGGCGCGTACACGCGATGTCCTGCGCGCGCGCTCGGTGGCGATCTTTGCGGCGGGACGTGCACTGCCGGTGGCGGGGCACGGCGATGGATGGAACCAGGCGTCGGAGATCGCCGCGCGCTGCGCGGCGGCCGGCGCAGCCGCGGGACCTGAACCCGGCGCCGCCGGCGTCAACGCAGGTGTGGCGGTGCACGCGTTCGGGGGCGTCGCGGGCGCCATCACGACGGCGTGGCCCACGCATGCCGTGCTCGACGAGCAGCGCGTGCGCCTGCTGCTGCACGCCGCGGCGCTCGTCATCGCGCCGGTGTTGCGCACGTGGATCGATCGCGCCGAGGCCGCGTCGAGCGCGCCGCCGGCGCACGACATGCCGGAACTGGTAGGCGCCAGCGCCGCGCTCGAGGCGGTGCGTCGCGACGTGCGGCGCGTGGCGCGTGTGGCGTTCCCGGTGCTGATTGAGGGCGAAAGCGGCGTCGGCAAGGAGCTGGTCGCGCGCGCCATCCATCGGCTCTCGCCGCGGGCGGCGCGTCCGTTTCGGGCGCTCAACTGCGCCGCCATGAGTGAAGAGCTGGTCGAGGCGGAGCTGTTCGGCCACGCGCAGGGCGCCTTCACCGGCGCCGCCACGGCGCGGGCCGGCCTGTTCGAAGATGCGGATCGCGGCACGCTGTTTCTCGATGAGGTGTCGGAACTGTCGCTGCGCGCCCAGGCCAAGCTGCTGCGCGTCCTGCAGGAATCGGAGGTGCGCCGGGTCGGCGAAACGGCCGCGCGCCGCATCGACGTGCGCATCATCGCCGCCACCAACCGGCCGATGCGCGGCGTGGTCGACACGGGGGCGTTCCGCGCCGACCTGTCCTTCCGCCTCGACGTGCTGCGCCTCGAGGTGCCGCCGCTGCGCCAGCGTCCCGAAGACATCGCGCTGCTCGCCGCGCACTTCTGGCGCGAGGCCGCCGCGCGTGCCGGCACGGACGCGACGCTCGCCCCGGAGGTGATCGGCCGTCTCGCCGAGTATCACTGGCCCGGCAACGTCCGCGAGCTTCAGAACGTCGTGGCCGCCCTCGCGGTGTCTGCGCCGCGCCGGGGCCGCGTCAGCTGCGCCGACCTGCCGGCCCACATCCGCACCGCGCAGATCGCGCGGGTCACGCTGCATCAGGCACGCATGTCGATGGAGTTGGATCTGGTACGGGGGGCGCTTGCCCGCGCCGGCGGCAAGCCGGCACGGGCCGCGGCCGAGCTCGGCGTGTCGCGTCAGGGCCTCGCGAAGCTCATGCGCCGCCTGGGCCTGCCGGCGGCGTAACGCTTGCACCGGGTCACCGGCATCGCGGACACTCGTGCAGTCCGCGCGCGCGCACATGCTGTCGTACCTGCTCCGGCGCCTCGTCCTGACCATCCCCGTCCTGGTGGGCGTGGCGACCCTCGTCTTCTCGCTGCTGCACCTGGTGCCAGGTGACCCGGCGCAGTCGATGCTGGGCGAGGCGGCCGCCGCCGCTGACGTGGAGGAACTGCGCACCCGCCTCGGCCTCAACAAGCCGCTGCCGCGGCAGTATGCCGACTTCATGCTTGGCGTCGTGCAGGGCGACCTGGGCACGTCGTTCCGCTACAACACGAAAGTGTCGACCGAGATCGGCTCGCGCCTGCGCAACACCATGCTGCTGGCCGTCGCGGCGATGGCGGTCGCGTTGACGATTGCGCTGCCGCTCGGGATTCTTGCCGCGAACTTCCGCGGCCGCTTTGCCGACCACGCCGCGATGACGCTCGCCCTGGTCGGCATCTCGATGCCGAACTTCTGGCTCGGGCCGCTGCTGGCGATCCTGTTTGCAGTGAAGCTGGGATGGCTGCCCGTATCCGGAACCGGATCAGTCGCACATCTGGTGCTCCCGGCGGTGACGCTTGGCGCCGCGCTCGCCGCCATCCTCGCGCGCATGACGCGCGCGAGCCTGCTCGAGGAGCTGCGCGAGCTGTACGTGCTGGCGGCCCGTGCCCGCGGCCTCTCGCGCGTGCGCGTCGTGCTGCGCCACGCTTTCCGCAACAGCCTGATTCCGATTGTGACGATCGTCGGCCTGCAGTTCGGCGCGGTGCTGACCGGCACGATCATCACCGAAACGATTTTCGCGTGGCCGGGCGTCGGGCGCCTGCTGATTCAGTCGATCTCGTTCCGCGACTATCCGCTCGTGCAGGGCTGCATCCTGTTCATCTCGATGGTGTACGTCGGCGTGAACCTGCTGACCGACCTGGCCTACGGCTGGCTCGATCCAAGGATTCGCTACGAATGATGACGCGCGTGGGCGCCGTGATCGTGGGCACGACCGTGCTGGCCGCGCTGCTCGGGCCGTTCCTGGCGCCGTCGGATCCCTATGCGCAGGAGCTGGCGCTGCGCCTGTCGGGCCCGGCGGCCGGACACTGGTTCGGCCTCGACGAGCTCGGGCGCGACATCTTTTCGCGGCTGCTGGTCGGCGCGCGCATCTCGCTGATGGTCGGCCTGGCGGTCGTGTCCGTCTCGTCGACGCTCGGCATTCTGATCGGATCGATCGCGGGCTACTACGGCGGCCGTGTCGATCAGGTGATCAGCCGCATCATGGACGTGCTGCTCGCGTTCCCCGGCATCCTGCTCGCCATTGCGCTCGTTGCCGTGCTCGGTCCGAGCCTCACCAACGTCATCCTCGCGTTGTCGGTGATCGGCTGGGTGGGCTATGCGCGCCTTGTGCGCGCGCAGGTGCTGCGCATCCGCGAGCTCGAGTACGTGCAGGCCGCGCGCGCGCTTGGCGCGAAGACGCCGCGCATCCTGCTGCGCCATGTCATTCCCGCCACGCTGCCCACCGTCATCGTGCAGGGCACGCTCGGCATGGCCGGCGCGATCATCGCCGAAGCATCACTGAGCTTCCTCGGCCTCGGCGTCCAGCCGCCCACACCCAGCTGGGGGACGATGCTGGATGCGGGGAGGTCGCATTTATTCGACGCGCCGCACCTGACCTTGTTTCCGGGCCTGGCGATCGCGCTGCTCGTGCTCGGCTTTAATTTTCTCGGAGACGGCCTTCGCGATCGCATCGATCCCCGGTTGATCGGCGACCGATAACCTTCCAACCTTCCAACGACGCGAATCTTCTATCTCCCCGTCAGCGTCGCGTGCTTGTCCAGGGCCGCGTCGGCGTCGGCTGTGCGTCCCACGCTTCGCAGCGCGTCAGCCTGATACTTCAGCGCCTCGGGCCATAGCGGGCGCTCGCGCGTGGCGCGGTCGAGCAGCCGGACGGCCTCGCCGCGAGAACCGTGCAGATACGCGAGCCGGCCGAGGATGGCGAGCGCTTCCGACGACTGCGCGTTGGCGGGGGCGTGGCGCAGCGCCTCGGACGCCTTGCGCAGCGAGGCGCGGTCGCCCTTGCGTTCGGCATCGAGCATCCACACATAGCCAAGCGCGAGATGCAGGCGCGGCTCGCCGGGATCGAATTCGTTGGCGCTGCCGAGGGCGAGCACCGCGCGATCGGTGCGGCCCGCGCGCGCCGCGGCCATGGCCACCGCGAGGTGTCGCGAGACGCCGGGATCGAGCGCCGCGAGCGCTTCGAGGTGGCGCAGCTGCTCGGCGGTGTTGCCTTCGCGCCCGAGCATGTCGGCCAGCGCTTCGCGCGCGGCCAGCAGCGCGGGCGCCAGATCGACGGCGCGCGCGAAGCTGGCTTTGGCGCCGCTCGCGTTGCCGCTGTCGCGCAGCGCGAGTCCCAGCGCGTGATGCATCTGCGCGGCGTCGGGCGCCTGGTCGACGGCGCGCTGCAGCGGGCGCACGGCCTGCGCGACCTGCCCCGCGCGATAGCGGCCGTAACCGGCGCGATAGGCGAGTGACGCGGAGCGGACGTCGCGATCGGCGGCCTGCGTATACCAGTCGGCGGCGCGCGCGAAATCGCCGCGTTCGCTGTACACCTCGCCGAGCCGCTCGAGCGGCTGCGGCGCGTTCGGATCGAGCGCGGCGGCTCTCGTCAGGTCGCGCACCGCGGCGTCGTAGGACTCCTGCTGCGCGTACGCTTCGCCGCGGCGCAGGTGGGCGAGCATCGAATCCGGGCGAAACACCAGCGCGGCGCTGAAGGCTTCGATCGCCGCGTACGTGTGCCCCTCGGAAAGCGCCGCGTTCCCCGCGTCGATCAGCCGGCGATATTCGGCCTCGGTCCGGCCCCGCTGAACAGCCAGCACGCTCCCGAGCGCCACCACGGCGACAAGCGCGGCCAGCCAGAATCGACGCATGGCTTAAGAGTAGCCCCGTTCCGTTCCGGAGCAGCAGGGCGGTCGCCCGCGAGCCGGGCGACGGCGCGGCCGTGGCAGCCGATCAGCGCGAGCCGGGCGACGGCGCGGCCCCGGTCGGCCCGCAAACTTCCGTGGGAACTTCTCAGCCTCTCCTGGGTCTAAATGAACAGGACTGGGGGTACTATGGCGGAAGAGACAGTCGTCATGAAGCCTGTTCGCGCGCTGACCTGGTCGGATGTTGCCGGCGACGAACTGTCGCTGGTCCAGCGCTGCGCGGACGGCGACGAGGCCGCCTGCACCGAGCTCGTCAGCACGCACCAGCGGATGGTCTATCAGCTGTCCCTGCACCTGCTCGGCGATCACAACGAAGCCCTCGACCTGTCGCAGGAAGTCTTCCTGCGTGTCTTCCGCACCATTCGCAGCTTCCGCGGGCAGTCCGCCCTCCGCACCTGGATCTATCGCATCGTCATCAACCAGGCCTCGAACCGGCAGCGTTGGTGGCGGCGCCGGCGGCGCGCGCAGCAGGTGTCGTTCGAGCAGCACGTGGAAGCGCATGGCGAGCTGCCCGGGATGCGGCGGCTGGATTCCCCGGACGTGGTGCTCGGCCAGAAAGAACTCGCGGGCCGCATCCAGGCCGCGCTCGACACGCTGCCCTTCGACCAGCGCACCGTCGTCGTGCTTCGCGAGGTCGACGGCCTGAGCTACGACGAAATCGCGTTCTCGCTCAACGTGGCGGTGGGCACGGTGAAGTCGCGGCTCGCGCGCGCGCGCGAACAGCTGCGCGCTGAATTGAGGCAGTCATGATGAACGCCGCGTCCTGCGCATCCGTCCGCGAGCACCTGCACGCCTATCTCGATGGCGAGCTGGGGCCGGCCGAGTACGCCGGCGTGCGCGCGCACCTGGACGACTGCGCGTCGTGCGAGGAAGAGTTCGACGGCTATCGCGATCTGAGCAGCCTGCTGCGGGCGGGGATTGAAACGCCCGAGGTGCCGTCCGAGGCGCTCACGCGCATGACCAGCCGCGTGGTGACGTTGACGGCCGCCGAGGCGCGGCAGTCGCTGCGCGTGCGTCTCTCGCACGCCTTCGACGACATGCGGTTCGTGTTTGCCGGCGCCGGATCGTTCGCCGCGACGCTGGCGTGCGCGCTCGGCCTCGCGGCGGTGCTTCAGGCCGCGTCCGTGTCGCGCGCCGATTCGCTGGCGTCGATGATGGCGCGCATGGCGGCGCCGCGCGGCTCCACCGCCAATCCCTTCTCGGTCGATCCGCGGCTGCTGCCGCCCAAGGTGCAGCAGGGCTCGCTCGTCATGCCCGCCATCCTGGTGGACAACGTGCCGTACGCGGTGCCCGACGAGGAGTATGCGTTTTCAGGCGTGCTGACGCCCGACGGCCGCGTGGCGGGCATCGAGATGCTGCAGAGCGGCGCGACGATCGATCCGCGCGCGCTCGAGCTGCTCTATTCGATTCACGAATCGCGCTTCAAGCCCGCGCGCCTGAAGGATGGCCGCCCGGTCGCCGTGAGCTTCGTCTGGATTCACAGCGACGTCACGATCAAGCCAGGCAAGAGCCTCTGAATTCAGAGTTGGTGAGTTAAGAGTTAAGAATTAGGAATTCAGGGTTGAGACGTTCTGCAGCACGTCGGTGGCGCGGATCACCAGCCGCGAGCGGTCGGCGCCCGCCGGCAGCTTGATGTCATAGACTTCCTCGCGCGAGTCCGACAGGCCGTCGGCAGGGTAGATCACCTGCCACGTCTCTCCGCCCATCGCATATTCCACGCGCTGCACGCCCGCGTGCGCGTCGCGCACCGTGACGCGCACCGTCTGCGCGTCGCGGCCGGCGGCCGGCGGCGCGATGGTGATTACCGGCGCGGTGTTGTCGATGTCGAACCCGTCGCTGTCGCGCGTGCCTTCGAGCGCCTCGGCCGGCGCGTTGGCGCCCGCGTCGCTTGCCGTCACGCGCACGCTGTACCGGCCGTCAGGCACCGATGTCGTGTCCCACACCAGAATGGGATCGGTGAGCCCGCTTCGCAGCGGACGCCACGCCGCTTCGCCCTCGCGGCGATACGCCACGCTGTAGGTGAGACGATCGTCGTTGGGATCGTCCGCGCGCCACTGGAACGTCTGCAGGCCCTTGCGATACATGCGGCGGCCTACCGCCGGCTGCGATCCCTCCTGCTCGGTGCCGTTGTCCTGCGCCGCCGATGCGCCATCGAAACCCGCGATCTCGGCGTCGTTGGATGAAAAGGGCCGCTGGAACACCACGCCGGGCGGATGTACCGTCACGCTCGTCACGGCCGGCCGTGTGTTGCGCGGCAGATACGCGACGGTCACCGACGTGAGCTCAGGGCCCGCGTTGCCGGAGCCGGCCAGCACCGCGCGCCACTGCAGATAGCGCGCGCTCGGACTTGCGATGGGCGAGCCGGCCGCCGCGCTGTACGGCGCCGACCAGTCGCTCCACGTGTCGTCGGGCCGGCTGGTGTTGCCCGATCGCGTGGAAATTTGCAGCGTGCCGCCGCCTGTGGCGCGCCAGCGGATCGAGCCCCACCGCGCGGCCGATCCCGCGTCGCGCACGTCCGACTCGAACGTGCCCTTGCCCGCGCGCTGCGCGCGGAGCCGGAACAGCCGGCCGGGGTTCGAACCCGCGAGCATCACGTCGCCGTTCGATCCGCGCGCGGCCTGTGTGACCTGCCGCGCATCCAGGCGGCCGAGGAGGACGACGTTGGCGGGGGAGACGGAGAGATCGATTTCGTAGAGACGGCCGTTGCCGCCGGTGGCCACGAGCACCGATCGGCTGTCGGCGCCCGGCAGCAGGTCGTACGGCGTCTCGGTGCCGGTTTCCCAGACCACATCGGCGCGGTCGTCGCGCACGGCGTAAACAGCGCCGCGTCCCGTTCGCCTGGCTTCCGGCGACCCGGATCCGGCCGTGCCGCCCGCGTCGCCAATCGTGACGCCGCCTACCTGCGCCGTCACTGTGGGCACCGGCGTCGCATCCGGCGCGGAGTCGTCGGCCTGCGCCGGCGTGAGCGCGGCCGCGTACAGCGTGCCGTCGGCCGCGACGCGAAGACCGCGCACTTCCTGGTGCGGCGAGTCGATGACGACGAACGCGCGGCCGGCCGTGTCGATGCGGAACAGGCGCCCGGGCGTGGACGTGCCGGCGTAAAGGCGGCCGTCGGTGTCGAGGGCCAGCGCGATCACGTTGGCCGTGCGCGTGCGATAGAACGGCTCGCCGGGCTGCCCGGGCTTCACGCGGTAGATGACGCCGCGATCGCCGGTGCCGACATACAGGGTGCCATCCGCGGCGCGCGCGAGCGACCAGATGTAGCGGTCTTCGGGATCGAACACCACGGACGCTTTGCCTGACGCGTCGACGTGATGCACGCGCCCATCCGGCCCGGTGGCCGCAAAGAACCCGCCGCGTCCATCATCGATCACGGCGTGCACGCCGAGCTCCGCCGCATCGAACGCCACGGACGGCGCGCCGGTGCCGGTGAATGTCAATACCTTGCCGTCGTTGCCCGTGCCGGCCAGCCACGCCGAGCCGCTTTGCGCGATGGACCAGATGAACGGCTCCTTCGGATCGGCCAGCGGTTCGACCAGCGCGCCGAGCCGGAGGCGTCCTTCGGCGTCGATGGCAACGCCGTCGACCGTGCCCTTGAGAAAGTCGGTTTGCGTCGAAACCGTCCAGAACACCGGCGAGGCGAACGCGCCGGCCGTCAGGGCGGCGGGCAGGACTGCCGCGAAGCCGGCAGCCAGCGCCGCGGCAGCAAGGGAGCGAATGTGTCGTGACATGAAGTGATTCAGCGAACGCTCAGCGGCTCGAATCGATCGTGAACGACAGCTCGCGCGATCCATGCACGCTGACGTCGAGCCTGTGGTCCCACGCGCCAAGCACCGCCTGGCGCAGCGCCGTCGAATTCGCCGCGCGATTCTCCGTGAAGATCGACTGCACCGACGGCGGCAGGCTGCCCATCGCTTCGCCGTTGACGACGGCGCCGGGGGCGTCGGCGACGAGGCGCACGTAGATGCGATTGGCGCGCGGCGTCTTGTTGAGCACGCGCACGAGATCCGCGACGGTGGCCGGCGTTTCCGCGCGGCCGTCGCGCCGCTCCCATTCGGCGAGCGCCGCGCCGTCGCTCACGAGCAGGGTCATGCGGCCGCGCGCGTGCGCCGGAATCGTCACCGGCATCGTGATGGTTTCGGTCGCGCCGCGGAAGTGCCGCACCTGCACGTGCAGCGGCACGGTGTCGCCGGGCCTCGGCCGCAGCGCGTCAATCCACGCGCGCTCGATCGCGGCCGTCGCGGTGGTCTCGCGCGCCGCGACATCCAGCGTGATGCCGGTCACGCGCGCCGTGCCGCGATCGGTGGCCAGCAGCGCGGCGAGCGGACCCGCCACCGACGCCGCGCCGGCAGGCAGCGCGCTGTCACCCGACACCACATCGTCGAACGTCACGGCGGGTTGGCCCTCGACGCTGACGGCGCCCTTCAGCACAAACGTGCTGGCGCCCGACTGGCGCTCGTAGGAGATCAGGGTGTTGAGAACGGCGACGTAGCTGTAGAGCGGCGTGAGCATCGGGTCGTGCACGATGCCGAACTCGAGATCGCGGCGGATGCCGCGCTCTGAGCTCAGCGTCATGGTTACCGGAATCATCGCGGCCTTGGCGCCGATGCGGCCCGCGATGGTGGTGGCGCGATCCTGCGTGACGGCGCCGACCTCGCGGCCGAGCGCGGCGATTTTGATCGAGGTCGCCATGCTCGGCAGCACGGTCATGACGTCGGCCTTCGTCATCGGAAACTCAATCGGGCCGAGGTTCAGGAACGGATGACCGAACGCATACACGCGATCGCCATCGACGTGCGTGACGGTGCCGGTGGCGCCAACCTGCAGGTCGCCGGTGACGATGGCGACGCCGATGGCATCGCCGGGTTCGAAGGGCCGATCGCTGGCGTGAGCCGGCGTTCGCGCGTCAGGCGTGGCGGTGCCCGCTGACACCGGCACGAACGCCGTGGTCGACAGCGCCGAACGCATGAAGTCGGTCATGCGCGGATCGAAGCCGCCGAGGGTCAGCGGCACGCCGATCGGGCGCAGGCCCTGCGCGGCAGCGGCCTCGGTCATCGGCGCGCCGAACAGCCGCGTGTGCGCGGCGCGCAGCGACGCGGCGACGCGCTCGGGCGTCAGCGGAAACTCGAGGGGCACATCGCCGGCCGCGGATCGCGGCGTGGCGAGCGCGGCGTCTTCGATCATCTCGGCGATGGGCGTGATGCCGGCGATGGCTTCCTTCGGGAACGCGCCGAGGGCGTACGACACGGCGCCAACGAGGCGGCCGTCGATGTAGACGGGGCTGCCGCTCATGCCCTGGATGACGCCGGCGTCCCTGAGAATAAAGTTGGGGCCGCCCTCGAGGCGCGCCAGGATGATGTCGCGCTTCGGCCCGATGACGTTGCGAAGCACGCCGATGATGTGCGCCTTGAACGGCTCGCGCGTGGCGCCCGCAAAGACGGTGTGGCCGGTGCCGACCATGCCCGGACGAATCTCGTCGACGGACATGAACGCCGGGCTTGCAGGCGGAGCGGCCGCCCAGAGCGAAACAACCGCAACGGCCAGAAGGCGCTTCATGGTGTTCCACGAGGGTAGCAACCGCCCCGGCGGGGGTCAAGGCGCGACAACCGGCACCGCCTCAGCGGTTTGACAGGACAAAAGCGCGTTTGCTATCTTCCTCGGCAGTGTCGAGCGCCTTTCTTCCGTCGGCCCACGCCGGACAGCACGTTGCGTCCTATTGGTGGTGGTACGCCCGGACGACTGAAGGGGCTCCGACCGCGTAACGCCGAAACCACCCGGCTCCATCGCACAGGAAAGATTCCAGCCTCTTCAGCCTTCGGGATGAAGAGGCTTTTTTTATGCCGATCCGCATTGTCGAAACCGTGACGGCCGCCACGACGGCGGAGCTGCGCCGCGGCCGCGAAGCCGCCGAGCGACGCGCCGACGTCGTGGAGCTGCGCGTCGATGGCGTCGGCGATCTCGACCTGCCGGCCGTGCTGGCCGATCGCACCGCGCCGGTGATCGTGACGTGCCGCCCGGTGTGGGAAGGCGGGCGCTACGACGGCGCGGAGCCCGAGCGCCTGCGGCTGCTGCGGCGCGCGCGCGCGCTTGGCGCCGAGTTCATCGACGTCGAAGTGCGCGCCGACTGGCGATCGGTGCTGCAGCACAGCGAGGCCCGGCCGTCGGGGATGGCAGGGACAGAGGGCCTGGTGCTGTCCTTCCACGACTTCACGGGCGTGCCGGCGGATCTCGACGCCATCGCCGACGCGATGCAGGCGTCTGGCGCCGATGTCGTGAAGATCGCGGTCACCGTCAGCCGCCTCGAGGACTGCGTGCGCCTGCGCGACGCAGGCCGCCGGCTTCGCATGGGTGTCGTGATCGGCATGGGCGCGGCGGGCGCGGTCACGCGCGTGGCGCCGCATCTGTTCAATGCGTGCTGGACGTACGGCGGCGGATTGTCGGAGCTCGGGCAGTTCTCCACCGAGGCTCTGCGCGACGTGTACGGCGTCGGGCGCGCCGGGACGGGCGCGGCGCTCTACGGCGTCGTGGGCCGGCCCGTGATGCACTCGAAGTCGCCGGCGCTGCACAACGCGGCGTTCCAGGCCGCGGGCATCGACGGCGTCTATGTCCCGCTCGAGGCCGAGAGCTTCGACGATTTTCTCGCGTTTGCCGGCGCGTTCGACGTGCGGGGCGCGAGCGTGACGGCGCCCTTCAAGGCGGATGCGCTCGCGAGCGCGGCCGAGGCGACGGACCTCGCGAAAGAGACGGGCGCGGCGAACACGCTGCGGCGCGTGGACGGGAAGTGGCGCGCCGACAACACGGACGTCGCCGGATTTCTGGCGACGCTGCCGGCCGAGGGCGTGCGTGGGCTGCGTGCGGCCGTGATCGGCCGAGGCGGCGCGTCGCGCGCGGTACAGGCCGCCCTGCGTAGCGCGGGCGCGAGCGTCACGGTGCTCGGCCGCGACGGCCTGGATCGCGCAAGCGAGGCGTGGGACCTGTTGATCAACGCGACGCCCGTGGGCACCGCGCCCGGCGCGCACGCGTCCGTGATGGCCGGCCGCCCGATTCGCGCGCGCATGGTCTATGACCTGGTCTACAACCCGCGCGACACACAGTTATTGGCCGACGCCGCGCAGGCAGGCGCGCGCGTCGCCGGCGGCATGGCGATGCTGGTGGAGCAGGCCTGCCGGCAGTTCGAGATCTGGTTCGACCAGCCCGCCCCGCGCGAGGCCTACGCCCAGGCCGCGGAGGCCGTCACGACGTTCGCCAGGGAGCCAAGCGGGGTGCAAGGGCATCCGCCGACAACCATATGAAACAGACGACGTTCGACGAGTTCGTTGATCTCGCCCGCCGCGGCACGTTCGTGCCGGTCGTGCGCGAGATCATGGCCGACCTGCTCACGCCGGTCTCCGCATTCCTGAAAATCGCGGAGCACTCGGACTACGCGTTCCTCTTCGAGAGCGTCGAGGGCGGCGAGCACGTGGCGCGCTATTCGTTCCTCGGCAAGGACCCGTTCCTCGTGCTGCGCGCCCGCCAGGGACGCACGGTCATCGACCGCGCGGGCACGCGCACCGAAGCCGACGAGCCGTTCGTCGACGTGCTGCGCCGCATCATGAACGAGTTCCGGTCGCCCTTCGTGCCCGGCCTGCCGCGCTTCACGGGCGGCGCCGTCGGCTTCATCGGCTACGACGCCTCGCCCGTCTTCGAGCCCGCGCTCGCCGGCGCCTGGCAGCAGCGCGCCGAACGCCTCGGCCTCGACCCGTCGGCGCTGGAAGACGATGCGGGGTTCATGTTGTTCGATACGGTGCTCGCCTTCGACCACGTGAAGCACCGGATCCTGATTGTGGCCAACGCGCGCATTGCCGCCGGTGAAGATCTCGAGGCGCTCTATCAGTTCGCGTGCGCCAAGATCGACTTCCTGCAGCGCGAGCTTCAGCGCGGGCTGTCGGCCGACATCGAGCGGCCGTCCGGCGCGCTCGCCGTCGACGCCAACCAGACGCGCGAGGCCTTCGAGGGCGCGGTCAGGACGATTCAGGAGCAGATCGCGGCCGGCGAAATCTATCAGGCCGTGTTCTCGCAGCGGTTCGAGACGCGTACGACGGCCGATCCGTTCGACGTCTACCGCGCGCTCCGCTACGTCAATCCATCGCCCTACATGTATTTCATGCGCGTTGGCCCGCTCGCCATCGTGGGCTCATCGCCCGAGATGCTCGTGCGCGTCGAGGGGACGCGCGCCGAGACGCATCCGATCGCCGGCACCCGGCCGCGCGGCGCGACCGACGAGGACGATTTGCGGCTGGCCGACGAGCTGAAGCGCAGCGAGAAGGAGCGCGCCGAGCACGTGATGCTCGTCGATCTCGGCCGCAACGATCTCGGCCGCGTGTGCGAGTACGGCACGGTGCGGGTGCCGCAGTACATGGCGCTCGAGCGCTACTCGCACGTGATGCACCTGGTGTCGACCGTGGAAGGGCGCCTCGCTGACGGCCAGGATCGGCTCGACGCGCTCGCCGCGACCTTCCCGGCCGGCACCGTGTCCGGCGCGCCCAAGATCCGCGCCATGGAGATGCTGGCCGGCCTCGAGCCGACGCCGCGCGGCATCTACGGCGGCGCCATTGGCTATCTCGATTTCGCCGGCAACCTGGATTTCTGCATCGCCATTCGCACCATCACGATCCGCGACGGCCGTGCCACCGTCCAGGCCGGCGCCGGCATCGTCGCCGACTCGCTGCCGCGCGCGGAGTACGAAGAAACGCGCGACAAGGCACAGGCGCTGCTGACGGCCCTGCAGATGGCGGAGGAAGGCTTATGACCAGCGGCGAGCGCCACGGCGCGAGCCGCTCATGCCTGGGGCCTGGAGCCTGGAGCCTGGGGTCTGCATGATCCTGCTCATCGACAACTACGACTCGTTCACCTACAACCTCGCCCATGCGATGGGCGAGCTGGGGGCTGACGTGTCCGTGCGGCGCAACGACGCGATCGATCTCGAGGATCTCGAGTCGCTGCGGCCCGAAAAGATTGTGATCTCGCCGGGGCCGGGCCGTCCGGAGTCGGCCGGCATCTCCATGGACGTCATTCGCCACTGGGGATCGCGCGTGCCGCTGCTCGGCGTCTGCCTCGGCCATCAGGCGATCGGGGCCGCGTTTGGCGGCCAGGTGATGCGCGCGGCGGGGCCGGTGCACGGCAAGACGTCGATGGTCGAGCATGACGGCCGCGGCATCTTCCGCGATTTGTCCGAGCCGTTCGAAGCGGGCCGGTATCACTCGTTGATCGTCGATGCGGACAGCTGGCCCGAGGCGCTCGAAGTGTCGGCCACGATCGCGGGTGAGCACACCGTGATGGGCCTGCGGCATCGCGAGTTTCCGATGCACGGTGTCCAGTTCCATCCCGAGTCCGTGCTGACGCCGGCGGGCCGCACGATGCTGAAGACGTTTCTGGAGCTCTGAGGGCATGTCGATATTCACCAGGCTGCTCGACAAGCTGCAGCGCCGCGAAGATCTCACGGTCGAGGAATCGACGGCGGCGATGGCCGAGATCATGGACGGCCGCGCGGCTTCGTCACAGATTGCCGCGTTCCTGATTGGCTTGTCGATGAAAGGCGAGCGGCCGCGGGAGATCGTCGGGCTCGCGCGCGCGATGCGCGATCGCGCCACGCCACTGCCGGCCGATGCGAGTGTCGAGATGTTCGACACGTGCGGCACGGGCGGCGACGGCGCCGACACGTTCAACGTGTCGACGGCAGCCGCGCTCGTGGTGGCCGCGTGCGGCGTGCGCGTGGCGAAGCACGGCAACCGGTCGGTGTCGAGCCGCTGCGGCAGCGCCGACGTGTTCGAAACGCTCGGCGTCAAGATTGATGCCGCGCCGGCCGTCACCGCGCGCTGCCTGGAGCAGGCCGGTATCGGGTTTCTCTTCGCGCCGACCTTTCATCCGTCGATGAAGCACGCCGGGCCCACGCGCAAGGAACTTGGCGTGCGCACGGCCTTCAACCTGCTGGGGCCGCTCACCAACCCCGCGCGGCCGGCGCGCCAGCTCGTGGGCGTGCCGCGCCCCGAGCTCACCGAACTGGTCGCGCGATCGCTCGCGATGCTGGGCACGACGCGCGCGTGGGTCGTGCACGGCGCCGACGGTCTCGACGAGCTGTCCACGACGGGGTACTCGAAGGTGTCGGAGTGCCGCGACGGCGCGGTGAATACGTTCTATGTGCACCCGGCGGAGGTGGGCCTGCCGCGCGCAGAGCGCGGCGCGTTGCGCGGCGGGGACGCGGCGGCCAACGCGGCCATCATCCGCGGCATTCTGCAAGGTGAAACTGGTGCGCCGCGCGACATCGTGCTGTACAACGCCGGCGCCTCGCTGCTGATTGCGGGACGCGCAGGCACGCTGAGCGACGGCATCGCCATGGCGGCCGAGGCCGTCGACTCCGGGCGCGCGCGCGGCGTGCTCGATCGGCTGGCGCGCGTGTCTCAGGAAGGGGCCGCGTGAGCGCGTCCTTGCTGCGGACGATCGTCGCAGCGGCGCGTCGGAGCGCCGCCGAACGTGAGATTCGCGTGCCGCTCGCCACGCTCGAGGCGACCATAGCAGCGCGCCCGGACGGCCAGTTCCGCGCCGCGCTCGAGGCGGATGCCGCCGGCGCGCCGCCGCGGATCATCGCCGAGTGCAAACGGCGCTCGCCGTCGAAAGGCATTCTGCGCGAGCACTACGATCCCGCGGCGATTGCCGCGTCGTACGCGGCCGCCGGCGCCGCCGCGATTTCCGTGCTCACGGAACCCACGTTCTTCGACGGCTCGCTCGATCACCTCGCCGATGTCCGGCACGCGGTGCAGATCCCGGTCCTTCGCAAGGACTTCGTCGTCACGCGCTATCAGCTGACCGAAGCGCGCGCGGCCGGCGCGGATGCGGCGCTGTTGATTGCCGCGGCGCTCGACGATGGCGAGCTGAATGCGCTGCTGCGGGCGGCGGAGGCGCTGGGGCTCGATGCGCTGGTGGAGGTGCATGACGCAGCGGAGCTCGAGCGCGCGGTCGCGGCCGGCGCCGCGATCATTGGCGTCAACAGCCGCAACCTGCACACGCTCGCGGTCGACACGGGCGTGCTGCACGCCCTCGCCTCGCGGATTCCGCGCGGCGTCGTCGCGGTTGCGGAAAGCGGGCTGCGCGACGCAGCGACGATTTCTGGCTTGCGCGAGGCCGGCTTTCGCGGCTTTCTGATCGGCGAGCGCTTCATGACCGACGGCGATCCCGGGTCGGCGCTGCGCGCGTTGCTCGGCGCGCAGGTGGAGCGCGCATGACGCGCATCAAGATCTGCGGCATTACGAGGGCCGAGGATGCGTGGGAGGCGGCGGCCGCGGGTGCGTCGGCCATCGGGATGGTGTTCTGGCCCGGCAGTCCCCGGGCCGTCGACGTCAAGACCGCGCGCGCCGTCGTGGCCGCGCTGCCGGCGGGCGTGCCGGCCATCGGGGTGTTCGTGAATCAATCGGTGGATGACATCAACGCGGCGATCGACGGCGCCGGCCTGTTCGGCGTGCAGCTGCACGGCGACGAGCCGCTCGAGATGATCGGGCGCATCAGGCGGCCGGTGATTCGCGCCGCGTCACTCGACGACGCCGCGATCATCGACAGCCTGCCACCCGCGGTCACGCTGCTGCTCGATGCCGCGGATCCGCGTCAGCGGGGCGGCACCGGCCGGACCATCGACTGGCAGGCTGCCGCGGCCATCGCGCGGCGCCGGCCGATTGTGCTCGCCGGCGGCCTGACGCCGTTGAATGTCGAAGAGGCCGTCCGTGTGGTGAGGCCCTACGCCGTCGATGTGTCGAGCGGCGTCGAGCTGGCGCCGGGCGTGAAAGACCATGGGCGCATCCGCGCGTTCGCGGAGGCTGTCGCGCGGGCCGATCGCGAAGGGCAGGGCGCATGAGTATTGAAACCGGACCTGTGTTCGGCAGGCGCGACCCCGACGCGCGGGGCTACTTCGGGGAATTCGGCGGCCGGTTCGTGCCCGAAACGCTGGCGGCGCCGGTTGCGGAGTTGCAGGAAGCGTATTTCGCGGCACGCGCGTCCGACGCCTTTCGTGCGGAGCTTGCGGGACTGCTGACGTCATTCGTGGGACGGCCGACCGCGCTCACGCACGCAGCGCGCGCGTCCGAGGAACTGGGCGTCTCGGTGTACCTGAAGCGTGAGGACCTCGCGCACACCGGCGCGCACAAGATCAACAACGCCATTGGCCAGGCACTGCTCGCGAAACGGATGGGGAAGCATCGCGTGATCGCCGAGACGGGCGCGGGCCAGCACGGCGTCGCAACCGCCACGGCCTGCGCGCTGCTCGGGCTCGACTGCGTCGTCTACATGGGCGCCGACGACACGGTGCGGCAGGCCCTCAACGTGTACCGCATGCAGCTGCTCGGGGCCGAGGTCGTGCCCGTCGACAGCGGCACGCGCACGTTGAAGGACGCCATCAACGAGGCGATGCGCGACTGGGTGGCCAACGTCGGCGATACGTACTATCTGCTCGGCTCCGTGCTCGGCCCGCATCCGTATCCGCTCATGGTCCGTGAGTTCCAATCGGTGATCGGTAACGAGGCGCGGGGGCAGATGCTTCACGCGGAAGGCCGATTGCCCGATTGTGTTGTCGCGTGTGTCGGAGGCGGCAGCAACGCCATGGGCATCTTCGACGCGTTTGTCGACGATGCGGACGTCCGGCTGGTGGGTGTGGAAGCTGGAGGCACGGCGATCGCTCCGGGGAAGCACGCGGCGCGGTTCTCGGGCGGCGCGCCCGGCGTGCTGCACGGCACGCGCAGCTATGTGCTGCAGGACGCCGACGGCAACATCGAGGGCACGCACTCGATTTCGGCGGGCCTCGACTACGCGTCGGTCGGGCCCGAGCACGCGTGGCTGCACGCGCGCGGACGAACGGAGTACGCGCACGCGAGCGACGCGGAGGCGCTCGATGCCTTCAGGTGGCTGGCGCGGACGGAAGGCCTGCTGCCGGCCCTCGAGTCCTCGCACGCCATTGCGTGGCTGCGCCGCGGCGATCTGCGCACGGGGTCCGTCGTGCTGGTCAATCTGTCGGGCCGCGGCGACAAGGATGTGGACGCGATTCGGGGGATCGCGCCATGAGCCGCCTTCAGGACACGTTCGCGCGGCTGCGCGCCACCCATGCGGCGGGTCTTGTCACGTACGTGACGGCGGGCGATCCCGACATCGAAACAACGGGCGAGATTCTGAAATCCATCGACGTGGCTGGCGCCGACGTCATCGAAGTCGGCGTGCCCTTTTCCGATCCGCTCGCCGACGGGCCGGTGATTCAGCGCGCATCGGAGCGCGCGCTTCAGGCCGGCGCCAGTCTCGGCCGCACGTTGTCGCTGCTCTCATACGTGCGCGCGGGCATCACCGCGCCAATCGTGCTGTTCACCTACGCGAATCCGGTGCTGCGCATGGGTGAAGACGCCTTCGTCGAACGGGCGGCGCGTGCCGGCGTCGACGGTGTGCTGCTGCTGGATCTGCCGATCGAAGAGGCGGGCCCGATGCAGGCGCGCCTGGGCGCGGCCGGCATCGATCTGGTGTGCCTGCTCAGCCCAACCAGCACGGACGAACGTATCGACGCGGCCGGCCGGTTCGGAAGCGGCTTTCTCTACGCCATCTCGCGGCTCGGCGTCACCGGGGCGCGCGACACCGTGGCCTCGAGCGGCGAGCAGCTCGTGGAGCGCATCCGCGCTCGCACGGACCTGCCCGTCGCGCTCGGTTTCGGCCTGTCGCGTCCCGAGCATGTGCGTGAAGCCTGCCGGTATGCCGATGCCGCGGTGGTCGGCAGCGCGCTCGTGGAGGCGATTGCGGGCGCGTCGGCCCGCGGCGAGGATGCGGCAGCCGCGGCGGGAGCCTTTGTGACATGGCTGAAGACGCCCGCATGAGTGCCGACGCGCGGCGGGCCCGGCTGGCGGAGATCGACGCGCTGCGCGCGCGCATCGATGAAATCGACGCGGCGCTGGTGCGGATGCTGAGCGATCGGGCGTCCTGCGCGCTCGCCATCGGCGAGGCCAAGCGGGACTTGCGCCTGGCGCTGTACCAGCCGGCGCGCGAGAAGGACGTCCTCGATCACGTCTGCGGGCTCAACCCCGGGCCGCTGGACGATGAGGCCATCCGGCGGCTGTTCGAACGGATTATTGACGAAGCGCGCCGGCTCGAACGAACCGCCGCGATAGAATCAGAAGACTAGGTGACTGAATGGTTGTCGTAATGGAAGAGCGCGCGACGGAAGAGCAGATTCAGGATGTCATATCCCAGCTGCTGGAAATGGGGTTCGACATCCATCGATCGACCGGCGCGCTGCGCACGGTGATCGGGGCGGTCGGCGGCTCGCACGGCGACCCGCGCCTGCTCGAATTGAAGGCCGGCGTGCACGAGGTGCTGCGCATCAGCGAGCCGTACAAGCTCGCCAGCCGCACGTTCAAGCCCGAAAACACCGTCATCACCATTGACGATGTGCGGATCGGCGGCGATGAAGTGATCGTCATGGCCGGCCCGTGCTCGGCGGAGACGGAGGAGCAGGTCGAAGCGGCCGCCGCCGCCGTCAAGCGCGCCGGCGCCAAAGTCCTGCGCGGCGGCGCCTACAAGCCGCGCTCGTCTCCCTACAGTTTCCAGGGCCACGGCGAAGCCGGTCTGCGCATGCTGCGCAGCGCGGCCGATCGCCACGGGCTGAAGGTCGTGACCGAGATCATGGACCTGTCGCAGCTCGAGGAGATCGACAAGTACGCCGACATCCTGCAGGTTGGCGCGCGCAACATGCAGAACTACTCGCTGCTCAAGGAGCTCGGCCGCGCGCGCAAGCCGGTGATGATCAAGCGCGGCATCTCGGCCACGATCGAGGAATGGCTCCTGTCGGCTGAGTACGTTCTGGCCGGCGGCAACATGCAGGTGATGCTGTGCGAGCGCGGCATCCGCACGTTCGAGACGGCGACGCGCAACACGTTCGACATCTCGGCGATTCCCGTCATCCAGAAGCTGAGCCACCTGCCGATCATCGCGGACCCGAGCCACGGCGCCGGACGCCGCGACATGGTGGCGCCGATGGCGCGCGCCGCCGTCGCCGCGGGCGCCGACGGTCTCATCATCGAGGTGCACCACGACCCCGACCACGCCATGTCGGACGGCGCGCAGTCGCTGTTCCCGACGCAGTTCGACCGCCTGATGGCCGAGCTGCGCATCATTGCGCCGGCGATTGGCCGCGGCATCTGCGTGGAGCCGGTCGCGCGCCGCGGCTGGTCGCGCTGAACCCGTGAGCCCCGAGCCGATCCGGCGCCTCGTCGTCGCCGGCCTCGGCCTGATCGGCGGCTCGATCGCCCTGGCCGCGCGGCAGCGGCTGCCGCACCTCGCGATTGCGGCGTGGGACGATGAGGCCGTCATCCACGACGCGCTCGCGCGCGGCGTGATTGACGAGGCGTGCCAGCCCGGTGATCTTCAGAGCGGCGACCTGCTCGTGATTGCCGCGCCGCCGCTCGGCAGCCTCTTCGTCCTCGACACCCTGCCGGCTCTTCCCGAAGGCGTCCTCGTCACCGACGTCGTCAGCACCAAGCGCGTCATCGTCGAAGCGGCCGCCGCGCGCGGGTTGCGTTTTGCCGGTGGTCATCCGATGGCCGGGTCGGAGCAGTCAGGCCTGGCGCATGCGTCGGCCGGCCTGTTCGAGGGCAAGCGATGGTTCCTGGTGGACGCGGGCGCGGGCAACGACGTCAACGACGCGATCGAGGCCTTCGTGCGCGCGCTGGGCGCCGCGACGGAGTGGATCGAGGCAGTCGAGCACGACCGCGTGATGGCAGCCATCAGCCACCTGCCGCAGATTGCCGCGAGCGCGCTGATGGCGGTGGCGGGGCCGCTGGCGGGCGCGTCGAACCTCGATCTTGCGGGCGCCGGCCTTCGCGACACCACCCGCCTCGCGGCGAGCGACCCGGAGCTCTGGGCGCAGATTTCCGCGTCGAATGCCGGGGAGCTTGCGCGCGCGGTGCGGCTGCTGCGCGAGGAGCTCGCGCGCGTGGAGCACGCGCTCGGCGCGGCCGAACCGCTCAACGACTTCTTCGCGCGCGGCCGTCAGTGGCGCTCGAAACTACAATAGAGGAGTGAGTTCTTCCGCGCCGCTCTGGACGCCTTCCGCCGAACGGGTGGCGGCGTCCAGGCTCACGGCCTTCAGCCGCGGGCGATCCTACGCCCAGCTTCATCGCTCCTCGATCGACGATCGCGCCGCGTTCTGGCGCGACGTGTGGGACTTCTGCGGCGTGATCGGGAGTCCGGGTCCGGCCGATCGCGTGCTGGTGGACGATGCGATGCCGGGCGCGCGCTACTTTCCGGACGCGACCCTGAACTTCGCGGAGAACGCCCTGCGCCGCCGCGGCGACGAGGACGCGATCGTGTTCCTTCGCGAAGACGGTGACACACGCACGCTGAGCGCGGCCGAGCTGTTCGCGGAAGTCTCGAAGGTGGCGGCGGTGCTGCGCCATTGGGGCATCAAGCCGGGCGATCGCGTCGCCGGCTACCTGCCGAACATCCCCGAGGCGATCGTGGCGGCGCTGGCGGCGGCGTCGCTGGGCGCGGTCTGGAGCTCATGCTCGCCCGACTTCGGCACGCAGGGCATCCTCGATCGCTTCGGCCAGATCGAGCCTCGGGTGCTGCTGGCCGCTGACGGTTACCTGTACGGCGGCAAGACGCACGACTGCCTCGCGCGGGTGCGCGAGGTGCTGGCGCAGCTGCCTTCGGTCGAGCACACCATCGTCGTGCCATTCGTGTCCGACGAGCCCGCTCTCGAGGGCATTCGCGGCGCGGTGAGCTGGGACGACATCGCCGCGGGCCAGCCGGGCCCGATTGCCTTCGAGCCGCTGCCGTTCAACCATCCGCTTTACATCCTCTATTCGTCGGGCACCACCGGCATTCCGAAGTGCATCGTGCACGGCGCCGGCGGTACGCTGCTGCAGCATCTCAAGGAGCATCAGCTGCACTGCGACATCAAGCCGGGCGACCGCGTCTTCTATTTCACGACGTGCGGCTGGATGATGTGGAACTGGCTCGTCACGGTGCTCGCGTCCGGCGCCACGCTGCTGCTGTACGACGGGTCGCCGGTCCATCCCGACGGCAACGTCCTGTTCGCCTTCGCCGCCGCGCAGCAGATGACGCTGTTCGGCACGTCCGCGAAGTTCATCGACGCCGTGGCGAAAGCCGGCCTCACACCGCGCGAGACGCACGACCTGACGACGGTCCGCACCATCACCTCGACGGGCTCGCCGCTCGCGCCGGAAAGCTTCGACTTCGTCTATCGCCACATCAAACCCGACGTGCATCTCGCCTCCATCTCCGGCGGCACCGACATCGTCAGCTGTTTTGTCGGCGGCAATCCCAACGCGCCGGTGTGGCGCGGCGAGATTCAGGCGAAGGGGCTCGGCATGGCGGTGGACGTGTTCGACGAGAGCGGGAAGGCGGTGATCGGCCGGAAGGGCGAGCTGGTGTGCACGCGGTCGTTTCCGTCGATGCCGGTACGGTTCTGGAACGATCCGGACGGCGCGAAGTATCACGCCGCGTATTTCGAGCACTATCCGGGCGTGTGGCGGCATGGCGACTGGGTCGAGGAAACCGCGCACGGCGGCTTCGTCATCTACGGACGCTCGGACGCCACGCTCAATCCCGGCGGCGTCCGCATCGGCACCGCGGAGATTTACCGCCAGGTGGAGCAGCTCGACGAGGTGCTCGAAAGCCTCGTCATCGGCCAGCACTGGGATGGCGACGAGCGCATCGTGTTGTTTGTGCGACTGCGGCCGGGCGCGGCGCTGGACGATGCGCTCGAAGCGCGCATCCGCACCGCGATCCGTCAGCACGCCTCGCCGCGGCATGTGCCCGCGAAAATCGTGCAGGTGGACGACATCCCGCGCACGAAGAGCGGAAAGATCGTCGAGCTGGCGGTGCGCGCGGTGGTGCACGGCGAGCCCGTGCGCAATCTGGACGCGCTGGCCAATCCGGCCGCGCTCGATCATTTCAGGAACAGGACGGAACTCAGAACATGACCCACGCCGAGCCACGCGCCGTTCTTCTCTCTGCCTGCCGCACGCCGATCGGATCGTTCGGCGGCGCCTTCCGCGATCTGACCGCCGCCGATCTCGGCAGCATCGTCATCCGCGAGGCGGTGTCGCGGGCCGGCATGACCGGCGCCGACATCGGCGAGGTGATCATGGGATGCGTGCTGCAGGGCGGCGCCGGCATGAACGTGGCACGGCAGGCGGCGATGAAGGCGGGCCTGCCGGCCTCCGTGCCGGCCGAGACCATCAATCGCGTCTGCGGCAGCGGGCTGACGGCGGTGGTGCATGCCGTCGAGGCCGTGCGCTGCGGCTACACGGACATCATCGTGGCCGGCGGCACCGAGTCGATGAGCAGCGCGCCGTACGTGCTGCGCGGCGCCCGGTGGGGCTATCGCATGGGCCACCACGACGCCGCGGACATGATGCTGCTCGACGGCCTCACGTGCGCCATCGAAGGCTGCCACATGGGCATCACCGCCGAGGAGGTGGTCACGCGGCACGGCATCAGCCGCGGCGATCAGGACGCGTTCGCCGCAGGCAGCCAGGCGCGTGCAGCCGAGGCGATTGCCGGCGGCTGGTTCCGCGACGAGATCGTCGCCGTGACCGTGCCGCAGCCGAAGGGACAGACCAGGACCGTCGACACCGACGAGTATCCTCGCGCAGGGACGACCGCCGACAAGCTCGCCGCCTTGAAGCCCGCGTTCAAGAAGGATGGATCGGTGACGGCCGGCAATGCGTCGGGCATCAACGACGGCGCGTCGGCGCTCGTCGTGGTCTCGAACGAATGGGCGGCACGCGAGAAGCGCGAGCCGCTGGCCTCGATCATCGGCTACGCCGTGACCGGCGTCGAGCCGATCGTGATGGGCATGGGCCCGGTCAACGCCGTGCGCAAGGCGCTCGAGCGCGCCGGGCTCACGCTCGGCCAGATCGATCTCTTCGAGCTGAACGAAGCGTTCGCGTCGCAGTCGCTCGCGGTGGTTCGCGAGCTCGGCCTCGACGCGGCCAGGGTAAACGTGCACGGCGGCGCCATCGCGCTGGGCCATCCGATTGGCGCAAGTGGCGCGCGTGTGCTGACGACGTTGATTTACGCGCTGAAGCGGCGCGGCGGAGGAGTGGGCGTGGCGGCTCTGTGCATCGGCGGCGGAATGGGCATTGCAGCGGTGGTGAAGGTTGGCTGAGCTCTCCATGTTGAAACTGCCCGCGGCCGTCCGCGCGGCCTTGGTGGCGCACGCGGAGCGCGAAGCGCCCAACGAATGCTGCGGGCTGCTCATCGGCAAGGGCGAGTTGGTGACGGAATGCCATCCGGCGCGCAGCAAGCTGCCGAGCCGCAACCGCTTTCAGATTCACCCGGCGGACCACTTCGTCGCCATTCGCAAGGCGCGCGCGGCGGGCCTGGAGGTCATCGGCGCCTATCACTCGCACCCGGAATCGCCCGCGCTGCCGTCGATGAGTGACATCGCGGAAGCGTCGGACGGGGCGCCGGTGATGCTGATTGTGTCGCTGATGCCGCCCGCACCCGTGGTGCGGGGGTTTCTGCTGGCGAAGAACGCGTCGAAGGAACTGCGGCTGATTCCGGCGTAGCGGCGCGGCTAGCGGCCGGGCCGGACGGTGACTTTCGTGCGCGCGGCGACGACCACCTTGTCGCGCTGCTTCAGGCGGAACTGCACGTCGTACACGCCGTCGATGTTGTACTTGTGCTGGATCGTGAAGCGGCGCCGGATTTCGCTCGTCCCCGCTTCGTACGGCTCGCAGTCGTCGCTCGACTCGGAGCGCGTGCCGTCGGCCCAGTCCCACTCCACGGCGGCGCAGTAATACTCTTCGTAGTCGTCGTCGCCGTCCTTCAGTTCGGCCGTGAACGTGATGGTGGCCGGCGTGAACGCCATCGTGGGCGACGAGCGCACGGACAGTTTCGGCTTTTTCGGCTTGTCCTGCGCGCTGAGGCCCGGCGCAAGGGCCGCACAGAGCATGAGCGGTATGATCAACGCGGGTTTCCGACCGTATGTCTGCATTTGCTGAACCTTTTCTTCCCGGCCTTCACGTCGCCGAATCAGAGTTAACCACGGTTCGGGCCGACCTTGTCGTCATCCCCGTCACTGAAGAAGACGCCGGCGACCGCGATTTGGCCGCTGTCAGTCAGACGCTTGCCGCTCTGCTCGAGGTGGCCCGGCGGTCTGCCGAGTTCCGCGGCAAGGCCTTCGAGACGCTCATCGAGCGCGCGCCCGGCTGGGCGGCGCCGCGCGTCCTGCTGATTGGATGCGGCAAGGCGGAGGAACGTTCGGTGGAGCGCGTGCGGCGCGTGGCCGCGACGGCCGGCCTGGCCGCGAAGCGCCACCGGGCGGCACACGTCGCGTTCGCGCTCGGCGGCGCGATCCCGGCCTCGATGGCGCAGCATGTGGCCGATGGGCTGACGCTCGCCGCGTTTTCAGAGGGTCGGTACAAGACCGGCGAGCCGGTGACGGGACGGCTCGAGGCCATCACGCTCGTCACGCCCAAAGGGCAGGATGTGCGCGAAGCGGCCGAGCGCGGGCGTTTGATTGCGGACTGCTGCAACCGCGCCCGCGCGCTTGCCGACGAACCGGGCAATCGCCTGCCCCCGCGCGTCTTTGCGGAGCGCGCCGTTGCCGCACTCGACGGGTCCGGCATCGTCACCGAGGTCCTCGACGAGAAGGCGCTCGAGAAACTCGGGATGGGTCTGCTGCTCGGCGTGGGACAGGGCAGTGTGGAGCCGCCGCGCCTGCTGGTGATGCGCTACGAGCCCAAAGGCGCGTCCGCCGCGCCCGTGCTGGGCCTTGTCGGCAAAGGCGTGACGTTCGACACGGGCGGCATCTCCATCAAGCCGGCCGACGGCATGGAGCGGATGAAGGACGACATGGCGGGCGGCGCATCCGTGGTGGCCGCCATGCGCGCCATCGGCCTGCTTCGTCCTCGGCATCGCGTGATCGGCGTCGTGCCCATGGCCGAGAACATGCCCGGCGGCCGCGCCATCCGGCCGGGAGACGTGCTCACCAGCGCGTCAGGCAAGACCGTCGAGGTGATCAACACCGATGCGGAAGGCCGGCTCATTCTCGCGGACGCGCTGTGGTACGCGGCGCGCGAGGGCGCCACGCATCTGATCGACGTCGCCACGCTCACCGGCGCGTGCATGGTCGCGCTCGGGCGCGTCAACAGCGGCCTGTTCGGCTCGCCCGACAGCTGGCGCGATGCCGTGCGCGACGCCGCGGCACGAGGCGGCGACCGCGTCTGGCCGATGCCGACCGAGGACGACTACTTCGAGCAGTTGAAAAGCGAAATCGCCGACATGACCAACGTCGGCGGCCGCCCCGGCGGCGCCATCACCGCGGCCGTCTTCCTCAAGCAGTTCGCGGCCGGCAAACCATGGGCCCACCTCGACATCGCCGCCACCGCCTGGGCCGAAGACGCCAAAGCCTGGCAGCCGAAAGGCGCCACCAGCGTCGCCGTCCGCACGCTCATCGAATCCGCCTTCGCCCTCGGCTAAGCCGCGCGCCTGGCGCTCGGTCAGTGAGTGATGCTCGGGGCTTGGTCCGGTATTCCTCAGCGCCGCCGAGGCGCTTCGGAACATCGGGCACGCAGCAGCGGCGCTGCGCACACGCGGAGGGCGATGCCCGGTGTTCGTCAGCGACGCCGTTAAAAAGACGTCGGCGAGACCGGACCACTCCGCGGGCTCGACTCGCCTCGGCGGCGCTGACGAACACCGGGCGTCGCCCCTGCGCGTGCCCGATGTTGTGCAGCGGGGCCGTTAAAAGATCGCAGGCGCGACCGCTCTTTGGCGCGGCCGCACCTCGGCACCGCTGCGCAACATCGGGCACGCAGTCGGCGGCGTGCGCTGTAGGCGGTCAGTTAACTTGAATCGACGGAGGATGTTCGGCCTCGAGGCCGCGGGCGCGGGAGCGGCGGATGAGGAGCCAGCCGACGAGCAGGCCGAGCACGACGGCGGCGAGGGTCATGACGCCGGCGACGCCGAGCGAGCCGAGGATGACGTCGCCGACCGTGACTTCGGGCGCGGGCGGCTCGACGAGCCGGATGATGATCGCGTCCTCGGTCTGCATGGATCGATGCTAGCGCGATTCGGCGCCTGACGCGATGGTCCCCACCTTTTTCAGCGACGCCCGGTACTTCACGATGGCGTCGGCCAGCGACTGCGCGATGCGCTGGCGGTAGGAGGCCGTGCGCAGCAGGGCCGCCTCCTTCTTGTTGGTCACGAACGACACCTCAGCCAGGACGCTCGGCATCTGCGCGCCGATGAGCACCACGAACGGCGCCTGCTTCACGCCGCGGTTGCGCGCCTGGGCGTTCTGCTGGCGGATGCCGCGATGGAGCGACGTCTGCACCGCATTCGCGAGGTCGCGCGATTCATCCAGTTTGTTGTTCAGCGCAATCTTGCGGACGATGTCCGTGAGGTTGTGCATGGCCATGCCCGTGCCGGCGTTTTCGCGGGCGGCCACGGCCTCGGCTTCGGGATTGGTGGCGAAGTTGAGGAAGTACGTCTCGACGCCATTGGCCGACGTGTTGCGCCCGACGTTGGCGTGAATCGAGAGAAACAGGTCGGCGGCCTCGCGGTTGGCGATGGCCGTGCGCTCCTCGAGCGGGATGAAGACGTTGGTGCGGCGGGTGAGCACGACGTCGATGTTCTTCGCCTTGAGCAGCTTCTCGAGGCGCAGGGCGATGTCGAGCACCACGTCGGCCTCGCGCGCGCGGTTGGCAATCGCGCCAGGGTCGTGGCCGCCGTGGCCGGGATCGATCACGATGCGTGCGACACCGAGCCCGAGCTGGCGCGCCAGCGAGAACGTGCCGTTGGCGTTGGTCGAGGGCACGACCGGCGGCGCGGCGTCGCGCACCGGATCGGCAGCTTTCGGCACCGTCGCGCTCAGCGAAGGAGCGGTGGGCTTCGACGCCGGCTTTGGAGCGTCAGTCACTGGCGGCGCAGCCGCGGGGCCTGAGGTCGCCACGGCCGTCGTGGCAGCAGGCCGAGCCGCCGGCGGCGGGGCAGCCACCGGCGACGCAGGAGACGGCGCGGTGCGCTCGAGATCCACGACGAGGCGGTACGGGTTGTAGAGCGCAAACACGCTGTGGCGCGTGCCCGGCTCGAGCTCCACGACCAGCCGCGTCGTTTGATCCGGATGCGCGCCAAGCCGCACGTCGCGCACGACGCCGCCCACCAGGCGCTCGAGCGTGGGCTTTGCGGCCTCGGCGGCGGCGGTGTTGCGGAAGTCGAAGAAGAGCCGCTCGGGATCGGTCAGACGCTCTTCGCGGTACGTGGGCTCGCGATCCATCGCAATCGTGAGGCGCTCGCCGGCCGGCAGCGCGCTGCGCGCGATCTCCAGCAGCTGGATCATTGGCACGGCCGGCGCGGCCGGCGGTGCGGCCGGAGAAGCCGCAGGCACGTCTGGAGTGACGGCAGGCGTGACCTCCACCGGCTCCTCGCGCTTTTCAAGAACCGCGCGTTGCGCGACCGGTGCCGGCGCGCGCTGCGCGGCACGGCGCGCGCTGACCGCGCTCGTCATTTCAGACAGCCGCGCCGGCACCTGCTTCGCGAGCGTGCCGGTCGGATAGCTCTTGCGAAGCTGTTCCAGCAGGCGGACGGCCGTGCGGCGGTCTGCGTCGCGGCCGTGCCGCTCCCACGAGAGCCAGGCCAGGCCCGAGGCCTGCCACAACGCGTTGTCGCTGTAGCCGCTGCGCGGATACAGACGCACGATGGCCTCGTACTGCGCGATGACGCTGCGCAGGGCGCCTGCCGACGGCTGCGACGCGCGGATCTGTTTCTCGCGCGCGAGAGCCGCCTCGTACCGGACGGGCGCGGACTGCGCCGCGGCCGGCATGGCCGTGATGACGATGAACGCTGCCGTGAGAAGGAGTCGCATGGCTGTGTCCTCAGCGCACCTGCGCGTCGACTTCCTCGAAATAGTCTTTCTTGACCAGCACTTCGCGCTTGCCGCCGGCCGAGCTGTTGGGAGCGGACACGAGTCCGTCCATTTCCATCATGTCCACGAGCCGCGCCGCGCGGCTGAAGCCGATGCGCAGCCGCCGCTGCAGATAGGAGATCGAGGCCTGACCGCTCGACACGATGATGCGCGCCGCCTCGTCGTAGAGGTCGTCCTTGTCGAACTCCGTGCCGCCGCCGGCCGTCTCCTTCTTCTCTTCGGCGGTAATCGACGTGTCGTAGTTCGGCTTGCCCTGCTTGCGCAGGAAGCTCGCGAGGCGCGCGCTCTCCTGCTCGGAGATGTACGGGCCGTGCACGCGCACGAACCGCGACGAGGCCGGCGGCAGATAGAGCATGTCGCCCTTGCCGAGCAGCTGTTCGGCGCCGCCCGCGTCGAGCACGGTACGCGAGTCGATGCGCGACGACACGCGGAAGGAAATGCGCGCCGGCAGGTTCGCCTTGATGAGGCCCGTGATGACGTCCACCGACGGCCGCTGCGTCGCCAGCACCAGATGGATGCCGACCGCGCGCGCCATCTGCGCCAGGCGGCAGATCGATTCCTCGACCTCGTTGCCCGCCACCATCATCAGGTCCGCGAGCTCGTCGATGATGACGACGATGAAGGGGAGCGTGACGAGGTCCTTGCCGTGTTCATCCTGCCCGGTCTTGCTCTCGGCGAGCATCGCCTTGATGTTGCGGTTGTACTGCTCGATGTTGCGTACACCGCTTGCCGCGAGCGTCTTGTAGCGCTCTTCCATCTCGCGCACGGCCCAGCGCAGCGCGTTGGCGGCGAGCTTGGGGTCGACCACGACCGGCGTGAGCAGGTGCGGGATGCCCTCGTACATGCCCAGCTCGAGGCGCTTCGGGTCGACCATGATGAAGCGCACCTCGTCGGGCGTGGCCCGGAAGAGGATGCTCGAGATCATGGCGTTGACGCTGACGGACTTGCCCGCGCCGGTGGAGCCGGCGATGAGCAGGTGCGGCATCGTGGCGAGATCGCCGATGAAGCCCTCGCCGTGGATCGTCTTGCCGAGCGCAATCGTGAGACGCGACGCCGAGCGCCTGAAGATGTCGGACTCGAGGAGCTCGCGCAACGAGATGGCTTCGCGCGTGGCGTTGGGGATCTGGATGCCGACCGTCGACTTGCCGGCGATGCGGTCGATGAGCACCGACTCGGCCTTCATCGCGAGGCAGAGATCGTCCATCAGGCCGGTGATCTTGCTGTACTTCACGCCCGCGTCGGGCTTGAACTCGTACGTCGTGACGACCGGACCCGGATGAATCTGCACGACCGAGCCTTCGACGTTGAACTCGCGGCACTTCTCCTCGAGCAGGCGCGCGGCGTCCATCAGCTCGCGCTCGTCGACCTTGCGCTCGGTGCGCGCCGGGTCGAGCAGCGAGAGGGGAGGCAGCGTGAACGATCCCTTCCGCCGCTCGGCCGGCGCCTTCGGCTCGGGCTCGGGCAGCGGCAGTGACTGTTCGGCCGGCGCCATCCGCTTGATGGCGGGTGGCTTCGGGATCGCCCGCGCGCGCTCCACCGGTTCGTCCTCGTCCTCGTCCGGCGCGTTTTTCGGATCGGGCTTGCGCGCGGCCTTGAGCGATGCGGCCATGCTGGCGGCCTTCGCCACGTCCGCGGCCCTGTCGGCGCCCGCCTTTTCGGTGTGCTTGCGGATGACGTCCTGCCGCTGCTTTTCCCTGCGGCGCTCGTCGCGCCACGCCTGGAAGCGGGCGACGACACCGGTGGCCTGCCCGCGCGCGGCCGTGCCGGCAAACGCAAACGCGCGGCCGATCGAGAACTGCGTCGCCAGCACCGTGGCCAGCACCAGCGTCGTCAGCACCAGAATCGCGGAGCCCGTGCGATTGAGATATTCAGCCAGCACCGACGCGACAACCTGTCCGATGTAGCCGCCGGCGCGGAACGACTTGCCCTCGATGGCCAGGCTGCCAAACGCGAGGCTGAGCAGCGCGGAGACGGACGCCACGAAGAGCACGGCGCCGATCGCCTTGGTGTATTCCGCCTCGAGATCGCGGCACCAGAAGTAGTGCCAGCCGATGATGGCGAGAATGGCCGGCATCAGGAACGCGGCGTAGCCGAGGAGCTGGAACGACGCTTCGGCCGTGAAGGCCCCCACGCGGCCCGCGAAGTTCGCGGGCGCCGAGTCGGCTCCGGAGTTGAAGAACCACACCGGATCGGACGGCGAATAGCTGGCCAGCGCCACCAGCCAGATCAGCGTCACGCCAAACAACACGACGCCCAGCAGCTCGCTGAAGCGCCGCGACAACATCGAATCAGCCACGTGTATAAGTCTCCATGCTCACACTTCCATGACGACCGGCAGCACGAGCGGGCGCCGGCCCGTCCGCTTCCGGAAAAACTTCTGCAGCTCGGCGCGCACGCGCTCCTTCATCAGGCCGGGATCGGTGCGCTCCTCGCGCGGCGCCTGCTCGAGAATCGACAGCATCAACGCCGGCAGCTCTTTCAACAGGCCCTCGGTCTTTTCGTCGACCACGAAGCCGCGCGTAATCAGCTCGGGTGCATTCTCGAGCACGCCCGTAATGCCGTTGATGGCCAGCACGGGCACCACGAGGCCGTCGCCCGCGAGATGCCGGCGATCGCGCAGCACCTCGTCGCCGACCTCGCCGGTGTGGCTGCCGTCGATGAAGACCCTGCCCGCCGCCACCTTCCGATGAATACGGCCGCCCTCCTCGTCGAACAGGATCGCGTCGCCGTTCTCGGCCAGGATCACGTCGATGTCGCTCGACACGTTCTTCGCCATCCGCGCGTGCATCGACAACTGGCGGAACTCGCCGTGCACCGGAATGAAGTGCTTCGGCTTGACGAGCGCGATCACGAGCTTCAGCTCTTCGGCGCTGGCGTGCCCGGACACGTGCACGTGCTTCTCGCCGTCGGGAATGACCGTGGCACCCCGGCGCGCGACGTGGTTCATCACGCGCCCGATCGCCTTCTCGTTACCCGGAATGGCGCGCGCGCTGAACACCACCACGTCGCCGTCATCGAGCTTCACGTGGCGGTGGTCGTCGATCGCGATGCGGGGCAGGGCCGCCATCGGCTCGCCCTGCGATCCCGTGCAGATGCACAGTACGTCCTGCGACGGGAAGTTGCGCACCTCATCGTCGCGAATCTGCACGCCGTGCGGCATGCGCAGGCGGCCGAGGCGCATCGCAATCTCGGAGTTCTTGATGGCGCCGCGGCCCACGAACGCGACGCGGCGATCGAACTGCGCCGCCAGATCCACGAGAATCTGCATGCGGTAGATGCTCGTGGCGAAGGAGGCGACGACGATCTTGCCTTCGGTGCTGCTGAAGATTTCCTCGAAGCCCTCGATGACGTCGCGCTCCGAGCCGGTGTAGCCGCGCCGGTCCACGTTCGTGCTGTCGGCAAACAGCGCGAGCACGCCCCTGGCGCCGAGCTCCGCCAGCCGGTGCAGGTCCGTGGCTTCACCGTCGAGCGGCGTCTGGTCGATCTTGAAATCGCCCGTGTGCACGATGGTGCCGGCCGGGGTGTGGATGGCCAGCGCCAGGCAGTCGGGAATGCTGTGCGTGACGCGCAGGAACTCCACGCGGATCGAGCCGATGGCGATGACCTGCTTCGGCGCGACTTCGACGAGCCGGCCGCGCGCGTCGATGCCGTGTTCCTCGAGCTTGGGCGCAAGCAGGGCAGCCGTGAACGGCGACGCATACACCGGGCCGTCGACGCGCGAGAGAACGTAAGGGACGCCGCCGATGTGGTCTTCGTGCCCGTGCGTGAGAATGAGCGCGCGGATGCGGCCGCGCCACTCGTCGAGCACGGTCAGATCCGGGATGACCAGATCAACGCCCAGCAGCTCGGGCTCGGGGAACATGACGCCGGCATCCACCAGCACCGCATCGTCGCCCGAGGCGACGAGCATCATGTTCATGCCGAACTCGCCGACGCCGCCGAGTGGAATCACTTCCACGCGCGGCGCGGGCGGCATTGAGGCCTCCTGCGTCATAGCTGGCACACGAACCTGCGCGCAAACGCCCGGTCAGGGCTGCGCCTGAAGTCGGATACGGCTCGCGCACGCCAACCAGGGCGATTAGCGGAAGTCGCGGCCTTCGATCCGACCATCTGGGCCCGCTGGGACGGAACCCGCTTCAAGGAGGGGGTGGTACGGGCGAAACTATAGCACAGGGGGCGATTTCAGCGCACTGAAAAGCTCCGCAAGCCTAGCCAGTTCTGTAAGTTGCAGGGTTTCGGCCCGCCGCCGCGGGTCGAGCCCCGCAAGCGCCAGGATGGCGGGCGCCGACCGGTCGAACGGCTTGAGCGCATTAAGGATGGTTTTCCGGCGCTGCCCGAACAGGGCCTGGACCATCCGCTCGAACAGCGCCTCGTCGGGAATCCGGAGGCCGTGGCGGCGGAACGTGAGTTGGACGATGGCCGAGTGCACCTTTGGCGGCGGACGGAATGCCCCGGGCGGAAGGCGCATCAGCTGCTTCACGTCGGCGTCGAGCGCCGCCATGATGCTGAGCACGCCGGATTCGCGCGAACCGGCGCCGGCGGCCAGCCGATCCGCCATTTCCTTCTGCAGCATCAGCGTGGCATCGAAGAACAGCGCGTCGCGCCGCTGGATGTCGAACAGCTTGAAGAGCACCGGCGTCGAGACGTTGTAGGGCAGGTTGGCGGCCACGCGGTAGCGCGGCCGCTGCGGCGCCGGCGCGCCGCTGCGCGCCTCGTAGGCCGTGCTCTGCGATCGGATGCCGGTGAGAAACGGCACCACGTCGGTCTCGAGGATATCGCCCGTCACGATCATGACCGACGAGGGCACGCGCTCGGCGAGCCGGCGCGCGAGATCGCGATCGATTTCAACCGCGACGATCGGCACGCCGCGGGCGGCGAGGGGCAGCGTGAGCGCGCCTTCGCCAGGGCCGATCTCGAGAAAGACGTCGCCCGGCTGCGGGTCGATGGCGCTGACGACCTTCTGCGCCCAGGCGTCCTGCAGAAAGTGCTGGCCGAACCGCTTCCGCGGAACGTGCCGCTCAGTCTTCGGGGCCGCCTTCCGCGTCCGCATCGTCGCCCGGACCGCGCCAGTACTTTTCTTCGATCTCTTCAATCTCTTCCTCGCTGAGCCCGAAATAGTGCCCGAGCTCGTGGATGAGCGTCTCGCCGATGCAGACGACCAGATCGTCCTCGTCTTCGCTGGCGTCTTCGATGGGGCCCTGGTAGAGCGTAATGCGGTCGGGCAGCGTGTTGCCGTAGCCCCACGTGCGCTCGGTCAGCGGTGTGCCCTGATACAGACCGAAGAGCGAATCGGGCGGCTCGATCTCCATCTCCTCGAGCAGTTCGTCCGACGGCTCGTCCTCGACGACGATGGCGAGATTGCGGACGGCTTTGCGAAACCGCGGCGGGATGGTGGCGATGGCCTCCTTGACGTACTGCTCGAAATCGTCCCGAGTCATTGTTTGGCGCTGCGCGCCTTCGGCGCTCCGCTTTTCCTGGCTCGCGGCGCCTGTGCCCCGAGCCCTTTGTAGTAGTCGCAGTCCTTGCGCACGGCGCAGCGATCGCAGAGCGGTTTCGGCCGGCAGATGCGGCGGCCGTGCAGGATCAATACGTCGGAAGCCAGCACCCATTTGTCGTCCTGCAGCGCGCCGGTCAGCTGTGCCTCGACGATTTCCGGCTTGTCGCTTTTCGCGATGCCGATGCGATTCGCGACGCGCAGCACGTGCAGATCCACGGGGAAGCCAGGCACGCCAAACGCGTGGCCGAGCACCACGTTGGCGGTCTTGCGGCCGACGCCGGGCAGCGCGGTCAGCGCCTCCATGTCGTTCGGCACGTCGCCGTCGTGCGATTCCACCAGCGCGGCGGAGAGCGCCGCGAGGGACCGTGATTTCGCGCGGAAGAACCCGGTGGACTTGATTTGCGGCTCGAGCTCGTCGGTGGTGGCCTTGGCGAGTGCGCGCGCATTTGGATAGCGCTTGAACAGCGCCGGCGTCACGCCGTTCACGCGTTCATCGCTCGATTGCGCCGACAGCACCGTCGCGATGAGCAGCTCGTAGGCGTTATTGAAATGCAGCTCGGTCCACGCGCCGGGATGCTGCTTCGAGAGCGCGTCGATGACGCGCCTTACTTTCGCGCTGACGGGGCGCCAGACAGGGCGCGCTGTTGTCTTGGCTTTCGCCATCGCGTGCATCGTATCAAGTCACGATGCGCGCGATGAAAAGAGATTGAGCTGCGCGTCGACCGGCGCGAGGGCGGTGAGGAACACCGCGGCTTCGTGCAGCTCGCGGCCGGGATGGAGCAGCCGGCGGGCGAGGGCGTCGGCGTGCTCCACGACGCCCGCGGCGTCGCAGACGGGTGGATCGAGCGGCTGCACGCGCATGCGTTCGCCCGCGAGGTCGCGCACGCGCAGCCGGATCTGGCGCGCGGCGTGGCTCGATCGTCGAAGCGCGGCCGCGGCCTGCTCGGCGAGGCGCGTCACGGCGCCGCGTGCCTGCGACGCGCCGCAGGATCCGAAGACGGCTGCGCGCGCGATGCCTTTCGGCACCTCCGCCGCGCTGAGTGGACGATCGTCGAGGCCGAGCGCGTGGCGCGCCAGCACGCTGCCGCCGCGTCCGATCGCCTCGACGAGCGCGGTGTCGTCGAGCGATGCGAGCTCGCCCAGGGAGTGCACGCCCCGATCGCGCAGGCGCGACATCTGCTCGCCGGAGAGGCCGGGCAGCCGCTTGAGGTCGAGAGGCGCCAGCAGCCGCGCTTCGTAGCCGGGAAGCACCAGCAGCAGGCCCGACGGCGCCACCAGGCGCGCCGCAACCGCGGCGACGGCCTTGGTCGAGCCCACGCCGACCGCCGTGCTGATGCCGAAATCGCGCGCCAGCTGCTCGCGCACATCGTCGATCGACGGCGTGCGCATGCCGCCGCGGCCTTCCCACCGTAGCCACGCCTCGTCGACGGCGCTCCATTCAATCCACGCCGTGTATCGGCGCAGCCGCTCGTCGATCTGCGCCGACACTTCGAGATAGCGCTCGATTGAGCCAGGCAGGCAGACCGCGTCGGGCACGGCCGCAAGCGCGTCGGTCATGCGCATGCCGGTGCGCACGCCGCGGGCGCGCGCCTCTTCTGACGCGAGCGCCACGAAGCCGCGGCCCGCGTGCAGACCGCCGACGATGAGCGGACGGCCGTCGAGATCCGGACGCGCGCCGCGCTCGACCGCCATGAAGAAGTCGACGAGCTGCACGTGCACAATCACGACGCGACGCTCCTCTGTCAGTGCACCGGGTTTTTGCCGCCCGCCGAGTCCGCGTACGCGCGCAGGTGTTCCTGCAGCGCCGCGATCAGGCCCGGCACGACGGAGACGGGGAGGACAATGCGCGAGCGCACGGGCGCGCGCACGACATGGTCGGCTTCGGCGTCCTTGAGATCGCGCTCGGACAGCGGCAGCACCTCGCAGAACGACAGCGTGATGTCGAACGGCGTGTGCGCGATGGCGCAGAAGTTCGAGTAGACGCGCGCCGGCTCGTTTCCTTCTTCCGGCACGATGGTGAAGTTGATCGGCTTGTTGGTGGACATATCAGTACCGCCGCATGACGCCGATGACCACACCCTGCACCTGAATCTGCTCGGGGTCGAACAGCATGGGCTGCATCGCCGGGTTCGCGGGCTGGAGGCGGATGCGCCCTTGCTCGCGATAGAACTTCTTGAGCGTCACGTCGGCGCCGCTGACGAGCGCGATCACCATCTCGCCGTTTTCGGCCGTCTTGCGGTCTTCGACGATGACGAGATCGCCGTCGCGGATTTGCTCGTCGATCATCGAGTCGCCCTTGACGCGCAGCACGTACGTGTCGCGCTTGCCGACCAGGTCTTCGGGGATGTTGATGGTTTCGGCGCCGGCAATGGCCTCGATGGGCGCGCCGGCCGCGACGTAGCCGAGCAGCGGCACCTCGACCGAGCGCGTACCGACGCGCGCGGGAATCAGCTCGACCGAGCGGCTGCGATTCCACGACCGCTTGATGAAGCCTTTTTCCTGCAGGTTGGTGAGATGCTTGTGCACCGTCGCCAGCGACGACAGCCCGAAGCGGCGGCCGATCTCTTCCAGGCTCGGCGCATAGCCGTGCTGCTGAATGAAATCGTTGAGGTAATCGAGAATTTCGCGTTGGCGCTTGGTCAGCGGTAGCACAGGGCCCCCTTACCGCCGGACTGTATGCAAAAGAAAAGCGAAAGTCAATACGCGCGGTAATCCAGCCTGGGCGCGTAGCATTCCGCGACACACACGCCAGCCGCCTACTTCTTCCGCTTCCTCCGGCTCATCTTCGCGCGTCTGACGCGATCGTCGGCCGTGGGCTCGTCGGCGACGCCCTGGCGGAAGTGGTCTATAAGTGCTTGTTTTGCAAGTGCTTGGAGCTTGGCACCTTCGGCAAACAGCTTGTCGGCGCGCCTGAGAAGCAGGCGCACCTCCCGCGACGATACGGGGGGAGGCCGCTTGGACTGGGGAGCCATTGTTCCCTACCGTACGCAAGGATGGTTCCACTGACGTTTTCCGTCCGCTTAACCAAACAGGCCCGCCAGTGGTCTAAATTCTCAGCCAGTGCATCAGGGGCAGGCGTGCAGACAAAAGCGGTTTCACTACCAGACGCACTTTCGTGGGAGCTTCCCGATGTCCCGGCGGGCTCGGTGACGGCTGAACCCGGCTCGACCGACCTGGCCGACGCGAACGATCACGTCCTCGTCGCCGCGTTCCAGGCCGGCCACGACGCCGCCTTCGACGTCATCGTCACGCGCCATCAGCGGCAGGTGTACCAGATCTGCTACCGCTTCGTCGGCAATCACGAAGATGCGGCCGACCTCGCGCAGGACGTATTCGTGCGCGCGTATCGCGGCCTGAAGAAATTCAAGGGCGACTCGGCGCTCGGCACGTGGCTCTATCGCGTCGCGGTGAACACGTCGCTCAACAAGGTGGCGGTCAAGCGGCCGGTGATGGAGCCGCTCGATGCCGCGCCGCGCCTCGAGACGCGCGGCGAGCATCCCGACACCACGCTCATGCGGCAGCAGGATGCCGTGCGCGTGCGCAACGCGATCAGACGCCTGCCGCCGCGTCAGCGCGCCACGCTCGTGCTGCGCATGTATCGCGAGCTGCCCCACGAGGAAATCGCCGCGATCCTGAACAGCTCGGTCGGCGCCGTGAAAGCCAATTTCTTTCACGCGCTCGCGAATTTGAGAAAGCAGTTGTCACGATGACCGACAAGGAACTCGACGAGCTCGCTGACCGCGTGTCGAACGCGCTCGACGTGCCGGATCCGTCGCCGCTGTTCTGGGAGCACTTCCCGGCGCGCGTGCGCGCGGCCGTCGCCGCCGAGCCGGTCGCGGTGCCGGTGGCGCCCGCGCGATGGTGGCAGCGCCGCCCCGCGCTCGTGTTCGCGTCGCTCGCCGTGGCGGGCGCGCTCTCGGTATGGGCCTGGACCTCGCGCGCGCCGATGGCCGGTGACGACGCCACGGCATCCGCGCCGGCGGTCGTGTCGGACGCGCCTGTCGCGCTGATGGATGACGGCCAGGGATACGCGGTCGACATCGAGACTGACGATGCGGGGTGGCAGGTGGTGAGTGCGGTGGCCGCGACGGCCGGCCTGGAGGCGGTGCGCGAGGCGGGCTTTGGCGTGACGCCCGGCGGCGCCGATGCCGCCATCGAGGATCTGGATGCGGCCGAGCGCGCGCAGCTGATGGCGCTGCTGCAAGCCGAGATGAATGGAGATGCTGGTGGATCGTAGGCGCGTGCTGTCGTGTGGTCTGGTGCTGATGCTCGGAGCGGGCGCGGTTGCCGACGTGGCCGCCCAGGCGCGCGGCGGCGCGGTGCAAGGACGCGGCAGCGCGGTGCAGGGACGCGGCGGGCGCGGCCAGGCGCCGCGCGATGCGGGTTCCACGCCGCGCGAAATCCAGGCGCAGTTCGACGCGTACGTGATCGCGCAGGCGGAAAGCGCGCTTCAGATCTCCGAGGAGCAGTATCCGCAGTTCGTGCGCCGCGTGCGCGCCTTGCAGGCCGCGCGCCGCGAAGCGCGCATGCGCCGCAACCGGCTGCTCGCGCAGATCAACCAGCAGCTGCGCGCGGGCGACACGATCGATGATGCGAAGCTGACCGCCGCGGCACGCGCGGTCGACGAGCACGAGCGCGCCGCCCTGGCCGACGTGCAGAAGGCGTACGCCTCGATCGACGAGGTGCTGACCCCATGGCAGAGCGCGCGCTTCCGCGTGCTCGAGGATCAGCTCGAGCAGAAGAAGCTGGACATGCTGTTCCGCGCGCGGCAGGGCCCGCGGCGCTAGCCGCGGGCCGGTAATGTCCCACGGCGGTAGCTGCTACACTCGAAACGATGGGTGTGAGGTTCCCGCGGATGATCGTGCCGGCGCTGATGCTGCTGCTCGCGGCAGCCGCGCCGCTTGCCGCGCCGCAGAACATCCGACAGGCCGATGCCATGCGCGCGAAGCTCGTGCAGATCGTCGCGCGCGGTCAGGGCTGTCCGTGCCGCCAGCGGCTGTCGACCACCGTCACGGAGGGCGAGGTCAACGGCTACCTGCGCCATCACGCCGCGGGTGATCTTCCCGACGGCGTCGTCGATCCCCACGTCACCATCATCGGCGACGGCCGCGTCGCCGGCCGCGCGACCGTCGATCTCGACCGCGTGCGCACGTCGCGCGAGCGCGGCTGGCTCGATCCCGCCGCGTATCTCACCGGCCGCCTGCCGGTCACCGCCACCGGCATCCTCCATACGAAAGACGGCGTCGCGCGCTTCGAGCTCCAGACCGCCACCGTTGGCGGCATGACCGTGCCGAAGGTGGTGTTGCAGGAACTGCTGTCGTATTACTCGGCCTCGCCCGAAGATCCCGACGGCATCAGCCTCGACGACCTCTACGAGATGCCGGCGCGCATCAAAGAAATTCAGGTCGGCAAGTCGGTCGCCTACGTCATCCAGCAGTAAAATTCAGCAGGTGCCTGCTGATCCCCTGGGCACGCCTCTCCAGTACCTCAAAGGCGTCGGGCCGCGGCGTGCCGCGGATCTCGAGAAGGTCGGCCTTGCGACCGTCGAGGATCTGCTGTGCCGCTTTCCGCTGCGGTACGAGGATCGCGGCCATTTCGCGTCCATCGCGTCGCTCCGTCCCGGCCAGCGCACGTCGGTGCAGGGCGAGGTGCTCAGCGCCCACGTGCGGCCTACTCGTCGTCCCGGCTTCCGCATTTTCGAGATGGTGCTGCGCGACGCGTCCGGATCCATCCGCGCCGCGTTTCCCAATCAGTCGTTTCTCAAGGACGTCTTCAAGCCGCATCAGCGCGTGATTCTGTACGGGCTGGTGGAGCTGCGTCCGGGCACGGGCCTGCAACTCGCCAGCCCCGATTACGAGATTCTTTCGGGCGAGCCTGGCGCCGAAGGCGTTGAGGCCGACACCGATCACACCATCCACACCGGCCGCATCGTGCCCGTCTATGAAAAGGCGGGGACGATGACGCCGAAGATGCAGCGGGCGCTGGTGCAGCAGGCGTTGCAGACGCTCGGGCCGGCGGGCACGGAGGTGGATGATCCTTTGCCCGCGGCGCTGCAGCGGACGCTGGGCGTGCCGGCGCGGCGTGACGCGTTCGAAGCCACGCACTTTCCGCCCGCGGGCGCGAACATCGAGGAGCTGAACGCGTTTCGCACGCCCGCGCAACAGCGGCTGATCTTCGAGGAGTTCTTTCTGTTTCAGGCGGGCCTGCTGCTCAAGCGGCGCAAACAGCGCACGGAGCGCAAGCGCCGGTCGGTGGTGATCGACGATCGCGTGCGCGACGCCGCGCGCGCGGTGCTGCCGTTCAGGCTCACGGGCGATCAGAAGCGCGCCGTGAAGGAAATCGTCGACGACATGGCGCGGCCCGAGCCGATGAATCGGCTGCTGCAGGGCGATGTCGGCGCCGGCAAGACCATCGTGGCGCTGCTCGCGGCGCTGGTGGCCATGGAGAACGGCATGCAGGTGGCGTTCATGGCGCCCACCGAAATTCTGGCCGACCAGCACTTCATGACGATTCGCCGGCGGCTCGAAGCCTCGCGCTTCCGCGTCGCCGCGCTCACCGGCAGCGTGCCCGCGAAGAAGCGGCGCGAGATCCTCGCGGAGCTGCAGGCGGGGTCCATGCACATGGTGGTCGGCACCCACGCGCTGGCGGAGGATGCCGTCGTGTTCCGCGAGCTGGGCCTCGTCATCATCGACGAGCAGCACCGGTTCGGCGTGGTGCAGCGCGCGGCGCTTCGCGACAAGGGCACGAATCCCGACGTGCTCGTCATGACCGCGACGCCGATTCCGCGCACGCTCTCGATGACGCTGTACGGCGACCTCGACGTGTCGATCATTCGCGAGATGCCGCCAGGCCGCCAGCCCATTCGAACATCGGCCAGGCCCGAATCGCGCAGGGAGGAAGCGTACCGCGCCATTCGCGGCGCCATCGAGCAGGGACGCCAGGCGTACGTGATCTACCCGCTGGTGGAGGAGTCCGAGAAAGTCGACCTCCGCAACGCCACCGCGATGGCCGAGCACCTGGCCACCGCCATCTTTCCGCAGTACCGCGTGGCGCTGCTGCACGGGAAGCTGAAGGCTGATCAGAAAGATCACGTGATGGCGAGCTTCGCGGCCGGTGCAACGCAGATCCTCGTTTCCACGACCGTCGTCGAAGTCGGCGTCGACGTGCCGAACGCCACGATCATGGTGGTCGAGCACGCGGAACGCTTCGGGTTGTCGCAGCTGCACCAGCTGCGCGGGCGTGTCGGGCGCGGCTCGCACGTGTCCGAGTGTGTGCTGCTGTATCAGGCTCCGCTCACCGACACCGGCAAGGCGCGGCTGCAGGCGCTGGTCGACACCAACGACGGCTTCGTTATTGCGGAGCGCGATCTCGAGCTGCGCGGGCCTGGCGATTTTTTCGGCACGCGCCAGGCGGGCCTGCCGACGTTCCGCGTGGGCGATCTCGGCCGCGACGCCGCGCTCATGGAACACGCGCGCCGCGAAGCCGCCGACTGGATTGCCACCGATGCCGGCGTCGCCGAACTCGCCGGCCGGCTGCGCCAGCAGTGGAAGGCGCGCTTCGGGCTCGCGGAGGTGGGGTAGGTGCGGATCATCGCCGGCGCCGCGAAGGGGCGGCGGCTCGACGCGCCCACGTGGGACGGCCTGCGGCCGACCTCGGACCGGTTGCGCGAGACGCTCTTCAACATCCTTGCGCCGCGCGTCGCGGACGCCCGGGTGCTCGATGGATATGCCGGCACCGGCGCGGTTGGCATCGAAGCGCTGAGCCGCGGGGCGGCGCACGTCACGTTCGTCGAGAAGGATCCGCGCGCGCTGAAGCTGATTCGCGGAAATCTCGAGCGCGCCGGCATGAAATGCGGCACGGAGGCGTGTACTATCGTCCGCAGCGGCTTCGTCGAGATGGCGGAGGCGCACCGCGGCGCGCCCTTCGATCTCGTGCTGCTGGATCCGCCGTACGACGACGCGGCGCTCGAGGCGGCAGTACGCGCGGCCGGGGCCATTCTGAAGGATGATGGAGTAGTGGTGCTGGAGCACGCGACGCGCGTGACGCCTCCGGCAGGGGCACGACGAACCGTCAGGGCCGGCGACAGCTCGCTGAGCTTTTACGACACGCACACCGGGTGACCATGCGCATAGCCGTCTATCCAGGCTCGTTCGACCCGCTCACCAACGGACATGTCGACATCATCCGTCGCGGCGCGCGCATGTTCGATCGCATCATCGTCGCCATCCTGCTCAACGCGGAGAAGGCGCCGGTGTTCACCGCCGACGAGCGGGCCCGCTTGATTCGCGACGTGTTCCGCGACACGCCGTCGGTGGAAGCCGACACCTTCGAGGGCCTGCTGGTCGACTACATGCGGCACAAGCAGGCCAACGTGATCGTTCGCGGTCTCCGGGCCGTCTCCGATTTCGAATACGAGATGCAGATGGCGTTGATGAACCGGCATCTCTCGCCGGATGTCGAAACCGTCTTCATGATGCCCGCCGAGCAGTACACCTATGTGAGCTCGCGGCTGGTCAAGGAAGTCGCGTCGCTGGGGGGATCCGTCACCGGTCTCGTGCCGCCGCAGGTGGAAAAGCGCCTCGCCGAGAAGCGCGCGGCCCGCGGCACATTGAAAGCCTGAAGCCATGTTGTCCGAACGCATGAAACAGGTCGGCATGTCGCCGACGATGAAGGGGACGATGGAGGCCGAGCGCCTGCGGCGTCAGGGGGTCGACGTGGTCGACCTTGGCGCGGGGGAGCCCGACTTTCCGACGCCCGCGCACATCACGGCCGCCGCGCATGCGGCGCTCGATCGCAACTTCACGAAATACACCGCCAATGCCGGCATCGCCGAGCTGCGCGAGGCCGTGGCCGCGCGCTATCGCGAGGACTACGGCGTCAGCTACGACGCGAAGGACGTGATCCTGTCGGCCGGCGGCAAGCAGGCGCTCTACAACACGGCGATGGCGCTGTTCGGCCCGGGCGATGACGTGATCACGCACGCGCCGGGCTGGCCCACGCTGGTCGAGCAAATCAAGCTGGCGGGCGCGCGGCCGATCATCGTGCGCACGGATCCCGAGAAGGGCTTCCGCCTCGAGACGGATCGCCTGCTCGCCGCGCTCACGCCCAACACCAAGGCCATCGTCATTAATTCGCCCGGCAATCCGACCGGCGCGCTGATGTCCGAGGAAGAGGCACGCGCGCTGGGCGATGCGGCGGCGCGTCACGGCTTCTGGATCATCGTGGACCTCTGCTACGAGAAGCTGATCTACGACGATGTGCCGCACAACCTGCCGAAGGCGCTGACCGAGCGCGCGCGGGATCGGGTGGTGCTGACCGGGTCGGTGTCGAAGGCGTATGCCATGACGGGCTGGCGGTGCGGCTGGGCCCTCGGCCCTGCGGCGCTGGTGCAGGCGTGTAACGCCGTGCAGAGCCACAGCACGTCGAACGTGAACTCGATCACCCAGCTCGCGGCGGTGGCGGCCCTGACCGGGCCGCAGGACTGCGTCGCCGAGATGCGCGCCGAATACAAGCGGCGGCGCGACCAGGTGCTGGCGTGGCTCGGCGAAGAGCCGCGGCTGCAGTGCCCGACGCCGCCCGGCGCGTTCTATCTGTTCCCGTCGGTGGCGGACTTCCTCTCGCCGGCCGCGCTGCGCACGTCGCAGGACGTGACCGATCGGCTGCTGGCCGAATCGCACGTTATCCTCACGCCGGGCGAGGCGTTCGACGCGCCGGGCTTCGTGCGCCTCTCGTATGCGACGTCGCTCGAGAAGCTGCGCCTGGGCGTCACGCGGCTCATCGAGTTTCTGCGGGCGAATGAGACCCGCGCCGGCGCGCCGGCCGGCGAGCGGGCGCAGGCGCGGCCGTGATCGACGCCGGCGTTCTTGCACGGCTCCGCGAGATTTGCGGCGAGGCGCACGTCCGCGTCGACGAGGAGACGCGCGTCGCATACGGCACCGACGCGCTGAAGCGCGGCAAGGCGGCCGACGTCGTGGTCTTCCCGTCGGGCCCGGAGGAGATCTCGCGCATTGCAAAGCTGTGTCATGACGAGCGCGTGCCGATGGTGCCGCGCGGCGCGGGCACCGGCTACACCGGCGGCGCCGTGCCTTTGCACGGCGGTGTCGTCATCGCCCTCGATCGCCTCAATCGCATTCTCGACATCGACCAGGAAAACCTGCTCGTCGTGTCCGAGTCGAACGTGATCACGGGCGACATCCAGGATGCGGTGGAGAAGGTGGGCCTGTTCTATCCGCCCGATCCGGCCAGCCTGAAGCAGTCCGTGATCGGCGGCAACGTGGCGGAGTGTGCCGGCGGGCCGCGCGCGTTCAAGTACGGCACCACGAAGCAATACGTGCTCGGCCTCGAGGCCGTGCTGCCGACCGGCGAAATCATCAACACCGGCGGCAAAGTCGTGAAGAACGTCGTCGGCTACGACCTCACGCACCTGCTCGTGGGCTCCGAAGGCACGCTGGCGATCATCACGAAAGTCATCCTGAAGCTGATCCCGAAGCCGCCGGTGCAGGCGACGTTGCGCGCGACGTTTCCGGATGTGCAGGGGGCCGTCAACGCCGTCAGCGGTCTGTTGCGCGCGCGCGTCATTCCCGCGGCGCTCGAGCTGATTGACGGCGAGTGCCTCGAGGCGGTCGCGCGATACCTGAACGTGCGATCGCTGGCGCCCGAAGGCACGGGCGCGCTGCTGCTGATTGAAGTGGACGGCTTGTCGGAGCTGGTGGCCGGCGAAGCCGAACGCGTCGCGGATGCGTGTACCGACGCCGGCGCTACTGAGCTGCTGCGCGCGGCGACGGAAGAGGATCGCCAGGAGCTCTGGCGCGTCCGCCGCGAGCTGTCGCCGTCGCTGAAGGTCATCTCGCCGATCAAGCACAATCACGACATCGTCGTGCCGAAAGGCCGCATCCCGCAGCTGTTCGAGCTGGTGGGACGTCTGAAGAAAGAGTATCGGTTGCAGATGCCGTGCTTCGGCCACGTCGGCGACGGCAACATTCACGTCAATTTCATGCTGACGCCTGGCGACGAGGACGAGCTGCGGCGATCGGCCGAGGCCGAGCGCGCGTTGTTCGAGGGCGTGGTCGCGCTCGAAGGTTCGATCAGCGGCGAGCACGGCATCGGCTTCGCAAAGGCGCCGTACATGACCATCGAGCTCTCGCAGGACGAGATCGAGCTCATGAAGCGCGTCAAGCTGGCGTTCGACCCGCACGGCGTATTGAACCCCGGCAAAATGTTCTGGTAGGCCGGGGCTTCAGCCCCGGCGGAGGCTCATGACACGCACACGCACCGTTCTGCTCGCTCTCGCCCTCGTCGCCACCGGCTGCGAAGGCATCTATCAGCGCGACATCACTGCCGTGGTGTCGGGCCCGTCCACCGTGGCGGTTGGCGCCAGCGTCCTGCTGACGGTGACGCTGCAATATGAAGGCGGCGACAGCCTCGTGCTCGGCCCTGGCGATGCCGGATCGGTCAACTGGACCTCGTCGGACACGGCCATCGCGACCGTTGATTTCTTCGGCGTGGTCAAAGGTGTGGCGCCGGGAGCGGTGACGATTACCGCCACACCCTCGTCGCTCACAACGGACGGGACGCGTACGCCCGGCACCCACGCGATGACCGTGCAGGCCGCCGCCGAGTAAGCCGGGCGCGTCCGCGCGCTTATTGCGTCTTCGTCTTGTAGCCGGCGGGCACCTCGAACACCGAGTCGGCGATCGGGGCCGCCGACACGTCGGTGACCTCGCTCGTCATCGTCATGCCGCCCATCTTGTTCATCATCTGCGCCATCATGCCTTTGCCCTCGAACGAGAAGGCCAGTTCGGTGGCATAGGCGACGCCGAGGCCGGCCATCTGGTTATAGAGGGCCGTCATGCCTTTGGCCTGGCCGGGCTGCGCTTTCGCAGCGCGTGGATCGGTGAAGAACAGGCCCTTCTGCGCGGCCATCCTGTAGAACGCGGCATAGTCGGCGGCGCCGGGGCCGCCCTTCACGAGACACACGGGCCCCGCCACATTGACCGTGAGGTCGTCACCGTTGCCGATGCGCGCGGGCGCCGACACTTTCATGTCGTGCACCGTGCACGTGGCGCCGGCGATCTGGCGCGTCACGCCGGTGGGCGTGATGGAGGCCTTCACGTCAGCGTCCTCGATCTTCGCCAGCTCCTTCGCGAACGATGCGAGATCCATGACGGTCGCCTCGCGCTTGTCGTGATCGATGGAGATCATCTTCTGCGCGCCGGCGTCGATGATGACCGTCATCTTCCTGCCGCCCATCGTCTGGTCGGTGCGCATTTTCGTGCCCTTGATGTACTGCACGCCTTCGCCCGACATGGCGGCGCCCATGCCTTTGCCGCCGTGCTTCTGCTTGAGCGTGACGTCAGCCGCGGCCGGCGACGCGGCGAGTGCCGCGCACGCGGCCATGATCGTGATGTGCTTCTTCATCGGCGGTACCGATCCTCCATGAACGTGTAATAGATGAACCCGAAGCGGTTGTACCAGTCGGGATTGTTGAAATGATCGCGCTCGCACACCGCCATCTGGTCGAGCGCCGAGCGCAGCGTGCCGAGCAGGTCCTTGTACTTGCCGTCGTAGGTGCGCCCGAGCTTTGCGAGCTCGGTCTCGATGCCCTTTTTCGAGTACTGCCAGGACAGGCCGCTGAGCGCGTGCACGCCTGAGGCGCTGTCGCCGAACGACATCGCCTTGTCGGCCATGTCGGTGGTGGATTGATAGATGGCGCGCAGCTGCTCGAACGTGACGCGCGTGAAATTGAGCCGGCGCACGGCCGTCTCGTAGCACTGCTGACATTCCTCGGTGGCGCACGAGATCGGCACCTCCGGCATGCCCTCGGGGCGATAGTCGGGGTCGTACCGGCCATCGTCCTCGTTGAGATGCTCGAACGCCTCCTGGAACTCGCGGAAGTTGCGGATGGCTTCGCTGCCCATGCCGGCCAGGTCGAGCACCTGTTCGGCGTCGCGCCACAGGCGATCGGCGGTGATGGCAATCGGGCCCTGCGCGTAAAGGGTCGGGGAGAGCAGCATGAGCGCCATGGCGGCCGCGGCGGCCGACGCCTTGCGCCGCTTCGCGAAGGCGAACAGCAGCAGGCCCGCGAGCACCACGCCGGCGGCGCCGAACATCCATCCACGCCCGCCCGATCCCGTGACGCCGCCCTTCAACACGACGGTCGGCGGTTCGGGCTTCAGCTCGTCGCCGGCCCACACCACCATCTGGTACTGGCTCGCGCCGGCGCCCGACACCACGATCTTCATTTCGCCCTGGGTACGGAGCTTGATAGACGCCCGGCCGCTGCCTTTCGTGGAGGCGGTCTTGTCGAAGGTGTCGAAGCGGTATTTCGAGAGCTGCAGCTTCACGTCATCATCAGGATTCCTGCTGATGACCGTGACCACCACCGGCTGGATGATGCTCAGATTCTCGACAAAGAACCTGTCGCCCGCGGGCGACGACGTGCCTTGAACGAAGGCGGCCTTGCCGGCCGGTAAGGCGTCGCTTGCTTTCAGCTGGAGCCTGTATGACCTGGGTGACGAAGACTGCGCGGAAATGCCTGTCGACAGGGCAAGAACGGCGCAGAGGGCGATTACAGAAGTGTGGCGCACCTGACAACCTCGTAGGTTTTGTGCTGGTCTTTGCCGTCGCGCTCGTGGCTGGCGCGCCCGGTCGCGCGGCCGAGCTGCAAGAGAGGATCCCGCTCGTCGAAGGCCTCACCATCGTGACCGCCATCGCGGAAACGCGCGGCGATTACGAGTCGATCAAGACGGTGGCGGCCGTAGGTGCCGACTCGATTCAAGTCACGTATGCGGCGGAAATGACCAACGGGCGGCGGCTGGCGGCCACCCGGCCGGTGCTGCGCAAGGACCTCGCGGCCGCGCGCGAATACCGTCAGGAGTTCATGAATGGCGACACGCGCGCGTATCCCGGCACGACGGTGCTGGGGCCGTCATCGGCGGTGATTGCCGACCTCAATGCGAAAGGCGAGGCGCTGTTCACGGCCTACACGCGCACGTATGGCGGGCTGCGGAAGGTCACCGCCACGATCACGAAGGTGGGCCTCGTGAAGTATCCCGTGCTGCTCAATGGCGCGCGCGTGGAGCTCGACGCGATTCACGCGCGCGGCGACTACGCGCGAGAGACCGCGGAGTTCTGGTTTCTGAACGACGCCGCCAATCCGCTCACGCTGCGGTATCACTTCGTGGAGAAGAAGTCGCCCGAAGTGGAGAAGATCGAGCAGATGACCGGCGGCAAGATGAAGGTGCCGATGCGCGAGTATGCCCTCGACGTCGTGCGCATCACGTATCAGCCGCCTGCCGCGCCTCCGGCGGCCGCGCTCGAGTCGAAGCTCGAAAAGGAAGGCCGCGCCGAAATCCACGGGATCTACTTCGACTTCGACAAGGCCACGCTGAAGCCGGAATCCACGCCCGTCTTGCAGGAGATTGCCGCGCTGCTGGTCAGGCAGCCGGCCTGGGCGCTCGACATTGAGGGCCACACCGACAGCGTCGGCACCGAGGCGCACAACATGACGCTGTCGAAGCAGCGCGCCGACGCGGTGAAGCACGCGCTGGTGACCGAGTACGGCATTGCCGCCGCGCGCCTGACGCCCGCCGGCTTCGGCGCGTCGAAGCCGCGCGAGTCGAACGACACACTGGCGGGCCGCGCTCGCAACCGGCGCGTGGAACTGGTAAAACGCTAGTGCCATGAACCAGCTCCGGGCGGCCGCGCTGGCCCTGACGCTCATCCCGTTGGCCTCGTCATGCACGCCGGGAATGTACCGCCGCGACGTGACGGCCTCCGTCTCGGGCCCCACCAGGGTTGCTGTGGGCGGCACGATCCAGCTCACGGTGCGTCTTGCGTATTCCGATGGCACCACGCGCCTGCTGACGCCGACGACGATGGGGTCGGTGGACTGGACGACATCGAACGCCGCCATCGCCACGGTGAACTTCCAGGGCACGGTCACCGGCATCGCCCCGGGCACCGTAACCATCACGGCCACTCCTGCCGCCACCTCCACCGGCACCGGCGACCACATCGCCGGCACCCAGACAGTGACCGTGGAGTAGCGGTCGGCCGCAGGGGGACGAGGACGCCCGGATAGGTTCGAGGACTGAGAAACGGCAGGCGGTATACGCGCGTAATACAGACGCCTGCCGACGTGCTACGATTCGGCGGTTAATTCAGAGGGTCCCCCATGAAAATCGCCCGATATACGCCCTTCGTTCTCGCGCTTGCGCTGCCGCTGTCGATCGCGGCGCAGGAACAGACCCGTAACGCCGCCCCGAAGGCGCAGGCGCCTGAGACGTGGGCCGATCGCGTCATCAAGCAGGATGGCTACGCGACGCCGCCGCCGGAACTGGCCTCCGCGGTGCTGGCCCCGCGGCATCTGAACGTTTCGATCGGCAGTCTCAACGCCGACAAGACGTGGTCGCTCGACGAGATCGGTGACGGGCCCGTCGTAATGACGACGTTCTCGAAGCCGTTCCACGAGCTCGGCGGCGTCTTCATCGATCACAAGGCCAACCGGTCGCGCACGCTGACGATTCGCAACAACGTCGGCATCCAGCTGATTTCGACGGCCGACGGCGCGAAGAAGGCGATTCAGATTCCGGCCGGCCTGCGCGTGTCGAACGCGACGTGGTCGCCCGACGGCAAGTCGGTGGCGTACTTCGGCCACTCCGACACCGCCACGCACATTTATATCGCCGACGTGGCCACGCTGAAATCGCGGCAGCTGACGAAGACGCCGGTGCTCGCGACGCTCGTCACGGATTTCGAGTTCACCGAGGACAGCCGGCACGTCGCCGCGGTGCTGGTGCCCGAGGCGCGCGCCGCGATGCCGGCGGTGCCGCCGGTGCCGACGGGTCCCACGGTGCTGCTCGCCGAGCCTGACAAGAACCGCCTGCGCACCTACCGCAGCCTGATGTCGACCCCGCACGATTTCGCCCTGCTCGAGTGGCATGCTACCGGCCAGGTGGCGCTCATCGATGCGGCCACGGGCGCCGTGAAGAAAGTGGGCGCGCCGGCGATGGTGCGCGCCATCAGCCCCTCGCCCGACGGCGCCTATCTGCGCGTCACGCGCATGACGAAGCCGTTCTCGTACATCGTGCCCGTCGGCAACTTCGGGCAGATCGAAGAGCTGTGGGACGCATCAGGCAAGGTGCTCGCGAAGCTGAGCGAGCGGCCGATCAATCTCGGCGTGCAGGGCGGTGATGACGATGACGACCAGCCGGCCGGCGGCCGCGGCGGCGGCGCGCAGGCGGGCAAGCGTGAGATTACGTGGCGGCCAGACGGCCAGGGCCTGAGCTATCTCGAACAGGTGCCTGCGCCGGCGCGCAACACGGCCAACGCCGATGCCGCACCGGCTGCCGATGCGCCGGCGGCCGACGCGCCTCAGGGCGGGCGCCGCGGTGGCGCCGCGCGTCCCGATCGCCTGTATCAGTGGACCGCGCCGTTCGACGCGGCCAGCGCGAAAGTCATCTACGAGCAGACCACGCGCATGAGCGGGGTGCGGTACTCGCCCGACATGAAGTGGCTCTTCTTCCAGGAGCGCCAGGGCACGGGCGATACGGCGACCACGATCGACGCGGCGGTCAATCTCGAGAAGACGTCTGAGAAGTTCACGCTCGCGCGTTACCGCGCCAGCGACATCTATGCGAACCCGGGCTCCCTGGCCGGCGTGCGCGGCGGTGGCGGTGGCGGCGGACGCGGCGGCGGCGGGGGAGGCGGCACGGTGCTGCTCTCCGGTGACGGCAGCAGCGTGTTCTATCAGGGCACGAAGTACGACAAGGATCCCGACACCGTCGGTCCGCAGACGTTCGTCGACAAGGTGGCGATCCGCACCGGCACCAAGACACGCATCTTCGAGGGCGCCAACAAGAACGCCTTCGAGCGCGTCGTCGCCATCCTCAATCCGGACGCGCCGTCGTTCATCATCGCGCGCGAGAGCCCGACCGAGATCGCGCAGAACTTCCGGCTCGAGGCCGGCCGGCGCACGCAGCTGACGCACAACGAGGACCCGACGCCGGATCTCACGAAGGCAAAGGTCGAGCGCTTCACGGTGTCGCGCCCCGACGGCATGTCCTTCCGCGTGACGGTCAATCTGCCGGCCGATCACGTCAAAGGCAACAAGCTGCCGGCGCTGTTCTGGTTCTATCCGCGCGAGTATGCGGACCAGGAGGCGTACGACCGCGGCAACCGCACGTTCAACATGAACACCTTCCCGAACTTCGGGACGCGGTCGATGGAGTACTTCGTGCGCCTCGGCTACGCGGTGGTCGAGCCTGACGCGCCCATCTTCGGGCCGCAGGGCGCGATGAACAACAACTACGTGCACGACCTGCGCAACAACCTGTCGGCGGTGATCGACGAGCTCGATCGGCGCGGCATTGCGGACCGCACGCGGCTGGCCATCGGCGGCCACAGCTACGGCGCGTTCTCGACCGTGAACGCGATGGTGCACACGCCGTTCTTCAAGGCCGGCATCGCCGGCGACGGCGCCTACAACCGCACGTTGACGCCCATCGGCTTCCAGAGCGAGCGCCGCGACCTGTGGGAAGCGCCGAACGTGTATCTCGAGATGTCACCGTTCATGCGGGCGAACAACCTGACCGGCGCGCTGCTGATGTATCACGGCATGCACGATCAGAACGTCGGCACGGACATCATCAACTCCACGCGCCTGTTCCACGCCCTCAACGGCCTGGGCAAGACGGCGTCGCTCTATCTCTATCCATTCGAGGACCACGGCCCGGCCTCGAAGGAAACGCTGCTCGACCTGTGGGCGCGTTGGGCCGCGTGGCTGGACAAGTACGTGAAGAACGCCGGCCCGAACGCGGCGCGCGACACGACCGACGCCGACGGCCGGCGATAAGAAAAAGGGGACGGGTCTAATTTTCCGGAGTGTCTCCCGGGAAAATTAGACCCGTCCCCTTTTTCGGGATCACCACCGAGGAGCGGGACCTGACCTGGGTCCCGCTCTCCTTCACCTTCACCGTAATGCGATGCACGCGGCCGTCCCGGTGCTCGGGCAGCGGCTCGACGCCGAGCAGGTAGTAGGCCGACGTCTCTGTCAGCACGCGCTGCAGCGCTTTCTCCGGGCCCGCGGGCACCGGAATCACCGTGCCGCCGGCGCTGGCGGTGAACCGCTCGAGGCCGCCCGCCATCAGCGACGAATCCCGCATCACGTTCTGAAGCTGCCTGGCGGCCTGGGGCGACGAAAACGCGTGGAGGAACGCCACCTCGGTGTGCAGCGAGTAGATCACGGCGTTCGCCTCCGCGGCGCGCCTGCCGATCATGTCGGCCTCGAACCGGATATCCGGCTTGCCGCCCATCCGGTCGCTCGCCACGAATCCGCCGCTCACGACAATCAGCGTTTTGCGCCCGGGATACTGCTTGACGATCTCGACCGTGTTCTGCAGGCCGCTGACGCTCATCATCGCCTGCAGCTGAAACGTGCCGATCAGCTCCTGCGCCATCATCTCGACTTCCCGCGCGCAGACCTGATCGCCTGACGGACACTCGCGCTGAATGATGCGGCGGCGATAGTCGGGGTCGGTCGACCAGTCGATCGCGTCCGCGACGCTGAAATGCAGCCGGCTGTGCGACTGGATCGAGAGGCGGCCGTCGATCTTTGCGGCTGCTTCGAGAAGCGCGGCGCGATCGAGGCTTGGCGAAAAGATCACGCCCGGGCCGGGAAACGCAATGAGCCCGATCAGATCGCGCGGATCAGCCATGGCCGCGATGCGCGTGACGACCTCGATGGGCGCCTGGCGGCTTGCCGGCATGAAGCTGGCCTCATCGACGGCCAGGATGAGCACGCGCGCCGTGTCGCCGGGCGCCGCGCCGGCTGCTGGCTGGGTCGCGGCGGCTGGCGATCCGGCGGGACGTGGGGCTGCCGCTGTGCCGCTCGCGGCCGCCGTGCCGTACCGCGCGAAATCGAGGGTGACGACGGGCAGGCGCTTGCCGTCGATGCTCACCTCGAACTGATCGGGCCGCAGGTGCTCGGCGGGCTGGCCGTTGCGGCTGGTGACCTGGACGTCGACACGTACGAGGTCGATGCCCGAGCGGATCGGATGTTGTGCCTGCTGCGCGGCGCCGGATCCGGGTGCCAGCAGCAGCACGGCGAGAGCGGCGCTATGGAACCGTCGCATCGTGATCTCCTCTAGAGGCCAGCCGGCTTCGGGATCAGCACGGTGTGCCGCGAGCGCACCTCGGCGCCGCGCGTTTTCACTTTCACCTGGATGCGATGCAGCGCGCCGTCGCGGTGTTCGGGCATCGGCTCGACGCCCAGCAGGTAGTACGCGCCCGTTTCGGCGAACAGGCGCTGCAGCGCGCGGTCGGGGCCGGCCTGCACGGGGATGGTCGATCCGCCGCCGCTCGCCGTGAACTGCTCGAGCCCGCGCGCCAGCATCTGCGAGTTGCGAAACACGGTCTGCAGCTGGCTGCCCGAGCTCACCGCCGAGAAGGCCTGCAGGAACGCCACGTCCATGTGCAGCGAATAGAGCACGATGTCGGTTTGCGCGGCGCGCTTGCCGAGAATATCGGCTTCGAACGTGACGTCGGGCTTGCCGCCGATGCGATCGCTCGCGGCAAAGCCGGCGCTGATGATCACCAGCGTCTTGCGGCCTGGCCACGCCTGCGCGATGTCAACGACCGACTTGAGGCCGCCGACGCTGCGCATCGCCTGCATCTGAAACGTGCCGACCATTTCATTGGCAGCCATCTCGATGTCGCGCGGGCAGGGGTCGGTCGTACTGTTGGCCGCGTTCGGGCACATGCGCGCGATGATCTGGTGGCGATACTCCGGATCGGCCGTCCAGTCCTGCGCCTCGGCGAGCGACAGCACCACGCGCCCGCGCGGCAGCTGCAGCTGGCCGGCGATCTTGCCGGCCGCCTCGAGCAGCGCCTGGCGATCGCGTGTCGGCGGCAGGCTCACGCCCGGCACCGGATAGGTGAGCAGGCCGATGGCGTCGTTGGGATGCGCCATCGCGGCCACGCGCTTGACGACCTCCAGCGCGGCGGGCTCGCTGGGCACGATGAAGCTGCCCTGATCGACGGCGAGGATGAGGGTGCGGCCTTCGCTGCCGTCAGGCGCACTGAGACTGGCGCCGGGTGTCACCATCTGCTGGGCCGGAGGGCCATCGCCGGCGCGCGGCGCATCCACGCGCGACGGATACTGCACGTAATCGAGCGTCACCACCGGCCTCGCGCGGCCGTCGATGTTCACCTCGAACTGCGCGGGCGTCAGCCCGGTGAGCGGACGGCCGTCGCGACCGGTCACCTGCACATCCACGCGCACGAGCTCGACACCCGATCGAATGGGCGCCTGTGGGTTCTGGGCCGCGGCGGAAACCGCCATCAGCGCAACGGCCGGCAGGGTAAGACGATAGATCATGGAGTCCTTGGGGCGCCGCTCACTTGAGCGGTGCCAGATAGTCCGCGCGCGTTCGTGCCGTCAGCCCCTTCACGCGCATCCTGACGTCAATTGTGTGGCGCTTGCCATCGGGCGCCGGCGGCAGGAAACCGATCAGATACTGCTGATGCAACTCGTCGGCGACGCGGCGGAATGCCGCTTTCATGTCGGCCTCCGGCGCGAGCTGAAAGTGCCCGCCGCCCGTCCGCCTGGCCAGGCGCTTGATGTCGCCGTCAAGACTGGTGCCGGCCATGCCGACGGCGTACACCATCATTTCGTGCCGCAGCGCCGCGGCCTCCACGTCGCCGGATTCGATGCAGTCGTTGCCGTTGCACGAATCGCGTCCGTCGGTGACCGTCAGCACCACGCGGCGGCCCGGCTCGCCGTCGAGCGACCACATCGCCTTGGCGAGCGCCTCCCACAATGGCGTCGGCCCGCCCGGATGCAGCTCATAGTGCAGCAGGCGGCGCAGCATCTCCTTGTCGCTGGTCAGGAACGGCGTGAACAGAATCCTGCTGCCGAACGTGCCGAGCCTGACGCGATCGTCGGGCAGCAGCGCCTCGACCAGCTCCAGCATCGCGTCGCGCGCGTGCCGATAGCGATACGCCATGCTGCCGCTCATGTCGACCAGCAGCACCATCGTGATCGGCTGCGGCTCGCTGCTGAACTGCGTGATCTCCACCGGCCGGCCCTGGTCGAACACCACGAAGTCGGCGCGCGTGAGATCCGGCACGAGCCGGCCCTCGCGATCCTGCACGGTGACGTACAGCGGCACGGCGCCCGCGTCGCTGCGGAAGGTCGGCGCCTGCTGCGGCGCGGCGGTTGAGGCGAGCGCAGCCAGCGCGGCCACGGTGGCGATCACGCGCACCGCGCCGCCTCAGCGAATCCTGGTGGTCGCCGTACCGACCAGATCGGCGGCGTAGTCATAGACGATCGCCTTCACGTAGCGAGGCGCCGCCTTGACCGGCACGCGCACACTGAACGGAATGCCGCCGTCGACCGCGCGTTGGTATCGCGCTTCTCCGAGGCTGATCGAGATTTTCTGCCACTTTTCGCCGACGAGATCGTCGGCGCGGCTGCCGACGAAGATCGCGAGGTCGACCTCGTCTGCCCGGATGCCGTCGACCGGCTCCATTGGCAGCCGTGACGGATCGATGGTGCCTTCGACGATGACGTCGCCGCCGTCCACGCGCGCCGTGATGGTCATGCGGATGTCGTTGAGGGCCTCCACCGACTCGAGGGCCGAGGTGATGCGGCTGTGCGTGAGGAACTGGCGCCGATCGAACGGCACCAGCTTGTCGGTGGCGAAGTAGCCGCGGCGTGACGACACGATCACGCCGGGACGATTCACCGTGACCTCGATCGTCCGGTAGTCGCCATCCAGCGGGCCGCCGGCTGGGTAATACCCGATCACGTACTGCGCGCGCGTCGCGGCGTCGATGCGATCGAAGGCCTTCTGCGCGCGGCCACTCGTCGCGAAATAGCCGCCGGATCGCGTGGCGAAGGTGCGCATGGTGCCGATGGCGAACAGGCCTGAATGTGTGCCCAGCGGCCCTGACGCCGCCATGGCCTGGTCGAACGCGCCCATGCGCATGGCGCCGACGCTGGACACGCCGTATCCGCCCTGGGACACATCGATGCCGCCGAACGACGGCGGACCGCCCGTGAGAATCGTGTGTACCGCCACGCGGGCATTCGAAGCCGTCGCGGCGAGCCCCTCGTCGTCCTCCGCGCGCGGCAGGTAGATGCCGTGCTCGCTGATGAGCACGAGGTGCTTTTCACCCTCGAAGTACTTCAGGTACTCGATGGATTTATAGAGCGTCGCGAGCGTGCTCTCGCCGAGCGCGGCGATCTCGAAGAACGCGTCCAGGCGCGGGTCGGTGGCTCCGGCGCCCGGCTCGCCGAGCAGGAGGTTCATGTGCGCCTCGAACTGCTGGCGCATGGCGTTGTCGTACCCCTCGTGATCGCGAATGCGCACGGCCGCCAGCTCGCGCGGGCGCAGGGCCTCGTCATCGAAGAGCGCATCGACCTGCTTCTGCAGATCGGGCGGCAGCGTCTTGCTGCCGAAGCGCGCGGCAAGGCCCGACTGCGCGAGCGCCAGCTTGAGCTCGAGGCCGTTGTGCTTGTCGCGCAGCCGCTCGAGCAGCGTGGCGACGCGCGCATGATCGGTCGTGAAGTCGGTCGCGCGGTTCCAGGCCGCGACCGCGACCTTGTCCTGCGGCAGCAGCTGATCGCGCACGAACGCGATCGCGGCGGAATAGCCGCCGGCCCAGCTGTGAAGCCGGCCCCTGCCCATCACGATCAGAAATGTGCGATGCCGCTGCTCTTCGAGGGTGGCGTCGAGCGCCTTCCGCAGCGCCGGACGCGCCGGACCCGGCTCGCCGGGCGTCAGCTCCTGAAACGCGAAGTGCCCGATGTTCTGCGGCACGCCGTCTTCGAGCACCGTGAAGTCTTCCTGCCTCAGGTCCGTCACGGGCCGTCCGTCGCGATCGAGCACGCGCACATCGAGGGGGACGAGCGTGACCCGGCTGCGGATGGCGCCAGGTACCTGCTGCGGCTGACCGGCCGCCTGTTGCCGCGCGGCGTGCGCCGGATGGCCGGCGACGACGGCAGCGGCGATCAGGAGTACTGCAATTCGTGGAGTCATATGGACCTCGCTAACGTGCCGGGAAGGTGGCAGACGCGGTGCCGACCAGGTCGGCGGTGGGGTCGTACACGACAACCTTGACGTGCCGCGGCCGCGACGTCACGGGCACGCGGGCCGCATAGGTGAGGCCGTCCTCGAGCGCGGCCTTGTAGCGCTCGTCGCTGAGCGCGATCGCCAGCGTGTAGCGGCGCTCGCCGACGAGATCCTCGTCGCGGTTGCCGCAGAAGATCGCGACCTCGATCGATCCGGTGCGCTGGCCGTCCTTCACGGTAAAGGCAAGCTTCGAGACGTCGATCGCGCCCTCGACCGCAACCTGAAGGCCGGTGGCGCGCGCTTGGACGAGGCTGGCCTCGAGACCGACCTCGATGTCGCGCACGGCCTCCGGATGCGCGCCGGCCGCGGCAATGCGCGCGTACGTCGTGAACGCGCGCTTGTCGAAGGGCACGAGCTGCGCGCGCCCGTAATAGCCGAAGCGGTGCTGCACCGTGACGCCCGGCCGGTTGACGCGCACCTGCACGCGGCGGAACTTCCCATTCCAGTCGGCATTGGCAGGGTAGTAGCCGATCAGATAGGCCGCCCGCGTCGCGTCGTCGATGCGGCTGAAGGCCTTGTCCGCCCAGTTGTACAGCGACGCCTGTCCGCCGGTGAGCCGCGCGAAGGTTTTCATGCTGCCGGCCGTGAAAATCGGCTCGGCGCGCGAGCCGCGGACCCGCGTGGCGCTGACCGCCGCGTCATACATGCTGCGCATCATTGCCTCGTTCGCCCGGGCGGGCACCGCCGGCACGGTCGGCGTCGGCAGATCCTGAACGCCCCCCGTGCGGATCGTGTGAATCGCCACCCGGGAGTCGGCCGCCATCGCCGCCACGCTCTCATCGTCGTCGAGGCTTGGCAGCAGAAGACCGTTCTCGGAGATGAACACGAGGTGCTTCTCGCCCTCGAGAAACCGCATGTACTCGATGGCCATGAACAGCGTGTTGAGGTCGCCCATCGCCTGCACGGAGCCGGCCATGAACTGCGCGAACGCCTGCTCGTTGCGCAGCATCTCTTCGAGACGGATCTCGGCCACGCCGGCCACGGGGTTCATGTTGTCGATCGACTGCTGCACAAAGCCGGCGGTGGCCTGCCGCATGGCGTCGGCGATCGCGCCGCTGTTGGTGAGCGTGCCGGGCGTGAGCGTGCGCGCGCCGGGAACGTCAAAGATGCGATCGATGTCGCCCTGCAGCTGCTGCCGGGTCTCGACGTTCATGGCGTTGACGGCGCGGTTGAGCAGTCGGGCTTCGATGGACTCGTGCGCCTTCCTGAAGCGTTCGAGCACCGCGATGGCCTGCGCGTGATCGCTGCTGAACCCGGTGGCGCGGTTGTACGCCTGCACCGCCACCACGTCCTGCGGCAGCAGCTTCGTGCGCACGAATTCGAGCGCGCCATCGACGCCCTTGGCCGGGTATTGCAGGCGCCCGCGGCCGAGCACGATCAGAAAGATGCGCCGGTTCGGCGCCTCGAGGTCGACGCCGGGCGCGCGCCGCAGTTCCAGCGCGGCGCCGGCGCCGGCGGGATCGGCCCGCAGCATGTCGAACGAGAAGTGGCCGATCTTCTGAGGCACGCCGTTTTCGAGGACGGTGAAGTCCTCCTGGGTGAGATCGGTGACCGGCCGGCCGTCGCGATCGACGACGCGGACGTCGAGCGGGACGAGCGTGATGCGCGAGCGGAATGCGCCCGGCACCTGCCCCTGCTGCGCGTCAAGGCCGCAGATCAGAGACAGGGCGAGAACGAAGGCGACGCGGACGGATCCGGTGAGGCGCATGGGCGCTCCGGTGAAAGCAGGACGTGCCGGCACCCGGGAGTGTAGCGCAGTTCCGGGGGGCTGAAGCCCTGCGCTACCGCAGGGCCGAAGTCCCGTGCTACCGCGGATCCAGCGTACGGCCGGCGTTCAGGCTGTCGAAGTTCAGGATCGTGTTGAACACCAGGAAATAGCTGCCTACCGTCGAGCCGCGCCAGACGGGGTTGTTCGCAAACAGCACGACGTGGCCCTTGCCGACCGGCACGTCGACCACGAGCGGCCGCTGGGCAATGGCGCCGCCGCCCTGCAGCAGGCCCGACACGAGCAGGTCGCGCTGATCGGCAAAGCGCAGCGCCACGCGCGGCCGGAACGCCGGCGGGATGATGTTGAGCGGATTGCGGAGCTGATCCTCGGTCGGCAGGGCGTACTGCCACGGCTCCACCGTCGGCCGCTCCGGGGCCTGGAAGCGCGGCTCGAGCGCGGGGCGTCCCTGCGCCACGTCCGGATCGTCGGGCGTGCCGCGGCCGGTGGCGCGCTGGTTGCCCGCGCCGCCGCCGCGTCCGCCCCCGCCACCGGCGCCGGCGCTCACCGAGAAGCTTTCGCCGCCGTCGCTGTACACCGCCAGGTCGTCGCTGTAGCCATAGACAATCGGGCTCGTGCCGTCGACGACCTTCGATCGCAGCAGCGAGCCGACGACGCGGGTGCCGGGGCCCGGCGAGTTGGCGGTGACGCCGTGCGACAGGCCGAACTCGACGGCGAACTCGGCGCTGCTGCCCGCGCCGATGAAGACACCGCCGTCTTCGACGAACGTGCGCAGGTGCGCGAGGCCGTCGAGGCCGAGGCCCGGCCGCATGTCATCGGTTTCGTCGATGACGCCGATGTTCGGCGTGAGGGCGGTCTTCTTCCACGGAATCGGATCGCGGAAGTTCGGCAGGCCCTGGATCACCGACATGCCGCTGCCGCCGCCGGGGGCAAAGATGATCACGTCGTATTTCGCGCGCAGGTCCGCTTCGCGCGCGGCATCCTGCACGCTGATGTATGCGTAGGGCAGGCCCGCCTTGTCGAACGCATAGCGCCACCAGCCTTCGGTTTGCGTGCTGCGCCACGTGTGCATCAGGGCCACGCGCGCGGCGCGTGCCGGATGGGTTTTCACCGGCGGCGCGGCTGCCAGGGGATGGAAGACGATGCCGAGATCGCGCGCGACGGTTTCGAGGCTCGAGCCTGCGGCCCCGCGCACCAGGAATGATCCGCGGTTGAACGTCACGCCGGCCGCCTCGAAGGGCTCTTCGGCGACCTGGATGTCGGCGTCGCGCAGGCGATAGCGCATCGCCATCAGCGCGCTGTCGGCGTTGTGATTGACGGCGTACACCGCGGCGCCGGCCGGCGCGGCCGTCGCGGGCGCAGCCGCGCCCTCCGCGCGGAAGCCTCCCGCGGCCTGAATCGGCGCGGTCACGCGCTCCACTTTCACTTCCAGCACCTGCGGATCGGTGATGCGGAACGACTGCACGTTGAACCCTTCGGGGAACGTCCAGCCGGTGTCGTCGTACGGCCGCTGCTGCGGGTCGTTCGGCGACCAGTACTGATAGTCGAGCAGCGCGTCGGCGATGCGCGAATACGGCTGGTCCATCCGGATGATGTAGCTGCCGGCCGGAAACTCCTTCGGCTCGGTGCGCGGCGCAGACGCCGGCGCGGCGCCGCCCTCGCGAGCCTGACCGGCGCCGCCGGCGCGTCCCTGAGCGGCCGCGCTGGAGCCGCCGGTGTTGCCCCGGCCGCCACGCACGGGCGCGGTGCGCACATGCACCGTGAACGGCTGCGTGGCGCGCGACACCTCGACGTGCTGCTTCTGGAGGATGCGCAGCAACTCCGCCTGCGAGCCGAAGCGCGGATCGGTGGCCGGCAGCACGTAGGCCGCGGGCCCTTCGGTGACCGCCTTGGTGATCGAGCGCTTGCTCTTCTCGTAGAAGTTGCGCAGGAACGTGAGCCTGTTGGTGGCGAAGTAGTTGAGCGACACGAGCAGGCCCGTCTGCTCGTAGTTGTTGTTGTTGCGGAGCGACCACATCACGCGCGGCAGCGGCGGATTCTGCCGGTACCAGGTGCGCGACGTCGAGCCGGGATCGAGAATCCGCTCGCGCGTTTCCGCGGTGCCGCCGTTGCCGAACGTCTCATACAACCGGCTGATGCCGTTGTGCGTGGCGGCGATGAACATCAGGTAGCCGGGTGACCACGTGTCGAAGGTGCCGAACGCAAACACGCCCGGCATGCCGAGCCGCGTCATCTCCTGCACGTTGTTCCAGCCGATCATCTGCCACTCGTTGGTGAGCAGCGGATCGAGCCACGCATTGTAGGGCCCGTCGCCGATCGTGTTGTCGTACAGATAGGGCACCGACTCGTGCAGGTCGTGCAGCACCTGTGCTTTCCACCCCACGAACGCGTTCATGACGTGCTCGGTGAGCTTCAGCGTCATGCCCATCGCGTCGCGGTTGTTGTCGTGCGCGACGTACTTGCCCCAGTACACGAGGCTCGGCTTCGTGCGGTCCGGATTGGCCTTCTCGTATTCGTACAAATCGACCATGCGGTCGCGCCCATCGACCTCCGTGACCGGCGTGATCAGCGTGATCAGGTTGTCGCGAATGTGCTTCACATACGGCGCATCGTCTACCGCCAGGCGATAGGCGAGCTCCATCAGCGCGGTCGGCGCGCCGGCTTCGCCGGAGTGGATGGTGCCGGTGATGTAGTAGACGGGCGCCGCGCGCTTCGCGATTTCGTCGGCGAGCGCGTCGTTCATCTGAATCGTGCGCGGATCCGCAAGCTTCGCGAGGTCGGCGCGATTCGCGTCGAGTTTTGCCATCAGCGCCTCGGACGCCACCGCCACCGCGATCATCTCGCGGCCCTCTTCGCTCGTGCCGATCGAAAAGACCTTCACGCGCGGCGTGGCCTTCTCGAGCATCCGCATGTAACGCGACACGTCAGCCGAATAGGGCAGCTTGCCGGGCGCGCCGGCAATGTTGCCGAGCACGGCCATCGGCGTCGGCACCGTCTTCGACGCCGGCATGTAATCCACCAGCGGCGACAGGAAGAACGGCTCGGTGGTGTATTCCTTGATCCTGGCCGTGTAGGCCTCGTCGATCGGCTGCTTCGGATCGCGTCCGGGTTTGGCGCTCGACAGGTCAGCCGCGCCGCTGGCGGGGCGGGCCGGTGGAGCCTGGGAAGCCTGGCCGGCGAGGAGCAACGCGGGCGTCGCGGCAATGGCAACGCCCAGGACGAGACGGCGGATGGATGCGGGGCACATGGTGTGCCCCGCATTGTAGACGGTCGCAGGCCTGAAGGCCCGCGCTACCGCACTTCCAGCTTGATCTTGTGCTGGGCCAGCGCGGCGCTCACGGCCGGCGCCTTCGCCAGCACCGCGTTCGCTTCGGCGATGGCCGGCGGCGTCATTGTTTTCGCCTCGGCATACGCCTTCGTGGTGTTCTCGGTCGGCACCATGCCGCCCATCATGCCGCCCTTGGCCTGGCCGATGCGCGCGAGCACGTTCGGGCTCGGCGCGCCGCCGCCTCCGCCGAAGCCGCCGAACTGGCCGCCGCCGCCGCCCTGCGTGATGAACTTCGGCACCACCGCGTCGAGCTCCTTCTTGAAGGCCTCGAACTGCGACTTCACCGCGGCAGGCACGTCGCTGCGGCCGGCCAGTTCCTTGGCCGCCGCCTGCGCCTGCTGGTTGAGCGGCGCGAGTTTCGCCGCCACCGCCGTCGCGCGCGTCTGCAGGTCGTGCAGCTCCATGGCGCGATCGAACAGCTGCTTGCGCTCGGCCTCGGTGAGCACGACTTCCGGATCGGCGATCACCTTCAGCGGCTTGGTCTCGACCGCCTTGCCGTCGACGAGCAGCGTGACGTTATAGGTGCCGGGCATGACGAACGGTCCGGCCGTGCCGCCGCCACCGCCGCGTCCGCCGCCGCCACCACCTCCACCGCTGCAGCCGGCGCCAAACGGATCCGGCTCGCGCTCGTCGTTCTGGTTCCCACCCTGGCCGCCGCCACCCTGGCGTCCGCCGCCCCCGCCGCCGCCCGCAAGGGCCGGCGCGGGCTGCACGCGCAGATCCCAGCACGCCATGTTGATGCCCGCCTTGTTCGCCTCGGCAAGCACCGGCCCGGAGATTTCGCGGACTTCACGTCCGGCCGCGTCCGCAATCTTCAACGCCACGCTCGCCGCCGGCTTCTTCAGGTACCACGACAGGCGCGCGGCCTGCGGCGGGTTCTGGCCATAGAACGTCTGGTCGCCCCAGAACTCGTAGTTCCGGTCGCGCGCCGGGCGCTGATACCAGGCGAACGCAGGCGGCGTGAACAGGTCGGCGTCCGTCGTTGCCGCACGCGCCGCGGCCATCTCCTGAATCGGCTCGAGATGATCGAGGATCCAGATCGTGCGGCCGTGTGTCGCCAGCACCATCGCGTTGTCGCGCGGGTGCAGCGTGATCTCGTCAATCCGCACCGTCGGCAGATTGGCCTTCAGGCGCTGCCAGCTCTTGCCGCGGTCGAGCGAGACGAACAGGCCCGTTTCGGTGCCGAGATACAGCACGTCCTGGTTGCGCGTGTCTTCCGTCAGCGTGCGCGCGACCTCGTCGGTGAGGTTCGCGTTGATCGGCCGCCACGTCTGGCCGAAGTCGCTGCTCGCGTAGATGTACGTCGTGAAGTTGTTCAGGCGGTGCCCGTCGAACGTCGCATACACGACGCCTTCCGTGAATCGCGACGGCACGACTTCCGACACATAGATGCCTTCCGGCAGGCCCGGAATCTTCGACGTGACGTTGTCCCACTTCTTGCCGCCGTCCCGCGTCACCGACACATTGCCATCGTCAGTGCCGGCATAGATCAGGCCGGGGCGCTTCGCGGATTCCGCGAGCGCGACGATGGTGGGCCAGTCGCGGATGCCGTCGTTGCGCGAGAAGCGGATCTCGCTGCCCTTGACGCCCATCGTGACGATGTCGTCGCGGCTCGGGCTCTCGGTGAGGTCCGGCGAAATCACCGTCCACGAGAGGCCGCGATCGTCCGAGCGGAACACCTTGTTCGCCGCCGAATAGAGCGTGCGCGCGTTGTGCGGCGACAGCAGCATGGGCGTGTCCCAGTGCCAGCGGTAGCTTTCGCCGGCCGGCGGCTGCGGACGGATGCTGATCGTTTCGCCCGTGACGCGATCCACGCGCGTCATGTTGCCGTCCTGCGACTCGCTGTACGCGATGCGGTAGTCGGACGGATCCTGCAGCACGACGAACCCGTCGCCGCCCTGCAGCGTCTTCCAGTGGAAGTTCGCGATGCCGGCGCTGCCGCGCACGGCGCTCGGGCCGCACCAGTTGTAGTTGTCCTGCATGCCGCCGCAGACGTTGTACGGAATCGCGTTGTCGACACTCACGTGATAGAAGAGGCCGACCGGCAGGTTGGGCAGGAACACCCACGTCTTCGACTTGTCGTACGACACGGCCAGCCCGCCGTCGTTGCCAATCAGCACATGATTGGAATTCGCGGGATTGATCCAGATGGCGTGATGGTCCGAGTGCGTCCGCGACGCCGCCGACGTGTCCATCGTCTTGCCGCCGTCGAGCGTCTGGTGCAGGTCGACGCCGCCCAGATACACGACGTTCGAGTCGTTGGGATCGATGCGGACCTGGCTGAAATACATGGGGCGCGGATTGGCGTTGTTCACCTTCGTCCACGTCTTGCCGGCATCGGTGGACTTGTAGAAGCCGGTGGGGTTGTCGTTGACGCCCTGGCCGCCTCCGCCGCCGCGCCCGCCGCCCTGCTGCTGTTGCTGCGGGCCTTCGATCACGGCATAAAGAATGTTCGAGTCCTTGCGATACACGTCGAACGCGATGCGGCCGAGCGGGCCGTCGAGCACGCCGCCCTTCAGTTTTGTCCACGTCTCGCCGCCGTCGGTGGACTTGAAGATGCCGCTGCCGGTGCCGCCGCCGTTGAAGCAGCAGGCGGTGCGCCGGCGCTGATACATCGACGCGTACAGCACCTTGTGGTTGTTCGGATCCATCACCAGCTCGTTCGCGCCGGTGTCCTCGTCAACCTTCAGCACCTGCTTCCACGTTTTGCCGGCGTCGGTGGTCTTGAACACGCCGCGCTCGCCGCCCGGGCCCCAGAGGCTGCCGGTGGCCGCAACGAAGACGGTGTTGTTGTCGCGCGGATCGATGACGATGCGGTTGATGTGGCGCGAGGTGGGCAGGCCCATGTGCGTATAGGTCTTGCCGCCGTCGGTCGACTTGTAGACGCCGTTGCCCCAGGAAGTGCTCTGACGGTTGTTCGACTCGCCGGTGCCGATCCAGACCAGATCGGGGTTGTGCTGCGAGACGGTGACGTCGCCAATCGACATCAGGCCCTGATCCTGGAACTGGGCCTCGAACGTGGTGCCGTTGTTCGTGGTTTTCCAGACCCCGCCGTGCGCGGTGCCGACGTAGTAGGTGGCCGGGTCGGCCTCGTAGACGGCGACGTCGGCGATGCGGCCCGACATGGCCGCGGGGCCGATGGGCCGGAAATAGAGCGAGTCCAGCGGATTGGCCGGCGCGGCGGCCGGGGCCTGCTGCGCCGATCCGACGAGGGCTTGGGCGCCCAGTGCGGCCGCGACGGCCGACACGAGCGCCAACGTTCGAAACTGCTTCATGCTGTTCGGAGCCTCCAGATAGGGATGGAACCTGCTGCGGATTATAAGGTGGCCGGGCGGCGCCCGTTTACCGGATGCGGGTGGTGGCGGTGCCGACGAGATCCGAGACGTGGTCGTAGACCACGACCTTCGCGTGCGCCGGCACGCGATCCGGCGTGAAGGTGAGGGTGTATTTGATGTCCTGCTGCAGCGCCGTGGCGAGTTCCGCCGAGGTCAGCTTCAGGTCGATGCGCTGCCAGAGCTCGCTGACGACGGCCTCGCGGGCGTCGCCGCTGAACACGGCCACGTCGAGCTCGATGTAATGGATGCCGTCGCGTTCAACCACACGCAACTTGCCCGGTTTCACCGACAGTTCAATCCGCACCTCGCCCGCGGCGCGGTCGTAGGCGGCGGCGACCCCAACCTGGATGTCGCCGAGCGGCCGCGGATAGTTGCCGGCGGCGACGATGCGGTTGTAGGCCATGAACTGGCGGCGATCGAGCGGCACGAGCTGCTGGCGGGCGAAGTAGCCGTGGCGATAGAGCACGCGCACGCCTGGCCGGTTGACCTTCACGGTGATCTTCCGGAACTTCCCGTCCTGCGTGCCGTCGGCGGGGTAGTAGCCAAGCAAGTACTGCGACCGCGACGCGCGATCAATGTCGGCGAGCGCTTCGTCGCCCCACTTGAAGAGCGCCGCGCGGCCGCCGGTACGCTCCGCGAGCGTCTTGAGGCCTTCGATGGAGAACGCATGCGCCCAGTTCACGCGCGGCAGTCCGCGCCGATCGAAGCTGCTCGTGATGCCGCCGGTGTGGATGACGTCGACCACGACGCGCGCGTCGGCCGCGACGTTCGCGAGGCTGACGTCGTAGTCGCCGCTGGGCATCTGCAGGCCGAACTCCGTGACGTACACGAGGTGCTTCTCGCCATCGAGATAGCGGAGATATTCGATGCCGGCGAACAGGCCACCGAGATCCTGCAGCGTCTTGACGTTGCCCTCCATGTAGGCATCGAGCGTCTGCAGGTCGGCCGGGGCCTCCGGCGCGAGGCCCCCGACCGGCTGGCTGACGCCGACCGGGTTGAGCAGATTGCCGACGTCGCGCATGTCCTGCTCGATACGCGCGGCATCGGTCGCGCGGCCCGGCGGCATTTCGCGGAAGCCGGGAGCGCCGGCGGTGGAGAAGATCGCGTCGACTTCGGGCTGAAGGCCGGCCGGTACGTCCTTGCCGCCAAAAATCGCGGCGAGGCCGCCTTGCTTCGCCGTCATCTTCGACTCGATGCGCTCGTGCTTCTCGCGGAACGCGGCGATGACGGCTTTGATCTTGTGGTGCTCGCGCGTGAAGTCGGTCGCGCGGTTGTAGGCGATCACCGCGACGTGATCCTGCGGCAGCAGTGTCGTGTCGACGAACTCGACGAGCGCATCGAGGATGCGCGTTGGATACTGCAGCCGTCCGCGCCCGAGCACGAAGAGGAACACGCGGCCGGACGGCGCCTCGAGGTCGGGCCCTGTCACGCGGCGTAGCGCCGGGCGCGCGTCCGATCCGGTCGCAGGGCTTCCGGGCTCCGCGCTGAAGACGACGTGCTCGAAGGCGCCAATCTCCTGAGGACGTCCGTCCTCGAGAACCTGGAAGTCGGCGCGCGTCAGGTCCGTCACCGGCCGCCCCGCGCGATCGATCACGCGCACGTCGACCGGCACCATCGTGATGCGGCTCTTGAAGGCGCCGGGAATCTGCGGCTGCTGCGCCGAGACCCCTGCGGTCAGCGCGACGGCGAAAAGGATGGCGGTGCGCGCCATGGAGTCAGTGTAGGGGATCCGGGGATTTGGTGATCTGGTGATCTGGTGATTTGGTGATTTGTCTTACTATCGATGGATGAAGACCGTCGCTGTCATCGGCGCCTCGAGCGATCGCTCCAAGTTCGGCAATAAGGCGCTCCGCGCCTTCAGGAACAACGGCTACAAGGTCGTGCCCATCAATCCCACCGAAACCGAAGTCGAGGGGGAGCCGGTGTTCCGGTCGGTGCTCGACTACGAGGGCGAGATCGACGAGGCGACGATGTACGTGAATCCGCGCGTCGGGGAGAAAGTCCTCGACGACATCGCGGCGAAGAAGATCGGCACGGTGTGGCTCAATCCGGGCGCGGACGGCCCGACCGTAGTCGCACGCGCGAAGGCGCTGGGTCTCAACGCCATCCGCGCGTGCAGCATCATCGCGATCGGCGACTCGCCGAGCCGCTATTAGTCTTTTCTCGCGAAGCCGAAATACGCCGCCGCGGCCGCGATGATCGCGTGCAGCCACACATCGGCGCCATAGAGCGGGATCAGGCCGAACGTCGTATTGGTCTGCGGCAGCAGGCCCAGCACCACGAGCAGCGCATAGACAATCGCCACGAACTGCGCGTAGCTGCGCGCGCTCATCAGCGATCCCCGCGACGCCAGGATGCCCATCACGCCGAAAAGGATGTGCACCACGTTGTGGATCGTGTTGACGGGCAGGATGCCGAGCGCATGGCCGAAGCCGTGCGTCTGCGTGAGGCCGGCCGGCGGGTCGGCTGGCGTGGGAAAGAACCCGGCGAGACCGGCGACGATGAAACCAAGGCCTAGCACGAGGGCGAATTGCCGTGTGGTCATCTGTGCTCCTCCCGGAAGCTGATGTATATGGCGCGGAGTGTAGCACCGCGCTATACTGCGGTCCTCTTCTTTTTCGCCACCTGAACATCCGGGCGCCAGCCGCGCCGCCACCTCCCAGATCACGACATGCCGAAAGACACCCGAGCCCCCCGACGTCCACGCCCCGAAACAGGTCCGGCCGACCGGTCCCGCCGGGAGCCGCCGCCCCAGGTTGCCCAGTTTGACGACGGCGCCGAGGGGCCTCAAGCCGGCACCGCCCCGGAGGGCGCAGCCCCGGCAGGCGCGGCCCCGCAGGCAACCCAAGCCGCGGCATCCCAGGCCCCGGCGCCCCAGGCCCAGGCGCCCCAGGCGCCGGCGGGAGGCGCGCGGCCCGAGCTGCGGCTCTCCGATCTGAAGGAGATGGGCATCCAGAAGCTGGTGCAGGTCGCCAAGGACCTGCAGATCGCCGCCACCGGGCTGCGCAAGCAGGAGCTGATCTTCCAGATCCTCAAGGCGCAGGCCGAACTGAGCGGCATGATCTTCTCGGAGGGCGTGCTCGAGGTGCTGCCCGACGGCTTCGGCTTCCTGCGCGCCCCCGACTACAACTATCTCCCCGGTCCCGACGACATCTACGTGTCGCCGTCGCAAATCCGGAAGTTCGACCTCCACACCGGCGACACGGTGTCGGGCCAGATCCGGCCGCCCAAGGAAGGGGAGCGCTACTTCGCGCTCATCAAGGTCGAAGCCGTCAACTTCGAGGCGCCCGGCCAGGGCGACAAGGTCTTCTTCGAGAACCTCACGCCGCTCTATCCGCAGGAGAAGTTCAGGCTCGAGACGACCCCCGACAATCTCTCGTCGCGCGTCATGGATCTGATGACGCCCATCGGCAAGGGGCAGCGCGGCGTCATCGTGGCGCAGCCGCGCACCGGCAAGACGATGCTGCTGCAGGCGCTCGCCCAGTCGATCGCCGTCAATCACCCCGAGGTGTTCCTCATCGTGCTGCTCATCGACGAGCGGCCCGAGGAAGTCACCGACATGCAGCGGTCGGTGAAAGGCGAAGTCGTGTCGTCGACGTTCGACGAGCCGCCGCAGCGCCACGTCCAGGTGGCCGAGATGGTGATCGAGAAGGCCAAGCGCCTCGTCGAGCACAAGAAAGACGTCGTCATCCTGCTCGATTCGATCACGCGCCTGGCGCGTGCCTACAACACGGTGATTCCGGCGTCGGGCAAGGTGCTGACCGGCGGTCTCGACTCGAACGCGCTGCAGAAGCCGAAGCGGTTTTTCGGCGCGGCGCGCAACATCGAGGGGGGCGGCTCGCTCACGATCATGGCGACGGCGCTGGTCGACACCGGCTCGCGCATGGACGATGTGATCTTCGAGGAGTTCAAGGGCACGGGCAACATGGAGATCCACCTCGACCGCAAGCTCGTGGACAAGCGTGTGTTCCCGGCCATCGACATCCTCAAGAGCGGCACGCGTAAGGAAGAGCTGCTCATCCCGAAGGAAGATCTCAATCGCGTGTGGGTGCTGCGCAAGGTGCTCAACCCGCTGTCGCCCGTGGAAGCCATGGAACTGCTGCTCGACAAGATGGGGAAGAGCAAGTCGAATGCGGAGTTTCTTGGAGCCATGACAAAAGGGTAAAGTTCGGGATGATGCCGGGCTCCCCAGCCGGCTCGCCCGAGTGGTGGGCCTTCGCCGCAATCGTGGTCACCGTCGCGTCTGCCGCGGCCTATGGGTTGCGGGTGCGCCGCGCGCGCCAGCGCGAGGCCGAACTGATGCGGCTGGTGAACGAGCGCACCACGCAGCTCGAGGAAGCCAATCGCCGGCTCGAGGAGCTGTCGTTCGTCGACAGCCTCACCGAGATTGGCAACCGCCGGCAGTTCGAGCGCATCCTGGATCTCGAATGGCGCCGCGCGGTGCGCTCCGGCTCGCCGATCTCCCTGATCCTCGCCGACATCGATCACTTCAAGAGGTTCAACGACACGCACGGCCATCAGGCCGGCGATCGCTGCCTGCGCGACGTGGCGACGCTGCTGGACTCGATCGTCCAGCGCGCGGGCGACCAGGTGGCGCGGTACGGCGGCGAGGAGTTCGCCGCGATGCTGCCGGAAACCGACGCGGAGGGCGCGTCGTCGATTGCGGAGCGCATGCGCCAGGCGGTCGAGGGGCTGGAAACCGACGGCGGCCGCGTGACGGTCAGCTTCGGGGTGGCGACGACGATCGCGCGCGAGGGCACGACGGCCAACGCGCTGATCGCGGCGGCCGACTCGGCGCTGTATGAAGCGAAGCGGGCGGGCCGGAACGCGGTGCGCGCGCGCACATTGTAAAAAAGCGCCTTTTACGCCGGCGGGGGGATGTCGGCGGGGAACGTGCCCTCCGGATCCTTCTCGGGCATCGGGCCGAGCAGGGCGCGCAGCTCGTCGCCCTCGATCACTTCCTGATCCAGCAGGCGCGCCGACAGCTCGTCAAGTACGCCGCGCCGCTCGTTGAGCACGCGCAGCGCCGTCGAGTGCGCCTCGTCGATGATGCGCTTGATCTCGACGTCAATCTTCTTCGCCGTATCTTCCGCGTACGCGCCCCGCTCGGGGCCGAAGCCGCCGTTGTCGAGAAACGCGCCGCGCCGGTGGCCGTCGTAGTTGACGGTGCCCAGCTCGTCGCTCATGCCGTATTCAGTGACCATGGCGCGCGCGATGTCGGTGGCGCGCAGCAGGTCGTTGTGCGCGCCGGTCGAGATCTGGCCGAACGCGATCTCCTCGGCGCTGCGGCCGCCCAGCAGCACCGCCAGCTGGTTCGCGAGGTCCTCGCGCGTCATGAGATACCGGTCTTCGGTCGGCATCTGCATCGTGTAGCCGAGCGCGCCGACGCCGCGGCCCACGATCGAGATCTTGTGCACCGGATCGAGGTTCGGCAGCACGCTCGCCACAATCGCGTGCCCCGACTCGTGATACGCGATGATGCGGCGCTCCTTCGGGCTGATCACGCGCTTGCGCTCGAGGCCGGCCACGATGCGATCGATGGCCTCGTCGAGATCCGACATGTCGACGGCCGTCTTGTCGCGCCGCGCCGCCAGCAGCGCCGCCTCGTTGATCAGATTGCCGAGATCCGCGCCCGCGAACCCGGCCGTGCGCGCCGCAATGCGCTTCAGGTCCACACCCTCGGCGAGCTTCACCTGCTTGACGTGAATGCGCAGAATCTCTTCGCGCCCCTTCACGTCCGGCTTGTCGACGACGACCTGGCGATCGAAGCGGCCCGGGCGGAGCAGCGCCGGATCGAGCACCTCGGGCCGGTTGGTCGCGCCCATGATGATGACGCCCTTGCGCGCGTCGAAGCCGTCCATCTCGGCCAGCAGCTGATTCAGCGTCTGCTCGCGCTCTTCATGGCTGCCCACCGGCGACTGCACGCGCATCTTGCCGAGCGCGTCGAGCTCGTCGATGAACACGATGCACGGCGCCTTCGTCTCGGCCTGGCGGAACAGATCGCGCACGCGCGCGGCGCCCACGCCCACGAACATCTCGACGAACTCGCTGCCGCTCAAGCTGAAGAACGGTACTTTTGCTTCGCCGGCCACGGCGCGCGCAAGCAGCGTCTTGCCCGTGCCGGGCGGCCCGACCAGCAGCACGCCTTTCGGGATGCGCCCGCCAATGGAGGTGTATTTCTTCGGATTGCGCAGGAACTCGACAATCTCGCGCAGCTCGCCGGCCGCCTCGTCGACGCCGGCCACATCGGCAAACGTCACCTTGACGTCGTCCTCCGCGTAGATCTTCGCCTTGCTCTTGGCAAACGACATCACGCCGCCCTCGGCGCCGCCCATGCGCCGGATGACGAACGACCACAGCGCGATGATCAGCAGCAGCGGGATGACCCAGCTGAGCACCTCGCTGACCCACTTGGCCTGCAGCTCGCCGTCGTACTGGATGCCCGCGTCTTCGAGCTCCTTCACCAGCGCCTCGTCGGCCACCTTGTTCGTGACGAACGGCTTCGACGTGCCGTCATCGGCCTTCATCGTGCCGCGGATCTTCTCCTCGCCGATGACGATGTCGGAAACGCGGTGTTCGCGGACAAGCGTCTTGAACTCGCTGTACGGCACGCTCTGGCCGCCCGACACGGTGGCGAACACCGTCTGCAGCACGGCGAGCAGGAGGAAGAACCCGAGGACGTACCAGATGAGGACCGTCGCCGCGGGCCGCGGAGGCCGGCGGCGGTCGGTCTTGCGGCGCTCACCGCGTGGATTCGGCTGTGACTCGTTTGTCAAACGTCAATCCTTCTTGTCCTTGGCCCTTCGGGGCGTGTCCTGCGCCCGGGCTGCCCACGTCGATGCGGACGGTATCGCCCTCTCGGAAATCTCCCTGCAGCACCCGCATCGCCAGCGGGTCGAGCACGCGCCGCTGCAAGGTGCGCTTCAGCGGCCGGCCGCCATAGACTGGATCGTATCCTTCTTCGATCAGCTTGTCTTTAGCCGCCTCCGAAAGCTCGATCGTAATCTTCCGATCCTCGAGGCGCTTCATCAGGCCGGCCAGCTGGATGTCAATGATCTCGCGCACGTGCTCCTTGCCGAGCGCGTGGAAGAAGATGATCTCGTCGACGCGGTTGAGGAACTCCGGCTTGAAGTGCGCCCGAAGCGCCTCAGTGACCTCGCGGCGCACGCCTTCGCCAAGCGTCGTCTCGCCGCGCGCCGCCTGCTCAGCAATGAAGTGGCTGCCGACATTCGAGGTCATGATGACCACGGTGTTCTTGAAGTCGACCGTGCGGCCCTTGCCGTCGGTCAGCCGCCCGTCGTCGAGCAGCTGCAGCATGACGTTGAGCACCTCGGGGTGCGCCTTTTCCACCTCGTCGAACAGGACGACGGCGTAGGGGCGCCGGCGGACGGCTTCGGTGAGCTGTCCCGATTCCTCGTAGCCGACGTACCCGGGCGGCGCGCCAATCAGGCGCGACACGGTGTGCTTCTCCTGATATTCCGACATGTCGATGCGCACCATCGCGTGCTCGTCATCGAACAGGAACGCCGCCAGGGCGCGCGCCAGCTCGGTCTTGCCGACGCCGGTGGGGCCCAGGAAGATGAAGCTGCCGAGCGGGCGATTCGGATCCTGCAGCCCCGCGCGGGCGCGCCGGATGGCGTTGGCCACGGCCTGGATCGCTTCATCCTGGCCGACGACGCGCTGGTGCAGACGCTCTTCCATGTGAATGAGCTTCTGGATTTCGCCTTCCATCAGGCGGCTCACCGGAATGTGCGTCCAGCGGCTGACGATCTCGGCGATGTCCTCCTCGTCGACGTCTTCCTTCAGCATGCTGTGCGTCTTCTGCAGATCCGACAGCCGCGACTCTTCTTCCTTGATCTCCTTCTCGAGCTGGGGGAGCCGGCCGTACTGCAGCTCCGACGCCTTCGCGTAGTCGCCCGAGCGCTGCACGCGATCGATCTCGAGACGCAGCTGCTCGAGCTCCTCCTTGAGCTTGCGCGAGCGGCCGATCGCGTCCTTCTCGGACTGCCAGTGCGTGGCGAGGCGGTCGCGATCCTCCTTGAGGTTCGCCAGCTCCTTCTCGAGCTTGTCGAGGCGATCCTTCGACGCGGCGTCCTTCTCCTTGCGCAGCGCCTCGCGCTCGATCTCCAGCTGCATGATGCGGCGCGTCAGCTCGTCGAGCTCCGCCGGCATCGAGTCGATCTCCATGCGCAGGCGCGACGCGGCTTCGTCAATCAGATCGATGGCCTTGTCGGGCAGGAAGCGGTCGGCGATGTAGCGATGCGACAGCACCGCGGCCGCCACCAGGGCGGCGTCCTTGAACTTGACGCCGTGGTGCACTTCGTACCGCTCGCGCAGGCCGCGCAGGATGCTGATCGTGTCCTCGACGGTCGGTTCGCCGACGATCACGGTCTGGAAGCGGCGTTCGAGCGCGGCGTCCTTCTCGATGTACTTCCGGTACTCATCGAGGGTCGTCGCGCCGATGGTGTGCAGCTCGCCGCGCGCGAGCATGGGCTTGAGCATGTTCGACGCGTCCATCGAACCCTCCGACGCGCCGGCGCCCACCACCGTGTGCAGCTCGTCGATGAACAGCACGATCTGCCCGTTCGAGTCGGTGATTTCCTTCAGCACGGCCTTGAGGCGATCCTCGAACTCGCCGCGATATTTCGCGCCGGCGATCAGGGCGCCCATGTCGAGCGCGAAGATCTTCTTCTCCTTCAGCCCCTCGGGCACGTCGCCGCGCACGATGCGCTGCGCCAGGCCTTCGACGATGGCGGTCTTGCCGACGCCGGGCTCGCCGATCAGCACGGGATTGTTCTTCGTGCGCCGTGACAGCACCTGAATCACGCGGCGCACTTCATCGTCGCGGCCGATGACGGGATCGAGCTTGCCCTTGCGGGCCATCTCGGTGAGGTCGCGGCCGTAGCGCTCGAGCGCTTCGTATTTGCCCTCGGGATTCTGATCGGTGACGCGCTGCGAGCCGCGCACTGCCGTCATGGCCTGAAAGATTGCGTCGCGCGTGAGGCCGTTCTGCTGCAGCATCTTCGCGGCGGGCGTGCTGCGGCCGGTTTCCGACGCGATGGCGACGAAGAGGTGCTCGGTGCTGACGTAGTCGTCCTTGAGATGCTCGGCCTCCTGCTCGGCGGCCGCGGTGACCGCGCGCAGGCGAGGGGAGAGCCCGGGCTGCGCGCCGCCCTGCGCGCTCGGCAGCTTCGCGAGCAGCGCCTGCGTATCGCGCGCGAGCGCCGCGGCGTCCTTGCCCATTTTCGCGGTCAGCGAGGGCACGATGCCGCCCTGCTGCGTCAACAGCGTGTACAGCAGGTGCTCCGGCTCGATCTGCGGATGTCCCGACCGCTCGGCCAGCTGCTGCGCGCCGACGACGGCCTCCTGTGCCTTTTCCGTGTACTTGTTGATGTTCATGTCGGTTGCTGGTGGCTGGTTGCTGGTTGCTGGTCTGTCCGGCGTGACACCGGGTCACACCAACAACCAGCTACCAGCAGCCAGCCACCTACTCCTTTAGATCTCGCAATTCTTCATACAACTTTCGCGCCTCGGCCGAGAGCGACTTCGGCGTCGCAATCTCGGCCGTGGCGTACAAATCGCCACGCTCATCTGCTTTCCCGACCGCGGGCATGCCGTGACCGCGCAGGCGGAAGACTTGTCCGTTCTGTGTCAACTCCGGGATCTTCAATCTGAGCGTCGAGCCGGCAATTGTCGGCACGGCCACCTCGCCGCCGAGCACGGCCGTCGTGACCGGAATGACGGCCTTGGTGTGCAGGTCCTGGCCCCGGCGCTCGAACACCGGGTGGGGCAGCACGTGCACCCGCAGATAGAGGTCGCCGGCCGCGCCGCCGTGCGCGCCTGACTCGCCCTGGCCCGCGCTGCGCACGCGCGCGCCGTCTTTCACGCCGGCAGGAATGCGCACGTCGATCGTGCGGGTGCCGCCCTCGTGCTGAATCGCGACGCGGCGCGACGCGCCGGCGAACGCTTCCTCGAGCGTGAGATCCACGGGATGTTCGAGGTCGCGTCCCTTGCGATGCCGCGGCCGGTGCGTGCGGCGGTGCGGCTCGGTGCCCGGGCCGCCGCCGCCCCCGAAAAACGTCGTGAAGAAGTCGGAGAACGGATCGCCGCCGCCGAACATCTCCTCGACTTCTTCCTGCGTCATGGTGCGGTGCCCGGCGGGGCCACCCATGTTGATGTTCCACGCGCCGCCGCCGAAGCCGCCGCCAAACGGGCTGCCGCCGGCCGCCTGCGCCTGCTCGTACTGCTTCCAGTTGGCGCCGAGCTCGTCGTACTTGCGGCGCTTGGCCGGATCGCCCAGCACTTCGTACGCCTCGTTGAGCTCCTTGAACTTCGTCTCGGCCGACGGGTCGCCCGGATTGACGTCGGGATGGTGCGTGCGCGCGAGCTTCCGGTACGCCGCCTTCAGTTCTTTTTCCGTCGCGGTCTTCGGCACGCCGAGCGTCGCGTAGTAATCCTTGAATTCGACAGCCACGGCTACATCCCCAGAATGCGCGCGATTTCGTCCATCTGCTGCGACACCTGGCGCCGCAGGTCGTCGCGGCGCTGCCGCGCCGGATCCTTGAGCAGCGGCCGCAGCTTCTGCACGACCTCGGCAATCTCGAGCAGGCGCTGCACGCCCGCCAGATTGATGCCCTGCTCGTCGACCAGCTGCTTGATGATGCGCACGCGCTCGAGCTCGTCGCGCGTATAGACCCGCATGCTGCCGAGCGTGCGCAGGGGCCGCACCAGCCCCAGCCGCTCGTACTTCCGCAGCGTCTGCGGATGCATGTCGAGCATCCGGGCCGCCACGCTGATGAGGTAGAGGTTCGAGTCGCGCATACTTGCTACGATCCGATTGTAGACGTTGATACGGATCGCATCAAGCCAGGCCATAGCGCGATATAGTTAAGAGTTCGTGGGTATCGACTTCGCCTATTCAGACCTCGCCACCATCGGCCTGCTCGTCGTGCTCGAGGGGCTGCTCAGCGCCGACAACGCGCTCGTCCTCGCCATTCTGGTGCTCGGCCTGCCGCGCGAACAGCAGCGCAAGGCGCTCCGCTACGGCATCCTCGGCGCCTTCGCCTTCCGCATCCTGGCCATCCTGCTGGCGACACAGCTGATTGAATTCGGGTGGGTGAAGCTGATTGGCGGCGCCTACCTCATGTGGCTGGCGTTCTCGCACTTCTTCCTGCACGGCAACGACACGGGCCAGCGGCGCGCCATCAAACCGGCGCGCCCGTGGCTGGGCCTGACGGCCTTCTGGGCCACGGTCGTGAAGGTGGAGCTCACCGACATCGTGTTCGCCATCGACTCCATCCTGGTGGCCGTGGCGATGTCGAACAAGACGTGGGTGATCATCACCGGCGGCGTGCTCGGCATCATCGCCATGCGCATGGTCATCGGCCAGCTGCTGACGATCGTGCGCCGCTACCCGGCGCTGGTCGACGGCGCCTTCATCATCATCGCGTGGGTCGCCATCAAGCTGTTCGTCGAGTACGCGCACCACGAGGGCTACATCGGGTGGCTCGTGCCCAAGAGCATCTCGCTCGGCGTGATCTTCGTGATCTTCGGCATCGCGTATCTCTACGCGCGCAAGCAGGGACCGGCCGACGTGGACATGGAAGAGGACGCCGCCGCGGTGCTGCTCAAGGAGCAGGACACCGAGCTCGACGATCAGAAGATCAATATCCAGAAATAGGACGGCGCGGCGGTCCGCCGCGCCGCGTGCCTACCGCACTCTGAGGCTGGCCTTCATCGCCGGATGAAGCGTGCAGTAGTACTCGAACAAGCCCTTCTTCGGCACCACGTACTTCCACGACGCGCCCGGCTTGATCTCTTTCGAATCGAACACGCCGACCGTTGACGTCGCCGTGTGCGCGAGGATGTCCTTGTTGCGCCAGATGACCGTGTCGCCCGGGGCCACCGTGAGCGTCGCCGGCTCGTACCGCGTGGCGTCGATGGTCACGGTGTGGGTCTTCGGGGCGGCAGCGGGGAGGAACGACCCTGACGCGGTGAGCGTCAGGGTCATGGCTGCGAGCAGCGCAAGGCGCATGCTTACTTCCCGAGCGAAGCCTGTGCGCGCTTCGCCTGTTCCAGATGCGCGACAAACGCCGGACGCACCTTCACGAGCAGGGCCTTCAGCTCCGCGTTGGTGGCGCCGGGCACCAGCACCTTGTCGAGCGCGTCGATCACCTGCTGGTGATACGCCACCTCGTTGGCGATGTAGGCCTTGTCGAACGCCGCGCCGCTCAGCGTCTCGAGCTTCGCGAGGTTCTTGTCGCCGGCTTCCTTGATGGCCGTGCTGGTGGCGTTGGCTTCGGGCGTGACCTTCAGCTTCGTCGCCAGGTCGACGGCGGCTTTGTTGACGCCGGTGTGGTCGCTCATCATCAGCTGGCCGAACTTGCGGATGTCGGCATCCGAGGCCTTCCGGGCGGCAAGCTTGCCCGCGTCGACGTCCACCTGGTTGGCGGTGACGACAATGTGGGCGATCTGGGCGTCGTTGATGGACTGAGCAGCGGCAGGGACGGCGCAGGCGAGGACGCCTGCGATGGCAAACGTAACAGTTCTCTTCATGTGCATTCGATGCACACGCGCCTCAGGACGTTCCCGACAATGCGATCGCAGCGCTCGCCGAGGAACGCAAAGGCATCGACCGCCGCCATGTCCATGTCGCGCGCGATCGAGGCCCGCAGGATGGCGCGCGCGCGGAACAGCCGCGTGCGCACGGTAGCCTCGGGAATCTCCAGCGCCGCCGCCGTTTCCTGCACCGTCATGTCTTCCACTTCGCGCAGCACGAACACGGTGCGGAACGGCAGCGGCAGCTCGTCGATGCGCGCCTCGAGCAGCTTGCGCAGCTCGCCGCGCCACGCCGACTCGGCCGGCAGCACCGCGCGCTCGTCCTCGATATCCACCTCGACGTGCTCGCCGCCCGCGATCTCACGGTTGTCGATCGGCACCACGTTGCGATGGCGCTTCTGGCTGCGCAGTCTCATAAGGGCCCTCGTGATGACGATGCGCGTGAGCCAGGTGGAGAGCTGGGCCTCGCCGCGAAACTCCCCGATGTGCCGGTAGGCCTCGAGATACGCGTCCTGCAGCGCGTCTTCCGCCTCCGCGTCGTCTTTCAGGATGGCGCGCGCGGCGCGGAACAGACGGCCGTTGTAGCGGCGCATGAGCCGTTCGAAGGCGGCGTGGTCGCGGGCGGCTACGCCCGCCACCAGGGCGGCGTCGTCGTCCGCCGGAAGGAGGGCGGCAGGCTGCATGCTTCCTTAGATGCGGCGCGACGGCCCGGCGTTCCCGAGGCTGGCGAGGCCGAAGGCGGCGGCGGAGACGAGGAGGGCGATGAAGGCGGGGTTGGCCCAGCCGTAGCCGCGGCCGGAGGTCGCCCAGGCCACGATAAACAGGGTGGCGATGCCGGCCACGACACTCGCATAGGCAGCGCCGGTGGAGGGCCGATCCATCAGGAGCGTCGCCAGGATGGGCACCAGCAGGCTGACTACCATCACCGAATAGAACACCTGCAGCGCGCCGCCGACGGTGCCCACCACGAAAATCAGGACGTAGCCGATGATGGCCGCCGCCACGGCAATCAGGCGGGCGGTTCGCAGCTGCTCCGCATCGGTGGCGTCGCGGCTGACGAACCGCGCGTAGAGATCGCGCGCGCCGCTGGTCGACAGCATGAAGAGCACCGCGTCGGCGGAACTGATTTCGGCGGCGAACACCGCGGCAAGCGCGAACGCGCCGACCCATGGCGGCACGCCTGTCCGAAGCATCTCGGGCAGCGCGAGCTGCGCCTGCTCGAGCGGCGGCAGATAGGCGCGCGCGGCCATGCCAAGCATCACGGGCAGCACGGCGAAGGCCATCAGGGCCACGCCGCTGATCGCGATGCCGCGCCGCAGGTGCCGGACGTCGCGCGCGCCAAACGCGCGCTGCACGAGGCCGGGCGACAGAAAGAAGGATGGGCCGAGCAGGAACAGCAGCGGCCAGCCCATGTTGGGCGTGGAGCCGCGCCAGAAATTCGTGCCCGCGCCGCCTGCCGCCACGGCGTCCCAGCCGCCCGCCGCCGACACGCCGAGCACCGCGGCCAGCAGAAACCCGGCGACGATCACGACAATCTGCACGCGATTGACCCATGACGCGCCCAGCAGACCGCCGGCGGCGAAATAGATCGTGACGATGGCGGTGGCGACGAGGCCGCCGAGCCACGCGGGCCAGCCGAACACGGCGTAGAGCACCGCGGCCGCGCCGATCAACTGGCCCGACAGAATCCAGAAGCTGCCGATCCAGATGAAGAGTGCCGTGAGGCCGCGCAGGCCTTCGCTGTAGCGGAAGGCGAGATAGTCGCCGACGGTGTAGAGATTGTGCTGCGCCGCGGTGCGCCACAGCCGAGGGCCGACCCAGAACGCGAGGACGAGCGTGCCGAGGCCGGCCGATCCGTTCCACCACCACGCGGCGAGCCCGTGCTCGTACGCGTAGCCGGTGGCGGCCACGGTGGAGCCGGCGCCGATGTTCGCGGCGAGGAACGTCGCGAAGATCGCGCTCGATGACAGATTGCGTCCCGCGACGAAGAAGTCGCCGCTGCCGCGGACGCGGCGCGAGACCCAGATGCCGAGCACGGCCTGCGCGAGACACCACGCCGCGATGACCAGCGTATAGATCGACATGCGTTTCTAGCGGCGCTGAATGTCGCGCGCGGCGGGGAAGTTGGGGATGCTGGTGGCGGCACGCACGCCGCGCAGGATGGCGTCGCTGACCGCTTCGGCCGCGAGCGCGCCGATGGCGCTGACGTCAGCCTCGCCGTCCCATTTGCCGGTGGCCAGCACGAACACGGTGTCGCCGTCCGACAGCGTGAACACAGGAAGGATGGTGCGCGCGAGGCCCGCCTGCGCCATCTTCGCCACGAAGTTGGCCTGGGCTTTTGTGAGCTTCGCGTTGGTGGCGACGATGACGACGGTGGTGTTCTCGGGCGCCGGCGCGGGCGCCTGCGGCAGCCGCGCGCCGCGGATGATGCTGCGGATGTCTTCGAAGCGGCGGCCGTCGGACGCGCGCGCGCCGGCGACGACTTGTCCGGTGGCCGGGTCGATGATGCTGCCGGCGGCGTTCACGGTCGCGATGGCGCCGACCACGAGGCCGGTGGTCAGGCGGATGGCCGCGCTGCCGACGCCGCCTTTCATGGCGCGATCGCGGCCGAGCGTCTTCCCGACGGTGGCGCCGGCGCCGGCGCCGACATTGCCTTCGGCAACCGCGCCGGTGGTGGCCGCCGCGGCGGCCTTGTATCCGCAGTCCGCGCCGGGCCGGATGTCGGGCCGTCCGCCGACAGGCAGGTCGAAAATGATGGCGCCCGGCACAATCGGCACGTACGCGCCGCCGAAGGCGAAGCCGATTTTCTTCTCGGACAGATGCTTCCGCACGCCGCCGGCCACATCGAGCCCGAACGCGCTGCCGCCCGACATGAACACCGCGTGTACCTGATCGACGAGATTCTCCGGCGCGAGCAGATCGGTTTCGGTCGTGCCCGGCGCGCCGCCGAGCACCTCGACCGATCCCACGGCACCGGCCTCCGCAACCACCACGGTGCAGCCGGTGGGGCGCTCCTTCAGCGTGTGGTGTCCGACCTTGATGCCGTCGACCGCCGTGATCTGCAGCCCGGGCGCCGTCTGGCCGGCGAGCAGCAGCAAAAAGAGGGTGGCGCGCACGCGCCGATTATACTTTCGCAGACTTGCCGCCCCCGCGCCTGGTTTCGCTCGACGTGTTTCGCGGTCTGACGATGGCCTCGATGGTGATCGTCAACAACCCCGGGGACTGGGGCACGGTGTACGCGCCGCTGCTGCACGCCCCCTGGCACGGCCTGACGCCCACCGATCTCATCTTTCCCTTCTTCCTCTTCATCGTCGGCGTCTCGATCACGCTGGCGAAGCGCAGCAGCGCGAGCACGGCCACGATCGCGCGCCGCGCGGCACTGATCTTCGCGCTGGGGATGCTGCTGGCGCTCTATCCGCGCTTCGACGTCTCGACGGTGCGCATCCCAGGCGTGCTGCAGCGCATCGCGCTGTGCTATCTGGTGGTTGCGGTCTTTAACAAGTGGATCCGGCAATCGCCGAATCGAGGCAGGCATTCGGTTTGGTACACCCTCACCGCGGCTGCCGTCCTCCTGCTCGGCTACTGGGCGCTGATCTTTCGCGACCTCACGCCCGACGGCAATCTCGGCGCGGCGATCGATCGCGCCGTCTTCGGGCCGCATCTCTGGCGGCAGAGCAGAACGTGGGATCCCGAGGGCCTGCTGTCGACCGTGCCCGCCATCGCCACAACCCTCAGCGGCCTCGCGGCCGGCTATCTGATCACGGGCGAGTGGACGATGCGCGCCAAACTGCGCGCCCTGGTTGCCGCATCGCTGGCGGCGCTGGTGATCGGATATGCGTGGTCATTCGTCTTTCCGCTCAACAAGAGCCTGTGGACCAGTTCGTACGTGCTGGTAACGAGCGGGTACGCCGGCCTGCTGCTCGCGGGATTGCACGCCGCGGTAGGCCGGGGCTTTAGCCCCGGCGCGACGAGCTTTAGCTCCGGCATTCTCGCGCAGCCTTTCGTGATCCTGGGGCGCAACGCCCTGCTGCTGTTCGTCGTTTCCGGCTTCCTCGCGAAGACGCTTGGCCTGATTCGCGTCGACAACGGGCAGGGCGGCACGCTCGCCCTCGGGCGCTGGATCTATTTGTCCTGGTTCGTGCCGCTGGCGTCGCCGAAGAACGCCTCGCTCATGTACGCGCTCGCGAACCTCGCCGTGTTGTTCGCGCTTCTCTGGTGGCTGCACCGGCGGCGCTGGTACTTCCGCGTATGACGCGTCCCTCACTGCCCGGCGGCGTGTGGCGGCTCGGCTGGATCAGCTTCTTCACCGACATGGCCAGCGAGATGATTTATCCGCTGCTGCCTGGCTTCATCCTCAGGCTGCGCGGCGGAACGCCGTTCATCGTCGGCCTCATCGAAGGCATCGCCGAGGCGGTGAACAGCATCTTCAAGGTGGTGTCGGGCCGGCGGTCGGATCGCACCGGTGCGCGCAAGCCGCTGATGGCCTTCGGCTACACCGTGTCGTCGCTGGCGCGGCCGCTGATTGCCGTGGCGGGTGTGTGGTGGCAGGTGCTCGGCCTGCGCTTCATCGATCGCTTCGGCAAGGGCGTGCGCGGCGCGCCGCGCGACGCGATGCTCGCGTCCTTCGCGCCCGAGGGCCGCAAGGGCGCCGTGTACGGCTTCCATCGCGCGATGGATCACGCGGGCGCGATCGCGGGCCCGCTGATCGCGACGGCATATCTCGCATTCAGGCCCGAAGACTATCGCGGCCTCTTCGCGCTGACGATCGTGCCCGGCCTCCTCGTCGTCGCCCTGGCCTGGACGACGAAAGAACCTGAACCCGTCGAACCTCTCGAACCCGTCGAACCAGCGAACCTGTCGTGGCGCACCCTCCCGCGCGCCACCCGCCGCCTTATCCTGATCATCCTCCTGTTCTCTCTGGGCAATTCCACCGACGCGTTCCTGCTGATCAAGCTCGAAGCCGCCGGCGTCCCCGTCACGTGGCTGCCGGTCACGTGGGCCGCACTGCACGTCGTGAAGAGCGCGACGTCCGTGGCGGGCGGGCTGCTCGCCGATCGCGTCGGGTATCGCGCGCCCATCGTCGCGGGCTGGATCCTGTACGCCGCGATCTACGCAGGGTTCGCGTTCGCCGAGTCGATGCCGGCCGTGGTGGCGCTGTTTCTGATCTACGGGTTGTTCTTCGGGCTTACGGAAGGGCCGGAGAAGGCGCTTATCGCGGAGCTGTCCCCGGCGGCGGTGCGCGGCACCGCGTTCGGCTTCTACAACGCCGCGCTTGGGCTCGGCATTCTCGGCGGCAGCCTGCTGTTTGGCGCCATCTGGGTCGTGATTTCTCCTGCCGCCGCGTTTCTCACCGGTGCGGTGCTCGCGGTTGTGGCTGCCGGGCTGCTCGCGGCAGGTATCATTGGATCTGAATGAGAAAGCAGATTCTGGTTACCAATGACGATGGGGTTCGCTCGGAAGGGATTCTGGCGCTCGCGGATGCCCTGCGGCCGTTCGGCGACGTTACCATCGTCGCGCCGCTGAACGAGGCGAGCGCGATCGGCCATGCGTTGACGCTGCGGCGTCCGCTGCACATCGAGAAGTTCGGCGAGGGGATTTTCGCCGTCGACGGCACGCCCACCGACTGCGTGAACATCGCGGTCACGAAAGTCCTGGACCGCATGCCCGACCTGGTGGTTTCGGGCATCAACAAGGGCTGGAACATCGGCGACGATGTGACGTATTCGGGCACGGTGGCGGGGGCGCTGGAAGGCGCGCTGCTGGGCGTGCCGAGCATCGCCGTGTCGCAGCAATTCACGCGCGGCGTGTTCGACTTCGGCCCGGCCGCCACAGCGGCCGCGGTGTATGCGAAAGCGGTGCTCGAGCGAGGCCTTCCGCCGCGCACCTTGCTCAACATCAACCTGCCGACCGGCCCCATCAAGGGCTATCGCGTGACGGTGCAGGGCAAGCGCAACCACATCACGTCGGTCATGGACGTGATCGATCCGCGCCAGCGCGTGTGGTACTGGATTGAGGAAGGGCAGAACGACTGGGAGCCGCACGACCGGTCGGACTATCAGGCGGTGAAGGACGGCTACGTGTCCGTGACGCCGCTGCACCCCGACCTTACCCACTACGATGCGATTAAATCGGTGGAATCGCTGCCGATTGAAGCTGAAGTTGAGGTAAAATAATCCGTTCCACCCCTGGTCGGGGCGTGGCTCAGCCTGGTAGAGCACTCGGTTCGGGACCGAGGGGTCGGAGGTTCGAATCCTCTCGCCCCGACCAACATCTTTGAAAGGCCCGCTCACGCGGGCCTTTCGGTTGTACGGCCGCTAGTCCGACAGGCTGAACTTCACGGTGACGGTCATCGAGACGTCGACGGCCACGCCGTTGAGCAGCGTCGGTGTGAAGCGCCACTTGCGCACGGCGTCAGTGGCCGCAACCGCGAGATCGGGATGCGCCTGCGCGCTCAGCACGCGCACCGACGTCACGGTGCCGTCGCGCCCGATGACCGCTTCAATCGGCACGACGCCGGCGAGGCCGGCCTCGCGCATCGACTGCGGATAGATCGGCTTGACGTCGTACACCTTCTGCGGCACGCGCACGCTGCCGCCCACGCGCACGGGCGCGGGAACGCCGGCGCCTGGCGCGGCCGCGGGCATCCGGCTTGCCGACACCGAAATCGATTCCTGCAGGTTGCCAAGCTGCAGAATCACGGCGCGGTTCCAGTCCGAGGGGCTGGTCAGATCGAGTTCATGCCGCAGCGGCCGGAAGCCGCGCAGCGCCGCGCTCAGCACGTACTTGCCGGGCGCCACGGCGGCGAACTCGAAGCGGCCGCTGGCGTTCGACTGCGTCTTCTTCGCCACCTGGTTCGCATCAGTGAGCGTGACCTCGACGCCGGGCATCACGCCGCCCATCACGTCGTACACGGTGCCGGCGAGCGTGGCCGGGCCGGCCTGCCGCGCGCGCAGCGCGGCGACGGGCAATGTGATGATCAGCAGCGCCGTGCCCACAAGGGCCAGCGCGCGGCGGGTGGGCACGCGGCGATCGAGTCGCGGATTCAACATGGCGGTAATTCTCCTCTCGAGCGTTGACGGGTGAGCCATCGGCAGCGCCGACGCCCACATGGAGCCTGGCCGGCGGCATTGCCGCGCCAGATCGAGTAACTGCCCGGCGTAGTCGACGCCTCCCACACCCATCGCGAGCACCTCGTCGTCGCACGCCTGCTCGCTTTCGCGGCGCAGGCGCGTGCAGATCATCCAGGCGAGCGGATTGAACCAGAGGATCGCGCGGACGGCTTCGGCCAGCATCTGCACGAGCCAGTCGTGACGACGGATGTGCGCGAGCTCGTGACAGAGCACGACATGGATGCGATCCGCCGGCCAGGCGTGCGACTGCCGCGGCAGCAGGACGTGAGGGCGGCGGATGCCCCACGTCGCGAGCAGGTCCGCGGAATCCGTGCGCGCGACTCTGATGTCGCGCTTCAGTCCGTACCGCCGCGCGACGGCATCGAGCGCGTTCGTCCAGCGATCGTCATCAACGGGTGAGGCAAGTGCCGTCACGCGGCGAATGCGCAACAGTCCCGCAAACAAGCGGCCCGCGCAGACGAGCAGCCCGCCGAACCACGCGATCGCGAGGAGCGCGGCCGCTGAGAGTGCAGATGACTCGTCCGGAGCAGGCGCGGGTGTCGTTCCTGGAGCAGGCGCGCTCGCAGACGCGACCGGCGCAGCGTCAGTGAGCGCTTCTGTCGACGCCTGAATCACGGCCGTGCGGGAGGGGAGGGTCACACTCAACGCCGGCAGGGTCAGGCTGAACGGCAGCACGAGGACGGCGGCGGCCAGCGCGCCGGCAAGCACCCGGTGCCGTAGCGCGGCCGAACGCTTGCGGAGCAACGCGCTGAGCACGAGCCCCGCGGCGAGCACCACGCCGGATCGAAGCAGCAGGCCGATGAGCAGCGTCACCGCCGTTTGCCTTTCGGCGCGCGCGGCTCGTCGCCGCGGGCATCCTTGACGATCGCCTCGATGCGCGCGAGTTCCTCATCCGAAACGCGGGACGCCTCGCCGCCGAGCAGCGCCGCCACCGCCTGCGTGGCCGAGCCATCGAAGAACGTGTCGACCAGGTGCTTCAGCGCCGAGCGGCGCGCCGACGCGCGGGGCACGGTCGGCATATAGACGAAGCGGAGTCCATCTTCCTCGTGCCTGACATGCCCCTTGCGCTCGAGCACGCGCAGTTGCGTGCGCACCGTCGAATAGCCGCGGCCGTGGTCCAGCCGTTCCATGACCTCCGCCGCGGTGGCGCGGCCGAGCCGGTAGAGCACGTCCATGATCTGGCGCTCGCGTTTGGTCAGCAGCGCCGGGGCGGGTTTCTCGGGCATGCGAGGTTTATAACACTCCTGCGAGTTTTGTAACACCTTCGGGCGCCCGCGTCAACAGGCAGGATGCGCCCGGCTACGCCGGCCGGGCGCGCTGTGCCGCGAGGATCTGGCGCGCGCGGGTGATGGCCGCCGCGGCGCTGGGCAGGATGTTCTCGTGACCGATGTGGTCGTAGACCTCGGCGCGATCGAGCATGGCTTTCGGCTGCGACTGCATGCCGCAGAGCAGCAGCGTGCGGCCGGTTTCGTGGAGCCGGCCGGCGAGATTCTCGAGCGCGTTGATCCCCGTGGCGTCGATGGCCGTCATGTTGCGCAGGCGCAGGATCACCACCTGGGGAAGGTCGTCGATCGCCTCTTCCACCACTTCGAGCTTGTCCGTGGCACCAAACAGAAACGGCCCGTGGATGCGGTAGATGGCCACGCCGTCCGGGATTTCCTGCATCTGCAGGCTGTGCGCCATGCCGCCCGTGACGTACTCCGGCGTCACCTTCGTCACCGTCGTCGTCGACGACACGCGGCGGATGAAGAGGAGCGCCGCGAGAATCATTCCAGCCTCGACTGCCACCGTGAGATCGGCGAGCACCGTCAGCGCAAACGTGATCAGCCAGACGGCGACTTCCGATCGCCCGAGCCGGATGATGTCGGGAATCTCACTCCATTCGCCCATGTCGAAGGCGACGATCATCAGGATGCCGGCGAGAATGGCCAGCGGCACGTGGCCCGCTAGCGGCGCCGCCACGAGCAGCACGACGAGCAGCGTGAGCGCGTGCACGATGCCGGCAACCGGCGTGTGCGCGCCCGAGCGGATATTGGTGGCCGTCCGCGCAATCGCGCCGGTGGCGGGCAGCCCGCCCACGAGCGGCGACAGCACGTTGGCCACGCCCTGCGCGGTAAGCTCGACGTTCGGATCGTGCTTGTCGCCCGACATGCGATCGGCGACGACGGCCGACAGCAGCGACTCGATCGCGCCAAGCATGGCCACCGTCAGCGCCGGCGACAGCAGCGTCAGGATCAGGTCGGGCCTGAACGTGGGAATGCGGATCGCGGGCAGCCCGCTGGGCACTTCGCCGAACCGCGATCCGATCGTCTCCACGGGCAGCTGCAACGCCCACGCCGCCGCCGAGCCAAGCAGCAGCGCGATGATGCTGCCGGGAATGCGGCGCGACACGCGGCGCAGCAGCACGATGGCCGCCACGGTGACCACCGCCACGGCTGTCGCCGCCGGCGAGATCGTCGCCGCGGCTTCGCCGAGCGCCTTCATGCGCCCCAGAAACTCGCCCGGCACCTCCGCCATCGTCAGCCCGAAGAAATCGCGCAGCTGCGTGCTCGCAATCAGGATGGCGATGCCGTTGGTGAAGCCGATGACGACCGGCCGGGGAATGTATTTGACCGCGGAGCCGAGCCCGGTGAGCCCGAGCAGCAGCAGAATCACGCCCGCGATGAGCGTGCACATGAACAGGCCGTCGATGCCGTACACGCTCACGATGCCGGCGACGACGACGATGAAGGCGCCGGTGGGACCGCCGATCTGGGTGCGCGAGCCGCCGAGGGCGGAAATCGCGAAGCCGGCGACGATGGCGGTGTAGATGCCGCTTTGCGGGGGAAGACCGCTCGCGATGGCAAACGCCATCGCGAGAGGCAGGGCGACGAGGCCGACGGTGACGCCGGCAATCAGATCGCCGGCCAGCCATTCCGCGCGATACGCGCGCAGCGACTCGACCAGCTTGGGTACGGGAATATTCAAGGCCCCGGCTTTCGGTGTGCCTTGATTATACGACGCCGGGCCCGGCGCACAGGATGTGCGCGACGCCGTTACGGCATCTTGAGGACCTGGCCGGGCTTGATCTTGTCGGGATCGCTCAGCTGGTCGCGGTTGGCCTCATAGATCTTCATGTAGGCGTTGGCGTCGCCCAGGTGTTTCTTCGCGATGCCGCTGAGCGTGTCTCCGGCCTGCACCGTGTAGGTGCCGTTGCCGCCGCCGCTCGTGCCGACGGTCGCAGCCTGCGGGCTGACCTTGATGTCGGCGACGACGTCTTTCTGCCAGTCGGGGACGGTCTTGATGGCGTCCCAGATCTGATTGGCTTCCGCCTGGCTGTTGACCGTGCCGTTGAAGTGCAGCCGGCCATCGCGTTCCTCGGCGGCGCCCTGCATCCTCACGTTCTTCGCGGTGAGGATGGCCTGGCTGTATTTGTCTCGCATGCTCATGAATGTCTCCTATTGCAGATTCCGGGCGCGCTGCAGATGGGCTTCGAGCACCGGCAGCTGTTTCGCGGCGAATGCCTTCAGCTCCGCATCGGATGCCGACGCGGCAGCGGTTCTGAAGTCCTGGATAGCCCGTTCGTGCGATGCCACCATGGCCTCGACGAACGCGCGATCGAACGCGGGCCCCTCTGCGCGCTGCAGTCCTTGCAGGGCTTGTGCCTGAAGAATATCGAGCGCCGCCGGGTAGGCCCACTGCTTGCGCGCCGCGAGCGCGCTAAGTTCCCTGGCGGCGGCAGTATGGTCGCGATGCAGCTCGGCCGCATAGCGCTTCACAGCGGTGTCCGTCGCGTTCCGCTGCGCAAGATCGGCCAGCGCCGTTTCGGTGGCATTCATGCCGGCGGCGTCGGCCACGAACGCCGCGTCCCCGCCGGCGTTCGCGCCCGACGTGCCTGCAGGCGTTGCCGTGCTGCCGGGCTGCGGGGTGCCGGCGGGCTCTACGGCATCGCCGGGCATGCCTGCGGTGTTGGTGCCGCGCGTTTCCACATTCGCGTCCTGGCCGCGCACGCTCGGATCGTTTGCGGACCAGCGCATCAGCGCGGCGCCGCCAACAACGAGCACGACAAGGGCAATGATCAGCTTGATGTGACGCATAGGTCTCTCCGCACGCCTCGACTGCAAGGCGGATTCCGCCGCGCGCGCGAAAGGTGGTGGCGTGCGCTTTGCTCTGACCGGACGTCATGATGCAAAGCTGCAAAGACGTGATGACGAAAGACCCCTCGACCGTTTCCGCGCAGGCGCCCGTCACCGAGGCGGCGCAGCTGATGGAGCGTGAAGGCGTGGGCTCCATTCCGGTGTGCGAGAACGGCGGCAAACTCGAAGGCATTCTCACCGACCGCGACATCGCGGTGCGCGTGGTGGCCGGCGGGCTGAATCCCCAGCAGACGCGAATCGCCGACGTGATGACGCGCGACCCGGAATGCGTGAAGGCCGACGAGCCGGTCGACCGCGCGCTCGAAGTGATGGAGACCCGGCAGGTGCGCCGCATCCCCGTGATCGACGGCGGCGGCAAACTCGTCGGCATCATCGCCCAGGCCGACATCGCGACGCGGCTCGGCGACGATCACGCCACCGGCGAAGTCGTCGAGGCGATCTCGAAGCAGTAGCGGCCGCGGGCTGCGTGCGCGTGGCGCTTGGCGCTACGGGCGACGCCCGGTGTTCGTCGGCGCCGCCGAGGCGAGTCGGGCCAAAGAGCGGTCCCTCCGACGTCTTTTTAACGGCGTCGCTGACGAACACCGGGCATCGCCCTCCGCGGAGCACGGCCGTGCCGCTGGCGCGTGCCCGATGTTGTGCAGTGGGGCCGTTAAAAGATCGCAGGCGCGACCGCTCTTTGGCGCGCCCGCACCTCGGCACCGCTGCGCAACATCGGGCACGCAGCAGCGCGACGTCGCTGCTAGATGCGAAAGCGGGGGTCGCCGAGGCCGTGGTCGGCGGGCGTGGCGACGGCATCGTTGATCCACTCGATGACGGCCGCGTACCCGAGGCTCTCGGGGTCGTGGCGCAGGTAGCCGGACACGACCCAGAGCACACGGAAGCCCTGCTTCAACTGAAACGTCAGCGTGTTGTCGGTGAGCGTGCCGCGCACGACCTGCTCGGTGTATTCCTCCGCCGTCATGCGGCCGGCATAGCGGTGATAGCCGCACAGCCGCGCGCCTGCGCGCACGCGGAGCAGGCCGCGCTCCAGCACGATGGCGCGCCGGGCGGCGTAGAGGGCTTTGCCGACGCCGCGCCCCTGCACCTCCGGATGCACCATCACCTCGGCGCCGTACAGCGTGTGCCCGCGCTCGGGGTCGTGGTTGGTGAACCGGCCCTCGTCGGTGAACTGCCGCCAGTTCGTGTCGATGGAGTAGTCGTCCCAGAGCACGATCAGGCTCGCCGCCATGCCGCAGACGATGCCGTCGACGTCGGCGACGAGCTGTCCTTCCGGAAACATCGCGAGGTGCGAGGCCAGCTGGTCGGCCGACCACGGCGGCGAGTCGGGATAGATCGCACGCGAGATCTCCTGGATGCGCGCGAAATCCTCGGGGCGCGTCTGCCGCACCCGCACGCCGGCGGCACGCGCGCTCACAGCGTCACCTCTTCGACGTTGCTGACAATCTCCATGGTGTTGCGGCTGTCGTTGAGCGGCAGCACGGTGCCTGTCGTGCGGCTCTGAAGGATCGTTTCGAGATTCAGGTCGCCAATCACGAGCATCTCCTGGTTGGGGTGCCCCTCGGCGAGAATGCCGTCGCGCGAGAACGGGAAGTCGCTGGGCGTGAGAATGGCCGCCTGGCCGTAGTTGAGCGACACGGCCGGCACCATGGGCAGCGAGCCCACCGTGTGCGACGTGATCACATACATCTGGTTCTCAATCGCGCGCGCGGCGGCGCAGTAGCGCACGCGCAGAAAGCCCTGGCGGTCGTCGGTGCAGCTCGGCACGAGGAGGATGTGGGCGCCGGCCCGCGCCGCGGCGCGCGCAATCTCCGGAAACTCGACGTCGTAGCAGATCGTGACGGCCACCTTGCCGAACGCGGTGTTGAACACGCGCAGGCGTCGCCGCGCCTGCACAATCCAGTCGTCCGACTCGAACCGCGTCATGTGCAGCTTGCCCTGCGTGCCGTGCGAGCCGTCGGGCCCGAAGAAGTGCGCGTCGTTGTGCACGGCGCCCGTCCCGCCATCCGTCACGGGAATCGTCCCGGCCAGCACGTAAATGCCGTGCTCGCGCGCGCGCGCCTTCATGAACTCCAGAAACCGCGGCGCGTGCGCGGCCAGGTCGCGTACCTGGTCCTTGATGGGCCGCTTCACGTCGCCGAGCGTCAGCAGCTGGATGGTGAAGTACTCGGGCAGGATGAGCAGGCCGCAGTCGTAGTCGGCGGCGGTGCCAATCAAGGCGCCGACCTGCTCCTCGAACTGCTCGATGCGGTCCACGGGACGGATGAAATACTGCGCGGAGGCGACCCGAAGACGTTTCATCGATCGACCCTATCGCCGCCGGCCGCCGCGGGTCAAGCGCGCCGCGGCCTTCGTCATCGGCCGCGCGTGTGATAGTTTGCCCGCACGTTTCTCTGGAGGATTTGGATGAAAGCGTTTCGATTCCGCGCCGCCGCGTTTGCGGCCGCGTCAGCCCTTGCAGCCATCGCCGGCACGGAGCTGCTTGCGCAGCGCGCCGAGCGGCAGGCGGCCAATGCCAACGTCACCGTCAACCCGCGCCTCTACAGCGGCCTCGCGTACCGGTCGCTCGGCTTCAGCCGCGGCGGGCGCTCCACCGCCGTGTCGGGCGTGCGCACGCAGCCGCTGGTCTATTACATGGGATCGACCGGCGGCGGCGTCTGGAAGACCACCGACGCCGGCATCTCGTGGTCGAACATCTCTGACGGCTATTTCGGCGGCGGCATCGGCGCCATCACCGTGGCCGAGGCCGACCCCAACATCATTTACGTGGGCACCGGTTCGGCCTGCCCGCGCGGCAACATCTCGCCCGGCATCGGGCTCTTCAAATCGATGGACGCCGGCAAGACCTGGTCGTCGATCGGCCTGCCGAACGCCGGCCAGGTGGCGCGCATCCAGGTGCATCCGAAGAATCCGGATCTCGTCTATGCGGCCGTGCTCGGCAACCTGTTCGGCGACAGCGAAGAGCGCGGCATCTATCGCTCGAAAGACGGGGGCAAGACCTGGGAGAAGGTGCTGTACGTCAGCAACCGCACCGGCGCCTCGGACCTCAGCATGGATCCGTCCAACCCGCGCATCCTGTTTGCGGGCATGTGGAACACGCATCGCACGCCCTGGACGATTCACAGCGGCAGCATGGACGGCGGCGTCTATCGCTCCACCGACGGCGGCGACACGTGGCAGCGCCTCTCGGGCGGGCTGCCCACCGACGTCATGGTCGGCAAGACGGCCGTGTCCGTCTCGCCCGCGAACCCGGACCGCGTGTGGGTGCTGATCGAGGCGGCCGACGACCGCGGCGGCGTCTACCGCTCCGACAACGGCGGCGACACCTGGCAGCGCACCAACAGCCAGCGCGCCCTGCAGCAGCGCGCCTGGTACTACACGCACATTCACGCCGACCCGAAGAACGAAGACACCGTGTGGGCCAGCAATGTCGGCTTCTTCAAGTCCAGCGACGGCGGCCGCACGTTCCAGCAGTACGGCACGCCGCACAGCGACAACCACGACCTCTGGATCAACCCGGACAACCCGGACGTCATGATCAACGCCAACGACGGCGGCGCCAACGTGTCGATGAACGGCGCCGAGTCGTGGACCGGTCAGATGAACCAGCCGACCGCCGAGATCTACCGCGTGTCGGTCGACAACCGCCAGCCCTACTGGGTGTACGGCGCGCAGCAGGACAACAGCACCGTCGCGCTGCCGGGCGGCCCCGGCAGCGGCTTCGGCGCCGACGACTTCTATGCGGTCGGCGGCGGCGAAAGCGGCCACATCGCGTTCGATCCGGACGATCCCACCGACGTGTATGCCGGCAACTACGGCGGCACCATCAGCAAGTTCAACGCGAAGACACGCACGCAGGAAAGCATTCGCGCCTATCCCGAGTCCTCAACCGGCCAGCGCGCGTCGGACATGAAGTATCGCTTCCAGTGGAACGCGCCGATTCGTGTCTCGCCGCACAACCCCGACGTCGTCTATCACGCGTCGCAGTACATCCACCGCAGCGCCGACCGCGGCAAGACCTGGACGGTCATCAGCCCGGATCTCACGAAGAACGACCCGGCGCGGCAGGACTACTCGGGCAAGGACGGCGTCTCGCGCGACAACACCGGCGTGGAGGTCTACAACACCATCTTCGCGCTCGAGGAGTCGCCGAAGGTGCCCGGTCTCATCTGGACCGGCGCCGACGATGGCCGCATGAACATCACGCGCGACGGCGGCAAGACGTGGACCGACATCACGCCGGCCGGCATGCCCGAAGGCACGCTGAACATGATCGATCTGTCGGCGCACGACAACGGCCGCGCGCACGTCGCGCTGCACCGCTATCGCCTGAACGACTTCCAGCCGTACATCTATCAGACCAACGACTACGGCAAGACCTGGAAGAAGCTCACGACCGGCGGCAACGGCATCCCCAAGGATCACTTCGTCCGCGTCGTCCGCGAAGATCCCGAGCGGCGCGGCCTGCTCTATGCCGGCTCAGAGTTCGGGATGTACGTCTCGTTCGACGATGGCGCGCACTGGCAGTCGCTGCAGCTCAACCTGCCGATCACGCCGGTGAGCGACATGCTCATTCACCGCAACGATCTCGTCGTCGCCACCCAGGGCCGCGCGTTCTGGGTGCTCGAGGATCTGCCGGTGCTGCGCCAGATCAAGGCGGGCATGGAGACGACGCCCGCGCACCTGTTCGATCCGGAAGACGGCTATCGCAGCGGCGGCATGCCGGTGACGTTCTTCTACTGGCTCGGCGAGCAGCCGAAACAGCCCGTGCGCATCGAGGTGACCGATGCGAAGGGGCAGCCGGTGGCCACGTATACGGGCCAGCCGTCGGCGGGCGGTGGTGCCGCAGCGTCGGCCGCACCGGCCGGCGGACGCGGCCGTGGCGGGCGCGGCGGCGGCGGCAGCAGCTCCGTGTCGACGCGGCAGGGGCTGAATCGCTTCACGTGGGACGGCCGCTATCCGGCGCTCTTCCAGATCCCGCAGGGCATCGTGATGTGGGGCGGCGGCGGCCCCGGCCCGCGCGCGGTGCCGGGCACCTACAACGTCAAGATGACGAGCGGCAATTGGTCGGCGACGCACACGTTCGAGCTGAAGCCCGATCCGAATGCGACCACGACACCGGCCGAGTATGAGGAGCAGCTGAAGGTCGCGCGCGAAGTGGGCCTGAAGGTGGCCGAGCTCTACGCCGCGCTCGCGCAGATTCGCGACATCAAGGAGCAGGCGGCCGACCTCGGCGCGCGCATGCGCCGCGCGGGGCTGGGCGACGATGCGGCCAAGGCGGCTGACGCGTTGTCGAAGAAGCTGACGCTGATCGAAGGGGAGCTGACGCAGCTGCAGGGCGAGGGCGGGCAGGATGCCCTGAACTTCCCGGGACGCCTCGACAACCAGTTCGTCGCGCTCTACGGCGACGTGACCGGCCGCAACTACGTCGCCGAAGGCGCCAAACAGCGCTTCGAAGACATCAAGCCGGAACTGGCGAAGCACTTGAGCAATCTCGAAGAGACGCTCAACACCGAGATCGCGGCCTTCAACGACCTGATCGAAAAGAAGGGCGTGAAGCCGTTGATTACGCGCGTAAGGAGATAGACTCAGCCCCCAGTCTCCAGGCTCCAGCAGACTCCAGGTACCGGCGTACCTGGAGTCTGGAGCCGGGAGTCTGGAGCCTGTCTAGACCGTCCGCCGTCCCGAGATGATGCCGATCAGGAACAGCACGATCGCGATCACCAGCAGGACGTAAATGAAGTTGCCGAGCGTATAGCCGCTCACCAGGCCAAGCAGCCACAGCACCAGCAGCACCAGAGCAATCGTAAAAAGCATTCTCGCCTCCAGCGCGGCTTTAAAGCATGTTGCGTGCCTGACCGGGACACTTAGCGGCTGAGAGTTACCTCGGCCGTAAGCTCGGGCGCGTCTTCGGGCCGGAACAGCACGTGCGGGTTGTCCAGGCCGAACGGCTCGAGCTCGACCATGGGCAGCAGGCGCTGTCGCAGGCTGACCGTGACGTCTCCCACTTCAGCGTAGGAAGACAGCACCAGGTTGGCCATGGTGTGAGCGGTGTGCTCCGCCGAACGGCTGGGCTGCTGCACGAAGGCGTCGATCAGCAGGTTGCGGATGCCCTGGTAGTACACGGCGAACGCGACCTCGTCGTGCAGGTATGTCCAGCGCGCGGCCGCCGACACCGCAAGCACACGGTCCGTCTCGGCCTCGATCGTCGTGAACTGATCGGCCAGATACCCCTCGAACGCCGCGCCCGAGGTTTTCATGATCATGAAATCGCGGACGCCCGCGACAACCGATGTCTGGCTGCCGTTGCTCGTAATCGTGGCCGTACGGCGCTCGCTGTTGGAGGCGGCGAACGCCTGGCCCTGCGGCCGTCCCGCCACGGGCAGCCGCACCCATGGATGCTCCGACAGCTCGATGCGCACGCGCGTGAACTGGGGCTGATGCTCCATGAAGTGCCGCGCGAGCGCGAGTCCGAGCTGCTCGATTTCGGCCAGCGACGTGTCGCGCGCGATGACGTTCACGGTGTTGCGCAGCGTGTCGGCCGGCAGCAGCAGCTCGTTGTCGCCCTTGGCGAAGGCATCAGCCAGCTCGCCCTCGACGGTCACCGAAATGGCCAGATCGCGCAGGTCGTGCCGATCACCGCGCCGCGCCACGCGGAGCAGCCGAATCTGCGAGGCGCCGTAGGAGTGACTCGATAGTGTCGTCATAGGCCAGGGGCCAGAGGCCAGGGACCAGAGGCCGGAGAAAGAACACCCGAGGCGCCGTTGTGCGCCGAGGGTCGCCCCTATGGCCCAAGGCCTATGGCCTGTGGCCTGAGTATAATCGTCCGGTTTTGCTGACGGCGCGCCGATTCACCATACAGGGCCGCGTGCAGGGCGTGGGCTTCCGGTTTTTTGTCCGCGAGCGGGCAGCGCTCGACGGCCTGGCCGGGTGGGCGCGCAATCTGGACGATGGGTCGGTGGAAGTCGAGGCCGAAGGGGAAGCCGAGGCGGTGGAGCGGTTCGAGCGCGCGCTGCGGCATGGCCCCGCGGGCGCCCGCGTCGAGGCCGTGCACGTAGTGGACGTGACTCCCGAAGGCCGCCGAGGTTTTGAGATCAGACGGTAAAAAAGACTGAAGACGGAAGACGAAAGACAGAAGACGCATGGAGCTACTCAAGCAGAAGATTCGCAGCATCCCCGACTTTCCCAAGCCCGGCATCCTGTTCTACGACGTCACGACGCTGCTGCGCGACCCGGTGGGATTTCGCGAGGCGATCGACGCCATGTGCGCCCCCTACACGAAGGGCAGCATCGATCTCGTCGTCGGCATCGAGAGCCGCGGCTTCATTCTCGGCGCGGCCATGGCCGACCGGCTCGGCGCGGGCTTCGTGCCGGTGCGCAAGCTGGGCAAGCTGCCCGGCAAGACGATCCGCGAGTCGTACTCGCTCGAATACGGCACCGACAGCCTCGAGGTGCACGACGATGCGATTGAGAAGGGGCAGCGGGTGCTGATCGTCGACGACCTGCTGGCCACCGGCGGCACGGCCGCGGCCGTCACGAAACTGGTGAAGAAACTCGGCGGCCAGATCGCCGGGCTCGCGTTTCTCGTGGAGCTCGGGTTCCTGCCGGGCCGGAAGAAGCTCGAGGGCGAGAACCTGCACGTGGTGCTGCATTACGAGGTGGGCTAGCGGACGTTTGATAGGATCGGGGTTTCCGCGCCCGTAGCTCAGATGGATAGAGCACCGCCCTCCTAAGGCGGGGGCCGCACGTTCGAATCGTGCCGGGCGCAATATTCACTGGAAACTGGAAAGTGGAAGCTGGAAATTGATTCGATGAAGAGAGACGAGCGGCATCATCTGAAAGAGAACGAGTTCGCGAACCTGGTGTCGCGGACCAGCGAGGGCATGCGCACCCACGGGCGTGGCGTCGGCATGGCGGCGGTCCTCGTCGTCGTCGCGCTCGCGCTCGTCGGCGGGTATTTCTTCTGGCGGAGCAGCCGCGAAGAGAAGGCCGGCGCCATGCTGGCCGAGGCCATGGCCACGGCGCAGGCGCCCGTGCAGCCGCCCGCCATCGGCACGCCGGCGATCGCCGGGACGTTCCCGACCGAGCAGGCGCGCACGGAAGCCGCGCTGCCGAAGTTCCTGGCCGCCGCCGACGCGTATCCGTCGACCGACGCGGGCATCGAGGCGCGCTATCAGGCGGCCGCCACGCTGGCGCAGATGGGACGGCATCCCGAAGCCATGCAGCGGTATCAGGAAGTGATCGACCGCGACAAGAACGGCCTGCACGGTCAGACCGCGCGGCTCGGCCTCGCAGCGTCGGCGTCGCTCGGCGGCGAGCACGATCGCGCCATCCAGCTGCTGCAGGCCATGAGCACCGAAACCACCGGCATGGTGCCGGTCGACGCCGTCCTCGCCCAGCTTGCCCGCGCCTACGACCGCGCCGGCAAAACCGCTGAAGCCACGGCCACGTGGAAGCGCATCAGGGACGAATTCCCCGAATCGGTTTACCTCCAGGAAGCCACTTCGAAAGCCTCAAGCCTGAAGCCCTAAGCCATAAGCCGCAGACAAGATAAAGGGCCCGACTGCTTTTCAGCAGCGGGCCCTTTGTCTTTCGGCTTGAGGCTTCAGGCTTACGGCTTTAACGCGACGACGCGAGCTCGTTCACCGCATCACTCAGCATCTGCACCTTGGCCTTGTCGGTCGAGGCGGTGATGTCGGTGCTGAGGCGCGCGCTGATCGCGTTGAGCGCGCGGGCGCGGGCGGTGCCGGTCTGCTTCTCGGCGGCGTCGAGCTCGCCGTAGAGCGCCCTGATGCGCGCGTCGGGCAGGCCCTTCGAGCGATTGAGCTGATCGACGAACGCGCGCGCCTTCGCGAAGCTGGGCGGCCACACGAACTTCTTCTGCTCCTGCGCGTTGAACTCGTCGAACTTGACGGTCTTCGCGGCATCGAGCTCGTTCTGCGTGATGAGGCCGCTCGGCAGCAGCTCGAAGATATCGAGGCCGCGCGCGATCTCGGAGCTGATGAGCAGCCCGTTGTACCAGTACACCGACCACGATCCGCCGCTGATCAGGCGCTCGGCGTTGACCGGCCCGCGATCGAAGTACGCGATCTCGAACGGCTTGGCGGGGTCGGTCCAGTCGAACACCGTGAGCCCGCCCTGGTAGAAGCCCTGAATCATGACCTCGCGGCCCGGAATCGGGATCAGCGAGCCGTTGTGCGCCACGCAGTTCTCGAACGCGGTTTGCGCGGCCGGCATCTTGTAATAGCTGTGGAACTTCAGCTTGTTGTTCTCGATCGTGAAGATGGCGTTCGCGCCCCACTCGTACTTGTCGGTGTCGCGGCAGCGCGGCGCCGATCCGCCGCCCCACTCGTCCGAGAACAACACCTTGGTGCCGTCGTTGCTGAAGGTGGCCGAGTGCCAGAACGACATGTTGATGTCGGCCGCCGCGTCGATGCGGACCGGCGCGACGCCTTCACGGATGTCGAGCAGCAGGCCGTAGCCGCCGCACGCGCCGCCGGCCAGGCCGGCTTCCGGATAGTTGGTGATGTCGTGGCACTGGTTCGGGCCTGTGGGCGTCCCGCCCTGACGGCCGCCGCGTCCCGCACCCGCGGGCGCGCCTGCCGCGGCGCCGGCAGCCGCAGGCGGCGTGGCGGGCGGCGTCGGCGTCGGACGGCCTTCCATGGCGGGCGTGCGGCGCGGAGGCGCCGCGAGACCCTGGAAGATGCGCGGGTTGGTCACGATTGCGGCCGCCTGCGGATTGGCGAGCGGCACCTTGACGACGTCGATGCGGAAGCGGCTGCCGCCCGCGGCGGCCGTGGCCTCGGCATCGGCGCCCGCCACGTCCTTGCAGCCCGGAAGCTCCTGCTCGGAGCGCACCTGCGACGACCCGGAGATATAGATGTAGATGTTCTCCTTGTCGTTCGGATCGGTCATCACCGAGTGCGTGTGCGAGCCGCGGCAGTTCTGCACGTTGGCCACGTACTTCGGATTGCGGATGTCGCTGATATCGAAAATCCGGAGGCCGAGAATGCGGTCCTTGCTGATCGGATCCGGCACGCCCTGCGTGCCGCAGTCGAGGCGGCTGGCGCGGCCTTCAGCCGACACGAACAGCAGATGCTTGTACACCGACACGTCGCTCTGCGACGCGGGACAGAGCACCTTCGCCACGCGCTCCGGCTTGTTGGGATTCGTGATGTCGAAAATCTGGAAGCCGTTGTAGCTGCCCTGCACGACGTAATTGCCGGTGAAGGCGAGGTCCGAGTTCGTCACGCCGATGAAGTTGTCGCCGGCGGGCGTGCTCGAGATGAGCTTCATGTTCCACTGCGCGATCTCGGCGTCCCAGTAGCCGGCCTTGAGGCCGACGCGCGGGTCGGGCGTCGGCGGCGTGGTCGAGACGATCGGCGCCGGGCCGAGCGGAATGGTGGCCGGCACGGGTGGAGGCGGCGGAGGCGGCGTGCCGCGTCCGCGGCCGGCAGGCGCCGCGGCGGCGGGTGCGCCGGCGGCCTGGCCCACGGCCGGAGGCGTGGCC
>JAKFEY010000102.1:0-7771 GCA_036675475.1 Vicinamibacterales bacterium
GACGTGCCGTGCACCGTGTGCGGGCCGATGCCGTGCAGCATCTCGTGCATCAGGATGTGCGTAAAGAACGCGTCGAACGACACGCGCCCCTGGTCGGCCGGGGTCAGCGCGACCTTCGAAATCGGCACCAGCACCTTGTTGAACTTCGCCTCCTGCACGTTCTTGAGCATCACGCGCTTCGAACCCTTTTCCCGAATCACCCGATCGTCGTTCGGCAAATTGAATGCCGCGGTCTGCACGCCGCGATTCGCGTCGCCGGCCGTGAACACGACGTTGACGACGCGGATGGGCGCGAGCGCGCCGAGTTTCGGATTGCGGTACGTCGGGTCGAACGGCAGGTTGTCTTCGAGCTTCTGCAGATGGCTGCCGAACGTCGACAGCTTCTTCGTCTCCGCATCGTCACGCAGTGTGATGAAGGCTTCGAAGGCCGCCTTGTAGTTGAACCACTCGTCTTCGTACACCTCGTACGGCCCGATGGTGGGCTCGATCGTCGCGTCGAGCTCCATCCAGGCAACGTCGCTCGCGTAGTAGTCGTTGGTGAGAAACGCCGCGGCGCGCGCGTCCAGATATTTCTTCAGCGTCGGCTGGGTGGTGAGCGCAGCGGCTTCGCGCAGCAGCGCGGCGGCGCGCACGACGGAGTTCTGGTACTCCTGGCTGTACGGCACCTGCGTGAGCTTGCCGTCGGGCGTGCGGCGAATCGTCGTGAAGAAGCCCATGGCCGTCCGCTGCTCGGCCTCGGGCAGCGTGTCGATCCACTTCTCGATTTCTTCCTTCGTGGCGTCGGCCGGGTAGAAATTTGCCATCGGGGGCTTGGCCGGCACACCGGGGATGAACGGCGCGTCGTGATCCAGGCGCGACCACGGCCCCTTGTTGATCAGGAAATAGTGCAGGCGGGCCTGTCCGAGGGGCGTGCGGTCGGCCGCCAGCTGTACCAGTAGCGACGGATTGCCGGCCCACACCTGCTGCAGGAACAGCCCGTCCATCAGGCGGGCCGCCTCAACCATCTTTGCGAGCGCCGCCTGCTCGGCGGCGGGCAGGGCGCTGACATGCGCGCCAATCTCGACGGGTGCGAACCGGGAAATCATCTGCTGAAGCTGCTGTTCTGTAGGCATTTGCTGGGGCCGTTCCGGCTGCTGCTGAGCGGCGGTGCCGGTGCCGATAAGTCCTGCGAAAAGTGTCATTCCGGCCAGTTGTGTGACTCGCGTCATGCCGTCAGTTTACAATTGGAAGGATCTATAGGCCCACTTCATGAAGAACATTGCCCCGAAAGACGCCGCCGCCCTCGAGTCGCTCGAAACCCGTGAATGGCTCGATTCGCTCGACTATGTTGTCAACCAGGGTGACCAGGACCGCGTCATCCGCCTGATTTACGCGCTGCGCAACCGCGCGCGCGCCCACGGCATCCGCGTCCCGTTTACGGCGACGACGCCGTATATCAACACCATCACGGCCGAGGAGCAGGTGCCGGTGCCGGGCAGCAGCGAGATCGAGCGCCGCATCAAGAGCCTCGTCCGCTGGAACGCGCTGGCCATGGTCGTGCGCGCCAACCGGCAGTCGGAAGGCATCGGCGGCCACATCTCGACGTACGCCTCCGCCGCGACGCTGTACGAAGTGGGCTTCAATCACTTCTTCCGCGGCAAGGAGGCCGGCGCCGACGCCGACGTGATCTACTTCCAGGGCCACGCGTCGCCGGGCATCTATGGCCGCGCGTTTCTCGAAGGGCGCATCTCGAAGGAGACGCTCGAAAACTTCCGCCACGAGCTCGCGCCGGGCGGCGGCCTGTCGTCGTATCCGCACCCGTGGCTGATGCCCGACTTCTGGGAATATCCCACGGTGTCGATGGGGCTCGGCCCCATCATGGCGATCTATCACGCGCGGTTCCTGCGCTATCTCGAGGATCGCGGCCTCAAGCAGAAGGGCACCGGCAAGGTGATCTGCTTCATGGGCGACGGCGAGACCGACGAGCCCGAATCGCTCGGCGCCATCACGCTCGCGTCGCGCGAGAAGCTCGACAACCTGATCTTCGTCATCAACTGCAACCTGCAGCGGCTCGACGGCCCGGTGCGCGGCAACGGCCAGATCATCCAGGAGCTCGAAGCCGCCTTCCGCGGCGCGGGCTGGAACTGCATCAAGGTGATCTGGGGCCGCGAGTGGGACGCGCTGCTCGCGAAGGACAAGGACGGCCTGCTCGTCAAGCGCATGGGCGAGATCGTCGACGGCCAGTACCAGAAGTACGCGGTCGAGGGTGGCGAGTACACGCGCAAGCACTTCTGGGGCGCGGATCCGCGGCTGCTCGACATGGTCAAGCACCTCTCGGACGATGAGCTCGCCAAGATGCGGCTCGGCGGCCACGATCCCGAGAAGGTCTACAACGCGTATCGCGCGGCGTACGAACCCACCGGCCAGCCCACCGTGATTCTCGCGCGCACCATCAAGGGCTACGGCCTGGGTGAAGCGGGCGAGGGCAAGAACATCACGCACCAGCAGAAGAAGATGAACGACGAGGACCTGAAGCTGTTCCGCACGCGCTTCGGGATCCCGATCTCCGACGAGCAGATCGCCGAGATGCCGTTCTACCGGCCGTCGGACGACAGCACCGAAATCAAGTACATGCTCGAGCGGCGCAAGGCGCTTGGCGGCCCCGTGCCGCGGCGCGTCGTGAAGGCCGAGCCGATCAAGCCGGACCTCGAGCCGCTCTTCGAGGAGTTCTACAAGGGCACCGAAGGCCGCAAGGCGTCGACCACGATGGTGTTCGTGCGCATGCTGTCGAAGCTGCTGCGCGACAAGGATCTCGGCAAGCTCGTGGTGCCGATCGTGCCCGACGAGGCCCGCACGTTCGGCATGGAGGCGCTGTTCCGCGCGGTCGGCATCTACGCGCACGGCGGCCAGTTGTACGAGCCGGTCGACATGGACACGCTCCTCTATTACAAGGAAGCGAAGGACGGCCAGATTCTCGAGGAAGGCATCACCGAGGCCGGCTCGATGTCGTCGTTCATCGCGGCGGGCACGGCGTACGCCTCGCACGGCGTCAACACGATCCCGTTCTTCATCTACTACTCGATGTTCGGCTTCCAGCGCATCGGCGACCTGATCTGGGCCGCCGCCGACTCGCGCTGCCGCGGGTTCCTGCTCGGCGGCACGTCGGGACGGACGACGCTGGCGGGCGAGGGGCTGCAGCACCAGGACGGCCACAGCCACGTGCTGTCGAGCACGGTGCCCAACTGCCTGTCGTACGACCCGGCGTTCGCGTACGAGCTGGCGGTCATCATTCAGGACGGCATCCGCCGGATGTACGGCGAGGGGGAGAGCATCTTCTATTACCTCACCGTCATGAACGAGCAGTACGAGCAGCCGGCGATGCCGAAGGGCGCGCGCGAGGGCATCCTCAAGGGGCTCTACAAGTACAAGGCGTCGGAGGCGAAGGGTAAAGGCATCAAGGCGAAGGCGCAGCTGATGGGCAGCGGCGCGATCCTCAACGAGGTGATTGCCGCGGCCGCGCTGCTCGAGAAGTACGGGGTCGCCGCCGACATCTGGAGCGCCACCAGCTATACGCAGCTCTATCGCGACGCGCACGACGCGGAGCGGTGGAACCGCCTGCATCCCACCGAGAAGGCGCGCGTGCCGTACGTGACCGAATGCTTTACCGGCGCCGGCGATGTGGTCATTGCGGCCTCGGACTACATGAAGAGCCTGCCCGACATGATTTCGCGCTGGGTGCCGCAGCCCATGGAAACGCTCGGCACCGACGGCTTCGGCCGCAGCGAAGACCGCGGCGCGCTGCGCGAGTTCTTCGAGGTCAACGCGAAGCACATCACGCTCGCCACGCTCGAGGCGCTGGCGCGTCAGGGCAAGATCGACGCGTCGGTGGCCGCGCAGGCGATCAAGGACCTGGGGATCAACCCCGACAAGCTCAATCCCACTCGAAGCTGAATTGTAGATTGTAAATTTCGATGGCCAACGACCTCAAACTTCCTGACATTGGCGAGAACGTCGCCGGCGGCGACGTGGTGCGCATCCTCGTCAACACGGGCGACACGATCACGAAGGATCAACCCGTCCTCGAGCTCGAAACCGACAAGGCCACGATCGAAGTGCCGTCCGATCAGGACGGCACGATCACGGAGATCAAGGTCAAGCAGGGCGAGAAGGTCAAGGTTGGCCAGGTCGTCATGACGCTTACCGACGGTGCCTCGGCGGCGCCGAAGGCAGAGGGGAAAAAGCCGCAAGACGAAAGCCCGAAGCCGGAAGAGAAGACTGAAGACGCAAGACTGAAGACGAAAGAGAAAGACCAGCCGGCCGAGGCTCAGCCTGAAACGAAAGCTGAGCCCGAGAAGGTCGTCGATATTGCTTCCCGCACGAAGCCTGCGGCGAAAGCGGCGGAGGCTCCGGCGGCGGCCGCCGGCGGCGGCGAGGTGATCGCGCCCACCGCGTCGAGCAAAGTTGGCGCCGCGCCGTCCGTGCGGCGCATGGCGCGCGAGCTGGGCGTCGACATCACGCGCGTGTCGGGCACGGGCCCGGGCGGCCGTGTTGGGGCCGACGATGTGCAGGGGTATGTGAAGGCGGCGATGGAAGGCGGCGGGCCGCGCGGAGGCGGGCTGGCGCAGGCTGCGCCGCTGCCCGACTTCTCGAAGTGGGGCGCCGTCGAGCGCAAGCCGATGTCGAACATCCGCCGCAAGACGGCGGAGCATCTGTCGGCGGCGTGGAACACGATTCCGCACGTCACGCAGCACGACAAGGCCGACATCACGGAGTTCGAGGCGCTGCGCCGGAAGCACGGCCCGGCGGTGGAGAAGGCGGGCGGCAAGCTCACCATCACCGCGGTGCTGCTGAAGGTGGTGGCCGCCGCGATCCGGAAATTCCCGCAGTTCGCCTCGTCGGTCGACGGCGACTCCATCGTCTACAAGAGCTACACGCACGTCGGCGTGGCCGTGGACACGCAGTACGGCTTGCTCGTGCCGGTGCTTCGCGACGTCGATCGCAAGTCGATCACCGACCTGTCGGTGGAGCTCGCGCAGCTGTCCGAGAAGGCGCGCGGCAAGAAGCTCGGCCTCGACGAGATGTCGGGCGGCGTCTTCACCATCACGAACCTTGGCGGCATCGGCGGCACGTCGTTCACGCCGATCGTCAATCACCCGGAAGTCGCGATTCTCGGCGTGTCGCGCGCCGTCATGGAGCCCGTGTGGGCCGGTGGCGAGGGCGACGGCTTCGAAGCCCGGATGATGATGCCGCTGTCGCTGTCGTACGACCATCGCGTGATTGACGGCGCCGACGCCGCGCGCTTCCTGCGCTTCGTGTGCGACGCGGTCGAAAACCCTTTGCTGATTAGTCTCTGATGTCGAAAAACATTGCTGTCATCGGCGCGGGCCCGGGTGGGTACGCCGCCGCGTTCTATGCCGCCGACCTGGGCATGCAGGTCACGCTGATCGATCCCGAGCTCAATCCCGGCGGCGTGTGCCTCTATCGCGGCTGCATCCCGTCAAAGGCGCTGCTGCACGTGGCGAAAGTCATCGACGAGGCGGCGCACGCGCCCGCGTGGGGCGTCACGTTCGGCGAACCGAAGATCGACGTCGACAAGATGCGCGCCTTCAAGGACAGCGTCGTCCAGAAACTCACGGGCGGCAACGGGCAGCTGGTGAAGGCGCGCAAGATCACCTACATCCAGGGCATGGCGTCGTTCGTCGACGCGACGACGCTGGCGATTGAACCGAAGGGCGGCGGCAAGGCGGAGAACAAACAGTTCGACGCGATCATCATTGCCACGGGATCGCATCCCACGAAGGTGCCGGGCATCTCGATTGACAGCCCGAAGGTGCTCGACTCGACGTCGGCGCTGGACCTTCCCGACATCCCGAAGCGCCTGCTCGTCGTCGGCGGCGGCTACATCGGGCTCGAGCTGGGCTCCGTGTATGCGGCGCTCGGATCGAAAGTGTCGGTGGTCGAAATGACGGACGGCCTGCTGCAGGGCGCTGACCGCGATCTCGTCCGCTTCCTGCATCAGCGGCTCGAGAAGAAGTTCGAAGCGCTGATGTTCGAGACGAAAGTGCTCGAGGTGAAGGACGACAAGAAGGGCCTCACGGTCACGCTGCAGGCCAAGGACGGCACGAAGCGCGAAGAGAGCTACGACCGGGTGCTCGTGTCGGTGGGCCGGCGCCCGAACTCGAAGATTGCCGGCCTCGACAAGACGAAGGTGCAGATCGACGAGAAGGGCTTCATCAAGTCAGGCCCGAATCGCCAGACCGGCGAGCCGACCATCTTCGTGATCGGCGACGTGGCGGGCGAGCCGATGCTGGCGCACAAGGCGTCGCACGAGGCGCGCGTCGCGGTTGAGGCGATCGAAGGGCAGAACGTTGCGTTCGAGCCGGCCGCGATTCCGGCCGTTGTCTTCACGGATCCGGAAATCGCGTGGGCGGGCCTCACCGAAACCGAAGCGCAGAAGGCCGGGCGCAAGGTGGAGATCGCGCGCTTCCCGTGGGCGGCCAGCGGCCGCGCCATCACGCTCGATCGCACGGATGGCCTCACCAAGCTTGTCATCGATCCTGAAACCGAACGTGTGCTCGGCGTCGGCATCTGCGGCCCCGGCGCCGGCGAGCTGATCTCGGAAGGCGCGCTGGCCGTCGAGATGGCCGCGCTCGCCACCGACATCAAGCTCACCATTCATCCGCACCCCACCACGTCGGAGACGGTGATGGAGGCGGCCGAGATCTTCTTCGGCCAGGCCACGCACGTCTACCGGCCGAAGAAGAAGTAACCGCCTGCTGCGCATGTCACGGGCGCGCGTTTGTCTTGCCGTTGCCCTGCTCGCGCTTGCGAGCACTGCTGATGCCCAGGTGCTGGGATACGCGATTGCGGGCCCGGCCGGGTTTCACGGCTTCTTCGGATCCTCGGCGTCAGCCGGTCACGCAGCCGGCGGCGCGGAGCTGCTGATTCGCGATCGCGCCGGCGTGGGCGGGGAATACGGCATCATCGCCAGCACCGGCAGCGCGCTGCTGGTGTGGTCGGTCAACGGCGTGGTGCACGTGCTGCCGGGCCGCGGCACGTCGAAGCTGTCGCCGTTCGTCACCGGCGGCTTCACGCGCATGTCGAGCGGCGAGGGAGACTTCAACGCCTGGAACGCCGCCGCCGGCCTCGACACCTGGGCGAAGCCGCGTGTCGGCGTGCGCGTGGAGGTCCGCGATCACATCCGGCTCGACGATCGCGGCAACGTCCACTACTGGGCGCTTCGCGCCGGCATCGTCTTCAGATAACCGTCAGTCGATCTCGCGCAGAACGTCGGCCGGGACGCTCGATCGCAGGTGCGGATAGGCTTCGACCAGCCGCGCGATGTCGAGCAGATCCTTTTTTCGCTTCAGCGGGCGCCGCGTCTCGCTCGCCGCCGCCCAGATTTTCCCCTGCAGCACATCCTCCAGCGACGCCACGCGCATGTCGATGCCGAGCACGGAGCGGACGTCGGCGCGCGCAAGAAACGCCGCGTACCGCGGGTCGGTCTGGATCTGCACGCGCATGTCGCTGCCTTTGGCCGTGACGTTGGTCGTGTGCGCGAAGCGCTCGACGATGTAGGACTTCCGCAGGGCCGCTTCGAACGAGTCGATATCGCCCGCGGCGATCACGATGTCGAAATCGATGGTGATATGCGGCTCGACGTACGCATTCACCGCGACGCCGCCGACGACGCAGTACTGCGCGCCGCTGTCGGCGAGCAGCTGCAGCAGCCGCGGGAGGAAGTCCACGCGGTCCCTGACCACGAGCCGCCAGAACGTGCGCGCCAGCATCT
>JAKFEY010000027.1:0-114450 GCA_036675475.1 Vicinamibacterales bacterium
GTGGCTGGCGTGCAGACGCGCGAAATCCGCGTCCGGGGATGGCTCACGGCGCTCGGCAGACCCTGAAAGGTCACCTGGCCGGCCGAGCTGTTTCGCGATGGACTCGCGCACGAGCGCGCGCAGTTCCTGATCGTTCACGCGTCTAATCTCCGCGACATCGCTTGACGTGACATGCCTGGTCTCGCCTCATGAAAGCATGCCACGTCAAGCGACGTCGCCCTGCAGTTCAACCTGATCGACAATCCCGATGATCGCGGCGTCGACAGGCGCGGCCTTGCGCCCGAGCGCTTCGCCCGCCGCCCGGCCTTCGATCACCACCAGCACCTTTTCGCCGACACCGGCGCCGCAGGAATCGATCGCAAGAATCGCCGCACCCCGCGGCTCATCGTCGAGCCCGAGAATCTGCACGAGCAGCAGCGTCGCGCTCTCGAGCTTCTGGCTCTTCTGCGTCGAGACGACCGTGCCGACCACTCGCCCGATCAGCATGATGGTTGCTGGTTGTCGGTTGCTGGTCGCTGGTGCAAGCCGGCCGCGACAACGCGCGACCGGCTAATCTTGATGACCTTCACGGGACGTCAACCTCGTCGACGATGCCCACGACGCAGGCGTCGGCGGGCGGCAGGGCGGGATAGAACGGGAACGACGCTTCCTTGCCCTTCACGAAGAACACGCGCTCGCCCACGCCGGCGCCCACCGAATCGAGCGCCACCAGCGTGCGGCCGGCATCCCTGCCGTCGGCGCCAATCGGCTGCACGACGAGTAGTTTGATGCTGTCGAGCTCCGCATCCTTCATGGTGCAGACCACGTCGCCGACGACACGGGCTAGCTGCATGTCGGTTGCGCGTTGTCGGTGGCTGGTTGCTGGTGTGAGCCTCGCGGCACAACGGCCGCTCGGCTAAGAGGATTCAGCGGGCGGCGCGTTGTCGCCGCCCGCTCATACCGGCAACCGGCAACCAGCAACCAGCAACCAGTCATGATTTCACTTCGACATGATCGACGATGCCGATGACGGCGGCGTCCACGGGCGAGTCCTTGAGGCCGGAGGCCATGCGGGCGGAGCTGCCGCTGACGATGAGCACGGTTTCGCCGACGCCGGCGTCGACCGTGTCCACCGCGACGAGGTAATTGCCTTCGGGTTTTCCGGCAGGATCGATCGGACGGGCGACCAGCAGCTTGCTGCTGACCAGCCGCTCGTCCTTGCGTGTCGCCACGACGGTGCCGACAATGCGCGCGAGAAGCATGCGCGGCCGGCCTTACGACTTCGCGCCGGTGCTGGCTTTGCCGATCGGCAGGATGTCTTCGAGGTTGGCGTGCGGGCGCGGAATGACGTGCACCGACACCAGCTCGCCCACGCGCCGCGCGGCGGCCGCGCCGGCATCGGTGGCGGCCTTCACCGCCGCGACGTCGCCGCGCACGATGGCCGTGACGTAGCCCGCGCCGATCTTTTCCCAGCCGACCAGGCTCACCTTCGCGGCTTTCACCATCGCGTCGGCCGCCTCAATCATGGCCACCAGACCCTTGGTCTCGACCATTCCGAGCGCTTCGCCCATCTTTTCTCTCCGGCGGGGGCCCCTGCACCCCGCCTAGCTCGGTCGCTCGCGGGGCCCCAATGCCCCGCTCCGCTTCCTCGCGGTGCCTAATCCCTGGTAATCGCCTTGACGGCGTCCTCAATGAGGGCCGTCAGCTCGCGGTATGTTAGCTGAATTCCCGCTTCCGCGCCCGTCCCGGATGGAACCAGCCGCGCGGCCGATTCCGGCGCGAACACCACCTGGCACGTCTCCCCCGCCCCGCTCACATCGTCGGCGCAAATGGGCGCGGGGGCCGCGATGCCGTAGTGGCCGCGCAGATCCTGCAGCCGCCGGACCTCATCGCGCGACAGCAGATGCTCGCGCCCGAGCAGCCGCGCCACCAGCGTGATGTTGGCCGCGTGCTCGATCGTCTCCATCTTGTAGTACGCCGAGAACAGGTCTTTGCCGAGCGCCAGCGCCCCGTGATTGGCGAGCAGCATGCCGTCGTGCGCCTTGACGTACTTGGCCACGGCCGCCGGCAGCTCGCTGGTTGACGGCGTGCCGTACTCCGCAATGGGAATGCTGCCCAGCGTCGTCACGACCTCCGCAAGGACGGCGCGATCGAGCGCAACGCCGGCCACCGCGAACCCGGTGGCCAGCGGCGGATGGGCGTGCACGACGGCCTGCACATCGGGCCGCTCGCGGTACGCGACGAGATGCATCTGAATTTCGGTGGATGGGCGGCGGCCGCCGGCATCGCCCACCACGCGGCCGTCGAAGTCGGTGACGACCATCATGTCGGGCGTCATGAAGCCCTTCGACACGCCCGCGGGCGTCATCAGCAGCCGCGAGGCATCGAGGCGCACGCTGATGTTGCCGTCGTTCGACGCCACATAGCCGCGCGCGTACAGGCGGCGGCCGACTTCGACGATGTCGGCGCGGAGGGTGGCTTCAGACGCGCTCACGGCTTCGCGTCATGATACTTGGCGCGACAGGTCTCGGAGCAGAAGTAGAGGGTGTCGGCGCCGGAGCCGACCTTGATGGCGCGGTCGGGCAGCAGATACGTGCCGCACACCGGATCGCGCACCAGCGGCATGGATTTCCGGCCGGTCTTGCGCTCCGCGCGCGGCCGGCGCAGCGGCCCCATGATCAGGCGCCAGAGAATCCTGAGAATGATCAGGATCAGGATGATGCGAAGGACCCAGCTCATTTAATCTCCGGCGGGGCCCCCTGCACCCCGCCTGGCTCCGTCGCGCTCATGATCCTGATCCTCCCGGCGTGCCGGTGGCGGGATGCGCCGAGCGCAGGCCCTCGAGCGCGCGCTTCGCGGCCTGGCCTTCGGGCGATTCAGGCGCGAGCTGCACGACGCGCTCCCACGACTTGGCGGCGGCGTCGAGATCCTGCTTGGCAAACGCCTGCACGATGCCCTGATTCAGCATCGTCTTCGTGTGGGATGGATTGAGGCTGAGCGAATGGCGAAACTGCTCGAGCGCCTTGTCCGCCTGGTTCGTGTAATAGAACGCAATCCCGAGATCGGTGCTGACGTCGGGATCGGCGGGCTGAATGCGCAGCGACTCCTGATACCAGCGGATGGCCTCATCGAAGCGATCGACGTCGAAATACAGATTGCCGAGCTCGGCGCGCACGCGCGCGTTCTGCGGCTCCGCCGCGGCCTGCGCCGCCAGCTGATTCGCGCGGCGGTCGTCGAGCGCGCGCGCGGGCTGCTGGGCGGCCTGGCCTCCCGCAGCGGGCGCCGCGGCCTGCTGCTGCGCCGGCGGCGTTACCGCCGCCGGCACGCGCTGGCTGCCGATGATCCAGCCCACCATCAAGCCGAAGAAGGTGCCGGAGATGGCGAAAAACAGGGATTCGCGGGACATAGCTGGTTGTTGGTTGCTCGTTGCTGGTTGCTGGTGAACGTCCACCAGCAACCAGCAACCAGCTACCAGCAACCCATCATATCAAGACGTTCAGATATTCCCGGACCGCCCGGTCGAGGCCCGTGAACAGCGCGCGGCTGATGAGGGCGTGGCCGATGGAGACTTCGTCGAGGTGCGGCAGCGTCTTGAACAGCGGCAGGTTGTCGAGATCGAGGTCGTGACCCGCGTTGATGCCGAGCCCGAGACTGTGTGCGAGCTCCGCGGCGGCGGCATAGCCGGAAAAGGCCGCCGCACCTTGCTTCGGGCCGGCCGCGAAGTCGCGCGCAAAAGGCTCGGTGAACAGCTCGACGCGGTTGGCGCCGAGCCGCTTCGCCCATCTGATCGGCGCCTCGGCCGGGTCCACGAAGAGGCTGACGCGAATATTTTCGAGTTGCAGGCGGCGGATGATCGCGGTCAGGCGCTCGGGTGACGTGTCGGCCGGCCAGCCGGCCTGGCTCGTGATTTCGCCCGGCACGACCGGCACCAGCGTGCACTGATGCGGCTTGACCTCGAGCACGAGGTCCATCAGATCCGCGCGCGGATCGCCCTCGATGTTGAACTCGACGCGATCGCGCACCGGCGCGAGCGCCGCCGCGATGTCGCGGACGTCCTGGCGCGTGATGTGGCGCTCGTCGGCGCGGGGGTGCACCGTGATGCCGGGCGCGCCGGCGTCGACACAGGCGCGCACCGCATCCACGACGCTGGGCACGCGCCCGCCGCGTGAATTACGAATCGTCGCGACTTTGTTGACGTTGACGCTGAGGCGGATGCCGGGACTGAAGTTCCGGCCCACCGCCGCGTCCCGGCCTACCACCGCGTCACCACGTCGGCGATCTCGTCGGCCCAGGCGCGGATTTGCTGCTGGTCGCGGCCTTCAATCATGATGCGCAGCAGGGGTTCGGTGCCGGAGTAGCGCACCAGCAGACGGCCCTCGCCTTCGAGCTGCTGCTCGACGCGCTTCATGACGGCCACCACGGCTGGATCGCCGTCGAGCGGCCGCTTCTCGCGCACCTTCACGTTGACCAGCACCTGCGGATAGGCCACCAGATCGCCGGCCAGCGACGCGAGCGATCGGCCCGTGTCGGCCATGACGCGCAGCACCGCCATCGCGGTGGCCAGGCCGTCGCCGGTCGGCAGGTGCTCCTCGAAGATCACGTGCCCCGACTGCTCGCCGCCGAGCGCGATGCCGCGCTTCTGCATTTCTTCGGCGACGTACTTGTCGCCGACGTTGCACCGCGGCATTTCGATGCCGTGCTCGCGCAGCTTCAGCTCGAGGCCGATGTTGCTCATCACCGTGGCGACGACCCCGTTGCCCGGCAGCAGGCCCAGCGACTTGCGGTGCAGCGCGCACATCAGCAGCACGGCATCGCCGTCGACGACCGAACCGTCGGCGGCGATGAAGATGGCGCGATCACCGTCGCCGTCAAAGGCCACGCCGAAGTCGCGGCCGTGCCGGACGACGAACTCGGACAGCAGCTCGGGATGCGTCGAGCCGCACTTCAGGTTGATGTTGCGGCCGTCGGGGCTCGCGCCAATCACCAGCGTATCGAGCCCGAGCCCGTGAAACAGCCGCGGGCCGGCGAGGCTCGTGGCGCCGTTGGCGCAGTCGATGGCCATCTTCACGCCGTACAGCCGCGACGGATCGGGCAGCATCTTCCGGACGTGCGCCACGTACTCGTCGGTGTATTCCACGCGCAGCACGGCGTCGCTGATGCCCTCGACGTCGGCTTCCCACGAGCGATCGGCCACCATGTCTTCGATTTCTCGCTCGCGCGCTTCGCTGATCTTCTCGCCGCGGTCCGAGAAGATCTTGATGCCGTTGTCTTCGTACGGATTGTGCGAGGCCGAGATCACGACGCCCGCGTCGTAGCGGCGGGCCGCGGTGAGAAACGCGATCGCCGGCGTGGGAATCACGCCCGCGGTTTCCGTCGCCCCGCCCTCGAACACCGCCCCGCGCGAGAGCGCGCGCTCGATCCACGCGCCCGACTCACGCGTGTCGCGGCCGATCAGGATGCGCGGCTTGTAGGCGCGGCGTCCCGGCTCGCGCGGCTGCGTGCGGATGATGGCCGCGCCCAGCCGCGTAATCGTCGGAATGTCGAGCGGATGATTGCCGGCGACACCGCGGACGCCGTCGGTGCCGAACAGGGGATGCCGTCTGCGTGTTGGTGAACTCACCGGATGCGGACTTCCACGACCGCGGGCTCGATGCGCGTCACGCCGAACGCGCGCGACGGATCGATGCGAACCGGAAGATTGTACCGGCCGGGTCCGAGCCCGGCAAGATCGACGAACGCGACGATGGCGCCGGGTTCGAGCTGCGCGAGGGCGTCGCGGCCGCCGCGGACCGCCACCGTGATCGTGGACAGGACCTCCGCCGTGGCGCCCTGCGGCGTGTTGCGCGGCTGCACGCTGATGTTGCCCAGCGTGCGCTCAATCGGCGCGGGCTCGATCTCGATGGTGACCGTCGCCGTCACCGGCTCCGGAAGGCGCAGCGCGCTGTCGTCGAGCCCCACCGTGACGCTGCGCTCCACGCGCTCGGTCGCGCCGTCAATCGACACCGGCTCGGTTGTCGCGTCACGAAGCGCGTGGACGTCGGACGACGGCCCCACCACTTCAACCGCCGACGGCGACACCGTCACGCGCCCCACCACATAACCGGGCGCCGGCTCACCTTCGACATCGGGCCGGATCGGCACCATCCGCGACTCCCCAACCTCGAACGCCAGTGACACGGTCTGCGGAATGACCTGCGAGACGGTGACCCCGAACGGCGCGCGCACCTGATCGGTGCGGAGATGGAAGAGGCGCGATCCCGGCCGCGCCGCCTCGAGGTCGAGTTTGGCGACGACGTCGCCGGGCTGCAGGCGGCTGAGCAGCCCCGACGACCCGCGCAGCCGCACTTCGACCTGATCGGGCGGGTTGCCAACCATCTCGAGCCGCTCGGGCCGGTTCTGCATCTCGAGCGGCACGTTCACGATGCGCTCCACCACGTGCTCGCCCGCCATGGTGAACCACAGCAGCGTCGCGATGGCCAGCGCCAGCGCCTTCAGCCCGAGATTGCGAAAGGGGTTGTAGGCCATCAGAGTTGATACGTGCCCGCCGGTTTGCGCCCGCGCGCCCGCCGCTCGACTATCAGCGCCTGCAGCCGCGCCCGCAGCGTCTCGGACGTGAAGTTCCGCTCGATGCGCCCGTCAACCGCGAGCGAAATCTCGCCGCGCTCTTCCGACACCACCACCGCCACCGCGTCGCTCTCTTCGGTGAGGCCGATGGCGGCGCGATGCCGCGTGCCGAGGTCGCGATCCAGTTTCGGATTGACCGTCAGCGGCAGAAAGCACGCCGCCGCCGCGACGCGGCCCTCCTGAATCAGCGCGGCGCCGTCGTGCAGCGGCGATCCGGTCTGGAAAATCGTCACCAGCAGGTCGTACGTCACCGCGGCGTCGAGCGGAATGCCGCTCTCGATGTAGTTGCGAAGCCCGATTTCGCGTTCGATCGCGATGATCGCCCCGATCCGCTTCGACGCCAGCATCGTCGCCGCCACGCCGACTTCCTCGATCATCTCGTCGACGGTTTCGGCGCGGGTGAAGTAGCGGAAGAATGGCGCGCGGCCCAGGTTCGCGAGCGCGCGGCGGATGTCGGACTGGAAAATGACAATGGCCGCGAACCCGACGTACACCAGCAGATTGCGAATCAGCCAGTTGACGGTCTGCAGCGGCGCGAGGCGCGAGACGTAGAAGAGCAGCAGCACCAGCACCGAGCCGAGCGCCATCTGCACGGCGCGCGTGCCGCGAATGAGTTTCAGGAACTCATAAATCAGTATGGCGACGATGAGGATGTCGAGGATGTCCCACCAGGAAACCGGCGGGCGCCTCAACAGCTCGGTCAGCTGACTGATCACCGCAAAAGTGTATCAGCCACGCGCACCACGTCAGCCATGTCGCGCACGTCATGGACCCTGACGATGTGTGCACCCGCGAGAATGGAGGCGGTCACGGCCGCGGCCGTGCCCCACGTGCGCCCCGCCGGCGGGCGCTCGCCGAGCCCCGTCTGGAGGAAGGACTTGCGCGAGGGGCCCGACAGAATTGGGTAGCCGAGCTGGTGGAACTCGGCGAGGCGCGCCAGGGCCTCCAGCGAGTGCGAGGCCCGCTTCGCGAAGCCGAAGCCGGGATCGAGCACGATGCGCTCGCGCGCCACGCCGGCCGCGATGGCCGCATCGGCGCGCGCCACGAGCTCGCGCCCGACATCCTCCACGACGTCGCCGTACTCGGCAAACTCGTACATGTTGGCCGAGCGCCCGCGGTTGTGCATCAGCACCACGCCGGCCTTGCGGCGCGCGGCGACCTCCGCGATGCGCGGGTCGTACGCGAACGCGCTGATGTCGTTGATGAGGAGCGCGCCCAGGTCCATCGCGCGCTCGGCCACGTCGGCCTTGTAGGTGTCGATCGAGATCGGCACGTTGGCGCGCGAGGCGAGGGCCTCGATCACCGGCGCGACGCGCCGCAGCTCTTCCTCGGCCGGCAGCGGATCGGCGCCCGGCCTGGTCGACTCGCCGCCCACGTCGAGGATGGCGGCGCCGGCCTCGACCATGTCGAGCGCCGAGCGGATGGCGGCGTCGGCGTCGAAGTGGACGCCGCCGTCGGAAAAGGAATCGGGGGTGACGTTGAGGATTCCCATGATCAGGGTCCGTCTGCCGAGCGGCAGCACGGACCCGTCAGGGAGGGGAAGATCGAAAAGCGGGCGCACCAGTGTTCCGGCGTCAGCAGCGGGACGCTAACTGGATTCGTGCAGGGGCTTCGGCGCGATCGGGGGCACGATCGACGCGCCGCGATCCTTGGCGTCGCGCGCGGCCGGCGCCGCGGCGGCGGCCGGCACCAGCGGCTCGAGCGCCACGCCGTTGACCAGGCGCGTGACCTGATCGGCGTCGAGCACCTCGCGCGTCAGCAGCTCCTCGGCCACCTGCATCAGGCGCTGCTTCTGCGTCGTCAGCACTTCCTGCGCGCGGGCGTAGTTGTCCATCACGAGCTTCTTCACTTCGTGATCGATCTTGAGCGCGGTGTCTTCGCTGTAGTCCTTGTGCTGCGCGATTTCACGGCCGAGGAAGATCTGCTCTTCCTTCTTGCCGAAGGTGAGCGGGCCCATGGCGTCGCTCATGCCCCACTCGCACACCATCTTGCGCGCGAGCTCGGTGGCGCGCTCGAGATCGTTGCCGGCGCCGGTCGTCAGGTCGCCGGTCGTCAACTCCTCGGCGATGCGGCCGCCGAGCAGGATGGCAATCTGGTCGCTCAGATAGTCGCGCGAGTAGTTGTGCTTGTCGTCGACCGGCAGCTGCATGGTGACGCCCATGGCCATGCCGCGCGGAATGATCGTGACCTTGTGAATGGGCTCGGCGTGCGGCAGCAGCACCGCGAGCAGCGCGTGTCCCGCTTCGTGAATGGCGGTGACGCGCTTCTCCTCGTCGCTGACCACCATCGAGCGGCGCTCGGAGCCCATGAGCACCTTGTCTTTCGCGAACTCGAAGTCGACCATGCGGACGACTTTCTGGTTGTAGCGCGCCGCGTTGAGCGCGGCCTCGTTGACCAGATTCGCGAGATCCGCGCCCGAGAAGCCGGCCGTGCCGCGCGCCAGCACCGTGATGTTCACGTCGTCGGACAGCGGAATCTTGCGCGTGTGGACGGCGAGAATGCCCTCGCGGCCCTTCACGTCGGGACGGTTGACGACAATGCGGCGATCGAAGCGGCCGGGACGCAGCAGCGCGGGATCGAGCACGTCGGGGCGGTTCGTCGCCGCGACGAGAATGACGCCTTCGTTCGACTCGAAGCCGTCCATCTCGACGAGCAGCTGGTTGAGCGTCTGCTCGCGCTCGTCGTGTCCGCCGCCGAGGCCGGCGCCGCGATGGCGGCCGACCGCGTCGATTTCGTCGATGAAGATGATGCAGGGCGCGTTCTTCTTGCCCTGCTCGAACAGGTCGCGCACGCGCGACGCGCCGACGCCGACGAACATCTCGACGAAGTCGGACCCGCTGATCGAGAAGAACGGCACGTTCGCTTCGCCGGCCACCGCGCGGGCGAGCAGCGTCTTGCCGGTGCCGGGCGATCCCATCAGCAGCACGCCCTTGGGAATGCGGCCGCCGAGCTTCTGGAACTTCTGCGGCTCCTTCAGGAACTCGATGATCTCCTGCAGCTCTTCCTTGGCCTCGTCGCAGCCGGCCACATCCTTAAAGGTGACCTTCTTCTGCGTGCTCGACGACAGCTTCGCGCGGCTCTTGCCGAACGACAACGCCTTGTTGCCGCCGCTCTGCATCTGGCGCATCACGAAGATGAAGAAGCCGACCATCAGCAGGATGGGCGCGTAGGTGAGCAGCAGCGTGCCCCAGGTGTTGCGCGATTCCTGGCGCGCGGTAATCTGCACGTTCGCGGCGTCGAGCTGGTTGGCCAGCCCGTCATACGACAGCGGCGCGTAGGTGCGGAAGCCCTTCGAGGCAAGCTCCGGCCCCTGGGGCGACACGTATTCGCCCACGATTTCGTTGCCCGAAATGGTGACCTTCTTCACGTTCCGGAGCTCGACGGCGTCGAGAAATTCCGTGAAGGTGACGACGGTCTCGCTGCGCTGGAAATTGATGGAAAACTGCCAGATCAGGATCCCCAGGACGATGAGGACGAGCCAGAACAGCAAGCTTTTCAGGGTCGAATTCAAACAGAACCTCCTACACGCCGGACCGTCAAGAGTAACACGCGCGCCTGAGCCGAGGTGACGCGGAACTCGTCCGCGATCGTATGCCCCACCACCCAGATAATCCGGCCCGATTCGTCCACCACCAGCGGCACTCGATCGCGATCGGCGCGGGCGAGTTTGCGGTCGACGAACACGTCCTGCAACTTGCGACGTCCGGGACCGCCCAGCGGCCTGAGCGCGTCGCCCGGACGGCGGCTCCGCACGGTCAGCGGGGCCGCTCCGACACCCTGCACGGCCACCGCGTCGCCTCGCGCGCGCAGGGCCGTGAGGCCGCCCTCCGGCACGGTGCCGAGTTCAGCCGACATCAACAACCCGGCCCCCGGCAGCTCGACCGCGCCAGGCACCTCGAGGCGTGCCTCGAACGGTGGCGATGCCGGTTCGCGACGGGCGGGCGCGATCCGAAGGCCGTCCGCGTCACGCGTCACCGTGACGCCGGGGAGCTGGACAACTTGCCGGGCGTCCCCCTTGATGAGACTCCGCGCGCGGTCCACTTGTTCCAGCGACACGAAGCGGCCGCCGCTCGCGCGCTCGATCGCCGCGCGCACAAGGCGCCGCGCGATGGCCGGATTCACGCGCGCCAGCGCCGCGCCGTCCAGACGCCCATCAGATAGGACGACCGAACGCGCCATTTCGATGGCCTGCCGGTCAAGTTCCTCCGCATCGTCCTGAATCAAAGACGCGCTGCGGGCCAGGGCGTCGACAACGCCGTCGCCGGCCGCCGCCTTGAGGGCGGGCATCACATCACGCCGGACGCGATTGCGCGCGAACGCCACGTCGACGTTCGTGGCGTCGTCACGCCAGCGCTCGCCCGCCTCGTTGAGAAAGGTTTCGATGGCCGACCGGCGGACGCCGAGCAGCGGCCGGATGACGCGGCCGTTGCGCGGCCGGATGCCGCTCAGGCCGTGCAGCCCCGCGCCGCGCATCATCCGCATGACGAGGGTTTCGGCCTGGTCGTCGGCGGTATGCCCCGTGGCGATCAGCGCAGCGCCGAGCGACGCGGCTGCCTCGTCGAGGAAGGCATAGCGCAGGCGGCGCGCGGTGGTTTCGAACGACTCGCCCGCTTCTGTCGCGCGAGCTGCGACGTCGTCGCGCCCCGTCAGGCACGGCACGCCAAGCCGCGAGGCCAGCGCCGCGACGAAGGCCTGATCGGCGTCGGCGTCCGCGCCGCGCAAACCGTGATGGAAATGCGCGAGGCCCGCCAGCGTGAAGTTGTGAACGGGCGCGAGCCGCGTGAGCAGAAGCGCGAGGGCAAGCGAGTCGGCGCCCCCTGAGACGGCCGCAAGCACACGGGCACCTGGTGGGATCAGCCCGTGGTTGTGAATCGTGGCGAAGATGCGCTCTAGAAGAGCCACAAGGTGGATGGCCCGGTTCACCGGCAACCGAAGGAGGATTGCCGGATCCACGGGCGATCAAGATGGTGGCGGTGCAGGGACTTGAACCCCGGACACTGCGGATATGAGCCGCATGCTCTAACCAGCTGAGCTACACCGCCTAGGAACCTTTGATATTAACACGGACATGAGCCGAGCCGCCCCCGGCGTGCCTCGCGTGGCGGCGCCGCCATCGCGATCTCGAGGACGCCGTCCTTGAATTCGGCGCGCGCGTTGTCCGTGACGGCGCCTTCGGGCAGTTCCGGCTCTTTAAAAAGAAAACGACCGCACCCACATATGGGGTGCGGCCGAGTCAGGGACGGCCGGAGCCGAGGCTCCGGCCTACCGATGTTCGCCGGGACTAACGTCCCGGCCTAACAACTACCAGCGCGGCTCGGAACGACGGCCACCGCGGCCACCGCCACCGTCATAGCCACCGCCGCCGCCGAAGCCGCCGCTGCGCGGGGCCTTGGGCTTCGCTTCGTTGACGGTCAGATTGCGGCCGCCGAGCGAATAGTTGTTGTAGGTGTCGATTGCCTTCTGCGCTTCTTCATCCGAGCCCATTTCGACGAACGCGAAACCGCGGGCGCGGCCCGTGGCCTGGTCGCGCATGACGTTGACGCTGTCAACCGTGCCGACGCTGCCGAAGAGCTGCTGGAGATCCTGTTCTTCCGTGGTGAAGGGAAGGTTACCGACGAAAAGCTTACGAGCCATGGAAAATACTCACTTCTGCTCCGCTTGAAGCGAAGCCACTGACTGTTACTGACATTGTTCGGAAACGGCTCGGGCTACTCTGCGGGGACTCTACCTGCGGGCAACTAGCGGGCTGTCTCTAAACGGACTGAGAGAGCATAGCACGGGATCACAGAATAGCCATGGCATCGCCGTAACTGTAGAAGTGGAAGCCCTGCCGCACGGCAGCCTGGTAGGCCTCCAGCATCAGCTCCCGTCCCGCAAACGCACACACCAGCATGAACAGCGACGACCGCGGCAGGTGGAAGTTGGTGACGAGCGCGTCGACCACGCGGAAGGCATGGCCGGGATAAATAAAGGTATCGGCCTCCCCCTGATCGACGCCGGTGCGCGCCCAGTGCTCCAGCGCCCGCGTCGTTGTCGTTCCAACCGCCGCGACACGCCGGCCGGCGGCCTTCGCCGCGGCGACGGCCGCGGCGGTGGCCCCCGATATTTCGTAGGGCTCCGGATCCACCGAGTGCTCCTCGACCACCTCGACGCGCACGGGCTTGAAGGTGCCGTAGCCGACGTGCAGGGTCACCGACGCGCGCCCCACGCCGCGCGCGTCGAGCGCGCGCAGCACGTCCTCGTCGAAATGCAGTCCGGCCGTCGGCGCGGCGATCGATCCGCGGGCACGCGCATAGATGGTCTGGTACCGCGCGCGATCCTCCTCGGTGTCGGTCCGATGAATGTACGGCGGCAGCGGCATGTGCCCGAGCGCGTCGACGGCAGCATCGAGGGTGCCGGCCCCTTCGACGGTCAGCCTCACCCTGCGCCGGCCATGAAACAGGCGCTCGAGAATTTCGCCGCGCACCCGCACGCCGGGCGCCCGCACGTCGTCGTCGACGATGAAGCGGGTGCCGGGTTTCAGCTTCTGCCCGGGATGGACGAGCGCCTCCCAGTCTTCGCCGTGATCGCCGGGACCAAAGTCCCGGCCTACCGCCTCGCGGCGGAGCAGAAAACACTCCACGGCGCCGCCGCTCGGATCGCGGCGTCCGAGCAAGCGCGCGGCAAACACGCGCGTGTCGTTGACCACGAGCAGATCGCCTGGATCGAATAGATTGGGCAGGTCGCGAAAGGCGGCCTCGCGCCAGGTGCCGGCCGCGCGGTCGACGACCAGCAGCCGCGAGGCGCCGCGCGGCCTCGGGTGCTGGCCAATCAGGCGCTCGGGAAGCTCGAAATCGAAGTCGGAAACCCTCAAGGCATCCTTTTTGTAGCACGGGCACACCATGGAAGAGCCGGAACGCCAGCCGTTCGCCATTCAGATGCCGGTGGACGTGCGCAGTCTGGCACTCACGGTGCTCGCCTTCGCCGCCGGTGTGGTGCTGCTCCGATACGCCGAAGAAGTGCTTGTGCCGGTCGTCCTCAGCATTCTCATCAGCTATGCGCTGTGGCCGATGGTCACGTGGCTCGAGCGCATCAAGGTGCCGCGCACGCTCGCCGCGGCGCTGGTGCTGTCGGCCACGACGTTTGGCGTGGGTTGGGCCGCGTGGACCGTCCGCTTCCAGGCCATCAACCTCGTCGATCAGATTCCCGAGGCCACGCGCATCGTCAGGCGCGAGTGGCTGCGGAGTCAGACCAGCGAAAGCGCGATGGCGAAAGTGCAGGAGGCCGCGACGGCCGTTCAGCAGACGGCGGAGCAGGCGGGCGGCGGGCCGGATCCAACGCTCGAGCGCGGCGTGACGCGCGTGCGGATCGAGGAGCCCGCGTTCGACGCGCGCAAGTACGTGCGCTGGGGATCGATGGGCGCGGTCGGCCTGGCCGGACAGGTCGTGCTGATCTTCTTCCTCGTGTTCTTCCTGCTGCAGTCGGGCGACATGTTCAAGCGGAAGCTCGTGAAGATCGCGGGGCCGACGCTGTCGAAGAAGAAGGTCACCGTCGAAATCCTGGACGAGATCAATCACCAGATCGGCGGCTTCCTGTTCGTGCGCGCCGTCTCGAGCTTTGCCGTGGCCATCGTGACGTGGCTGGCGCTCAGATGGCTCGGCGTCGAGAACGCCGGGGTCTGGGGCATGGCCGCGGGCGTCCTCAACTCGATTCCCTACTTCGGGCCCTTCATCGTCTCGGGCGGCCTGTTCGTGGTGGCGATGGTGCAGTTCCGCGAAGTGTCGGAGGCCGCCTGGGTCGCCCTGGTCGCGATGGCGATCACGTCGTTCGAAGGCTGGCTGCTGACGCCGGCGCTGCAGGGACGCGTGGCGCGGATGAACGAAGTCGCCGTCTTCATCGGCCTTCTGTTCTGGTCGTGGATCTGGGGATTCTGGGGCGCGATTCTCGCCGTGCCCATGATGGTGGTGCTGAAGGCCATCTGCGATCACGTCGAAGACCTGCAGCCGATCGGGGAGTTGCTCGGCGACTGAACGGATCGCGTTATAGTCGGCCGCATGCCACGCATGCGCCTCGCCCTCCTTCCTGCCGTTCTTGCCGTTGTCCTGGCCGCGCCGGCCGCCGCCCAGCAGCCGAAACCGGTCGAGCCGTTCTTTCCCGGCGGCACCTACGACGCGAAGGTGCCAACGCCCGAATCGGTGCTCGGCTATGCGATCGGCGAGCGGCACACCGACTATGCCGGCCTCGAGCGCTGGCTCGCCGCGCTGCGGCAATCCGATCGCGTCGTCATCCGGAAGTACGGCGAGTCCATCGAGAAAAGGCCGCTGTATCTGATCATCATTTCGTCGCCGGCGAATCTCGCGCGGCTCGACGCGATCCAGAAAGGGATGGCGGCGCTGGCCAACCCGCGCGATCTGGAGGAGGCCGCCGCCGCGCGTCTTGCGGCCGATCTGCCGGCGGTCGCGTTCATGAATCACGCGAACGACGGCAATGAATCGGCGGCGTTCGAGTCCGCGATTCAAACCAGCTATCAGCTCGCAGCGGGCACCGATCCCACGACACGGCTGATTCTCGATCGGCTCGTCACCATCGTGAACCCCGCGCACAATCCGGAAAGCCACGAGCGGTTCGTCAACTGGTACAACGCCGTGCAGGTGGGCACAGCCGGCACGTCCGATCCCGCGGCCGCGGAGCATCACGCGCCGTGGGGCATGAACACCAACAACAACCACTATCAGATCGATCTCAATCGCGACGCGTTCTTTGCGACGCAGCCCGAAACGCGCGCGATCATGCGGGCGTTCAACGAGTGGAACCCGGTGGTCTTCGTCGACCATCACGGCCAGACGAAGAACATGTTCTTTCCGCCGCCGGCCGATGCGGTCAACCTGAACGTGACCAAGCCGCAGCTCGAATGGATGAACCGGTACGGCAACGCGATTGGCGACGCGTTCGACGCGCGCGGCTGGAGCTATTACCGCCGCGGCCGCTTCGATTTGTTCTTCGCGGGCTTCTGGGATTCGTGGCCGACGCTGAATGGCTCGGTCGGCATGACGTTCGAGACCGACGGCGGCGGCAGCAAGGGCCTCGCGTGGGAGCGTGAAGACGGCACGATTCTCACGCTGCGCGACGGCATCCTTCATCATCACACCGGAACGATGGCCACGCTGAAGGCGACGGCGGACGGCAAGACGGCACGCCTCGAACAGTTCTATCAGTACAAGAAGAGCGCGATTGCCGAAGGCCAGAGCGAGCCGATGAAGCAGATCGTGCTGCTGCCGGGCAACGATCTCTGGCGCATGCAGGAGCTGCTCGGCACGCTCGCGTCGCAGCGCATCAACGGCTACTTCGTCGATCAGCCGATACGGCTGGCCAACGCGCACAGCTACATGGGCGGCGCGCCAAAGGCCCTGGACGTACCGGCCGGCGCCTACGTCATTCCGCTCGCGCAGCCGCAGAAACGGCTGATCAAGGCGCTGCTCGAGATCGAGCCCGCCTTCACGGACGAATTTCTGCAGACGCAGCGCGAGAAGCGCCGCGAGGCTGACGCGCGCGGCGAGCGCGTGCGCGACGGCTTCTACGACACGACCGCCTGGTCGCTGCCCCTCATCTACGGCGTCGACGCGTACTGGTCCTCCGACGCGCCGGCGCGGGTAGCGACGATGCCGGGTGGCGGCGTGATTGGATCCATCCTCGGCGGCGCACCGGCCCGTTATGGCTATGTCTTCGAAGGCGGCACCTATGGATCGATGCAGGCGCTGGCGGAGCTGCTGCGCAAGGGGCACAACGCGGTGATCGCGACGCAGCCCTTCTCTGTCGCCGGCCGCCAGTTCGATCGCGGGGCCGTGCTGCTGCGGACCGAGCGCAACAGCGCCGCGCTGCACGCCGATGTCGAGGCCGTCAAAGGACGCGTGCCCGTAGGGACGCTCATGTCAGCGCGCACCACGGCGGGCCCCGACTTCGGCGAGGATCCGTTCGTCGAAGTGCGCCTCCCGCGCATCGCGATGATCACGGACGAGCCGACGGCCGAAACCTCGTACGGCGCTTCGTGGTTCACGCTCGAACAGCGGCTCGGCCTGCCGTTCACCGCGATCAAGATCGAGCAGCTGCTCTCCTCCGACCTCACGCGCTACAACGTCATCGTGATGCCGGACGGCTCGGCCGCCGGCTATCAATCCGCGCTTGGCGAAAGCGGGATTGCGCGGCTGCGCCGATGGGCGCAGGACGGCGGAACGCTGGTGCTGATCAAAGGGGCCGCGGTGTTCGCGACCCGGAAAGGCGTGGAGTGGACGTCTGCCACGCTGAAGCGCACCGAGCAGCCGGTGCAGATGTTCTTCGACGAGAAGCCTGCCGAGAAGGCGCCTACGCGAGAGGTCGATCTGCCGCGCGTGCCTGGCGCGATTCTGCGCGTGAAGCTCGACCCGCAGCACTGGCTCGGCTTCGGCGAAGACGGCGACGTCGCGGCCACCGTGACGAGCAACTACGCGTTCGAATTGGGCCGCACCGGGCGCGTTGCGGCGGCGTATCCCGACGCGAATACGCTTCGCCTCGCCGGATTCCTGTGGCCGGAGTCTGCGCCCGCGCTCGCGCGCACGCCGTATGCCTGGATCGAGCGTCAGGGCCGGGGCCAGATCGTGCTCTTCGCCGACGATCCCAACTTCCGGGCCACACAGCTGTCGACGCTGCGGCTCTTCTTCAACGCCGTGGTTCTGGGACCGACGTTCGCGCGCTGAGCGTGGGATCGCGGGCCTAAAAGCCGGCGCTGCCCCAGTCGCGAACCAGAGTGAAGACCTTCACCGCGAGCCAGAGCGCCAGCCAGGCGATCGCGATGACGCCGAGCACGAGGAGCGTCAGCGCGACCCACACGAACCAGTAGTCGCGCCTGGACGCGGGCACGCCGCCGGGCACGGCGTGCCGTTCGAGCAGCGCCAGGTTCTTCGTGTTCGCGCGGAAGAAGATGTCGCCGACCGCGCCCGCGAACGGGATCGCGCCAATCACCGCGTCAATGAGCGCGTTGACCACCATGCGGATCAGCACGATGCGCGGAATGCCCAGCCGCGCGCCCTCGAGCACCAGCAGCCCCGCGAAGACGGGCGAGGCGAGATCGCCGAGCCCCGGAATCAACCCGATGATCGGATCGAGCCCGAACCGGATTTTCGTGCCGGGAATACGAAAAGCCTTGTCGAGGATGGTGGCGTAGCGCTGCAGATCCGGAAGCCTGATCACGGCTGAGCCTGTTGCAAGTCTCGCACCCTCCAACCTTCCAACCTTCCAACGATATGATCGCAGGCTATGCGTGTGTGGCCGGGCGCGCCCTATCCGTTGGGCGCTACGTGGGATGGGGGCGGCGTCAATTTCGCCCTGTTTTCGGAGCACGCAACGTCCGTCGAGCTGTGCCTGTTCGACTCGGCTGACGCCACCGTCGAGTCGGTCACCATCGCGCTGACCGAGCAAACCGATATGGTCTGGCACGGCTATCTCCCGGATATCCGGCCCGGGCAGCTCTATGGCTACCGCGTGCACGGCCCGCACGATCCCGCCCGGGGCCACCGGTTCAACCGCCACAAGGTCCTGCTCGATCCGTACGCGCGCGTGATCGGCCGCGAAGCCCGCTGGCATCCGTCGCTGTACGGCTATCCGCAGAGTGGGTCCACCGAAGATCTCGACCGGCAGGACAGCGCGCCCTACGCGCCGCTGGGGGCCGTGATCGACACGTCCTTCACCTGGGGCGACGATCGGCCGCCGCGCACGCCGTGGCACGAAACGGTGATCTACGAGCTGCACGTCAAGGGCTTCTCGAAGCTCAATCCGCAGGTGCCGGACCCGCTGCGCGGCACCTATCTCGGGCTCGCGTCCGACGCGGGCATCTCGCACCTCAAGGCGCTCGGCATCACCGCCGTCGAGCTGATGCCCGTGCACCATCATCTCGACGAGGCGCGGCTCGTCGAACACGGCCTCGTGAACTACTGGGGCTACAACACGCTTTCGTATTTCGCGCCCGACACCCGCTTCGCCGTGTCGCGCGCGCCGCTCGACTGCGTGCGCGAGTTCAAGACGATGGTGCGGGGGCTGCATGCGGCGGGTCTCGAGGTCATTCTCGACGTGGTGTACAACCACACGGCCGAAGGCAACGAGCGCGGCCCGATGCTGTCGCTGCGCGGCATCGACAACGCGAGCTATTACCGGCTCGAGCCCGACGACCGGCGCCGCTATCAGGACTTCACCGGCTGCGGCAACACGCTCAACATGCGCAGCCCGCGTGTGCTGCAGCTGATCATGGACAGCCTGCGCTACTGGGTGCTCGAGATGCACGTCGACGGCTTCCGGTTCGACCTGGCGAGCGCGCTCGCGCGCGAGCTGCACGCCGTCGACAAGCTGGGCGCCTTCTTCGACATCATTCATCAGGATCCGGTGCTGTCCACCGTCAAGCTGATTGCCGAGCCGTGGGATCTCGGCGAAGGCGGCTATCAGGTGGGCAACTTCCCGCCGCGCTGGGCGGAATGGAACGGCAAGTACCGCGACACGCTGCGCGCGTTCTGGCGCGGCGACGGCAGCGGCGTGTCGGAGCTGGCGACGCGGCTCTCGGGCAGCAGCGACCTGTACGCGCAGAGCGGCCGCCTGCCGTACGCGAGCATCAACTTCATCACGAGCCACGACGGCTTCACGATGGCCGATCTCGTGTCGTACGAGCGGAAGCACAATGAGGCCAATCTCGAAGGCAATCGCGACGGCGAAAATCACAACATCAGCTGGAACAGCGGCGTGGAAGGGCCCTCTGACGACGCGGCGATCGCGGCGCGGCGGCGGAAGCACCGCCGCAATCTCGTCACGTCGCTGCTGCTGTCAACCGGCGTGCCGATGCTGAGCGGCGGCGACGAGCTCGGGCGCACGCAGGGCGGCAACAACAACGCCTACTGCCAGGACAACGCGATCAGCTGGACGCCGTGGCGGCGCGACGAGGAGGGCGACGCCTTTCTGCGGTTCGTGCAGCGCCTGGTGGCGCTGCGGCGATCGCAGCCAGTGCTGCAGCGGCGCCGGTTCTTCCTCGGGCGCAGCATCCGCGGCGCGCAGGTCAAGGACGTGGCCTGGCTCGACACGCACGCGCGCGAAATGACGGACCGCGACTGGGCCGAGCCGCACGTCCGCCATCTCGGCGTACTGCTTGCAGGAGATGCGATCGACGAAGTCGACGAGCGGGGACGGCACGTCCGAGGTGAGAGCCTGCTGATTCTGCTCAATGCTGCACACAGCAGCACGACATTCGCGCTGCCGGCGGCCCCGGGCGGCGGGGCCTGGCGCCTCGTGTTCGATACAGCCGTGGACGAAGGCGCTACACAAGAGATAGCTGTTGCGGGGCCGTATACACTCGACGCCCAGGCCGCAGCGGTATTCCGAACCGGCTAAAGCCGGCTCCGAGGGTCATGCCCCGCCCAGTCAGGACACCGAAACCCCGCACCCGCAAGACCGCCGCACCGGCCCCTGCCGCGCCGGCCGCGGCAGCTGCGCTTCGCGCCGTCATCGAGTCGGTGCAGCCCGAGATCGACGCCGGCCGCTTCCCGGCCAAACGCACCGCCGGTGAAACCGTGCGCGTGGAAGCCGATGTGTTCGCCGACGGCCACGACCTGGTCGCCGCCGATCTGCTCTATCGCTATGCGGGCCTGGCCGCCGATCCGATCACGGGCGCGCAGGCGCCGCAGGAATGGATGCGCGCGCCGATGGCGCCGCTCGGCAACGATCGCTGGACGGCGTCGTTCACCGCCGAGGAGATCGGCTTCTACGAGTTCACCATCGAGGCGTGGGTCGATCGCTTTGCCACGTGGCGCGACGGGCTCGCGAAAAAGTTCGGCGCCGGGCAGGATGTAGAGACAGAGCTCGCCGAGATAGCGCTCTTCTTAAGCCGCAAGCCGGAAGCCGGACGGCTCAAGACGTTCGCCGACCGGATCGGCGGATCCGCCGATCAGGGGGCGCGCGTCGCGGCGGCGCTCGATGCGGATCTCGCGTCGGCGGCGCGCCGCGAGCCGGCGCTGCGCGACGCGGTGGTGCGCTACGAGCGCACGCTGCGCGTGATGGTGGAGCGCGAGCGCGCGCGGTTCGGCGCCTGGTACGAGATGTTTCCGCGATCGGCCGGGCCCGATCCCACGCGCAGCGCGACGTTCGACGAGGCCGCGGAACGGCTGCCGGCCATCGCCGCGATGGGCTTCGACGTCGTGTACCTGCCGCCGATTCATCCGATCGGCACGACGGCGCGCAAGGGCCGCAACAACACGCTGACGCCCGAGCCCGGCGATCCCGGCAGCCCGTGGGCCATCGGCAGCCCCGACGGCGGCCACACCGCCGTCGAACCTGGCCTCGGGACACTCGATGACTTCGCGCGGTTCGTCGCGCGCGCGCGCGATCTCGGCATGGAAGTCGCGCTCGACATCGCCTTCCAGACCTCGCCCGATCATCCCTGGGTCACCGGGCATCCGGAATGGTTCCGGCACCGCCCCGACGGCACCATCAAGTACGCGGAGAACCCGCCGAAGAAGTATCAGGACATCTATCCGCTCGATTTCGAGTCGCCGGAATGGCCCGCGCTGTGGTCGGCGCTGCGCGATGTGTTCCTGTTCTGGATCGATCGCGGCGTGACGGTCTTCCGCGTCGACAATCCACACACCAAGGCATTCCGCTTCTGGGAGTGGGTGATTGCCGACCTCAAGTCGCGCCATCCCGGCACGGTGTTCCTGTCGGAAGCGTTCACGCGCCCGCGCGTGATGCACTACCTCGCGAAGCTCGGCTTCTCGCAGTCGTACACGTACTTCACCTGGCGCAACACGAAGCAGGAGCTGGTCGAGTACTTCACGGAACTCACGGCCGGGCCCGGCCGCGAGTACATGCGGCCGAATCTGTTCGCGAACACGCCCGACATCCTGCACGAGTACCTGCAGCGCGGCGGGCGGCCGGCCTTCCGCATCCGCCTGGTGCTGGCGGCCACGCTCGGCGCCAGCTACGGCATCTACAGCGGCTTCGAGCTGTCGGAGAACCGTCCGGCGAAACCGGGCAGCGAGGAGTACCTCGACTCGGAGAAGTACCAGTTCCGGCAGTGGCACTGGGACGATCCGCAGTCGCTCGCGCCGCTCGTGACGCTGCTCAACGACGCGCGCCACACCTACCGCGCGCTGCAGTCGGACTGGTCGCTGCGCTTCCACGACACCGACAACGACCACATCATCGCCTACAGCAAGCACGACGCCCGCGTCGCCATCCTCGCCATCGTCAATCTCGACTACGCGAACATGCAGCACGGCTGGGTGCGCGTACCGATCGGCGAGTGGGCCCGTCCCGGCACGCCGGTGACGGCGCGCGATCTGATCACGGGCGAAACCTACTCCTGGTCGAGCGAGTGGAACTACGTGCGGCTCGAGCCCGACACCCGCCCCGCGCACGTGCTCGTGATCGAGCTTCCGCGCCGCGAGGCGGGACAATGACATCGCTCTTGTCCGACGACCCGCTCTGGTACAAGGACGCCGTCATCTACGAGGCGCACGTCCGCACGTTCTTCGACAGCACGAACGACGGCGTCGGCGACTTTCCGGGGCTCACGCAGAAACTCGACTATCTCGCGGGCCTCGGCATCAACGCGCTCTGGCTGCTGCCGTTCTATCCCTCGCCGCTGCGCGACGATGGGTATGACATCGCGCGGTACGACGGCGTGCATCCCAGCTACGGCACGCTGCGCGACTTCAAGATCTTCATGCGCGAGGCGCACGAGCGCGGCATCCGCGTGATCACGGAGCTGGTCGTCAATCACACCTCCGATCAGCACCCGTGGTTTCAGGCGGCGCGGCGCGCGCCGGCGGGCTCGCCCAAGCGCAACTTCTATGTCTGGAGCGACTCGAACCAGAAGTACCAGGACGTCCGCATCATCTTCACCGACACCGAGAAGTCGAACTGGACGTGGGACAACGAGGCGCAGGCGTACTACTGGCACCGGTTCTTCCACCACCAGCCGGATCTGAACTTCGACAACCCGCACGTCACGCGGGCGATCCTGCGCGTGATGAAGTTCTGGCTCGACCTCGGCGTCGACGGCCTGCGGCTCGACGCCGTGCCGTACCTGATTGAGCGCGAGGGCACGATCTGCGAGAACCTCGAGGAGACGCACGAGATTCTCCGCCAGGTGCGCCGCGAGCTCGACGCGAAGTACCGCAACCGCATGCTGCTGGCCGAGGCGAACCAGTGGCCCGCCGACGTGCGCGCGTACTTCGGCGACGGGGACGAGTGCCACATGGCCTTTCACTTCCCGCTCATGCCGCGCATGTACATGGCGCTCAAGCAGGAAGACCGTCATCCCATCACCGAGATCCTGAGACAGACGCCAAGCATTCCCGACGCGTGCCAGTGGGCGCTGTTCCTGCGCAACCACGACGAGATGACGCTCGAGATGGTCACCGACGAGGAGCGCGACTACATGTATTCGGCGTACGCCGCCGATCCGCAAATGCGCATCAACGTCGGTATCCGCCGCCGGCTGGCGCCGCTCGTCGACAACGACCGGCAGCGCATCGAGCTGCTGAACGCGCTGCTGTTCTCGATGCCGGGCACGCCGGTCGTCTACTACGGCGACGAGATCGGCATGGGCGACAACGTCTATCTCGGCGACCGCAACGGCGTGCGCACGCCGATGCAGTGGACGCCGGATCGCAACGCCGGCTTCTCGAAGGCCGATCCCGCGCGCCTGTACGCGCCGCCCGTCATGGATCCGGTCTACGGCTATCAGGCCGTCAACGTCGAGGCGCAGGAGCGCTCCCCCTCGTCGCTGCTCAACTGGATGAAGCGCATGATCGCGCTCCGCAAGCAGCATCACGTGTTCAGCCGCGGGTCGATCGAATTCCTGCCGGCCGCCAATCGCAAGGTGATCGCCTACATCCGGAGGCTGGACGATGACGTGGTGCTGTGCGTGGCGAATCTGTCGCGCACGGTGCAGCCGGTGGAACTCAATCTCGGCGCCTACGACGGCTGGACGCCGGTGGAGATGCTCGGCCAGACCGCCTTTCCGCGCATTGGCGAGCTGCCGTACTTCCTGACGCTGCACGGCTACGGCTTCTACTGGTTCAAGCTCGAGCGGCAGCCGGCGCAGATCGCGGTGCGCACCGTGCAGCAGCAGAGCAACGAGGTGCCGCTGCCGCCGCCGCTCTTCGCCGGCCCGGCCTGGGAAACGCTGCTCGACAGCGACGTGCGGCGGCTCATCGAGCACGACCTGCTGCTGCCGTTCCTCGAGCGGCAGCGCTGGTTCGGCGGCAAGGGCCGCACGGCCACGCGCGCGCGGTTCGTCGAATGGATCCGCCTGGCCGATCGGCCCGATCCGATCTTCTTCACGCTGGTGTCGGTGCAGTACGAAGACGGCGGATCGGAAACCTACGTGCTGCCGATCGTCGCCCGCGCCGCGGGCGGCGGTGCCGGCGCCGATGCGATGCGGCTGATTCCGCATGCGGTGATCGGGCGGCTGTCGGGCGCGCGCCAGGGCTACCTGCTCGACGCCTCGTCGGACGAGCACGCCGCGCGGCTGATGCTCGAGATGATCGTGTCGAGCGCGCAGCGCGGATCCAAGCGCGGGTCGCTGGTGGGCGCGCCGGGCGGCGGCCTCAGCGAGTTGATGGCCGGCGTGGATCTGACGCCGCGCCAGCTGACCAGCGATCAGAGCAACACGGCGCTCGTCTACGGCGAGTCGCTGTTCCTGAAGATTTACCGGCGGTTCGAGCCGGGCGACAACCCGGACGTCGAGATCGTGCGGCACCTGGCGTCCACCGGCTACCGGCACGTCGCGCCGTTCGGCGGCGCGCTGCAGTACCGATCGCCCTCGCAGCCCGCCGGTGACGTGGCCATGCTGCAGGCGTTTGTCGCCAACGAGATCAACGGCTGGGAGCACGCGATCGACGATCTGCAGCGCTTCTTCGATCGCGTCGACACCGTCGTCCATCCGCCGCTGTCGTCGAATCCGGCGGCGGAACCGCCGCCGGCCGCGATTTCCGACGCCATTGGCGGCTACCTCGCGAGCGCGGCGCGCCTCGGGCTGCGGACGGGGCAGATGCACTGCGCGCTGGCCGCCACCAACGGGGCGCCGGGATTCGAGCCCGAGGCGTTCACGCATGAGCGCCTCGACGCGCTGGTGACGTCGATGCGCGATCTGGCCGAGCGGACGCTCGACGCGGTCGCCGAGCGGCGCGAGACGCTGCCGCCGGCGATCGGCCCGCTGGCCGATCAGTTCCTCGGCCTTCGCGATCGGCTGCTCGGCGAGTTCGACGATCTGCGCGCGCTCACGCCGCAGGCGACGCTCACCCGCGTGCACGGCGACTTCCATCTGGGACAGCTGCTGTGGGCGCGCGGCGACTGCATCTTCCTCGACTTCGAAGGCGAGCCGGCGCGGCCGCTGGCCGAGCGGCGCGAAAAGCACTCGCCGCTCAAGGACGTCGCGGGCATGGTGCGATCGTTCAGCTATGCGTCGCACGCCGCGCTGTATGCCTGGAGCCAGCCGCGGCCGCACGACTTCGACCGGCTCGAGCCGTGGGCGCGCGTCTGGGCGCACTGGGCCTCGACCGCGTTTCTCGAGGCGTGGCGCGAGGCCACGGGCACCGCGAGCTTCGTGCCGAAGAATCCGGCAGTGTTCGACCGGCTGCTGCGCGCGTTCCTGCTCGAGAAGGCGTGCTACGAAATCCTGTACGAGATCAACAACCGGCCCGAGTGGGTGCGCATCCCGCTTGTCGGCATCCTCGCGCTGGCCGAAGAGCCCGGGCCGTCCTGACGCCATGGGCGATCGTTTCGGGGCGTGGCTCGATCCCCAGGGCGCGCACTTCCGCCTGTGGGCACCGTCGGCGGCGCGCGTAGAGCTTGTCATCGACGGGTTCGACCAGCCGGTCGCCATGACGCCGGCGGGCCGCGGCATCTTTGCCGCCGATCTCACGGGCCCCTCGCACGGCCGCCGCTATCGCTACCGCGTCGACGGGCGCGGCCCGTTTCCCGATCCGGCGTCGCGCTGGCAGCCCGATGGTGCGCACGGCGCGTCGGCCATCGACGATCCGGGGACGTTTCACTGGACGGCCGCACCGCCCGTGCCGTCGCGCAGCGGGCTGGTCATCTACGAACTGCACACGGGCACGTTCACGCCGGAGGGCACGTTCGACGGCGTCCGCGAGCGGCTGCCGTACCTGCGGGACCTCGGCGTGACGGCCATCGAGCTGATGCCGATCGCCGAGTTCGCGGGATCGCGGAACTGGGGCTACGACGGCGTCGCGCTGTACGCGCCCTCGAGCGTCTATGGCGGGCCCGCGGCGCTTCGCCGCCTCGTCGACGCCGCGCATCAGCACGGCCTGCTCGTGCTGCTCGACGTGGTCTACAACCACCTGGGGCCCGACGGCGCGTACCTGCGCGCCATCAGTCCCGAGTTCTTCGCGGGCGACGAGGCCAGCCCGTGGGGCGATGCCGTCAATCTCGCCGATCCAGCCGTGACGGACTGGCTCACGGCCAACGCCGTGCACTGGGCGGTCGATTATCAGATCGACGGCTTCCGGCTCGACGCGACGCACGCGCTGCCGCAGCCGCACGCGCCCGCCTTCCTGCGCGCGCTGGTGGCGCAGGTGCGCCAGTCTGCCGCGCGCGACGTGATCTTCATCGCCGAGGATCATCGCAATCTCAACGCGATGCTGCGCGCGCCGCACGAGGGCGGCTGGGGCCTCGACGGCGTGTGGGCCGACGACTTCCATCATCACGTGCGCGTGCTCATCGCCGGCGAATCGCACGGCTACTATCGCGACTTCAGCGGCCATGCCGCGGATCTCGCCGACACCATCACGCATGGCTGGTTCTTCCGCGGCCAGCCCTCGTCGCATCTGGGCGGGCCGCGCGGCACGGACTCGTCGATGCTGGCGCCGGAGCAGTTCATCTTCTGCATCCAGAATCACGACCAGATCGGGAACCGCGCGCTCGGCGATCGGCTGCATCACACCGTGGGACTCGACATGTGGCGCGCCGCCACGGCCCTGCTGCTGCTCGCGCCCGCGACGCCGTTGCTCTTCATGGGACAGGAATGGGCCGCGACGTCTCCCTTCCAGTACTTCACCGATCATCACGAGGGCCTGGGCCGCCTCGTGCGGGAGGGGCGACGAAACGAATTCAGGGACTTTCCCGCGTTTCGCGGCCGCGACGAGGACATTCCCGATCCGCAGGCGGAGGCCACGTTCGAAGCGTCGCGCCTGCGCTGGGACGAGGCTGAGCGACCGCCGCATGCCGGCGTGCTCAACCTCTATCGCACACTGCTGAAGCTCCGCCGTTCGGAACAGCTGTTGCAATCAGAGGCCTTCGCGATGGACGGCGAAACGGTGGCGCTCGCGGCATCCGATCATGCCCTCGTGGTGCGCCTGAAAGGGCGCGCGCGGATTCCGCTCGAGGCTCGACTTCACGGGCGCTGGCGCATCGTCCTCACAACGGAAGACCCCGCCTTCGCGGACGCCGGCGAACCCCCGGTGCTCGACGGGGAGTCGCTCGTTTTCGCGCGGCCGTCGGCCGTACTCCTGCGCCGTGCGTAACGGGCCCCGGCCGTCGCCGCCGCGGCGCCGCCCGCGGCACGTGCCGCACGGCACCTACCGGCTGCAGCTCCACAAGAGGTTCACGCTGGACGATGCGGCGGGGATCGCGCCGTACCTGGCGGCGCTTGGCGTGTCGGACTGCTATACCTCGCCCATCTTCCGCGCCACGGAAGGCAGCACGCACGGCTATGACGTGTGCGACCACAACGAGATCGGCCCCGAGCTGGGGGGCGCGGGGGCGTACGCCCGCTTCGTCGCGGCGCTGCGCGCGCACGCATTGGCGCACCTCGTGGACTTCGTCCCGAATCACATGGGCATTTCGACGGCGTCGAATCCGTGGTGGCGCGACGTGCTCGAGAACGGCCCGTGCTCGGTGTCGGCGCGGTTCTTCGACATCGACTGGGAGCCTGCCGAAGCGCCGCTGCGCAACAAGGTGCTGCTGCCGATCCTGGGCGATCAGTACGGGCTGACCCTCGAGCGTGGAGAGCTGCATCTCGTCTTTGACGGCGGGCAGCTCGAGCTCGACTACGGCGGGCAACGGCTGCCGATCAACCCGCGGCAGACGCCGATGGTGTATCGCCTCGGCCTTGACGGGCTGCGCGAGCGTCCGGGAGCGAGCGACGAGGATGTCGTGGAGTTCGAGCAGATCCTCGCGCTGCTGCAGGACATGCCGCCTTACACGGTGAGCACCCCCGAGGCGATTGAGCAGCGGCAGCGCGCGAAGGACACGGCGCGGCAGCGGCTCGGCGCGCTGGCCGCGCGCTCGGCCGCCATTCGCGCGCACATCGACGCGGCCGTCGCGCGCGCCAACGGCACGCCCGGCGATCCGCGGAGCTTCGACGTGCTGCACGAGCTGCTGGAGGCGCTGCCGTACCGGCTGGCCTCATGGCGGACGGCGGCCGACGAGATCAACTATCGCCGCTTCTTCGACATCAACACGCTGGCGGGGGTGCGCGTCGAGGATCCAGTGGTCTTCGACGCGATTCACGCGCTGCTGAAGGCGCTCATCGCCGACGGCCTCGTGTCGGGCGTGCGGATCGACCATCCCGACGGCCTCTTCGATCCCGCGACATACTTCGCGGACCTCCGGCAGCTGGCCGGCGGGGACGACAGGGCGCCGCTGTACGTGCTGGCCGAAAAGATTCTGTCGGCGGGCGAGCCGCTGCCGGACGACTGGCAGGTGGACGGCACGACCGGCTATGACGTCCTGAACGACATCGCGAATCTCTTCGTCGACGGGCGGCACAGCCGCCGGCTGCGCACGATCTATCAGCGCTTCACGGGGCGCAGCGACAGCTGGCGCGTGGTCTGCCAGCGCAGCAAGCGCCTGATCATGGACACCGCGATGGCCAGCGAGTTGAGCGTGCTCGCCGACGCGCTCGAGCGCCTGTCGAATGCAAGCCGGCAATGGCGCGATTTCACGCGGCACAGCCTTCGCGACGCGCTGGTCGCGCTCGTGGCGTGCTTTCCGGTCTATCGCACGTACATCACGATGCGCGGATGGTCCGAGCGTGACGAGGCGGTGATTGACGAGGCGCTCGCGTGCGCCCGGCGCAGCAATCCCGCGGTGGAGAGCACGGTCTTCGACTTTCTGCGCGGCGTGCTGCTGCCGGGCGGCGAGGGTCATGAGGCCCAGCGGCATTTCGCGATGAAGCTGCAGCAGTACACCGCGCCGGTGCAGGCGAAGGGCGTGGAGGACACGGCGTTCTACCGGTACAACATGCTGCTGGCGCTCAACGAAGTGGGCGGCGATCCCTCGAGCGCCGGCCGCACGCCCGCGCAGTTTCATGCCGCGATTCAGGCGCGCGCGGCCGCGCGGCCCTATGCGATGACCGCCACCGCGACGCACGACACGAAGCTCGGCGAAGACACGCGCGCGCGCATTGCCGCGATCTCCGAGCGGCCCGAAGACTGGCATCGCGCCGTGGGACGGTGGGCGCGGCTCGCGCGCGGCGCGAGAAGCGCGGTGTACGGCGACCGCGCGCCGGATCGCAACGACGAGTACCGGTTCTATCAGGTGCTGGCCGGCGTCTGGCCGCCGGAGCCGCTGGAGGCGCCCGTGCCGGAACGCGCGCCGGCGGATCTCGTCGAGCGCCTGCAGCAATACATGGACAAGGCCACGCGCGAAGCCAAGTTGCATACGAGCTGGATCAATCCCAACAAGGCGTACGACGCGGCGACGCGGCGATTCGTCGAGGACGTGCTCACCGGCGAGCCGGCGCCGGCGTTTCTGGCGCAGTTCGTGCCGTTCGCGCGCCGCCTGGCCCGTGCGGGCGCCGCCAACTCACTCAGTCAGCTCGTCATCAAAGTCGCGGCGCCGGGCGTCCCCGATTTCTATCAGGGCACCGAGCTCTGGGATCTCACGCTCGTCGATCCCGACAACCGGCGCCCGGTCGACTTCGAGGCGCGCGCGCGCCTGGCGCGCGAGCTCGCGCCGCTCGTGCAGGCCGCGCGTGCCGGCAGCGCGGACGCGGCCGCCGGCGTGGCGGCGCTGCTCGCCGGCTGGCCCGATGGCCGCATCAAGCTGTTCACCACGCTGGCCGCGCTCGGCCTGCGCCGCGAGCACCGCGCCCTGTTTCTCGACGGCCAGTACGTGCCGCTCGACGTGCGCGCGCCCAAAGGCGCCGCCGCCATCGCCTTCGCGCGCGTGCTCGACAGCGCCACCGTCATTGCCATCGCGCCGACCCTGACGCGCGACCTCTGTGACGATGGGTTCGCGGCCGGCGAGTGCTGGAAGGATGCGGAGATCGCGTTGCCGCCGGCCCTTCATGGATCGACCCTGATCAACGTGCTGACCGGCGAGCGGCACGCCACGGACTGCGACGACGACGGCATGCCGTGCGTGCGCCTGGCCGGCGTGCTGCGCACGCTGCCAGTCGCGCTGCTAATCACGTATCATCCCGAGAGTGACCCCGGCGTTGCAGGAACGAATCCACCAGATTTGGGATGAAGTGGCGGCCTTCGAGGCGGCCGAAAGCGATGCGGCGCTTCAGCACCTGCTCAAGGAAGTCGCCGATCTCGTCGACGCGCAGAACGCCTACTGGGTCGGCGCCGTCCGCATCAGCGACGATGAGCGCGACCCGCTCCTGGGCTGGCGTCCGCGCCTGATCCGCTATCTGCACGCCCTGCCGAACGACGACAAGTTTTCGCAGCAGCGGATCAAGGAACTGGGCAAGGGCAAGGTTGACGAGCTGGCGGCGGCGCAGGCGAAGCTGGCCGGCGCCTACCGCGCGCGCCGCATGTGCGACCTGGTGTCACCGGCCTTCTTCGACAGCGACACGTATCAGGGGTATGTCATGCGCGGCGTGTACGACTCGCTCACCGTCGCCGCGCCGGTCAGCCCCTCCGCCGAGGCGTATTACGGCTTTCTGCGCATGCGGAAAGACGATCCCTTCACCGAGGCGCAGCGCGACACCGCGTTCTACGCCATGCGCGGCCTGACGTGGTTTCACCGGCAGGTGCTGCTGGCGCACGGGCTGCTGGTGGCGCGCACGCCGCTGTCGCCCACCGAGCGGCGGGTGCTTGCCCTTCTGCTGACCGATCGATCCGAGAAGTTAATCGCCTCCGAAATCGGCGTCTCACAGTCGACGGTGCACGGCTACGTGCGCGACGTCCTGCGCAAGTTCGGCGTGAGCGGCCGCAACGGCCTCATCGCCGTCTGGCTGGGCCGCCCGGCCTGACCGGCCCTCCCCCGCATCAGGGGGGATGTTTTCGTCCGCCCCACCGCGCATAGTTCAGCTTCGCCTTTTCACTCAAAAGACCTTCTGGAGGAAAGCATGACCAGCTCCCCAGCTGATCGATCCCTGTCGTTGCGTTCGCTCGCCGCTCTTCCTGCCGTCTGCGCCCTCGTCATCGTGTGGGGCTCGGCAGCCGCCGCCCAGACCATGCCGGCGTTCGGTGTGCCCACGCCGTATGCGTTCTACGGCACCAACGTTGGCGCGCTGGCGAGCGGCGACCTCAACGGCGACGGCAATGCCGACGTGGTCGCCGTGGCCGGCAGTCTCGCAGGCGTGCGTGTCGGCCTCGGTAACGGCACGGGCCAGCTGATCGCTCATGGAACGTTCGGTACTGGAGCCGGGCCCAACGCCATCGCGCTGGCCGACTTCAACGGCGACGGCACCCTCGATGCCGTGACCTCGAACAACAACAATTTCACCGGCACGACGTTCAGCGTGCTGATCGGGACGGGAACAGGGGCGTTCGCCGGCGAGGCGACCTACCCGATCGGGATCGCCTTCCACGTCATCACAAAGGTCGCAGCGGGCGACGTGACGGGCGACGGACGTCCCGACATCGTCACGCTTTCCGGCAAGGGGTGCGGCGCCAACACCGCCGGATGCTCGACCGTCACCGTGTGGGCGAACAACGGCTCGGGCGGGTTCGCGTCGGTGTTCACGCGCGCCTTCGCTTCGCCGAACGGGTACTACTACTCCGGCTACGCGGACGTGCAGGTGGCGGACGTGAACCACGATGCGCGCGGCGACCTCGTGCTCGCCATCGGCACGTACGACAACGGCAACGAGCCGCAGCTGCAGGTCATGCCAGGGTCGGGCTCCGGCAGCTTCGGCACGACGAAGTACTACCGATACCCGCTCGTCAACGGCGGCCGGGCATTCCACACCGTGTCGGTTGCCGTTGGCGATGTGACCGGTGACAGCCGCCTGGATATCGTGGCCATGGCCCAGCGTGCCCCTGGCTCGAACTCACACGTCATCGTCATGCGGAATGACGGGACCGGCGAGTTCCCGCAGGCCTCCGGCAGCGCCCACTCGATGAACTGGTTCTATGGCACCGGGGTGCAGATCGGCGACTTGAACGATGACGGCGCGCTCGACATCGCGGCCTCGCTGCAGAATGGCAGCGGCAGCCTGGGCTACGCCATCAACGGCGGCGGCGGCACCTTCCCGGCGGCCATGACGAACATCTGGACGGCCGGCACCTTCGCGATCACGCTGGCCGACTTGAACAACTCGGGACCGGGGACGCTGGATGTGGCGCTCGGAAGCCCTGGAGGCGTCACCGTGTTTCTGAACGGCACGCCCACGGCGGCGGCCTGCGCGGCAGGCACCTACAGCACGTCGGGCAACGAGCCCTGCACGCCGGCCGGCGCCGGCTACTTCGTCGCCACCGAAGGCGCGACGTCGCAGACCCCCTGTCCGTCAGGCTCGTACTCGGATCAGACCGGCTCCGTCAGCTGCACGCTCGCACCCCCGGGATCGTACGCGCCCGGTCCCGGCGCGCAGGGATCCCTGCTGTGCGCGGCGGGCACGTACTCCGCAAGCGCCGGTTCCGCGGCCTGCACTCCGGCTGACGCCGGCTTCTTCGTGCCGTCGCTCGGCGCGACGTCCCAGTCGGCGTGTCCGGCGGGCTACTCGTCGGCGGCCGGCGCGTTCGAGTGCTATCCGCTCGACACCGACGGCGACGGCGTCAACGACGTCGACGATGCCGTCCCGAACTCCGACATGCAGGCGGCCGTGCGCGTGGGCACGTGCTCGGCGGGCGTCGCCAGCCAGGTGATGCCCAACGGCGCGACGTTCAACGACCTGCTCGCGGCGGGCGTGAACGGCGCGGCCACGCATGGCCAGCGCGTGAGCGTGGTGACGGCGCTGTCGAACGGCTGGAAGAACGCCGGGCTCATCAGCGGCCGCGATCACGGCGCGATCGTGTCCTGCACGGCGCGCGCGAAGTAGCTCCACACAGCCCGGCTGCTCCTCGAGCAGCCGGGCGTCTCACCGCCCCGGCAGCCTCTCGGTTTTTCCCGATCGCGTCATCCGCGGCGCGTCGATCCTCGCCTTCACCCCGCCGACCTTGAGGGTGTCGCCCGCGCGCAAGTGAACCGCGCCGGCGCGCTTCCGTCCATTTACCAGTGTGCCGTTCGTGCTGTTGAGATCCTCGACGGTGAGCGTGTCGCCGTCGAGCACAAACCGCGCATGCCTGCGCGAGACGCTCACGTCATCGAGCCGGATGTCGCTCGCCTCGTCGCGGCCGACGATCGTGTCGCCCTCGCGGAGCGCGAACCGGGCGTTGTCCAGCGCAACGCGCGAGTCGTCAATCACGAGCACATACGCGGCATCCTCACGCGCGGGCGCCGCGGCGCGCGCGCCGGCGCAGAAGGCATAGCCGCGACCGTGCGCCGTGCGGATGAACACCGGGTTCTGGGCCGAGTCGCCCAGCGCCTTCCGCAGCTCCGTCAGCACCATGGTCAGGCTCGCGTCGCTCACGGGCGCGCCCCAGACCTCAGCCGCGAGCGTGTCCTTGTCGACGACATTCGGGCGGCGCGCGACGAGCAGGCACAGCACCGCAAAAGCCTTGGGGGTAAGGCGCACGTCGTGCCCCGACGCCAACAGCTGAGCCCGTCCGGTATCGAGAAGAAATCGGCCGAAATGAACCTGCATGGACCTGAAATCTTGGAAAATTCTTGTGATTCGCTGACGACTGTCCGTCCGGCGCTACATCATAGTAGCCGGAGGGAGGAATGATGACGGCCGCGCAGCCACCCACCGGCAATCGCATCGCGTCGGAAGTCGAGCGCGAGCTGCAGATGCAGCTGTTTCCGCTGAGGAACGTCGTGCTCGCGCCCTCGGAGTACCACGTCTATCTGCACCCGGACGACTTCGAGCACATCCGCCACGTCGTCCCGCGCATCGTGCACGACGTGCAGGACTGCCTCAACGCGCTCGTGAAGCGGCTGAACGGCCGATCGAACTGGTCGCGGATGCTTGGCGCGGGCGGGCCGCCGATCGAGATTCCCGCGGGCGGATGGGCCATCCACATCAACCCCGCGCTCAACGGCGACGTCGGCCGCGGCGAGCTCGGCATCCACTCGCGCCTGTCGGTGCCGCCGCAGCCGCGCTACGGCAGCGGCGCCGGCACGGTGCGCGTCGTGCAGACGATCGTCTCAGGCACGGATCGCCGCGTCGTCGGGGAGCGCAACGAGCCGGCGGGGGCGACGGCGGCAGCGCCGGACACCGGCGTGCGCCCGGGTGTCGACGGTCCGCGGCTCACCTATTCCGACGACAATGGCGCGCACGTGTTTGCGATGACCAAGGAGTTGACGAAGATCGGCCGCGGCGGTGAGGACTACTGGGTCGATCTCACGCTCGTCACGGGCACGAAGATCTCGCGCGAGCACTGCCACATCCGCCGCGACGCGGCGGGCGCGTTCTACCTGCGCGACGTCAGCACGTGGGGCACACGGCTGAACGGGCAGCCGCTCGCGAAATACGTCGAGGGCGATCCGTCGGCCATGGAATACGCGCTCGCCGACGGCGCGTCGATTCAGCTGGCTGACGCGATCGTCATGGAGTTCCGGACGCGGTAGGGCGCTGGCATGATCCTCCACCTCCTCTTCCTCATCCTGCTGGCCGCGACCGCCGCATGGCTGTTCTGCCTGGCACTGATGGTGCGCCATGAAGAATGACCGCACCGGGACGGTCGCCGCCAATGGCCTGCGCGCGGCCGCGCGCACCGACTGCGGCCGGCAGCGCGACGAGAACGAGGACCGCTATTTTCTCGACCTGCAGAGCGGCATCCTGCTGGTAATCGACGGCGTGGGCGGTCACGCCGCCGGCGAGGTTGCCGCGCGCATCGCGCACGACACGATCCAGAAGCGGCTCGAGCGGCAGGACGGCACCGCGGCGGTGCGCGTGCGCGAGGCCATCACACTCGCCAACCAGCAGATTCTCCTGCAGGCCGCCGACGCGCCGCAGCGCAAGGGCATGGCCTGCGTGCTCACGCTCGCCGTGCTCGAAGGCCGCCGGCTCACGGTCGGCCACGTCGGCGACACGCGCCTGTATCGCTTCTCGCCCGACGGCATCGCCAAGATGACGCACGACCACTCGCCGGTGGGCGAGCGGGAAGACGCGCGCGAACTGTCGGAAACCGAGGCGATGCAGCACGCGCGCCGCAACGAGGTCTACCGCGACGTCGGCAGCGAGCCGCGCGAACCGGACGCGCCCGACTTCATCGAAACGCTCGTCACCACGGTGGATGATGATGTGGCGCTGCTGCTGTGTTCGGACGGCCTGAGCGACATGCTGCCGTCGCTCGAGATCAACCGCATCGTGCGCGCGCACGCCGGCGATCCCGCGCGCGTCGTCGACGCGCTCGTCGACGCGGCGAACCAGGCCGGCGGCAAGGACAACATCACCGTGGTGTACGTCGAGGCGCCGCGGTTCGCGAAATCGGCGGGCGCGGCGCGCGTGGTGCCGATGGCACGCCAGGCATCGTCGCGCCAGGTGGCCACCGAAGCGCTCGACGGCTTCGACGATGAGCCGGCGCCCAGACCCGCCGCCGGTGCGGCGGCGATCGCGCCGCCGCCTGCGCGCAGCGGATCCTTTCTGAAGAGCCGGGCGCTGGCGCTCATCGCGGGCGTGGTGCTTGGCGCCGGCGGTCTGTATGGGCTGCTGCAATGGCCGCAGCTGCAGTGGCCGCTCGTGCAGCCGATGACCGCCAGCCCGGCGCCGCGCGAGCTGATTGTGGGCGGCGCCGCCCCCGGCGCATACGCGACCATCGCCGACGCGCTGGCCGCCGCGCGCGATGGCGACATCGTGCGCGTGCAGCCCGGACGGTATGCCGAGGCGCTGGAGCTGCGGCGCGCGATCACCGTCATCTCAGAGGACCCGCACGGCGCGGTGCTCGCCGCGCCGGCCGGCGCGAACACCTGGGCATCGGTCACGGTCTGGTCGCCCAACACGGTGCTGCGCGGCTTCCGCATCCTCAACGACACGCCGGCCGGCCACGTCGGCGTGCGCGTGCACACCGGCGACATCGAGATCGATGATGTGCGATTCGAGGGCGCGCTGCAGGCGGGCGTCGACGCCGTCGGGGCCGGCAGCCGTGCCGTCGTCCGCGGCAGCCGTTTCATGGGGCTCGCGGGAGTGCCGGTGCAGGTGGCCGACGGCGCGTACGTCGCGCTGCGTCAGAATCTGTTTCGCGCGGCGCCGGGCGCGCCGGGGCCGGCCGTGGCGTGCGTGTCGGCAGCGGGCGTCGGCCTCGACGCGAACATCTTCATCCACTACGGCCGATCACCGGTGGCGGCCTCCAGCGGCCCCGCGGTGGTGATCGATCCCGCGTATGTGATTCTTCCACCCGCCGCGCCGCGAGGCCGCGCGCGATGAAGCGCGACCGCTTCCCCGTCGAGGATTATCAGCACGGCCCGGCCGACATCATGGCGGTCGGCAACTTCGGCGTGCTGTACCGCGCCTTCTGGAAGGCGCGCGGCAGGTACGTGGCGCTGAAGCACGTGCCGCGCAAGAGCGAGGCGGGCCGCAAGGTGGAAGCCGAAGAGCGCGGCGCGATGCTGCAGCAGGCCTTCGGCGAGCGCCATCCGCGCATCGTGCCGGAGATTTACGAGCACGGCCGCAGCGCCGACGGCGACTACTACATCGCCATGGAGCTGCTCGACGGCCGCGCGCTGTCGACGTATCTGAGCGACGAGCGCCTCTCGCACGAGCGCGCCGCGCAGATCGCGCTCTGGATCGCGGACGACTTCCTCGCCAACCTCCACGCGTTCGGCGGCGCCGATGGCGACCCGGCCGACATGATCGTGTACTCCGACCTCAAGCCGGATCACATCTTCGTGCTCGCCGACGGCAGCCTGCGCGCGCTCGACTTCGGCATCACCAAGCGCGTGCAGCAGGCCAACACGTCCACCGTCAATCCGTGGGCGAGCGTGCCGTACGCCTCTCCGCGGCGGCTGCGCGAGGGCGTGGTCGATCGCGACGCGGATTTCTGGGCGCTCGGCGTCATCCTGTACGAGATGGTGGCCGGCCATCATCTCTATCCCGGCGTCAGCGCGGAAGTGATGTCGCGCGCGATCGAGCGGCAGGATCCGCCGGCCGCCCTGCCGGCGTGCGATCCGCGCCTGGCCGCGATCATCCACAAGCTGCTCGCGCCGCACCGCCACGAAAGCTATCAGCGCGCCGGCGACATTGCCGCCGACCTGCGCACGCTGCTCGACGGCGGCGTGCCGGCCGCCTCGGCCGCGCGGCTGAGCGGCAGCGTGCCCACGGCGCGCGTCCCCTCGACGCGCGATCGCGCCGCGGCCGCCGGCCCCTCGGTGCCAACCGACCCCCTGCCCCCGGGGGGACGCGAGGACGCGCCGTTTCTGGCGGCGCCGATGCCCGCACACGCGCCCAGGCCGAAGAAGCCGCGCAAGCCCGTCAAGCGGTGGCGCGCCATCGCGGCCGCCATCGTCATCCTGATGATGATCTCGCAGGCCTCCTCATGGCGCCGTGTCGAGCAGTTCCGCGACAGCATCGAAACGATCGAGGCCTCGTCGCTGCCCGACGTCCGCGCATCGCTGCGCGAGCTCGGCGGCGATGTGCCGGATCGGGTGAGCCGTCCGCTCACCGAACGTCTGCTGACGCTCGCGGAGCGCCCGATTCTCGAATACCGCACCGAGCTGCCCACCGTCACCAAGGCGCAGTGGGAGCAGGCGCGCGACTGCCTCACGCTTGCCGGGGAGGTGTCGCCCGGCGACACGCGCGTCGAAGCCAGGGCGAAATACATCGACGGGCAGCTGGTGCGCATTTCGGCGGAGGGCAAGCGCGGCGACGACGAGCGCGGCACGCTCGAAAGGGCCGTGGACCTGTTCCGCGAGGCCGCGCGGCTCGATCCCCGATCACCGGATCCATATCTGGGCCTCGCGCGGATCCACGCCTACGACTTCCGCGACTTCGACGCGCTCATGCGCGACCTCGACGAGGCGCAGGAGCGCGGCTACCGGCACGGGCGGCGCGAGCGAGCGCAGATCGGCGACGCGTACCGCTTCCGCGCCGATCGCGCGCGGCAGCAGGCGCGCGCGGAAGAAGGCGGTGAGCGTCTTCGCCTGTTGCGCGACGCGGCCGAGGACTACGAGATCTGCGCCGCGCGCTTCGAGGGCCTCGGCACGTTCCTCGACTCCGAGCGCAACTTCGCGTTGTGCCGTCAGCAGCACGAGCGCGTGCAGCTCGAGATCGCGCGCGCGGTCTTCGACGCGCAGGCGATCTTCCGCCGATGGGGCCGCAACTGATGGCGGACATGCGCATCGTCACCGTCGAACCCGAGCGCCGCGCGTGGCGGCCGGGCCGCACGGCGGCTCAGCGGCAGGCGGCACATCTCGAAGGGCTCGGCCTGCTGGCCGTCGCGCTGGTGGTGCTGCTCGGCGGATGGCTGGCGTACCGGCAGCACGGGCCGGTCTTCGCCGACGCTGCCAGGGGCCTTGCCGCGGGCACCATCGTCGACATCAACCAGGCGGCGTCCGCAGGCGAGCTGGACGCGGCCGTGGCGCCCATCGGTTCGGACGCCGGCCGTGAGCGCGCGGCGCGCGCAGCCGTCGCCTTCAGGCAGCGGCACGGCGCGTTCTCACACGTCGGCGCCCTTGGCGCGGTTCGCACGGACGGGGATGAGGCCTCCCTTTTCAGTCCCGGACACATCGCGGCGATCAAGGATGCCGCGGTTGTGCGCTCCGCTGCCGCGTATCGATCGCGGATCGCCGGCACGCTGCTGCTGTTTCTGGCGGCGTTTGCGGGCGCGCACCTGATTCGGCGCGTGACGGGCACCACGGGCGACCCGGTGCTGCTGCCGGCGGCGATGCTGCTGACCGGCCTGAGCGCCATGGCGCTCGTCTCGATGCGCGATCCGCTGCGCGACACGATTGCGGCCGCCGGCTTCGTGTACGGCGTTGCCGCCGGATGCGCGCTGCTGACGGCGCTCGCGTTCGTCGACTTCGAGGATCCGCGCCTCAAGCGCGCCACGGTCGCGCCGATGGCGGCGGCCGTGATCCTCGCGTTCGCGCTGCTCGTGTTCGGCAGCGGGCCGGGCGGCAGCGGCGCGAAGGTCAACCTGTTCGGCATGCAGCCCATCGAGGCGATTCGCCTGCTCGCGGTGCTGGCGCTTGCGTCGTATTTCAGCCGGCGGTGGGAGCTGCTGCGCGAGATCGCGAGCCCCGTGGGCCCGTCACCCGCGTTCCGCCGCCGCCTGACCCTTCCCCGCCTTCGCGACGTGCGCCCGCTCGCGGTGATCGTCGGCACGCTGCTGGTGTTCTTCGTCCTGCAGAAGGATCTCGGGCCGGCGCTGGTGCTCGGCGCGATTGCCCTCGGCCTCTACGGCGTGGCGCGCGGACGCGCCGGACTGGTGGTCGCCGGCTTCGCGGTGCTCGCGGCCGGCTTCACGGCCGGGTACTGGCTGGGCGTTCCGTCAACGGTCGCGCGCCGGGTCGCCATCTGGCTCGACCCGTGGCACAACGGGCTGGTCGGCGGCGATCAGATCGCGCACGCGCAATGGGCGCTCGCGTCCGGCGGCGCGTGGGGCGTGGGCAGCGGGCTCGGCGAGGGGCAGATGATTCCGGCCGGGCACACCGACCTGATGGTGGCCGTACTCGGGGAAGAACTCGGCCTTGCCGGACTCCTCGTCATCGCGGGCGTGTTCGCGCTCGTGATCTGGCGCATCCTGCGCATTGCCGCGCGCGCGCCCGGCGACTACACGGCGTTTCTCGCGCTCGGCTGCGCGCTGTCGCTGTCGGTGCCCGCGTTCGTCATTGTCGGAGGCCTGCTCGGCCTGGTGCCGCTCTCGGGCGTGGTCACGCCGTTTCTGAGCTACGGCAAGTCGTCGATGATCGCGAACCTCGCGGCGCTCGCCATTCCGCTGGCGATCGCGCGGCGTGCCGGCCGGCCGCGCGCGTCGTTCGCGCGGCAGATGCGCACCATCGGGCTGGTGCTGGCCGCGGGCGCCGCGATCATCGTGGGCCGCGCCGCCTGGCTGCAGGTCGTGCGGGCCGATGCCATCACGCTGCGCCCGAGCCTGGTGCGGCAGGCCGACGGGGGCGCGCGCTATCAGTACAACCCGCGCCTGCTGATCGCGGCGCGGATGATTCCGCGCGGTACCATCTTCGATCGCAACGGCCTCGTGCTCGCGTCCAACGACGCCGCGAGCGCCGCGCCGATGCTGACGCGCCTGTCCGCGCTCGGCGCGGGCGTCGCGCCGTGTCCGCCCGACGCGCCGCGCTGCTATCCGCTCGGCAACGCCGCGTTCCATGTGATCGGCGACGCCACGCACCAGACCAACTGGGCCGCGCGCAACGCGTCGTTCGTGGAGCGCGACGCCGGCGCGACGCTGCAGGGCTTTGACGATCAGGCGCGCACCGTGCAGATCACCATGCGCGACGGCAGCGTGGTGCCCGTGGTCGCGCGCGACTACTCCGCGCTGCTGCCGCTCGTGCGCAGCAAGGGCTACATGGATCATCCGGACGTGCGGCGCGTGACCGACGCCGTGCGCGACGTCACGGTGACGATCGACGGCCCTCTGCAGCTGCTGGTGGCGCGCGCGCTCGAAGCCCGCACGCGCGCGGCAGGCTCGACGCGCGGGGCCGCCGTCGTGATCGACGTCGACACCGGCGCGATGCTGGCGTCGGCAAGTTATCCGTGGCCGGAAGGCAGCGCCACGATGACCGAGGCCGCCACGCCCGAGCAGCTGCTCGATCGCAGCCGCTACGGGCTCTATCCGCCCGGGTCGACGTTCAAACTGATCACCGCGGGCGCGGCGCTCGGCACCGCCTCGGCAAAGCTGCTGCCGTCGTTCGTCTGCGAGCGGCTGCCCGACGGACGGGTCGGCGCGCACATTCCCGGCGTGAGCCGGCCCATCAGGGACGACACGCTCGATCGCGAGCCCCATGGGCGTGTGGATTTGCGCCGCGGCCTCGTGGTGTCGTGCAACGCGTACTTCGCGCAGCTCGCGCAGTACATCGGCGCCGGGCCCATCGCCGACACCGCAGCCGCGGCTGGCCTTCATGCGGCATCCGAACCGGTAGCGCGCAACCTGAATCGCACGCTCCCGTTTGCGGGTTACGGACAGGGCGAAGTGCTCGCAAGCCCGATGCGCATGGCCCGCGCGGTGGCGGCCATCGCGGGAAACGGCTCGCTCGTCGAGTCGCCGATCGTGCAGTCACCCGAGCGCACGCGCACCCCGTGGCTCTCGCCCGCCACGGCCGCGCTGCTCCGCGCCGCGATGCGCGACGTCGTGACCAGCGGAACCGGGCGCGTGCTGGCGGGGCATGCCGTACCGATTGCCGGCAAGACCGGCACGGCGGAAGTCAGCAACGCCGCCTCGCATTCCTGGTTCGTCGGCTTCGCGCCGGCGGGCGGCAGCGGCCCGCGCATCGCGTTTGCCGTGATTGTGGAACACGCCGGCTACGGCGGACGCGCGGCCGCGTCGGTCGCCGGCGACCTCGTGACCGCGGCGCGGAAGACGGGAGTGATTCGATGAAGGAATTTCTCGATCAGGGCAAACAGCTGGTGCAGTCGATCGCCACGAAGGTGAGCCAGGCGATCAATCCGCCCCTCTCCGCCGATGCCAGGCCCCTCGATCTTCTTCACGCCATCGTCGAAGCCGTCGAGGCGCGCGCACAGCCGGTGGGCGGCGGCCGCCGCGAGCTGCCCGACGCACACGTCAAGGTGAAGGTGCTGGCCCGGGATGCGGCGGAAGAGCGGACGATGCAGGTGGTGCTCGCCGGCGCGCGCGACAAGGCGGCCGCGCGGCTGCGCGAGCTGCACTGCGATGTGCCGGCCGCCTTCCGCGTCGACGTCAGCTACGTGCGGCGCCGGCCGGCGTCGTGGACGCCCGAGCAGCCGATGGCGATCGAGTTCGAAGCCGCGGCTGCGGGCAGCGCCGGTCCGGCGCCGGTGGACGCCCGGCCGGCGGGCGCGCAGCAGCCCGCGCTGGTCCTCACGATCGTCAGAGGCCGCGCGACCGCGGCATCCTACACGCTGCGCGAGCCGGCCGTGCGTGTCGGCCGATCTGAAGCGCCGATCGACGATCGCGGACACGCGCGCCACAACCACGTCGCCTTCACCGAGGAAGACGATGCGCACAGCCGCACCGTGGGGCGCGGCCACTGCGAGATCCGGTACGACGCGCAGGGCGCCACCTATCGCATCTTCGACGAGCGCAGCGCCAACGGCACGCGGATCATCCGCGACGGCCGCGTGATCGAGGTGCCGCCGCAGGATCCGTTCGGCGTCGCCATTCGCGACGGCGACGTGCTGGAGTTTGGAACGGCTGCGGCAAAGGTGGGGACGCAGGCCTGAAGGCGGGCGTGAGCGCAGGCCTAAAGACGGACGTGACCGCAGGCCTGAAGGCCTGCGCTACCCGGGGCATGCGCTACCCGGGGCATGCGCTACCGCGCGCCGTACTTCGCGCGGACGACGCGCCCCGCGCCGGCGCGGCTGGCCGTCACGATGAAGATGTCGTCGTAGCTGTCGTGCGCGATCTCGCCGACGTCGACGCCGCTGAAGCCTTTCACCAGCGCGGGCACGGTGTTGCTGTGGCCGACAATGGCGACGGTGCCGCCGGCGTGGCGAGCCAGCACGTCGCTCACGAGCGCTGTCACGTAAGGATCGAGGGGGCCCTGCACGGGGCGCACGGTGGCCGGCACATGCAGCAGGGCCGCCGCCGGCGCACCGGTCAACACCGTGCGCTGGTACTGCGTGGTGAACACGGCTTTCACGCCGGCATCCTTCAACGCGGCGGCAAGGGCGTTCGCGCGCGCGGCGCCCGCCTCGCTCAACACCGGATCGTTGCCCGCATTCGGCACGGCTTCGGCGTGACGGACGATGATCACCGTGGTAGCCGCGGCCGGCGCCTGGGCCCGGACTGGAAACGTCAGCGCCACGGCCAGTGACGCCCCAACCATCAGCCTTCGAGCGATCATCGTCGTGTCCTTGTCGGTGTCGTCAGCGGTTGCACGCGCGTCGCGGGATCCAGCCTCGGCGGACGCGCGCCGCGCCGGACGGCGCCCGCAATCGCGCCATATTCGAGCTCTTCGCCTGACGCGGCCGCCCGCAGCAGCAGGCCGCCGCGGCTCATGTCGCCGCGGCCCACGAAGGCGGGCGGAAACAACAGGCGCTCCCCGAAGATCGGGCCCAGCACGTCGACGTACTTGCCCGACGCGATGCTGCCAAGCAGCACGACGTCCATCTCCTCACCGCCCTCCTCCAGAATCCCGCGCGCGGTTTTCTCGAGCGGCTGCCGGTAGGAAGCGTTCGACGCGCGGATGTCGACGCCGGCAAACGCCCGGATGGCATCGGCGGTGATCGGCGTGGCCGCGTCGACGAGGCCGGCGCCGGTCGTGATCACGAAGACGCCCGACGGCAGCTCGCGCGGCGGATTGGCGAAGGCCCGCGCGTAGGCCAGCTTGCCGCGAAAATACAGGCCGCTCAGAAACTGAAAGATTTCGCCGATTGGCTCAGCGCGCCCTTCGCGCAGCCGCACCGCAAGATCGAATTGCGCCCGCGGCGACAGCAGCTGGGCCGCGCGGCGCCCCGAACACGAGGCAGGGCTCAGGAGGAAGATCCTCGGCCGCAACCCGCGATCTAGTCCAGCGCCCAATCCAGCAGCACCGATCCCACGGTAAAGCCGGCGCCCACCGATGCCAGCAGCACCTTGCTGCCCTTCTTGATCCGCTTCTGGCGCCGCGCGTCGGCCAGCGCCAGCGGAATCGTGCCGGCCGTGGTGTTGCCGTACATCTCGAGATTGATGATGACCTTCTCGTCGGGCAGTCCGAGGCGATCGGCCGCGGCCTGGATGATGCGCCGGTTGGCCTGGTGCGACACGAACAGATCGACCTCCGATGGCTGCGTGCCGCTCTGCTCGAGCACGCGCAACGCGATCTCTTCCGTCTTCCGCACCGCGAACTTGAACACCGCCGCGCCGTCCTGCTTCACGAAGTGCATGCGCTGATCGACCGTCTCGTGCGACGCCGGACGCAGCGATCCGCCCGCGGGCATGCACAGCGACGGCCCGCCCGTGCCGTCGATTTCGTGCGCAAACGCCTGAATCGCCGGCTCATCGTCGGCCGCCGGCGTCAGCACCACCGCGCCCGCGCCGTCGCCAAACAGCACGCACGTCGTGCGGTCGGTGTAGTCGATGATGCTCGACATGACGTCGGCGCCCACCGCGATTGCGCAATCGGTCGATCCGCCGGCCACCATCTGGTACGCCGTCGTCAGCGCATACGTGAAGCCCGAACACGCCGCGCCCAGATCAAATCCCCAGGCGTTGACCGCACCGAGCTTGGCCTGCAGCAGGCAGGCCGTGCTCGGGAAGATCATGTCGGGCGTCGTCGTCCCGACGACGATGAAGCCGACCTGCCCGGGTGAGACGCCCGCCTCGGCCATCGCCTGCACGGCGGCTTCCTTCGCCAGGTCCGACGTGCCGACACCCGGATCGACCACGTGACGCTCGCGGATGCCGGTGCGCTGCAGGATCCACTCGTTGCTCGTCTCGACCATCTTCTCGAGATCGGCGTTCGTGAGCAGCCGGGGCGGCACGTACGTCCCGAGGCCCGCAATCTTCACTCTCCGCATCTGCTTCGGTTGTCCGTTGGAAACCGAAGATTGAGCCGTCACCATAAGCGTTCCCTTCCAGGCGATTTGAGTCCGAAATATTCGTACGCGCGCGGCGTGGCCACGCGGCCGCGCGGAGTGCGGTCGAGGAAGCCCACCTGAATCAGGTAGGGCTCGTAGATGTCCTCGATGGCGTCGCGCTCCTCGCTGATCGACGCCGCAATCGTGTTGACGCCGACCGGGCCGCCGCCGAACTTGTCGATGATCGTCCGCAGCAGCCGGCGATCGACCTCGTCGAAGCCGTGCTCGTCGACTTCCAGCAGCTTCAGGGCGCGCATCGCGACGTCGAGCGTGATCGCGCCGCCCGCCCGCACCTGCGCGTAATCGCGCACGCGGCGCAGCAGCCGGTTGGCGATGCGCGGCGTGCCGCGCGATCGGCGCGCAATCTCCCCCGCCGCATCGTCGTCAATCTGCACGCCGAGGATGCGTGCCGACCGGCGCACAATCTCCTCGAGGTCGCGCGCGTCATAGAAATCGAGCCGGTGCGTGATGCCGAAGCGCGAGCGCAGCGGCGCCGTCAGGAGCCCCGCCCGCGTTGTCGCGCCGATCAGCGTGAATTTCTGCAGCGGCACCTTCACCGACCGCGCGCCGGGACCCTGGCCGATGACGATGTCGAGCTCGTAGTCCTCCATGGCGGGATAGAGGATCTCTTCGATCGACGGCGGCATGCGATGCACCTCATCGATGAAGAGCACTTCGTGCTCCTGCAGGTTCGTGAGCATGGCGGCCAGATCGCCGGGCTTCTCGAGCACCGGGCCGGACGTGGAGCGCACGGGCACGCCGAGCTCGTTGCCGATCACCTGCGCCAGCGTGGTCTTGCCGAGTCCGGGAGGGCCGTAGAGCAGCACGTGATCGAGCGCCTCTCCGCGATGGCGCGCGGCGGCAATCGACACCTGCAGATTCTCGCGAATCCGATCCTGGCCGATGTACTCGTCGATGCGGCGCGGACGCAGCGTGGCGTCGAACTGCGCGTCGTCCGGCTCCGGCGCGCCGCTGATGAGCCGCTCGTCGGTCATTGCCGCGTCAGCTCCCTGAGCGCGGCGCGCAGCGCCGATTCGAGCGTGTGCGTGGCGGCCGCGTCGCGCAGGACCGCATCAGCCGCCTTCTCCGCCGACGGGCGCGGGTAGCCCAGATTGGCGAGGGCCGACAACAGATCGGCGCGCACCTGATCGTTGGGCGAGAGCGGCGCGGGCTCGGCGGCGCCGAACCCGTCCGGCAGCCGGTCCTTGAGCTCGAGGCCGATGCGCTCCGCCGTCTTCTTGCCGATGCCCGGAATGCCGGTCAGCCGCGCGATGTTCTGCGTGCGCACGGCGCGCACGAGCTCGGCCGGCTCGATGCCCGACAGCACGGCCAGGGCGAGCTTCGGCCCGATGCCGCTGATGCCAATCAGCCGCGTGAAGAGATCGAGCTCGAACCGCGACGCAAAGCCGAACAGCTGCAGCGCGTCCTCGCGCACGTGCGTGTGTACGTGCAGGCTCACGGGCGTCGCGCTGCCCGGCTCCGCGGCATCGAAATACGTGGACAGCGGCACGAGCACCTCATAGCCCACGCCGCCCACGTCGATGATGAGACGCTGCGGCTGCTTCTCGAGAACAGTGCCGCGCAGAAACGCAATCATGCCGGCCGGAACTGCCTCCAGGAGCGCGGGGCGCGAGGCAGTTCGCTGGTGAGTTTCGCGACCGTGGACGCCGCGTGATGCGAATGGCAGATGGCGACCGCGAGCGCGTCGGCGGCGTCGTGCGGCGACGGCGCCTCCGCAAGGCCGAGCAGCATCTGCACCATCATCTGCATCTGGTGCTTCTCGGCGCGGCCGTAGCCGACCACCGCCTGCTTGATCTCGGCGGGCGAATACTCGGCAATCGGCACGCCGGCGCCGGTCGCGGCCAGCAGCGCCACGCCGCGCGCGTGCCCCAGCTTCAACGCGCTGCGCACGTTGCGCGCATGGAAGACATCTTCAATGGCGATGCAGTCGGGACGATGCTCGGCGAGGAGCGCGGCGAGGCGGTGATGAATGACCTGCAGCTTGTCGGGAAAGCTGGAGCCGGCAGGCGCGGAAATCGATCCGAACGTCACCAGCCGGTGGCGGCTGCCGTCGGTCTGCACGCAGCCGTAGCCGGTGCGCGCTGACCCGGGATCGATCCCGAAAATTCTCACGCGAGCGAGGCCTCGATCTCCTTCTCCTCGATGTCGAAGTTCGCCCACACACTCTTGGTGTCGTCGTTGTCCTCGAGCGCCTCCATCAGCTTCAGCATCTGCTGGGCGGCCTTGCCTTCGAGCTTGATGTAGTTCTGCGGCACCATCGCGAGCTGCGCCGAGTCGGGCTCGATGCCGCTGGCCTTGATGGCGTCGACCACTTTCTGGAAGCCGTCGGGCGGCGTGATGATCTCCCACGCGTCGCCATCGTCGGACATGTCGTCGGCGCCCGCTTCGAGCGCGAGCGCCATCAGCGCTTCCTCGCCGGCCTTCGCCTTGTCGATGACGATCTGGCCCTTCTTGTCGAACATCCAGCCAACGCTGTTGGCTTCACCGAGGTTGCCGCCGTACTTGCCGAACGTGTGGCGGATTTCGCCGACCGTGCGGTTGCGGTTGTCGGTCAGCGTGTCCACGAGCACAGCGACGCCGCCGGGGCCGTAGCCCTCGTACGTGACCTCGTCGTACTGGACGCCCTCTTCTTCGCCCGTGCCGCGGCGAATCGCGCGCTTGATGTTGTCGGACGGCATGTTCACCGACTTGGCGTCGGCGATGATCGTCCGCAGGCGCGGGTTCTTGTCGGGGTCGCCCCCGCCGTGCCGCGCCGCCACCGTGAGTTCCTTGATGATGCGCGTGAAGACCTTGCCGCGCTTGGCGTCGGCCGCGCCCTTCTTATGCTTGATCGTGTGCCACTTGGAATGCCCGGACATGGGGCGAATTTTATCACCTCCATTAGATCTTCCGGGCGATCAGAATCCAGACGTCAGCCCGGAGATCCCAGGGGCGGCCGTCGTAGTCGCCGAGGGCCGCGTCCATGCGGAAACCGGCCCGCTCGATGCGGGCGGCCATCTCGGGCACGGGCAGGGTGCGGAAGGTGAGCGAAAACCGGCGGACCTCGCGGGTGCGGCCCCGCCGCTCGGTGAACTCCTGGTCGAAAATCGTGAGCCGCTTGCGGCGATTCTGCCGGACGGACTCCACCAGCGTGACCACGGCGCCGTTGGGCCGCCGGCCCTTCAAGCTCTGGTGGTTCGAGTACTCGGACCAGGCCGGCAGATCGGGCACGAGATCGACGGCGAGCTTGCCGCCCTTCTTCAGCACGCGCGCGGCCTCGGCCAGCGCGGCGTCGAGGTCATCGTCGGAGGTCAGCGACTGAATGATGCCGTATGGCGCCATGACGGCGCCGAACGCGGACGAGCGGTACGGCAGAGCGCGGATGTCGCCGCGCGCGGCGCGCACCGGGACGCGCGCGCGCCGGAACCGCGCGCGGGCGCGGTCGAGCATGGCCTCGGATAAATCAATGCCGGCGACGAGGTGGCCGCCGCGGGCGCCGGGCGCGCCGGCCGCGCGCGCGGCCTCGACGTCGCGCGTCAGCGGCAGCAGCACGCGTCCGGTGCCGGTGCCGAGCTCGAGCGATCGCCCGGGGATGCCTGCGGCAAAGCGGCGCCAGAACGCGATGTCGCGCCGCCCGACGGTGCGTTGATTTTCCCAGTCGTAGAACGCGGCGTACTCGTCCCAGCCCTTGCTTCCGGTGGATGGCTTCACGTGTGGTCCCTAGAGTTTAAATGCAATCGCGCAGCACGGCGTCGACCGCGGCGTCGAGAAACGCCAGCCCGTCGGGATAACAGACGCGGCGCGACGGCACGGCGGCGGCCGCGCGGTTGGCGGCGTCGAACAGCCGCGCCGACTCGGCGCGATCACCCACGTCCAGCCGAAACACGTGCGACAGCATCTCGATGCGCATGACGGCCGGCGACAGCGGCTGCACGCTGACGGCATCGCCGGTCTCGAGCAGATACAGGCGCGCGAGAGGCACGCGTCCGGACGCCAGCGCCACCGGCGCGCGCAGTTTGCCCGTCCCGATCGCCGTCAGCGGCGCGCCCGCGGGCGCCGCCTCGCGCATGTCGTGCCACAGGCGCACGCCGTCGGCGGTCGGCCACACGGCGGGCGCGGCCTCATGCAGGTCGACGGCGAGCGCATCGTCGGCCACGAGCGCGAAGCCGCGGCGGCAGCAGGCGGCGGCCAGCGTGCTCTTGCCGGCGCCCGATTCTCCGATGAACGCCACCGCGCCGGCAGGCGTGTCGACGGCGCACGCGTGCAGGACGAAGCGGCCGGTGCGGCTCAGCGCCAGCGGCAGCACCTGGTGCAGCAGCAGATGATCGAGCGTGGACGCGTCGAGGGCGGGCGCGGCCTGGAACGTGACGGCGCGTCCATCGCGGGCCACGAGAGACGCGAGATCGGGCAGCGTCACGCGAAAGCCGGTGGCGGCGCGGCTGATGGACATCCAGACCGTGTCCGCGTCACCCGTCCATTGCTGAATCGGTTCGTCTGACGCGGCCGGCACGTCGCCGCGGCGGATCACGATGTCGGGCGGGCCGGCGGCCGCGGGCAGGTGCGCGAAATCGATGTCGCCGCCAACCGTGAGATCGGCGAACCGGCGCGCGCCGCGCATCACGCGCGGCCGTACACGGCCAGCACTTCGGCGACGAGCACCTCGGCGGCCTGCGCATCAGGAAACAGACCGGGATGCGTCGCGAACACCGCCGTCTCAATCTCGCGGATCGTGCGGCGCCCGTCGCACAGATCGAGCACGGTGCGGCGCGCCTCGCCGTGAATGGTGAGCGACGGCACGGCGTCCGGCCGCGTGCGCGCGATCGCCTCGCGGGTCGGCAGCATGCCCTTCCAGGTCGAATGCGACATCCGATCCGATCCGTCGGCGCGCGCGATGTCCCAGGTGACGATGGAGTCGGCAGGCAGTACGCGGACAGCCACGCGCGCCTGCTCGCCCGGCGCGAGGTCGAGCGGGCGATCGAACGGCAGAAACGCGGGGCGCCGCTCGATGCGATCGGGCGCGTCCGGCGCGTTGGTCATCCACACGCCCGGCGCGAGTTCCGCATGAAAGAAGCCGCACAGGCCGTCGGCGCGGCACGCCGCGGTCGCGGTGAGCGTAAACGACGCCGACAACGGCATGCCGTCCCACGACGCGGCGTCGAAGGCGATCGGCGAGGCCGCGGCGGACAGCAGCGTGATGTGTTCGATGCGCGTCGGATAGCCGGTGTTGATCGCGATGGTTCGCGCCGCCGCGGTGTCGACGCCGCCTGGCCGCGTGCGCCAGAACTCGACGCGCGCGCGCATGACGGGCGAGGCCATCAGCGCGATATCGAGATGCACGGGACCAGGCACGATGCGCGCGCCCGGCTTGAGCAGGCGGCGCCGCGCATCGCCCGCGTACTCGAGCAGCCCCGCGTCGAATCCCATCCGGCCTATCTGATCGCACACGAGGACGTCCGCGGGTTCGGGCAGCTCGGCGCGCGTGGAATGCGCGGCGATGTGGGTGATGCGGTCGGCCGCGCCGGCGGCGCGGGCGATGGCGCGGGCGACTTCGATGATGCCGCCCTCGTCGACGGCAAACACGCGCGCGGCGCCGGCGTCGAGCGCCATGAGGCCGAGGATGCCCGTGCCGCAGGCAAGGTCGAGCACGATATCGCCCGGCGCGACGGCGGCGTGAATGGCGCGGCGGAACGCGTCGAGCCGCGGCTGGTCGCTCAGATATTCACGGTGTTCGTCGAGGACGAGCGACATGAACGCGGCGGCGGGCCCTTACAGGCACCGCATCTTGCCGCCGGCTTCCGTGATGTTGCCCGACGATCCGCGCGTGAGCTTCGCGAGGTGGCCGTACTCCACCAGCGCGGGCTTCTCCCAGGCGCGCGCGGGCCTGGCGGTCTCGTCGCGCGGGCGGTCGGCGTCGTCCGGAGTGTGCGCCATGCCCCTCATCTTGCCCCAAAGCGCGCGGCCAGCCAAGCGTCGACGCCGATGATCCGCCACAGCGCGAGCGCCGCCGCGCCGTCCTGTTCCCGGGCGCGGGCGGCAAGGGCGCCGACTTCGGCGGACACGACCCAGCCGCGCGCCGTCAGCGCCGGCACGGCGAGATGGCGCTGCACGTCCGGCGCGCGAAGCGCCTCCACCAGCAGGCGCGTGAAGTCGTTCTTCGTCACGCGCGCGGCGGTCTCGGGCGACAGCCGCGGCGCCATGGCCGCGCGCATGGCCGCGCGGTTGTGCGCCGGCGTGAGGTGCGCGTCCTGCGGCGTGGCGAACGCCAGCTCCACGAGGCGCCGGTCGTAGAACGGATGACGCAGCTCGACGCCCGACGCCACCGCCAGGCGGTCGAGTCGCTCCTTGGCAAACGCTTCTTCACCGCTGTCGAGACGCCATCGCATGCGGCGCCAGCTTTCGGCCGGCGCGCCGCGCGTGTCGGGGCGCCGGCGCAGCCGATCGCGCAGCTCGACGCGCGCGGCAAACGCCGGATCGATCCACGCGGGCAGCGGGGCGTGCCTGACGGCGCGCGCCGCGCGCCGCAGCGGCGCGGGCACGAGCGGCAGCAGGCCATCGCGCGCGAAGGATGGCCAGCTCCATGTCACTTCCTCGCCGGCGGCAGCCCCCGCGCGCTGCCATTGGCGCAGCGCGCCCAGCCGGCCGCGCCGCAGCAGGTCCGCCATGTGCGCCATCTCGCCGCTCCACCACTGATCCCCGCCGAACCCCGTCAGCACAACACGGGCGCCCGCGGCCGCGAGCGCGGCATGCAGGCCCGTGAAGAGCGGCCGCCCCGAAGGCGAATCAGGCAGATCGGCGTCGGTGAGGATCGAGGCGAGATCGTGCGCCGGCGGATCGACAGGCGGCGTCACCGCGATCGGCTCGATCGACCACCGGCGCGCCATCGCATCGATCCAGCGCGACTCGTCGGCCTCCGGCCAGGGAAAACGCAGCGCGCCGGCCATCGGCGCCGCCAATCCGTTCGCGCAGATCGTGCCCAGCACCGACGACGAATCGAGCCCGCCGCTCAGGTGCGTCCCGACCGTGGCACTGCCGGCGCACCGCGCGCGAACCGCCTCGTCGAACACCTCGCGAAATCGCGAGGCGTGATCGTCGAGCGATCCGCCGTGCATCTCGCGCGGCGGCTCCCAGTACCTCGAAACCGCAACGCCCTGCTCGCTCGCGACGAGCATGTGGCCCGCCGGCACGCGGCGCACCGATAGAAACGGCGTGGCTTCCGCGTCGGCAATGTCGCCCCCCAGGGCTTCCGCGAGAAAGCCCTCGTCGGGTGAATCGCCGGGCTCCACGAGCGCGCGCAGCTCCGACGCGCATCGCACGTGCGCGGTGCCGGCGCGGTAATAGAGCGGCCGGATGCCGAGCGCGTCGCGAATCGCCAGCAGGCGGCACGCGCGCGTGTCGAGGATCACGATCGCGAAGTCGCCGGCGAGGCGGGCCGCGAAGCCGTCGCCCCAGCGCGCGAACGCCTCGAGCGCGATCCCCGCGTCGGTCGCGTCGGCCGGCAGCCCGAGCTCGCGGCGGAGATCGGCCGCGTTGTCGAGCCGCAGATCCGCGGCGAGCAGCCCGCACGACGGATGGCTGCCGAATGCGGGCGACGGACCCGCCGCGCCGATCACGCCGCCGGCGCCCGCGACAACCAGGCGATGACCGGCGCCCCGCTCGGGCATGCGCTCGAGCAGCGCCTTGACGGCAGCCTGCGCGGCGGCCGCATCGGCGGCGCCAAACACCGCGGCGACGGCATTCATGCGGAGGTAACGAAGACCGGATGCGGCGCCGCGTCGATCGAACAGAGCGGCGCATAGGGGCGAACGGGATGCTGCCCGCTCAGCGCGAGGCTGCCATGCGCGAGCCAGGCATGGGCCGCGAACGCGCGCGGGCTTGCGCCGCCCGGCGCGACGCCGATCGTGACGCGCGCGGCCAGCCCTTCGCGCGCCAGCAGGTGCGCGCCGGCCAGCGCGCGCGTAAGACAGGTCGGCCGCGCGATCCACGCGGCGCGATTGAGCGCGCGCGCGATTTCCGCGGCGCGCGCCGGATCGAGCCGCGCGCCTGCAGGCGCCTGCAGCTGCCGCCCCGCAAGATCGCGGCACGACACCACGCGCAGCGCCAGCGCCGTCGTTACCAGCACGCGCAGCGCGCGAAAGGTCAGCATCATGGGGCCGGCGCGACGATGAGGCCGCGCGCCGTGAGGTCGGATACGAAGGCGTCGACATCGGCTTCGATCACCTGACGATCGGCCGCGAACTCGCGCGCGAGCGTGGCGACCACGGCCTCGCGCGCCTCGCCGGCCTCGATCAACTGCCAGATGCGGGCAGCCGTTCCGGTCATGCCGAAGTACAAACTGCTCCGCAAATCGAGCACGAGCACCTCGCCATCGAGCTCGCGCGAAAGCGCATCGGGGCTCACCTGGTAGGGTCCGGCCATCGAGGCTATCTTAGGACGCCGGTACGACGGGACGGTAAGCTGTGTAATTACAAGGACTTACAGACGTGTGCAAAGGCATGCAGAAACGGGTGTCTCAGGCCGAAAAGTTGGGTGTAATGTACCAGGCCGGTACGTGGTATTGTACGTAAAATAACCGACGCTATATGACACGAGCTGACATCCGCCTCGTCGCCGTCGTCGCCATGTTCACGCTGGCCGCGCCGTCCCTCGACGCGCAGGTCAGTGTTGCCGGCCGTGCCGCCGCGCGTACGATTGCCACGCGCACGACGACGTCCGCCGCGCGCGCGGCCAGCGCGCTCAGCTCACTGGGCTCAGGCACGTCCACCACCGCCTCGCGCCTCACGTCCGTGATGGGATATCTGTGGGCGGGCGAAGGCATGCCGGTATCGAACGCCACCGTGCAGCTGCGCAACATCGTCACGGGCCAGATCGAACAGGTGTCGTCGACGCTGCAGAACGGCGCGTTTGCGTTTCAGAACGTGAGCAGCGGCACGTACGCCATCGAGTACGTCACCGAGTCGGCCGGACGCGTGCTGGCCGTCGGCCAGGCGTTCAGTGTCGCGCCGGGTGAAACGGTCGCCACGTTCGTGCGCCTCGGATCGAAGCTCGCGCTGCTCGTCCCCGACCTGGCGTCGAATGCGGCCCAGGCCGTCGTCTCCAACGCGGCCCAGGCGGTCGCGTCGGGCATTGTCAGTGTTGCAGGCACCGCTGCCCCGGAACAGCCTGCAAGCCCGTTGCGCTAAACGACCGTTTCAGGAAACACGGCGACAGCATGCTTACGTCTCCCCACGAGCCCGCCGGCGACCGCGCGATGCCTCCGATGCCGCCCAGCATGCCGATGGGCAGCGGCGACGGCGAGATCCACCTGCTCGATCGCCTCAGCGTCGTTTATCGCTATCGCCGCCTGGTCATTTCGATCGTGGTGCTCATCGTCGCCGGCAGCGTCGTGCAGACGTTCACGACCGTGCCGCGCTACAAGGCCACGGCGGTTGTGGAAATCGCGGAGGAGCGCCCGCTCTCGTCATCGCTGCGCGACATCGAGCAGCAGTTCTCGATTCAGGACCCCGAGGTGTACATGACGACGCAGGAGAACGTCCTGCGGAGCCGCGATCTCGCGCGCGTGGTCGTCAAGAAACTCGATCTGGCGCACCATCCGGAATTCGCGCCGGGCGCCGACGCGCCCTCCGGCCTTGCCGCGGCGTTCGCGTCGGTACGCGGCCGGATCACCCGTCCCCTGCGTGAACTGTTTCAGAGCAAGCCCCCTGTCTCCGCGACCGTGACCCCGGCGGCGCCATCCGATCGCGCAGGCGCGTCTGAGACGCCCGAAGAGGCGGCGCTGGTGACCGCGTTTCTCAACCGCCTGGTGATCGAGCGGCGTCCGCTGAGCCGGCATGTCAACGTGCAGTTCGACGCGCGTGACCCTCAGCTTGCCGCGCGCGCCGCGAACATGCTGGCCGAGGAGTACGTCGACAAGAATCTCGAGCTGAAGCGGACGGCGCTCGACAGCCGCATCAAGCTGTACGAGAGCGAAATCCAGAACCAGAAGCTTCTGATCGACGGATATCAGACTGCGCTCTTCGCCTACCGGGCGAAGACCGGCACCGGCGACGTCAACGAGAACGTGCTGGGCACCACCATCGCGCAGTTCGCCAGCGAAGAAAACAGGGCGGCCACCCTGGCCGTTCAGCACAAGGCTGTGTACGACCAGCTTCGGCCGGTGCTCGAGAACCCGGACTTCGAGGTCACCGATCCCAAAATCATGTCGCTGCCGGCCATCGTGGGCGACGGCACGGTGAGCGCCCTGCAGGGGACCCTGCAGCGGCTGCAGAGCGAGCTCCAGGCGCAGCGGGTGCAGGGCCGCATGGACAACTACCCCGAGGTGCGCCGGATCAATCAGGACATCGAGCAGAACAAGCTGCAGCTCCGCAACCGCATCCGCCTGCTCGCGCAGACGGCGCGCACGCAGTACGAAAGCGCGAACGCCAACGCGCAGAGCTATCGCAAGCTGCTCAACGAGACGCAGGCCAAGGCGGCGCAGGCGGGCATCGACGCCGTGCAGCCGGGATTCGTCGAGACCAGCCTGCGGGCGGCCCAGACCCTCTTGACGAGCCTGACGGCGGAGTTGCAGCAGACCAAGGTCATGTCCAACAGCACGGAAAACAACGTGCGGACGATGGACCGGGCCGAGATACCGCCGGCGCCGTACACGCCGAACGTGCCGAACAATCTGGCGATCGGCCTGATTGCGGGCCTCGTGCTCGCCGTGGGCGTGGCGTTCGCCCTCGATTATCTCGACGACACGATCAAGACGCCCGAAGACATCACCCGCAAGCTGCGCATTCCGTTCCTGGGGCTCGTGCCGGCGGTGCGCGGCGACAAGCAGCCGGTGTTGTCCGGCCCCGTCCCGCATGATTTCGGGGAAGCGTACCGCGCGCTGCGCACGTCGCTGGTCTTCACCAGCGGCGGCGAGAAGACGCGCGTGATCGCCGTGACGAGCGCGCAGCCGCTCGAAGGCAAGACGACCACCGCGTGCAACCTCGCGATGGTGCTCGCGTTCGGCGGATCGCGCGTGCTGCTGATGGACGCCGACCTGCGGCGGCCCGGCGTGCACAAGGCGCTGAAGTTGAACAACACGGTGGGCCTGTCGCACCTGCTCGTGGGCCAGGCGCGGGTGCGCGAGGCGATTCAGCGCACCTCCGATCCGAACTTCTGCGTGATGACGGCCGGGCGCACGCCGCCCAATCCGTCGGAGCTGCTGTCGTCCGAGCGCATGCGCCAGCTGGTAGAGAACCTGTCCGAGGGCCCGTTCGACTGGGTCATCATCGACACGCCTCCCGTGCTGGCCGTCACCGATGCCGTGGTGATCACGCCGATGGTGTCGGGCACCGTCTTCGTGCTTGGTGCCGAAATGACGCGCCGCCGGCTGGCCGAGCGCGCGGTACAGATGGTGCTGCAGACACGCCCGCGCGTGGTGGGTGCCGTGCTGAACCGCGTCAACTTCGACCGCAACAAGTATTACTATTCGCGCTACTACGGCTATCAGTACAAGAGCTACTACGGGCAGCAGACCCGGGCAACCGAGCAGCCCTCATCCGAGGGCTGACCGCAGCCGCGCGGCAGCCGCGGCGGCTGTCGGTGCGGTCGCGTGGGCGGTGCTCGCGTTCGGGGCCGTCTATCCCTGGGCCGCGCCCCCGCTGCTCGCGCTTGCGCTCGTCGCGCTGTGGCTCGCGCGCGCCACGCCGTCGCGGCGCGACCTGCTCGACGTCGCGCCGCTCGCCGCGGTCGCGATCATCGCGTTTCAGCTGATGCCGCTTCCCGTGTCCGTGCTCGACGTGCTCGCGCCCGAACACCGCGCCTATCGCGCGGCCATGTCGCTCGGCTACGACGCGCGCGCGTGGGCGCCGCTGTCGCTCGATCCGCGGGCCACGCGCACGGGACTGATGCTGGCCGCGGCGGCCCTCGCGCTGTTTTCGGCCACGCGGCAGCTTGCGGAACACGAACGGCGGACGGCGGCGCGATGGATTGCCTGGCTCGCGGCGATCGTGTCACTCCTCGGCCTCGGCTCGGGGATGCTGTTTCCGGGCGGGCGCATTTACGGGTTCTGGCAGCCGCTCGAGCCGAGCGCGCAGCCGTTTGGCGTCATCATCAACCGCAATCACTTCGCGGCGTGGGCGATGATCGCCGCCGCGCTCGCGGCCGGCGGCCTGGCCACCCATGCGGCGCGCCGGCGCGCGCACACGCCGGCCGCGCGCGCCCTGGTCGAGGCGCTGAGCGACACACGCGCGCTGTGGCTGCTCTTCCCGGCCGTCGTCGCCATCGCCGCGGCTGTTGCCACGGGATCGCGCTCGGCGCTTGCCGGACTGCTTGCGGCAGGGCTCGTCGCGGCGCTGCTGGTCAGAAGGCGCGCCGGACGCGCCGCGCGGCGCGTGGCGATTGCCGCGGCGGCCCTGTGCCTGATCGCCGCGTTCAACTGGTCGCGGCCCGACGTCCTCATGTCGCGCCTCGATCGAACGGGCGGCGAGCTCGGGCTGCGTTCCGCGATCTGGCAGGAGTCGATCGGCATCGCGCAGCGGTACCCGATCACGGGCGTGGGCGCCGGCGCCTTCCCCGCCGCCATGGCGCACTATCAGCGCGCCACGCGCGACGTGTTCTTCAATCACGCGCACAACCAGTACCTCGAGATCGCCGCCGAAGGCGGCCTGCTGCTGGGCCTGCCGCTGCTGCTGTTTGCGGGCGCGCTCGCCTGGCGCATCGCGCGCCGGCTGCGGGCGCCCGCCGGCAGCGCCTTCTGGCTCCGCGCCGGCGCCGCGGCGGCGCTCGCCGGCCTGGCCGTGCTGTGTATCTGGGAATCGCCGTTCCGCACGCCGGCCACGCTCATGCTGGCGGCCGTGGCCGCGGGGCTTGCGGCGGGGCGCGACTGATGGCGCTGCGGGTGGCCTTCGATCTCGACGGGGTCATCGCCGACTTCCGCTCGGCGTTCGAGCGCGAGGCGCGCCGTCACGTCGCCGGCGTGCTCGATCCCGACCGCGCCGACAGCGACACGTTCTCGAACGCCGAGATGCGGCGCATCTGGGCGCGCATCCAGCGCACGCCGAACTGGTGGACGACGGTGAAGCCGTACGAACCGGCCGAGATCGCGCGCCTGTACGAGATCGCGCGGCGCAGGCGCTGGGAAGTCGTCTTCATGACGAAACGGCCGGTCACGGCCGGTGAGCCCGTGCAGTTCCAGACGCAGCACTGGCTCGAGCAGCACGGCTTTCACTATCCCGCGGTCGTCACCGTTCCAGGCTCACGCGGCGAGCTGGCCAACGCCCTGCGCCTCGACATCGTCGTCGACGATCAGCTTTATAACTGCCTCGATGTCGTGAGCGGATCGCATGCGAAGGCGCTGCTGCTGGCGCGCGATCGCAGCGACGATGTGGAGCGCCAGGCCGCGTCGCGCGGGATCGGCGTGGTGCGGACGCTGGCGGAGGCCGTTGACGCGCTAACGGGCCTGGAGACGCACCAGACCGAGCGCCAGGGGCGCCTGCAGCGATTGAGCGACTGGCTCGTGCCGAAATCCGACGCCGCGCTGCCGTCGCAGCCGGATCCGGGGCGGGTCACGCTCAGCGATCCTGACGGGACGGATCCGGATCGGGATCCGCAGGGCGGGACGGGCGTCTGAACCAGCCGGGCGCGCCGCCGGCCAGCCGTCGCAGGTACAGCAGGGGCAACGGCAGGCGCGAGCGTGCGTCACTCCGCACGAACGCCGCGTCGGGCAGAAAGGTTTCGCGCAGGAGCGCCGCACGATCGCGCCAGCCGAGGGCGCGCCAGTCGAGCGCGAAGTCGTCGCCACGGGAGCGATCCTCCCTCGTGAACATCAACAGATCCGACGGCTGCGCGGCCAGACGCGCAACGGCATCGGCGACGCCGGCCGGCAGCGTCTCGCCCGATCGCGCCGCGGCGCCGCTCACTTCGTACGCCACCAGCGGTCCCACCCCCCAATGGGCCGCTCGCTCGAGCAGCTGCGGCACGCGCCGTTCGGCATGCGCGGCCAGACGCAGCATGTCGACGTCCCAGATCAGGCGCCGCTCGCCAGGATGATGCACCAGCCGGTGCACGGCGGCCGTGATGATCGCGTCCACGTCATCGGGCCCGCGCGCCGCGCGATGCAGGCCCGGGAGCGGCACGCTTCGCGCCGCGACATCCGCGAAGGACATGCGCGAGGCCAGCGCGGGCGCGTTCACGACGCCGGTGTGGAGATCGACGGTGCATTCGCCGTCGGCCACCGGCCGGCGGTAACTCTGCTGCCGCACGCGCACCCGGCCCGGCTTTTTCACGTCCTTGACGAAGCCGGCGCCAAGCAGCGCGCGTTCGACGATGCCGGCGTGGCGGTGCTCGACGAGCAGGTCCCAGTCGAGGCGCATGCGATCGGCCGGCGACCCGTACAGGCTGTACGCGAGCGCCGCGCCTTTGAAGAACAGTACCGGCACGTTCACGTGATCGAGCGCGCCGGCGACGGCGTGACGCTGCAGGGCTTCATACAACGTCCAGCGGCGCAACGCCCCCTGCATGGCGGCGACGTGCGCTCCAAGTCGAACCTCCGCTACATCCGGCGGCTCGACGCGCAGAAGTCCCCGCAGCGCAAACGGCACCACCTGCTGCTCTTCGGCAGCCGTGACGAGATCGCCTGGATCGCAGGGCGCGATCTCCGCGGGGGTGATCTGATGGGGATGAAAGAGAAGGCCGGCGAGTATGCGCGCGACGGGCATGCCGCCCACGATCAGCTCCAGATGGAGCTGATGACGGCGCGCCGGAAGGCGGGATGCCGCAGCAGCGCCAGGGCCGCGCGGCGGTGCCAGTTGAAGTCGGCCGTCTCCTTGAGGAGCGGCACGATGCCGTCGACGCGCGCGAGCTCGACGAGCGCGTCGATGCCGCGGTCGCCAAGCCGGGACGCGAGCCTGCGAAAGGCGAGGCCCGCGCGAATGTCGGGCCCGATGCGCTCGCGCCAGCGCGCTTCATACGGGCGCAGGTCGCGCTCGGCGAGGCGGTCGGCCGCCAGGCACGCGTCGAGCGTCTCGGCGGCGTACACGCCGCTCAGCATGCCGTAGTAGATGCCGCCGCCGGTGGTGGGTTTGACGAGGCCCGCGGCATCGCCGACCGCCAGCACGCGATCGGACACGGTCTTGGGCACCGGGCCGAGCGGCAGCATCTTCATCCGCGGCGGGGGCATCGGCGCGGCCGGCATGCCGTGCTCGCGCGCCAGCTGCGCGGTGAAGGCGTCGAACCGCGCGCGCGCGTCCGTCTCGCACAACAGGCCGAGCCTGGCGTACGGCACGTCGCCGCGGACGAACGGCACCGCCCACGCAAACCCGGCCGGCGCGATGGTGCGGCCCATGCGCACGTCGATGTGCGGCAGCGACGCATACGGCATCTCCACCTGCGCGCTCTGCACGTAGGCCCGCGGAATGCCGAGGCCGAGCGCGCGATTGAAGCGATAGTTGGCGCCGCAGGCCAGGACCAGCGCGCGCGCGCGAACAGGCGCGCCGCCGCGCACCGCGGCGGTGACGCCGGCGGCGTCGACCGTGATGCCCTCGACACGGGCGCCGGTGCGCAGCTCCGCGCCGGCATCCGCCGCGCGCGCGGCCAGCGCCGCGTCGAACCGCGGCCGATCGACGACCGTGGCGATCACGTGATCGCTTTCAATCAGGACGGGCTCACCGTGGCCGGCGCGAAAGCCGGCCGATCGCGTAATCGCCAGGATGGTGTCGCGCGGAAGATCGAGCTCGCTGAACGCGTCGTGCCCGAGCACGCCGGTGCAGTGGGCAGGACGGCCGACTTCCGGATGCTCTTCGAGCACGAGCGTGTCTCGTCCGCGCGCCGCGAGACGCGCGGCAGCCGACAGACCCGCAGGGCCCGCTCCTATGATGAGAACATCACGCACGTCGCGCACTCTCGCCGGGCCTCAGGTGAGTCTGCTGTTCGTGCCGCGCCGCTCCCACGATCCGCGAAGCGTGATGACGAGCGACTGCAGCACCAGGCGCAGGTCAAGCCAGACGCTCTGCCTGCGAAGGTAGAGCTTATCGTAGCGGAATTTCTGACGGCGGGGTAGGTCGCGCCGCGCGTAGATCTGTGCGATGCCGGTGAGCCCGGGCCGCACCGCCGACCGCACCGTGAAGCCCGGGACGTCCTCCAGGGCCTGGGCGCCGGCGCCGGCGGCGTGCGTTTCGATCTCTCCTGGCCGCAGGGCGCGCGGCCCGACCACGCTCATGTCGCCGCGGAGGATGTTCCACAGCTGCGGCAGCTCGTCGAGCGCGGTCGCGCGCAGCACGCGCCCCACGCGCGTCACGCGCGGATCCCGGGCGACGGCCTGCCGCGGCCCGTCGCGCTCGGCGTCGGCCACCATCGAGCGGAACTTCCACGCCAGGAACGGCCGGCCCCGCAGGCCCGAACGCGGCTGCGCGTAAAAGACCGGGCCGCGGCTGTCGAGCCGAATGGCCGCGGCGGCCGCAAGGGCAATCGGCAGCGTCAGGATCAGGCCGGCCGACGCAAACGCGATGTCGACACTCCGCTTGATCGGGTCGCGCGCAATGGCGGCGCCTCGCGCCAGGAGGCCGGCGTCGGTCATTACTTGACCCGGCGCCCGCCAAGCGCGTCGTACAGCAGCAGCCACCGGCATCGCGTGAAGATGCCGGCGTACGCGGCTGCATCCTTGAGAGGATTGCGCCGGAAGTGTTTCCGGTAATACCGCCACAGACTCTCGTGCCGGGCGCGAATCATCGCCGGTTTCACCGCGCGGGAGCTGGCGCCAATCTCGTGTCGCAGCGTGACCAACGGCAGATAGCGCACCGCGCGTCCCGCCAGCGTCGCGCGGTAGCAGAAGTCGACATCTTCGCAGTACATGAAGAAGCCCTCGTCGAGCCCGCCCAGGTCGGCGGCCAGCTGCCGGCGGTGCACGAGTGCCGCGCCCGACACCCAGTCCGCCCTCGTCACGCCATCGCGATCGGCCTCGGTTCGAAGGTACCGCTTCGAGAATGGATTGCCGGGCCAGAGGCGCGTGAGCAGCGAATAGCGGTGCCCGAGCGCGGAATGGAAACCGGGAAACCCGCGCGCGGAGGGCTCGATGCGGCCCTGCGCGTCGACGAGCTTGAGTCCGGCAATCGCGGTGCCGGGATGCGCGTCGAGCCACGCGACCACGCCGGCGAAGCGGCCGTCGACGACCTCGGTGTCGGGATTGATCCACGCGACGTACCGCCCGCGCGCGACGGCAAGCCCGGCATTGATGCCGCCGGCAAAGCCCGCATTCCGGCCGTGCTCGATGACGCGCGCGTGCGGAAATCGCTGCCGCACGAGCGCGGCGGTCCCGTCGGTCGACGCGTTGTCGACCACGATCACCTCGGCAGCCACGCCGTCGAGCGCGGGCACGAGCGACGCCACACACGCCTCGATGTGCCGCGCGGAGTGGTAGGTGACGATGATGATCGAGAGATCCATCAGGCCGGCGCGTACTTTCGCGCGAAATGCGTGTGCACGACCAGTGCCCACAGACGCGCGGCACTGACGGTGCCGGCCGCGAACGCGTCGACGTAGGGCGCGAGCTGAGGGCTCTGCAGCGGCTTCCGCAGCACGCCCAGCATGGAATCGCCGGCGAGCGCGGCGCGAAGCCACGCGTCCATCGGCAGCACGAACCCGGTTTTACGGCGCGCCAGATGGTCAGCCGGCAGGCTGTCGGGCATCGCGGCAAACAGCGCGGTCTTGTGCGTGGCGTGCCGCCCGCGGCGCCACCACCCGCCCTCGTGCACGCGCGCCATCAGCATGTGATCGACCAGCGGCACCCGCAGCTCGAGGCCGCGGCACATCGAGAACGCGTCGGAGTCGCGCAGCAGCTGCGGCAGCATGTACTCCCGCAGCTCGCACAGCATGACGACGTCGAGCATCGCGACGCCGGTATCGGGCTCCTGATCGTCGGGCGGCGCGTCCGCGCCGGCGAGCCGGCGGACATCCGCGTGCTCGAAGAGCGATCGATACTGGCGCCACAATCCCGCGCGCGTGCGGGCCGGCGCGCGCGCGATCTCGGCGAGCTTCCCGGGCGCGGCCACCGGCGCGCGCCGCGCGAGCGCGGCCGCGAGGCTTCCGCCCGGCAGGCCCGCGCGAAACGGCATCGTCGCGTGCCACAGCCGCGGCACGTCCCTGAAGCTCGGATAGCCGCCGAGCATTTCGTCGCCGCCCAGTCCCGACAGGACGACTTTCAGGCCCGCCCGCGCCACCGCGCGCGACACGATGAAGGTGTTCAGGCCGTCGTGCGTGGGCTCGGGCATCGCGGCAAGCGCCTCTTCGATCCAGCCCCCTACATCCTCGCGGCGCATCTGCACCTCGGAGTGGGCGGTCCCGTATCGCCGTGCAATGCGCGCGGCCGGCTCCGACTCGTCGATGCCAGCGCCCGGCACCACGATCGTGAATGTGCGCAGCGCCGGCGCGCCAATGCGGGCGGCCGAGGCGACGATCGCCGCGGAATCAAGCCCACCGCTGAGAAACACGCCCACGGGCACATCACTTACCAGATGCGCGCGAACGGAGTCGTCAAGCGCGTGCTGAAACGCCTCCGCCGCCTGTTCCACCGGCTGCGTGCCTCGGCCGATCAACGACTCGGGCGCGAACCATCGCTCCACGGTCACGTCATGACCGTCGAAGCGCAGACGGCAGCCGGCCGGCAGTGCCTGCACGTGCTCGAAGACCGATTCGCCGTCCGGCACGTGGCCGCGTCTCAGGAATGCGGCCTGCATGGACGGCCGCAGGGCGCCGCCGAATCCCGCCGCGCGCAGCGATTGCGGCTCCGAGGCAAACGCCAGCAGCCCGGGCGCCGGCCGGCACCAGTACACCGGCTTGATGCCGAACCGGTCGCGCACCAGATGCAGCGCCTGCTCGCGCTCGCTCCAGTACGCGAACGCAAACATGCCGCGAAGCTCGGGCAACCCGTCCATCCCGCGCGCCTCGAGCAGTTCGACGAGCACCCGCGCGTCGGAATTGGACTCGGGGGCGACGCCGAACTCCCGCTGCAGATCGCGAAAGTTGTAGATTTCGCCGTTGAAGGCCAGCCAGCCGGCGCCGCTGGCCGAGCGCATCGGCTGCGTGCCGGCCTCGGTGAGATCGATCACCGCCAGGCGCTGATGCCCGAGCCACGCCGACACCGACCCATGCACCGGGCGCACGGCCGCGGCCCCACCTCTCCCGCCATGCCGAACGGCGTCGGGACCATGGATCGCGGCCAATCCCCACGCGTCGGGGCCGCGGTGCGCCAGCGCTTCGCGCATGCGCGTCACCTGACGCGCGCGCGCCGCCGCATCCGATGCGTGCGCTTCGACGATGCCTGCGATGCCGCACATTCAGCCGGTCATACCTGGCCGTAGAGTAACTGAAGCTGCTGCAGCGTACGGTCGATCCCGTAGCGCGACACCGCGCGATCCCGGCCGGCGCGGCCCATCGCGGCGGCGCGCGCGGGATCGTCTGCCAGATGCACGATGGCGTCCGCGAGGGCGTCCGGATTGCGCGGTTCGATCAGCAGGCCGGTTTCACCGTCGGCCACAATCTCGACCGGGCCGCCGTGCGCGGTTGCGATCACCGGCCGGCCCGACGCCATGGCCTCGAGCACGACCAGGCCGAAGGGCTCGGCCTCGCGCGACGGCAGCACGAACATGTCGAGCGACTGATAAAACGCGGGCATGGCGTCGGGGCCATAGCGCCACCCCGCGAAGTGCAGCACGCCGTCGAGCCCGCTCGCGCGCGCGCGCGCGCGGAGCGCCGTCTCGTACGGCTCGAGGCCCTCGATCGGCCCGCCCGCCAGGATGAAGCGCACGTCAGGACGGGTGCCGTGCACGCGCGCGGCGGCGTCGATGAAATCCTCCAGCCCTTTCCACACGTCCATCCGCGCGGCGGCGCCGACAAGCGGCACGCCGGCGGGGATCTCGAAGTCGCGCCGCACGACGTCCGAGTGGCCGGGAACAAAGCGCGCGGTATCGACGCCATTTGGAATCTTCACGACGCGCGGGGGCAGCTCGCCGCCGCGCGCGAAGAGACGGCCGACGGCATCGCTCGTGACAATCACGCGCGTGGAAAACTGCAGCGCGAGCGCCCGCTCGAGCCGGCGCAGCGGCGCGTTCTGCCAGACGATCTCGCGCACATGCCACACATGGCTCCGCCCCGTCATGCGCGCGGCCGCCCAGCCATACAGATTGTGAATCGTGTTGGTGTGCACGATGTCGACGCGCTCGCGCCTGATGAGCGACGCCAGCGCCGCGACCGCGAGCGGAAAGTTGGCCGCGAAGGCCACCAGGCCCGCCTTGCCCTTCCGCGACGTCAGCTTCTTCATGCGCGGCACCACGATGACGCGCGCGCCGGCGTGCTCGAGGCGCGCGACGAGCGGGCCGGGCGACGGCAGCGCCACGATCGCCTCGAAGCGTCCCCGATCGAGCCGCTCGACGATGTGCGCGAGCGAGACGTCGGATCCGCCGACCTCCGACGTCGTGTGCAGGAACAGAATCCTACGCGCCGCCACGAGTGCCTCCGGGCGCGCCGGCGATCACGCGCGCGTAGACGCGCTCGTACGCCTCGGCAACGCGGCGCCAGTCGTACTGCTCGGCGCGCCGCAGCCCGGGTGCGACGAGCGCCTCGCGCCGCGCCGCATCGGTGAGCAGCGTCACCAGCGTCTCGGCAAGGCGCTCTTCGTGCGCGATCGCGCCGTAGCGTCCGTCCTCGAGCACGTCGCGCGCCCCGGGATTCGGCGTGGCCGCCACGGCCGTGCCGGCCGCCAGCGCCTCGGCATAGGGCCTGCCGAAGCCTTCGTACGCGCTCGGCAGACACATCACCCACGCGCGCCGGTACGCGTCACGCAGCGCCCGATCGCCGAGCGTTCCGAGATTGATGATGCCCGGGCCCTCCGCGCGATCGGGCGACACGAGCCACAACTCGGCGCCGGGCACGCGCGGGCGCACGCGCGCCAGGAATTCGGATGCGAGCCATCGTCCGCGCTTGCGGCTGTCGAGCTCACCGACAAACAGAATTGATGGGGCCGGCGACTTCGGCGTGCCGTCGGGCGCGAATGCCGCGGTGTCGATCCCGTTTGGAATGACCTCGGCGCGTCGCGGCAGGTGCCGCACCGCGGCGCGCGACACGCCGACCACCGCATCGGCGCGCAGGGCCGCCAGCAGCTCGCCGCCGTAGAACCACGTATGCAGGGCCAGATGCTTGAGCGAGCGCGCCCTCACGCCGTTGGCCGCGGCCTCGTCGAGCGAGCTGCCGTGCAGCGTGCGCACGACCGGCCGGCCGGCGTGACGGACCAGTTGCTCGTCTCCCTGCGCGTGAATCACGTCGAACGGCCGAAAATCGACGCGCGCGATCTGCATCGGAAATGTGAGCGGCGCGGTGCGCCGCGTCCGGCCGGGCAGCTGCACGACCCGCCAGGCCGCATCCGCGGGCGCCGGATCCTGGCTGAATACCGTCATGCGATGCCCCCGCGCCGACAGCGCCGCAGCGAGGCCTGCCGCGAAATGCCCCGCGCCGCCCCGGCTGGCCGGCGGCAGGAACCGCTGAATGAGCGCGACGTTATACGGCATCGGCAATGCGCCTGTAGATCGCGAGCGTCGCGGCGGCCGTGTCGCGCCACGAGAACGCCCGCGCACGGGCGATCCCTTTCTCCACCACCGCCGCGCGATGCGCATCGTCCGTCAACAGCGCGACGAGCGCGCCGGCCGCCGCCTCGGGATCGCACGGATCGACCGTCGCAGCGGCGCCGGCCGCGATCTCTGCAACCGCGCCCGTGCTCGACGTCACAACCGGAAGGCCCGACGCCATGGCTTCAATCACGGGCAGGCCGAATCCCGACACGGAAGGCAGATACACCAGCGCGTCGGCGGCGGCATACCAGGCGGCAAGCTTCTCGTCGCTCACGATGCCAAGCTCGCGCAAGCGGTCCGGCAATCCGAGCGACGCCGCCAGCGCGCCCTGCTCCAGCGTCAGCGGCGCGCCGATCTTGACGACGTCGAGATCGACCGACGCGCGCGCGAGCGCGGCGGCCCGCAGTGCCGTCTCCACGTTCATGTAGGCGTGCGTGTGCCCCACGATCAACACGGTGGGACGCGCGAGGGCGCGCTCTTGCCTCAGGGCCTCGCGCGCGGCCGATGGCCGGAAGCGCTCGTCGACGCCCTGCGCGATCACGGTGATCGCCGTCTCGGGCACCGCGAACAGATCCATGGCATCGCGCTTCGAGGCCTCGGAGGGCACGATGAACCTTGCGCCGCGCGCGACGGCGGTGCGCATGCCGCTCTCGAGCGCCTTGCGTGCCCAGAACGAGGCCGCCATGCGCATCGGCATCGCGTCGTGAAACGTGACGACCGTGCGCCGCGGCGGCAGGGCGCCGGCCAGATGCGCGAAGCCGTGATCGAGAATGTGATGCACGTCGGCGATCGTCCGCCCGGCAAGCCGCTGATACCTGACGTACTGATCCCAGTAGCGCGCCGGCGGCGACAGGCGCGCGTCCGGCAGCGTCACGGCCGTGATGGCATCGCCCGGCGCCGCGGACTGCGCCAGATGCGTCTGCAGCTGCGCGGCATACACACGCATGCTCTGCCGCCAGGGATCCTCGAATGGCCGGTACAGCGCAGCCCGCATCACGTGCTCAGCTGCGCGTATCGCGCGGCGATGCGGGGCCACGACAAGTGCGTCTGGAACAGCGCGCGCGCCGCCTCACCCATCCGCGCGCGCGCGGCGTCATCGCCAAGCAGGCGCTCGATGGCCGCTTCCGCGGCCGCAGGATCATCGGCCGGCACCAGCGTAAACGCGCCGCTGTCGCGGAGCCGCTGGTCGGTGGCGCGCCCGTCGGTGCCGACTACCGGCAACCCATGCTGAAGCAGTGCCGCGACGCTCGTCCGCCTCGTCGACGCGCCATCGTCGTTCGGCGCGAACCCGATGGCGGCGGTCGACAGCGTGCGCGACACCTCGTTGCCATCCAGGCCCGCAACGATCCGGATGGCGTCCGCGGGCACGTCGTGGCGGGCCAGCCACGCGCGCGCCTCGTCCTCGCGGCGGCAGATCCAGACGACCTCCACTCCGCCCGCCCGCGCCGCCCTGGCAGCCGCCGCCACGAGCAGCGGCGACATGCCGGCCGGCTGCCCGAACATCACCACGCCGCGCCGCGCCGATCCGGCGCTGTGCACATGGCCGCCGATGTTCGACCCTACGGGAATCGTGACTACGGGAGCGCGCGCGTCGAGACGATCTGCCTTTACAAGGCCTGCGACATATCCGTGCGACGTTACGATCGCGTGGGCGCGGGACGCAAAGGCCCGTGCCATCGCGCGGAACAGCACGCGCGTGGCGCGCCGCGTCAGCGAGGGCCCAGGATCGAGCTGATACTCGTGAACGATGAAGACGAGGCGCGTGCCGCTGGTGCGCAGCCGGCCAAGGCGCGACAAGAGGAACGGCAGATCGCGCCGCAGCCACAGCTGCGGCACGTAATTCAGATAGACGGCCTGCGGAGCCTCGCCCGTGACATCGAGCGCGCGCCATGACGAAAGCGTGGTTGTCCCCGCGGCGGGATCGCGATCGTCGCGAGTCGTGAACGTCCGCACGGGGCCGGCCTCGGCGAGCGCCGCCGCGAGATGGCGCGCGAAGTCGCGCACGCCGTCGAAGCGTTCCGGGGACGCCGGCACGATCATCCAGCTGTGCCGCGTGCCGGCGGTCACGCGCCCGTCCCGCGCAGGCGGAGGACGCGCGCGGGATTGCCGGCCGCCACCGCGCCGGCAGGCACGTCGCGGGTCACCACCGATCCGGCGCCGACGACGGCGCCTTTCCCCACCGTGACGCCGTCGAGCACGATCGCGCTGTTGCCAATCCACGCGTCGTCTTCGATGACGATGCCTCGACGCGCGACGCCCTGCGCGGCAATCGGCGCCTCGGGATCCTGAAAGACGTGATCTTCGGCAAGCAGCTGTACGCCGGCGCCGAACAGCACGCGCGATCCGATGCGGATGCCGCCGCCGGCGCCGAGCACGGCGCGCGGCCCGATGTAGGTGCCGTCGCCGATGCGAAGGCCCACGCCGGGCTCGTCGAGGCGGCTCGTGACCTGTATCCAGGCGTGCTCGCGCACGCTCACGTCGTGGCCGATGTCGATGCCGTCGCGGCCGAACGCGCTGATGGACGCGTAGTCGCCAATCAACACGTTCCGGCCCACGCGCATACGCTTCGGAAACAGGACGTGCACGTGGCGGCCGGCAAACAGACGGCCGCCGCAGGCGCCGAGCCGCAGCGCGAGCAGCAGCCCGCGCGCGCGCGACAGGCCGCCGCGCTGCCACGCATACGCGGCAAGCTCGGTCCATCGCGCGTCAATGGCGCCGTCGACCGGCGCCCGTCCGCTCAACCCCGCAAGCACGCGCGCCTTCAGGGTCACCGGCCGCGGCCTCCGGCCACTTCTTCGTACGCGAACTGCATGCGGCGGAGCATGGCCTCGACGCCGAAGTGCCGCGCGCGCTGCCGCGCGCCGTCCGCAATGCGCGCGCGGAGCTCGGGGCGGCGCAGCAGTTCGTCGATCGCTTCGGCCATCGCGTCGGTGTTACCCGGCGCGACGAGCCGGCCGGATCGGCCGCTCTCGATCATTTCCGCTGGGCCGCCCTCATCGAACGCGACGATGGGCTTCCCTTCCGCGAGCGCCTCGGCGATGACGAGGCCGAACGGCTCGGGACTGATGGACGAATGCACGACGACGTCTGCCGCCGCGATGTACGGGCGCGCATCGGGCACGTGCCCGGTGAAGGTCACGGTGCCCGCAAGCGGCGGACGCGACGCCTGCTCGTGCAGTTCTGCGGCGTACTCGGGTTCCTTGCCGAACAGCGTGCCGCCGACGACCCAGAACCGGGCGTCCGGATGCGACTCGCGGATCTGACGCGCGGCATCGAGAAACACGTGCGCGCCCTTCCAGCGCTGCAGCCGGCCGCACCAGACGATGTTCGTGCCGGACGGCTCGAACGCCGGCGCCGTCGGCGCCAGCGACACGCCGTTCTGCACCACGCGCACGCGATTCCACGGCGCGCCCGACGCAATGAGGCGCGAGCGCGCAGAATGCGAGACGGCGACGACGGCGGCCGCCGGGACGCGCAGCGCGGCATGCTGCAGCAGCGCGTCCATCGACCGCGTATCGGCATACAGATCGTGCACGTGATGGATGGCGGGCACGCGGGCGCGCCAGGCCGCCAGGCCGCCCACCAGATGCGCATACGTGCCGTGGCTGTGCACGATGTCGAACTGTCCTTTGCGGATCTCGGCGGTCAGCTTGTTCAGGACGCCGAACGCGCGGCCGATCTGCCGCATCCGGCCGAGGCTGCCCGCCTCGACGATGGCGGCGCCCATCTGCCGCAGCTCGTCGGCGAACGGGCCCTTCTGCAGCGCGACGGCCGACGGCTCGATTCGCGCGCGATCGAGGCCGGCGAGCAGCTGCAGCACAACGGTTTCGGCGCCGCCGCGCTCGGGCGACGCCGTGACGAGAAGCACACGAAGAGGACGGCTCATGCGACGGAACCCGGACCTGTGTATTGATACATTACCGGCTCGGCCGGCTCCGCGATTCCCAGAGTCGAGGCCTGCCGCCAGCGCTCGAGATCATAGAACCTCGCGGCCATCCCTGCCGCCAGCCAGAAGTAGATGTTGCCGGGGGCCGCGTCGAGCAGCGTACCGACCGGCAGCAGGACCACAGCGGTCATGGTGAACAGCCCCATCATGTGCCACGGCGCGGCGGTGACGGGTGCGAACCTCATGAGCGGCCGCGCCTTCCACATCATGACGACGACGGCCGCCGTCATCCACAACACCGTGAGCAGGCCGAGCAAGCCGGTTTCGATGGCGACGATCCCGAAATAGCTTTCCATCAGGATCACTTCGTTGAATTCCGTGAAATGCCGGGCGCCGATGGTCGCGGCGCCCAGGCCGACCCCCATGGGCTCCTTCGCCATTTCCGTGAGAAACATCTGGCCGAAATAGGTTTGCCGGAACCGGGATATATGTTCGGTCGACGCAATGGAGTCCACGCGATCGGCCACACCCGCGCCGAGCGTCGCAAACCCGACCGCGAACACGGCGTACAAGACGATGCTGATCGAAATCAGCTTGCCCACGCGCCGCATCGAGATCGCTCCCAGGCCGATGCAGGCCACGGCGAGCACCAGCGGCGTGCGCGAGCCCGACGCCAGCATCGCAACGATCATCACGGCAATGGCGGCCCAGATCCAGATCCGCGCCCGGCGGGCCAGCCCGCCGGCGAAAAGCAGGCTCGCCGCCAGCAGCACGTTGAAGGTGAGATAGTGCCCGTACTGTCCGGGTGAGGTGAACGTGCCGGGCACGCGCCAGACACCGGTCGTCGAATACACCATGGCGGAGTACGTGCCGCCCATCGCGCGCAGCGGCGCCGAGCCGGCGAAGTACAGATAGATCCCGAACATCGACACGGGTACGGCGGCGGCCACGAGGATATAGACGAGGCGCTTGTAGTCCTCGAACGTGCGGAGATAGCGGTACGCGAGGTACATCACCGGGATGTACAGCAGCCGCATCTTCCAGCCGACGCTGCGCGCCAGCAGGGGGAGCCCCTCGGGGACGAGCAGGTACAGCGACTGCACGAGCGCGAACGCAAACAGGGGCGCGCGCAGGCGATCGAGCGACCCAAAACCCTGTCCCTGATTGTTCAGGAAGAGCGAGAGGTACGCCGCCACGAGCGCTGCATCCTTGACGACAAACCCGAGTTTCGAGGGGAACGTCATGTTGATGACGAGCCCCTCGACGCACGTGTACAACAGCGCGAAGAACAGCAGGCGGCGGGTGAAAGACGTCATCGGGGATCAGCGCTGAAGACGGTACCGGTCACGCTCGCGAAGGTCGTCGGCCTCGATCTCGCGCGTCATCGCGCCGCGTCCGGTGAAGTATCGCATCACGGTCGCGCCGAGACGGGCCGGTACGACCGTGACCTGATTGCGCGCCACCTCGGCGAAGTTCACGGGACCGCGGCTGGGCACGATATTGAGGCCCCATTGGAACACGAACCCGGCGTTCCAGAGGCACAGCACGGCGATGGCCGCCGCCGGCAGCAGGCGCGCGCGGCCGCGCATCCAGTCGAGTGCCAGCGCCACGCCAGGCACGAACACCGGCACCAGCGACACGAAGAAGCGGTTGCCGAACGACGACTGCCCGTGCCAGTTCTGATAGCTGGCGATCACGTAGAACAACAGCGCCCAGGCCACCAGGATCACGCGCGCGCGCGCGTCTCCGCGGGCCAGCGCCAGCAGGCCCGCCAGGGCCAGCGCGACGATGGGCGTCCACAGCAGCAGGCCATGTTCGGGCGAAAGCGCCGTGGCCAGCAGCCGCGGTGCGGTCCAGAAGAACTCGTCGCGATACCCGGTGCCGAACGATCCGTACACCGCCCAGCGCGACCAGAGATGCAGCGCGGCCAACGGCAGGGCGCCGGCGCAGAACGCGGCGAGCCGCACCGCCCTCTCCTTCGCGCCGTGGGTCCGCGCGACGCGCCAGAGCACCGCAACGAGAAACACCGCGTGCACGAAATACACCGCCACCATCAGGCCGCCGAACGCGCCCCATGCGGCCCACGCCTGCACGACGCTGCGCTCGTCCTCGTCGACGCGCAGCAGCCCCCACCAGAAGAAGAGGCCGGTCGCAAACGCGGCGAGCGCGTGTACGTGAAACGGCAGCAGGTACATGTAGACCGGCAGCGACGAGGCGCCGAGCAGCGCGGCGGCGGCCGGCACCGCCCATCGCCCCACGCGCATGCCGCGCGCGATCGCCACGCCGAGCACGAGCGACAGGAAGCCGTAGATGGCGGTGCCGAGCGCGGCAGACCACAGATAGATCGGCGAATATCCATCGGCGGGGCCCGCGCCTGCGAGCGCCAGCACGTGCGCCACGGCAAAGAACGGCAGCCACAACAGCGCGGGCCCGATGCTCCACTGGTTCGCGGCTCTGCCGGCGGGCGTCGTCATCTCCCGCGCCGGCCGGCCCGCCTCGTCGATGAAGCCGGCGCGGAACATCGGATCGGCGCGCTGATACTCGTTGGCGAAATCGACGTCGCCGTCGATCAGGGGCGATCGCAGCCACGCGTAGTAGCCGTTGCCGTCGCCGCGCAGGTACGGATTGACGAACAGCAGTGACAGCGCGAAGAGCGCGGCAAACACCTTCATGCCGCGTAGGCCTCGAGGCAGCGCTGCGCGGTGGCCGGCCACGTGAATCGCGCCAGCACCGCCGCACGCGCGCGGCGTCCCATCTCGAGACGGCGCGCCGGATCGGCCGTGAGCGCGGCGATGGCGGATCGAATGGCTGCCGGATCGTTCGGTGCCACGACAAACCCCGTGACGCCATCCTCAACCAGTTCCGGCAGCGAGCCGACGCGCGAGACGATCGGCGGCGTCCCGCACGCCATCGACTCGAGCGCCACGAGTCCGAGCAGCTCCGGCACGTTCGTTTCGCTGCCGCCCCACGCCTTGTACACGGACGGCACGACCGTCGCCAGCGCCCCGCCATACAACGCCGGCAATTCCTCGTCGCCGACATCGTCACGAAACGCGACGCGCGTGCCGGCCGCCGCGTCGCGCAGCATCCGCGCGTACGGCGCATCGTACGGCTGCCCGGCAATCAGCAGCGTCATGTCTCCATCCATCGCGGCGATCGCATGCTCGACGCCCTTGTGGCGGACCAGACGTCCAACAAAGAGCACCCGATGCGGGTCGGGGGCCCCTGTGGGCACGAACGTTTCGGACACGCCGCCGTACACGACCACTGATCGGCGGGGCCGGCGGGCCGGCGGCGCGGCGTTCCACAGGCGGCGCGAGTACTCGGACAAGAGCAGCATGCCGGTGGCGCGCGGCAGAATCGGCAGGCGCAACGAGAGCGCGCCGGTGTGCCCGCCGCCGAGATCCGTGACGAAGATGCGCTTGCCCAGGAGGCGCGCCGCCAGAATCGCGGCGCTGGTCGTGGCGGTGTCGGCCTGATGGCAGTGAATGACGTCGGCGCGCGCGATCTCGCGGTACAGCGCGGGCTGCCAGGGGTTGCCTGCAAGCGGCGCGCGGCCCGCGCCGCGGCGCAGCAGGCGCACGCGCAGCGCCCCGTCCGCGCGCTCGGCCGGCGCGGCATCGAAACTCAGGAACGTGGTGGGCGTCATGACGGCGCACGCGCGTGCGAGCTCCCAGGCGTACCGCTCACCGCCGCCGATCACCGACGTCGATCCGAACCATGTCGGGGAGATGTGCAGCACGTTCATACGTGCTCCCGTACGGGCGCCCGGAAGTGCCGCTCGACGGCCGCCGCCGTCACGATGAGCACGATGAAGAAGCTGGCCACGGTGGCCATCGCGGCGCCTGCGGTTCCGCGCAAGGGAATGAGCACGAGATTCAGCGCGACGTTGGCGGCCGCGCCGATGCCGAGCGCGATCACGCTGTCGCGCTCGCGCCCGATGCTGATGAGCAGATTGCCGCCGGCGAGCGCCAGATAGAGGCACACGGTGGCCCAGACCAGATAGCGCAGCGGCGCGCCGGCCGCGCGGTACGGCTCGCCGAACGCAAGCGCGGTGAGGTGCGGCGCGATCGCCGTGATCACGATCCCGAGCGGCAGCGCCACGGCCGCAAAATGCGCAACCGTCTTGTAATAGACCTGCCTCAGCCGCGCGCGATCGTCGGTCGCGAGCCGGGACATGATCGGATAGATCGTGGCCATCACGAGCAGCGGAAACTTCTCGAGCAGGCTGGTGATGCGATACGCCGCGCCGTACTGCCCCACCGCGTCGAGCGACACCATCCGCTCGAGCATGAGGAAATCAATGCGGTTGACCAGCGCGGTGAGCAGCAGCGTGGTACCGATGGGGATGGCGGATCGCAGCAGCAGGCGCCATTCGGCGCGGTCGGCGCGCACGCGCACATGCACCAGCCGCCGCGACAGCCCGTACACCATCGCCAGGCCGATGATTTCCGAGACCAGGAGCGCGCCCAGCACGCCCAGCACGCCGCTGCCCGCCGCCACCATCAGGAGGATCAGCAGCAGGCCGCTCACGCGCCAGACGATGGTGACCGCCGCGGCCAGATCGAAACGCATCGACGTCTGGAAAATCATCGCGGGGACGTTCAGCGCGCTGAGCGGCAGGATCAGCGCGAAGAGCGCCAGCGGCGGCCGCAGCGACGGGTCCATGGGCCAGAGCCAGATCGCGACCCAGGCCGCGGCCAGGGCGGCAGCGGAAATCCAGAGACGAAGGCTAATCGCCGCGCCGATGATGGCGCCCGCGCGCGCCGGCGACTGCGACACTTCGCGCACCACGATCGTGTTGACGCCGAGATCGTTGAGCGCGAGAAAGAGGAACATGAAGGCGAACGCGTAATTGAACGCGCCGAAGCCGGCGACATCGAGATGGCGCGACAGCACCATCGTGCTGGCCAGACCGCACGCCATCGCGATGGCCTCGGCGACGGTCTGAAGGCTCAGGTTCCGGATGACGAGCTGCCGCAGTCCCGCCTGCATCACGACGGGCCCGGAAGCGCGCGATACACCTCGTCGAGCGCGGCGAGATGCCGCTCCGGAGAGAACAGGCGCGCGGCGCGCGCGGCGCCGGCGGCGCCCATCGCGCGGCCGCGCGCGGGATCGTCCAGAACGCGCGTGATGGCGTCCGCGAGGGCAGCCGCGTCGAGAGGCGTCGCCAGCAGTCCGGTCTCGCCATGCGCCAGCCACTCGGGAATGCCCCCGGTGGCAAACGCCACCACGGGCCGCGCGTGCGCCATGGCCTCGAGGCCGAGAATGCCCGACGGTTCGGGCCAGCGCGACGGCATCACCACCACCGACGCGCGGGCGAACAGCGCCGCCATGCCGGCCTCGTCCTGCCAGCCGGCAAACTCGATGTCCCCGCTCAGGCCCAGGCGATCGGCCAGCGCGCGAGTCGCGGCAGCCTCGATGCCGTCGCCCGCGATAATCGCGCGCCACGGACGCGGCACCTTCGTGAGCGCCGCGAGGAAAAGATCGAGGCCTTTCTCGCGCACGATCCGGCCGCCCGTCAGAATCACGCGCGGCTCCGGCTCGCTCGCCGCGGGCGCGGGTTCGACGAAATACGGCACCACGTCGACTTGCGCGCCCGGATAACCGGTTTCACGCGCCTTGCGCGCCACATACTCGGACGCCACGAGAATCTTCGCGTAGTCCGCGTTGTTGCGATTGGCGTCGACCGCGCGCCGCTGCAGCCGCAGCCACACCGACGGCCGGCGGCTTGTCGTGCACGACAGATAGCCCATGCGCGGCAGGCACAGCGCACTGGTCGGATACACGCACGCGCGGTCGCGCGCGTGATGAAATTTCGTGTTGCTGGGACAGAAGTCGAAGACGTGCAGCGTCTTGGTGGCGCGATACCGCTCGCGGACGCGCTGTTCGAGCAGAAAGTTGTTCGAGCTCTGGATGTGGACGACGTCGGGCGCAAACCCGCGGATGACGTCGAGGGCCGCGGCCGCCGCCGCCTCCTGATGCCCGCGCGGCTGGTCGTACCGGGCGCATCCGGGCACGCAGTCGTCGCGCACGCCGTCGAGCGCCGCGGCGCCCTGGTCGCCGTGCACCACCTGCACGCTGTCGCCGCGTGCCACGAGCCGGCGGGCCAGACGGTGCACGTACGAGGCGACGCCCCCGTTGCGGCGCCATTCGTCCGAGAGAAAAGTGACCCGCATCAGGCCGGAGTGTCAGGCGCTGTCAGAAGCGGCGCTGGGCAACGATGATCTGATCTTCTTCCCGGACGATGGTGTTGACGTCGGCGTCGAAGTCCTTGTACTTGCCGTCGACCAGCCGCCGGATCTTGAGGCGGCTATACGTGCCGCGCTCGGTGAGGCCGCCCGCCGCGGCAATCGCCTTGCCGACCGTGAGATCGGGCGTCCAGACCTGCGGCCCCGTCTGCTTCACGTAGCCGTTGAGGAAGAACTGCGGCGCCTTGGGCACGAACACCTGATCGCCGTCCTGCAGCTGCGGGTCGGATCGCAGCGCGTCCAGGTCGGCGCGCTCCACGCGCTGCGTCATGTAGCTGTCGGGCCCGACTTCTCCGGCTGCCGTGCCCGGCTTCTTTCGCCGAATCTCGACGTACGACCCGGCCAGCGCCGTGAGCTGGGCCTTCGACAGGGCGCGCGACAGCGTCATCTCAGTACCCTGAAGCGTCAGATCGCCAGGCGAGTTGACCTGCCCCTTCACCTGGATCGTCTGGCTGCGATACGCGATGACGCCGGCCACCACCTGGGGATTACTCAAGTACTTGCCGTCGACCAGACGCTTGCGAACCTCGGCTTCGATGCCGCGGATCGACAGGCCGGCCACTTTCAGATCGCCAATAAACGGAAAGTTGATGAGGCCGTCCGGCCCGACCTTGAACTCTTTCGGCAGCTCCGCCTCGCCGTAGATGACGATGCTGAGCTCGTCGTCCGGGCCAACCTCGTAGGCTTTGGCGTCGGGCGCCGGGAGTGCGGGCGCCTGGGCGGCGGCCGGCGGCGCGGCCGGCGGCGGTGGCGGCTGCTGTGCCGACGACTGCGCCGCGGCGGGCGACGCCGCCAGCAGCGCGATGAAGCAGAGCGAAAGCATGCGGGTAGTCATGGTTGACGGAAACTCACTTGACTGCCGTGGTCTCGGCGCTCCCGCGCCGCTACGAAGCGAACCCGTCTACCACGGCAAGTCAAGTGGTTTCCGGGGCTAAAAGCTGAAGCCGACCGTGGTGAAAATGCGCGGCGTATCGTAGCGGCGCCCGGCCAGCACCGACTCGCGGACCGCGCGCTCGGCCGTGAGGCCAAGCCGCGTGCCCGGATATCCGCGGAGGAAAAACCCGAATCCGCCGCCGTACGCGTAGACGCGGTCGGTCCGAGGGTCGGCCGCCTGCCCGATGGGATCCTCGTAGACGAGGTCATAGTAACGCCCCGTCCCGATGATTTCGAACCGGTCGTGCGGCCGCCAGGCGACCGACGTGGTGCCGCCCTGCTGCACGTAGAACGTGTAGGCCTCGTCGCCCGACCAGGCCAGATCCCGATCGGCGCCGAACGCGATCCGTATCTGATCCCACAGCACGAAGGCGGCGCTCGCGCGCGCCACCGGGCCCGAAAACGACGGCGCGAGCGGATCGCGCGCCTTGCGCTCGCGCCAGCCGGCCTCGATGTAGCCTTCGATGGCCGCGTCGCGCTTGCCCTCGATGCCCGCGAACACCGCGATGTCGTCGGCATCGCGAATGGTCGCGACGTCGAACCGCGCGCGGCTCACTTCGCCCGAGAAGCGGAACGACGACAGCGGCGAGATCTCATACAGCAGCTGCAGCGCCAGGTCCTGATACCGCGCGTCGAGGGCGGCGGCGAGCGACGCGCCCTCGAACATCTCCTCGTCCTGATACTCGATTTCGCGATGCCTGTAGGTCAGGCGCGTGCCGAGACGGAAGCCGGGCCGGAACTCGAGGCCGGCTTCGTAGGCCGGCATTTCGCGGCCCGCGCGCTCATCGATTTCCAGGCCGGCGCGATCGTGCGACTTGCGGCGCTCCATCGCGATCCACGGACGCAGCCGCGGATTGCGCACCTCGAGCTGCGTACGCGTGTTGCCGTCGATCGCGCGCTCCGATCGAAAGTGCGCGTAATAAATGTAGTTGCTGTCGGTCCGCACGGTGAAGCGCGCCGGGCCGAAGCGCAGCCCGGCGAGCATCCCCATGTTCACCGTCGCCATCCAGTCCGACTGCGGGTCGGCAGGGTCGTTGAACACGTTGTTGTCGCGGCCCACGTCGCGCAACCCGAAATTCGGCTGCACGAAGAGCGGCCCCAGGCGGATCTTCGCGGTCTCCGCGGGGTCCTCGACAGGCCCACTGGGCGGCGGCGGTCCCGTTTGCGCGCGCGCGGCCGCGGGCAGCGCGGCACAGGCCAGCGCCAGGACGAACCGCAGCGTGAATTGTCGTAGCGTCACGAGCCCCCAGCCGTTTCCGAGGCGACAGCTCCGCCCCGTCGCTACACGCGTGACGTGCGGGTACGGGAGCCCTCGTCGAGCCTTCGAGTTGACCTTTGTGTCCTATATCGTCCCATTCGCACGCGTCACTGTCAACGAGCCGGCGGAATCCGCAAGTTCAGCCGCAGCAGTAACTTCCGGCTATCCGGCTCAGCCGTGGGCGTGAAGCGCCAGGTAGGTCTCGAGAACCGGCTGCGCCACCCGGTCCCACGTGAACGAACGCGCGGCGTCGGCGCGCGCCGCCCCCCCGAGCGCAGCCCGGAGGCCGGCGTCGGCCGCCAGGCGCCCGAGTGCGCCAGCGACGGCCGCCGGGTCACGCATCGGCACCAGCAACCCATTGCGCCCATCGTCGATCACGTCTTTCATGCCGCAGGTGCGGGTCGTCACGATCGGCAGGCCACTCGCCATGGCCTCCATGAGCACCAGGGGCGTGCCCTCGAAAAGGCTCGGCAGGACGAAGAGGCCGGCCGACGCATAGATCCGCGCCGCCTCCTCGTCGGTCGCGGCGGAAACCAGGCGGACGCGCGATGCCGCCGCACCGAAGGCGTGCAGGACGGCGGCGTCCGGTACGCCCGCGCCGAAAATCGTCAGGGTGAGGTTCGGCCGGTCGCGCCAGAGCAGCTGCATCGCCGGCACGAGATCCTCGATGCCCTTGTTCTTCCGCCAGGTCCCGGCGAAGAGCACGCTGCGGCACTCGCCATAGTCGCGCGCGGATGCCGCGGCGGCATACACATCGGAGGCGCCGGGAAAGATCCGAAGGATCGCCGAGGCGTCGCGGCCCCGCTCCCGCAGCGCCATTGCATCGTCGCTGTTGAGGACGAACACGCGATCGGCCAGCGCGAGCGCGGTGCGCGCCTGGGTGAGCACGGTAGGCGGATGGAACCAGCGGGCACGGCGCGACGGGCCCTGGCGGCCCAGCTTCGCCTCCTCCACCGCGAGGGCCCATGCGCGCTGCTCGAGCCCGTGGCTCGTGACCACGAGCGGCGGCAACAGGCCGGCGCGGCGCAGCAAAGCGGCCGGCGCGGCGCTGGGCTCGTGCACGTTGAGGATGTCGTAGCCGCGTCCGGCGCGCTTCGCGGCAAGCGCCCGCCGCGCGACCAGGGCCGGGAATGCCAGGCGCGCCGCGGCGCCGCCGAACCGCGGCGGCAGATCGTCGCTCGTCAGGTAGTCGACGTCATGCCCTGCGCGCGCGACCACGTCATGGATGAATCCCATGATGCGGCTCATGCCGCCCTGGCGGGCGCGCGGCACGTTATGGGCGACGAGAATCCTCATCGCCTGCCGGATCAGTACGCCGCGAGCGCGCGGGCCGCGCGCTCGATTTCGGCCTCGCCCGGCAGGAACGCGTCTTCGAGCGGCGGCGAGTACGGCACCGGGGTGTCGAGGGCGCCGATGATGCGGACGGGCGCATCGAGCCATTCGAACGCCTCTTCCTGGATCACGGCCGCCACGCTTTCGCCGATGCCGCCGGTGCGCGAGTCCTCGTGCACGATCAGGATCTTGCCGCAATGGCGCGCGACGCGCAGTACGGTTTCGCGATCGAGCGGCGCAATGGTGCGCAGATCGAGCACCGATGCGTCGATGCCGTCTTTCGCGAGCGCCTCGGCGACACGCAGCGCGACATGGACGTAGGCCCCATAGGAGATCAGTGCCAGGTCCGAACCGGCGCGGCGCAGCGCGGCGCGGCCGATCGGGATCGGCGCCGGCGCGTCCGATCCAATCGCCTGCTTGATGCGCGGATCGCGATAGAGCCCGATGTGCTCGTAGTAGAGCACCGGATCCGGATCGGCCACCGCGGCCGCCATCAGCGCGCGCGCGTCGTGCGGCGTCGAGGGCGTCACGATCTTCAGCCCGGGCGTGCGATAGAACCACGGCTCGGTGTTCTGGCTGTGGTACGGGCCGGCATGGCGCAAGCCGCCCCACGGCATGCGCACCACCATGGGTACGTCGCCGCCCCACCGGTATCGAATCTTCGCGGCGTTGTTGACCAGTTGATTGAAGCCCGTGGCCACGAAGTCGTTGAACTGCATTTCGCCGATCGGGCGCTGGCCGGCCAGGGCCGCGCCGACGCAGACGCCGAGCACGCCCGCCTCGGCAATCGGCGAGTTGATGATGCGGTCGCCGAATTCCTTCAGCAGCGGGCGCAAGAGCAGAAACGCGTTGCCATAAGCGCCGCCGACGTCCTCGCCGTACACGAACGTGCGCGGGTCGCCGCGCAGCGCATCGCCGACCCCCAGCATCACCGCTTCGAGAAAGGTGGCGCCCTTGCGATCGAAGGGCGGCGCGGCCTCGACCTCGGGCAGCGTGTCGTCAGGACGCGGCCGCGCGCCGGCGGGATCGATCGGATCGACGCGCGTGCGCGGCGCCTCGTCCTTGAAGACGCCGGCGCCGACGCGTGACGCGTCGGGCCACGGCGCCGCAATCACCTGCGCGGCCGCGTCCTCGACGAGCGTTTCGATTTCCTTCTTCCAGCCCTCGATCTCGCCAGGCGTAACCACGCGCTCGTCGATCAAGCGGGCGGCGTAGGTGTGAATGGGATCGCGGCCGGCCCAGTAGGCATAGCGCTCGGCATTGGCGTAGCCCTGATCGGTCAGCGGCGGATAGTCCCACGCGCCGGTCGCCGCCTGCGGTTCCTTGCCGAGATAGAGCATGTCGTCGTGATGCGCGTGCCCGCACATCCGCATGGCCACCAGCTCAATGAGGGCCGGGCCCTTGCCGTCACGCGCGCGCTCGACGGCCCACGCAAACGCCGCGGCAATGTCATCGGCGTCGGTGCCGTCGATGGTGATGCCGGGCACGCCGTAGCCGGCCGCCTTGTCGGCGAACACGCGCACGGCGGATTGGTCGGACAGCGGCGTCGACAGCGCCGTTTGATTGTTCTGCAGGCAGAAGACTGCGGGCAGCTTGCGCGCGGCGGCAAGGTTGATGGCTTCGTGCCACTCGCCAAGCGACGAACCGCCCTCGCCGATGAACGACAACGCCACACGGCCGCGGCCTTCGCGCGCGAAGGCCATCGCCATGCCCGCCGCCGTCAGCGTGCTGATGGTGAGCGGCGCCGCCGCCGGAAGAATGCCCGCGCCGAGATCGCCGACGTGCAGATCGCGGCCGTCCATGGGCGGCCCGGCCTTCGCCATCTGCGCCGACAGCACCTGCCGCACAGTCTCGGCGGTGGGCCGCATGGCCAACGCGACGCCGAGGTCGCGAATCAGCGGCGCGACGACATCGCCGTTCCACCCGGAAGCCTCACGATAGGCGTCGCCGCGGCGAAGGCGAATGCCGGCCGCGTAAATGGCTTCCTGGCCGAGCGATCGGAACCCCTTGCCCTGGAAAGCCGCCGCGCCGTATTTCACTTCCCCGCTGCCGAAAAACACCTTGAGCCGGTTGTCGGTCGCGCGTGTCAGCAGCATGCCCCGCAGCATCTCGCGCCGCTCGTCGCGCGTGAGCGACGCCTTGATCGCCTCGCGCCGCAGCAAGCCGTCGCACGCGTCGCCGAGCTCCGCGATCGCCTGCGCGCGCCGCGCCTCAGCCGTCACGCACGGCGTGGTGTCGGGCAGCGGCGCCGGCGGCGCCGCGCTGAAGCGGCGTGTCAGCTCGGCTCGAAAGCGCGACGGGTCGCCGCCCGCGGCGTCGAATGACGCCAGCACGAGATCGAGCGCGAACGGGAAGCGTTCGGTGACGAATGCACCAAGCTTCGTGGCTACAGACACAGGAACTAGATTCTACCGCCTTGCCCTGACCGCGGGCCGAAGACCACGACGAGAAAGAGCGCGAGACCCGCCATGCGATAACCGCCGGCGGCGAGCGGATCGAGCATGGACGCGAGCCCACGCGGCTCCATCAGGTGGCGCCACACACTCGGTGGGCTGGCGATCATGATGGCCATGGCAAGCACGCCGAGCGCGCGGACCGCACGCGTGGTGTGCGACAGACAAAACGCGAGCGCGGGAATGGCAAGCAGCAGGTCGTAGCTCAGATGCCGGAACGCGAGGAGTGACAACAGCGATGCCGCCGCAAGAAACCGAAGATCGAAGTCACGGTCGCGGCGCCGCCGGATCACCAGAAGGCCCGCCGCCAGGAGCAGCGCGACAGTCGCCTGCAGCGTCACCGGCGCCAGACCCGTAAAAGCCAGCAGCGGCTGCAGGCTGGTTTCGCCCGCCGGTAGATCGGCGCGGTTCTGCGTGCGCACCAGCGCCTGCAGCCATTCGGACACCACCGTCACCGGCGGGCGCATCGCGCGCGCGATGTACGCCGCACACAACACGGCCGGCGTGGCCAGTGCATACCCGGCGGTTTGCCAGCGCCGCGCGGCGAGGGCCCACAACAGCGCCGGGCCGCCTATCTGCGGCTTGATCAGCGACAGGCCGATCGACACGCCGGCGAGGCGGGGATAGCGATCGGCCCCGGCGAAGCCGGCCAGCGCCGCCGCGAACGACAGCACCGAAAACTGCAGCGGGATCCGGAACGGCGGCATCGCAAGGACCGCCGCGCCAAACAGCAGCGCGTGGGCGCGCGAGCGGACGAACCCGGCCGACAACACGGCGATCGCCGCCGACAGCGCGACGTGCAGCCACGACCAGAGCGCGATGGCGTGCGGCAGCGCCAGGAGCGCGAGCGGCGCCAGCAGAACCAGCGCGTTGGGCGGATAGTCAACGGAGGGCAGCGACGGCGCATAGACATCCGCGCCATCCAGCCACGCCCGGCACCACACGAGCACGACCTCGAAGTCTCCCGTGCTTTCCGCAGTCCGCCGGAACAGCAGCCCGAAGCCGACATTGGCCGCGGCCAGCATCAGCAGCGCGGCGCCCGCGATCGGCCGCCACGCGCGGCGGCTCAGCGCGGCCGCGGCTTCGCCCGCGCCGTCGGCGCCGCGGTCAGCGGATCGTCGGGCCATGGATGGCGAGGATAACGCGCGCGCAGCTCTTTGCGCACTTCGGGATACCCGCGGCGCCAGAAGCTGGCGAGGTCCTGCGTGATCTGCACGGGCCGCCCGTTCGGCGCCAGCAGCTCGAAGGTCACCGGCGTGTTCATCACGCGCGGCGTCTCGGTGAGCCCGAACAACTCCTGCAGCTTCGCGGAGGCGACGATGGCGCCGTCGGCGCGATAGACGAGCGCCGTGCGCCTGCCGCTCGGCAGCGGCAGCGTGGCCGGCGCGCGCGATTCGAGCATCGTCCTGTCCGCGTACGGGAGGGCGCGCTCGAGATCGATCTCGTCGACGCGCGACGCCGACGCGGCCGCCAGAAGGGCGAGCGCGCGAAGGTCCGTGGCCAGGCCCGCAAAACGCAGGCGATCCAGCAACGCCTGCGCCTCGGCGTCACGGCCTGCGCGCGCGAGCCACGCCTCGGCCAGCAGCGGCGCGGCAGAGGCTGGATCAACGGGCACGTGGCGCGCGGCCACCGGCAACGCGTCGACGTAGCTGGTGCGCGTCGCGCGCACGGCGCCGTCAGGCGTGATCGCATGCTCCAGGGCATGCCGGTTGGGCGTCAGCCACGCGCGATCGACACCGGACGCGAGCCGCACGATCGGGCCACCCGCCGCGGTGAAGATGTCGAGGCACACGAGGAACTCACTCTCGATGACGCCGCTTTCGGCGGCGAGCGTGGCGCCCGTGCCAGACGCCAGCAGCAGCGAGCGGCTGCGCGGCTCGCGGCGCCTGGCCAGCCGATCGGCGAAGCCGGTGAACAGCGCGTGGCGAAGCGCCGCCTCGTCGATGCGCGCCCTCGAGCCGCCTGCCGCACGCGCGTACTCCTCAGCCGCGCGCTGCACCGGCGGCGGCATGCTGCGCCAGGCGTCGATGAGCGGCAGCAGATCGCAGTCGGTCGTCGCGGCCGCCTTCCCGCGCGCCGGCACCTGTGCCTCCGAGAGAATCGCGCATGCGGCCGCGGCGTCGAACGCGCCGCCCGCATCGATCAGGATTCGCGCGAGCCGCGGATGCAGCGGCAAGTCGCGCATCCTCAGGCCCAGCGGCGTGATCCGCTCGTCCGCATCGACCGCGCCAAGCCGCTCGAGCAGCGCGAACGCGGCGTCGACCGCCGCCGGCGGCGGCGCATCGAGCCAGCCGGCCGTCCGCGGATGGCCACCCCACGCGAGCAGCGTCAGCACCGCCGGCGCGAGATCGACGCGCGCCAGCTCGGGTTCGCGGTGCGCGCGCAGCGTGTCGCGCGCGTCCCAGAGCCGTACGGCGCGGCCGGCCTCGACGCGTCCCGCGCGGCCGGCGCGCTGATCCGCGGCGTCGCGCGTGATCCGCTCGGTGACGAGCACGTCAAGGCCGCGCGCCGCATCGAACCGCGAGACGCGCTGCAGGCCCGCGTCGATCACGACGGTGACGCCGGGCACGGTCAGCGATGTTTCCGCGATGTTCGTGGCGGCAATCACGCGCGGGCGCGTCGACGGCGTGATGGCGCGATCCTGCTCGTCGGGCGGCAGCCCGCCGTGCAGCGGCAGCGCATCGAAACCGTGGGCTCGCGCGTCCCCCTGCAACCCGTCCACAACCGTCCGGATCTCACGCGCGCCGGGAAGGAAACACAACACGCCCCGCGCGCCGCGCCGAATCTCGCGCGCCGCCACGGCGGCCGCGTCCGCGCCCGGCTCATAACTGATGTCGAGAGGATGCGTGCGCCCTTCGACCGTGATGACGGGCGCATCGCCGAGAAACGCCGACACGCGCGCCGCGTCGAGCGTGGCGGACATGACCACCAGCGACAGGTCCGGGCGCGCGCGCCAGGCCTCGCGGCTCATCGCGAGCGCCAGATCGGCGTGGATGGTGCGCTCGTGAAACTCGTCGAGCACGATGACCGCGAAATCCCCGGCGAGCGGATCGCGTTGAAGCCGCGCCGCCAGGATGCCTTCGGTCATGAAGAGCACGCGCGTGACGGGCCCGAACCGGCGATCGCCGCGCACCTGCCAGCCGACCTCGCCGCCCAGCGTCCAGCCGCGTTCGGCCGCCACGCGGCGCGCGAGCGATCGCGCTGCGATGCGCCGCGGCTGCAGCACCGCCACCGCGCCGGCGTCAGCCAGCGCCGGCGGCACGCGCGTCGTCTTGCCCGCGCCCGGCGCGGCCACGATGATGGCGGCGCGGCAGCGGCGGACCGTGTCGACGATCTCCGCCAGCCGCACGTCAATCGGCAGCTGCACGCGGTCGGCGGCTATGCGCAGGTGACGCCGGTACCGCCGAGGCCGCAATAGCCATTCGGGTTCCGGGCAAGGTACTGCTGGTGGTACGCCTCGGCGAGGTAGTACTCGGGCGCGCGGCGCAGCTCCGTGGTGATGCGGCCGTGGCCGGCCGCGGTGAGGCGCGCCTGAAAATCGGCGAGCGACTGCTCCGCCGCCACGCGCTGCGCCTCCGTGGTCCAGTAGATCGCCGACCGGTACTGCGTGCCCACGTCGTTGCCCTGGCGATTGCCCTGCGTCGGATCGTGGCTTTCCCAGAAAACGCGCAGCAGGTCCTCGTAGCGCACTCTCGACGGGTCGTACGCGACGAGCACGACTTCGGCGTGACCCGTGCGTCCGCTGCACACCTGTTCGTACGTGGGGTTGGACGTCGTGCCGCCCGCATAGCCGGCCGAGGTGGAGTACACGCCGTCGACCTGCCAGAACTTCCGCTCGGCGCCCCAGAAGCAGCCCATCCCGAACACCGCGGTTTCCGTACCCTCGGGAAACGGGGGCATCAGCGGCGTGCCCAGGACCAGATGTCTTTCCATCGTTTCATTTTGCCTGTTTCGCGAGCTCAACGATCTCTTCGACCGGCAGAACGACCGGAAGGATCCCGGCGCCTTCCGAGCCCTGCATCATCGCGAACATGCTCATGCGGCCGGCCGACTGGCTGCGCATCACGATCAGGCCGAGGAACCGGCCTGCCGTGTCGAACACCGGAGACCCGAGGCCGCCCCCATTCACCGACGGGGCCGCGACGATGTAGAGCGTGCGCGGCTTGTCGACGACGGCCTGCACCGAGCCGAATGAGACGCCGGGCTTCCAGCCCGTCATTTCGCCGAAGCGCTGCAGCACGAAGACGAGGTCGGCCGCCTGCGCGATGCCCGGCGCGGTCATGTCCACCGACACCATCGGCGAGGACGGCGCCTCGGCCGGGCGCAGGAACACGAGATCGAGATCGCGGTCGCGCAGCACGATGCGCGCCGGCACCTCCTGGCCGCCATCGAGCCGCATGCGGATGTTCGACTGCTCGACCGACAGCTCCATCTGCGGCGCGCCGGGCACGCCGCTCATCACGCGCTTGAACATGTCCGAGGGATCGAGCTGCGACAGCGCCGTTACGGCCAGGCCCGTGCCATCGAGCACCACGGCGTTGGCCGTGACGGTGTCTTCGATTGCGTCGCCGCCGCCCGGTCCCGGCATGCCGCGCATCTTGATCGTCGCCATGACCGTGACCACCGCGCCGGCACGCTTGGCGAGCAGGGCGCGGGCAGCGCCGCGATCCTCAGCAGTCTGCGCGGATGTGCCCGTGGCTGACGCGGCGAGCAGCATGAGCGCGGCCGCCGGGATTGCCGATCGTTTCAGAATGTTCATGGTGTCAATTCCAGGTGGGCTGCAGCTCGACGAAGCGCGTGCGCACGCCGCGGCGGACGAGCAGGATGACCGACGCGGGCTTGCGCGCGGCAATGGATTTCATGGCCGCCTCGAGTTCGGCGACCGACGCAACCGGACGGCTGTCGACCGCCACGATGATGTCGCCGGCGTTCAGCTGCGCCAGATCGGCCCAGCCGCCTCGGCTCACGTTCTCCACCAGGACGCCGCGCGTGGATGCCGGTACTTTTCTGCCGTCGCGATCGCCGGCGGTGAGATCGCGCGCATCGAACTCGAACAGGCTGTCGGCATAACGCGCCATCTCGCGCGGTTGCTTCGGCGACGCCGCGAGAGTCACGGGCATCGGCAGCTCTGCGCCGCCGCGCACGACCGTCAGCGGCACGCTCGCGCCGATCCGGTAGCGCCGAATCGCCGCACCGAAGACTTCCTCGTCGCCGGGACTCGTGGCGCGGACGGGCTCCCCGTCGATCGCCACAATCACATCGCCGACCCGAAGCCCGCTGGCCGGCTCGAGCACGCGCGTGACCAGCACGCCGGTCCGGCCGGTAAGCTGCAGGCGTTCCGCCAGCGGCGGCGTCAGCACCTGCACGGCGACCGGCACCCACGCCTTCGCCGCCTCGAGCCCGCCATCGTCCTGCCGGTTCTCGCCCGCCTGCACGACCGTGAGGCGGCGTTCGAGCCCGCGCTCGAACGTCACGAGCAGATTCGCGTTCGTCCCGCCCTTGAGGGCCGCCGCCGTCCGCGCCTCGACATCCGCGACCGAAGTGACGGGCGTACCGTCGACTGCCACAACCACATCGCCGTCCTGCAGCGGCGGTCTGGCTTCCGACGCCGGGCCGCCTGGCCGCAGGTTGATCACGCGTGCGCCCTCGCGTGAGTCGCGGCCGATCTCGCGCGCTTCGATCGCTGAGAGATCGGACGCCGTCATGCCCCACGCGCGAAGTTCGGTACGCGCCGAACGCGCGGGGCCGCGCACGTCAGGCGTGATGGTGACGCTCACGGGCGTACCCGCGCGGCGCAACTCCATTCGAACGGGCTTGCCGATCGGCAGGCCATAAAGCAGCTGGTTGACGGCCGGCAGCTGCTCCGCGAAGCGCGCCACCACCGCCGCATCCTCGACCATCTCGAGCACGTCGCCGGCAGCGACGCCCGCCCTGGCGGCGGGGGAATCCTCAGCCACCCACGAAATCAGCGCGCCATCCTTCATGGTGCCAACCAGCGGCTGCACCTCGAAGCCGGTCCAGCTGCGGCGGACGGTGCCGTCCTTGATGAGCGCGCTGACGACACGCTCGGCGAGGTCGATGGGGATCGCGCCGGCGAGGCCGAAGCTGATCTCATTGATGCCCACGATTTGCCCGTCAAGATTGACGAGCGGTCCGCCCGAGTTGCCGGGAAAAATCGCCGCGTCGTGGCCGATCCACCGCACGATCGATCCCACGTCTTCGCCGTCGAGCGTCATCTGCGTGCGGAACATACGCGGCATGATGAGCTCGGTGTTGCTCACCACGCCAAGCGTGACCGACTGCGACACCGACAGCGGGCTGCCCATCGCGAGCACCGGCTGGCCGCGCGTGAGGGCGGACGACGATCCGAATGAGGCAGCCGGAAACGTCCGCGGCACCGCCGGCCGAAGCTTCAGCACGGCGATGTCGGAGAGGGGATCGGTCCCAATCAGATCCGCGGGCACTTCTTCGCGGGTCGGCAGCGTGCAGATGATGCGCCGCGTCCGGCCGGCCACGTGATGGTTGGTGACGACGAAGCCGTCAGGAGTGATGATGGTGCCGCTGCCCGAGGACTCGAGTTTGATCTCGCGCCCTTCTTCGTGCTCGATGGCGACCACCGAGATGCGCACGAGGCTGGGATAGACCGCGGCAATGGCGCGATCGATGGCGGCCCGATCGGCCGTCTGGGAAAACGACGGGCCTGGCATCGCCAGGCCCGACAGCAGCACGACGGCAGCGGCGCGCGTGAAAATCACCCGCGCATCTTATCCCGCCGCCGGCGCATCTTCCTTGTAGATCGCGCAGCCCGCATATCCGCCGGCCAGCGCCGCAGCCAGCCCGCCGAGGGTGACGAGGGCCACGAGAGGGAGGCTGTACATGTTGAGGAACACGAACGACCCGTAGGCGATGTGCGAGACGCCCCAGACGAGCAGCGCCGCTTTCGCGGCGGTGCCGGCGCCGGGGCCGAAGCGCGGCCGCATGGCCGCGTACGCCCACACGATCAGGATGCCGTACAGAAAGTCGGTGACGACCCAGCCGATCATCGAGCTGGTGTTGACGGCCGGATCCACGAGCCGCGGGTTGAGGGCCGTGGCCTCGTCGAGCCATCGCTGGGCCAGCCAGACGCCGTTGACGAGAAAGTCGACGAAGTTCATGACGGCGCCGGCGAGCAGGCCGCCGCCAAGCACGCGTCCGGTATTGATGGCCATGGTGGCGACAGCATACGCTCGACGCCGCCCGGCGTAAAGCGTCAGCGCACGTAGACGGCCAGGCGCGGAAACGCGAAGCGGCCGGCGTTCTGGTCGATGATGTTCACCTGGCAGGTGTACAGGCCCGGCTTCAGCGCCGATGCCGCAACGTCGAACTGGAAGACTGCCGTCCCGCGGCCCCCCTCGGCCAGCCTCGTCTGATCGACCACCGGCGTTTCGAACACCTTCACGCGGCCGCGATAGAACGCGAGGCTCGTGCGCAGGCTCGGCGCGCCCTGCGCGTCGAGCGCGGGCTCGTAGACCTCGTAATAGAAATACAGACGCTGCTCGCGGTTCACGACATGCGAGAGGCTCGGAATCAGCTCGACGCCGCCACGGATGAGCGGATTGTCGCTTTGCCGCCGCGGAGGGCTGCGCCTGATCTGCGTGCCCACCACCACTGAACTGACTTTCATCGGGGCCGCGGTGAGATCGGGCACGACGATGGCCGCCTCGAACGTGCCAATCGTGCCCGTCGCGTTCTCACGCGCGACGACCTTCAGCCAGAACCGGCCGGGCGGCAGCGTGAAGCCGGTCTGGTACTGCACCTGCTTCTGCGCCAGCGCATCGTCCTTCCCGCTGCCGCGGGCAGGCAGCTGCACCGTGTCGCGAATGCGGCCGATGTACCGGCCCTGTTCGTCGCGCACCGACCCGAGCACGTCGAGCGTGGCCTGCGGCGGCCGATCGGCGGGCAGGGCGCTGCCCGGGATGGCCACCGAGACGGGCACATAAAACTTCTTCTCGTCGATGCGGAACCATGCGGCCGACGCCACGACCGGCAGATCCGTTGACGACACCTCGGAGAAGAGCTGCTCCTGCAGCTGGCGCTCGCGGTCGTTGCGCGTCAGGTGCGTGAAGTCTTTGGCCGCGTAGTAACCCGCGCGATGCTCGACGCGCAGGCCGGGTGTCTTCACCCGCACCGTAATGCGGCGAAAGCGGCCGTCCTGCACGGCGTTCGTGCTGCTGTAGCCGAGCACGTAGTAGGCCGAGGTGTCCTGCTGCACCTGCTCGAACGCCTCGCCGAATTCATTCATGTCGAAGAAGGCATCGCCGCCGGTGTCCTTGCCCAGCGTCGTGAGCGTTTCCTGCGACGCGAACATGCGGTCGAACTGGCGGCCCGCGCCCTGCCCCGAAAAGGCGGCCATGCCGCGTCCGCTCGCGCGGCTGGCGTCGCCGCCGGGCACCACGGCCTGGAGGCCGCGCGTGTCGACCGCGTAAATCGCCGCGTTGGCGCGCACGGCGGCGTTCACCGTCGCGCGCAGCTCAATCTGGTTGTCGCTGCCGCTGCGCGACATGCCGCTGCTGAAATAGAGGATGGATTTCTTCTGCTGGACGGGCGCGAGCGCCTCGGCAAGCACCTGCAGCGCGCGCAGCCGGCGATCGTTGTTGAACAGGTTCAGCTCCGACTCGTCGAGCGGCAGGTCCGCCGGATCGTCGGCGGGATCGGCGGGATCCGCCGGGTCGGTTTCCGGCGTGCCTTCGACGCCGGTAAACCGATCGAGCACGCGATGCAGCGCGTCTTTGTCGGCGGTGAAATCCTGATCGACCTCGAGCGCCGTGCCGAGCGAGGCAATCGCGATCAGATCGGCCGGCGACATCTGGCCGTCGATGTAGGCGCGCGCCGAGCCGGCCGCGCGATCGAGGTCTTCTGGCTGCATCGAGCTCAAGTCGAAAAACAGCACGATCAAGCGGCGGCCCGGCAGATCGACGACGTCGCGCACGGGTGCCGACCCGGCTGCCGCGGGCGCGGGACGGTCGAGCACGGCGGGCGCCGGATCCGCCGAAAGCGCGCCGGCCGGCGCGGTGGCCACTTCTTCGAAATCGAACGTCGTGATCGCCTGCGGCTTGTTGTCCTCGGTGATCTGGAAGTCGGCGGCCGTGAGGCCGCGCACGATGTTGCCCTCGCGATCGCGGACGATCACGTCGACGCGCACCACGTCGACGGCGCCGCGGAAACGCACCTGCTGCGCGGCGGCGGGCGGCGCGATGAAACCGGGCACGGCCAGTGCGAGCGCGGCAAGGATGACGGCGGGAATGGCGCGCATGCGGCTAGAACCGGAACCTGAGGTTGACGCCGACGGTGCGCATCGACCGCACCGACAGCACCTGGCCGAACGTCGGTGAGTTGACGACCGTATCGATGGTGCCCCAGACGGGGGTGTTGAGCACGTTGCTGGCGTCGACGCGCAGCGTGAGCGCGCGCCTGCCGCCGAGCGGAATGTCGCGCGAGAGCGCCGCGTTGAGCTGGCGCGACGAGGGGCCGATGATGGTGTTGCGCGCCGCGGTGCCGAACGCGCCGGTCGCGGGAATCCGGAATGCGGCGACGTTGAAGTAGCGATCGATCGTCGGGTCGTCGAGGCTGATGTCCTCGCCGGTGTAGTCGGCGCGAAGCGAGCCGTTGGTGCCGCGCGCGATCTCACTGGCGGCTCCGACCACGCGCGCCGTGTACGGCTGGCCCGAGTCGAACGTGAAATGCGCGTTGAGCGTCCAGTCGCCAAACGCGGCCGCGAGCCATCCGCCTTCCGACAGCCACCGCCGATTACGGCCGAACGGCAGGACGATGTTGACGTCGGCCTGCAGCCGGTGCGCGCGCTCGAAACTCGAGCGCCCCCATTCGGCGTCGAGATTGCGATCGTCCTGGGCCACCGTGCCGCCGGCGCCGCCGAACGACGACGCGTTGTCGCGCGCGTGCGTCCAGGTATAGGTCGCGCCGCCGCCGATGCCGCGCGTCATGCGCTTGCGAAGGCGGAGGCTGACGGCGTGCAGCGTGGAGCGGCCTTCCGAGGTCTGCCACAGAAACGGCTGCACGCCCTCGATGCGCAGGCCGGCGGCGTCGCGGTTGGGCGCGCGCAGCATGTCGAGATGCGAGCCGCGCGTGCCGTTGTAGCTGATGCCGGCGTTGAGCGAGCCGGGAAGGTCGCGCCCGTAGTCGGCGTTCCACACCTGCGCGATGCCCAGCTCGTAGTCCGTATCGATCCCGTAGTTGTTCGTCGTGGTCGCCGGGCTGACGCGCGCGAACGGATCGGTGAGGCTGAGCGGCGCGGCGGGTGTGCCGGTGGTCGTATTGGTGACGGCAAACGGCGGCTGCGCGATCAGCTGGCGCGCAATCGACGCGTACGACCCGGCGTTGTAGGTGATGCCGTAGCCGGCGCGCAGCACGCTGCCGCGCCCGAGGCGCCAGGCGAGGCCCACGCGCGGCGCAAGGTTGTTGGCGTCGCTCCGCACCAGCGCGAACGGAAACGCGCCGGAGAAGGGGCCGGTCTGGCCTGACAGCACCGGCACGGCGGCCGAGAAATCATCCGCGACGTCGAGATTCACCATCCGCCCGCCGGCTTCCTCGAACGGCGCCACGAACTCATACCGGAGCCCGGCATTGAGGGTCACGGTGTTGCTGATGCGCCAGTCGTCCTGCGCGAAGGCGCTGAACGTGCGGCCGCGCAGATCGATCAGGCCGGGCCCGAACTGCACCGACGCCTGCTGCGGGAGGCCGAGCAGGAAGTCGGCGAAGTCGAGCGCGGAGCCGCGGCGCACGCCGGGGCCGCCGGTGTAGAGGCCGCTGAACACGAAGGTGCCGCGCGGATTGGCGTCGCTCTGGCTCTCGGACCAGTCCTGGTGATAGTCGGCGCCGAGCCGGAACGTGTGGCGGCCGCGCGGCAGCGTCCAGGTGTAGCCGAGATCGAGCCGGCGGTCGTCGCGCCGCGACGGCGCGATGTCGCGAAGCGTGCTGAACGTCGAGAACGACAGTGACGGCACGCCCCACGCGAACGGATCGGTGGCGACTCCGCGGATGCCGGCCGCGCTCGCCACGTCTTCGACAAAGGCGAACTGTCCGCCGGCGCGCGAAGTGGTGCGGCCGAACGTGGCGCGTATGTTGTGCACCGTGCGGCCCGAGCGGATGTTCAGCGCCAGCGGCACGGTGAGGGTGGTGCCGCGCGTGGCGCCCGACACCGTTGGAAAGGCCGTGAACCGATCCGCCTGGTTGCGCCGGTAGTTGACGGTCGCGTTGAGCACCACGTTGGTGCCCTGGGCGCCGCGTCCGCCGCGCCCGCCGCGCCCGGCCTGCGCCGGCGGCCCTGTCCTTGTGGCAGGTGCAGGCTGCGCCGTTTGCCCAGGCTGCCGCGGCGCCTGTCCCGCGCCGCGTCCGCGCTGCGCGGCAGGCGGCGGCGGATTGAAGTTGTGCGTGATGCGCACCATCACGTTGTCGGCGGCATTGGCCGTGGGCGTGGTGTAGCGGAAGTTGCGCGCGTCGCCCTCGAGATTCGGCAGCGGGATGAAGCCGAGCAGCGCCGCCGCGGCCGGATCGATCCGCGCGGCCGGAATCCGATTGTCCGGGAACGGCAGCCCCGTCGCGGGGTCGCGGACGATGATGCCGCGGTCGAGCAGCGACGAGAAGTCGCCGCTGCGGATGGCCGCTGACGGCACGGTGGAGTACGTGTCGAAGATGTCGTCCGACCGGTTGCCCGTGTAGGAGAAGTTGAACGACGTGCGGCGCGTGCCGTCGTAGACGCCGGGAATCTTCACGGGCCCGCCGAGCGTCGCGCCGAAGCGCTGGCTCAGATAGTCGTCCTCTTCGCGTTCCTCGCCGCGGAGCGCGAAGGGCGACGCGTTGAGCGGCGAGCCGCCGATCGTGTACGTGACCGAGCCCTGCAGCCGCGCCGCGCCGCCAAGCCGGCCGCCAAGCCCGCCGTCGCCGGGACCGAAGCGGCCGAACTGTTCCGCCGTAGCGTTGGGCGGGCCGCCGCCGGGACCGCCGCCGCGGCCAGGCCGCATGCCGGGCTCGAGATCGGCAAACTCGCCGCGCAGGATGGCGCCCATCCGGTCGTTGAGCATGCCGCGATCGATCTGCCCCTGATTGCCCGCAAGCGCGACGGCTTCCGAGGGCGCGTCCGTGGAAAAGCCGGGAGGCAGCAGCTGGCGCGCGGCCTCGGTGGCGTCGGGATCGTCGGGCGGCTCGGCCGTCTGGGCGGCGGCGCCGGGCTCGAGCGTCAGGCTTTCGAAGCGGTTGGGATCGCCGCCGCGGCGACCGGCGCCACCCCGTCGTCCTTCCGCCGGTGGTGGCGTGGCGCGAGGCGGCGCGGCCGGCATCCTGCCGCCAAGCGTCAGCGTCAGATCGACGCGCGTATCGCAGGGTGGCTGCGGCTGCAGGGTGATCGCGCGCTCGACGGGAGCAAAGCCCGTGAGCTCGGCGCGCAGTGTGACGGTCGACCCTGCCGCGGCGCGGACGCGGAACGCGCCGTCGATGTCGGTTGAGCTCGCCGAGGCGCCGGCTGTCAGGGCGACGCCCGGCAGCGGCGTCCCGCCGCTCGTCACCAGACCCGTAATGACGCACGGCTGGGCCGACGGCTGAGCGGGCGCCTGCCCACTGGCGCCCAGTTGCCAGGCCGCCAGCATGGTGGACGCCGCCAGCGTCCCTCGAAGAGAAGGCATCGAGCGTTTGACCGCCCGCGCCCCTGAAAGGTTAAGCGCCACGCGGATCCCATCTTACCGAGCCCTCCCCTGTTGACAGCCAACAGGGGAGCGGCTACTGTGCTGTTGGTTTCCAACAGAAGGACCCCCATGCCCCCACGCGACAAGACCGATGTCCTTCAGGGCACCCTCGCCCTGATGGTGCTCAAGACCCTCGACGCCATGGGCCCGCTGCACGGCTACGGCATCGCCCGCCGCATCGAGCAGATGAGCGGCGACGCGTTGCAGATGAATCAGGGCACGCTCTATCCGGCTCTCGTGAAGCTCGAGCAGCAGGGATGGATTCGCGCGAAGTGGGGCGTCTCGGAAAACAACCGCAAGGCGAAGTTCTACGCGCTGACGCCGCGCGGCGAGCGTCAGCTCGCCGCGGAAGCCGACCGCTGGGGCCGCGTCGCCGCCATCGTCGGCCGCTTCCTGAAGCCGGCCGGAGATCCGTCGTGAGCCGGCTGGCGTCGCTGTGGGCGCGGCTGCGCGAGCAGCTCACGCGCGGCCGCGCCGATCGCGAGTTCCGCGAGGAGCTCCGCGCGCACGTCGCCGAGCTTCGCGACGAGCACCTGCGCCGCGGCATGACGCCGGCCGACGCGCATCGCGCGGCCATGCTGGCGATCGGCGGCTTCGAACAGGCGCGGGAGCTTGTCAACGACCGCCGCGGGTTTCTCGTGCTCGATCATCTGTGGCGTGACGCGCGCCATGCGCTGCGCATGCTGCGCAAGTCTCCGGGCTTCAGCGCCGTGGCGGTGGTCACGCTGGCCCTCGGCATCGGCGCGAACGCCGCCATCTTCAGCTTCATCGACGCCGTCATGCTGCGCCCGCTCCCGTATCCCGAGGCGGACCGCCTGATCGCGATCTGGGAAATCGAGCGCGGCGGCGAGCGCGGCGCGGTGGCGCCGGCCAATCTCGCCGACTACGCGCGTGTGGGCGCCTTCGAGCACGTCGCGGGCTATTCCACGCCGTCGCTCAGCCTCACCGGAGGGGGCGAGCCCGAAGGGCACATCGGCGAGGCGGTGACGTGGAACTACTTCACGGTGCTGCGCGTGCCGCCGGCGCTCGGACGCGCCTTCACGCGGGAGGAGGATTCGCCGGCCGGACGGCCGGTGGTCATCATCAGCGACGCCCTCTGGACACGACGCTTCGGCGCCGACCCCGCGATCCTGGGCCGCGCGGTCGACATCGACGGGGTGCCGCACGACGTGATCGGCGTGATGCCGCCCGGCTTTCGCGGCGTGTCGCAGTTCGGGTCGAGCGTCGAGCGCCATCTGTGGCTGCCGGCCGCGTTTCCCGCCGAGCTGCTCGCCAACCGCGGGGATCACGAAATCCGCGCGGTCGCGCGTTTGCGCGACGGCGCGACCGTCGAGGGCGCGCGCGCCGAGCTCACGGCGATCTCCGAAGGGCTCGCGCAGGCGTTTCCCGAGACCAACGCAAAGGTGCTGGCGCAGATGCAGCCGCTGGCCGGCGACGTCGTGCGCGATGTGCGGCGCTCGCTCATCGTGCTGATGCTCACGGTCGGGCTGATTCTCGCGATCGCCTGCGTCAACGTGGCCAATCTGCTCATCGCGCGCGGCGTCGGGCGCCGGCGCGAAATCGCCGTGCGCTATGCGCTCGGCGCGACGCGCGCGCGCGTCTATACGGCGCTGCTGACCGAGAGCGCGGTGCTCGCGCTGCTGGCCGGCGCCGCCGGGCTCTGCCTCGCGCTCTGGATTCAGGGCGTGCTTGTGCGCGTCGCGCCGGCGTCCCTGCCCCGCCTCTCGGAGGTCACCCTCGACGCGCGCGCCGTGGCCTTCACGTTCGGATTGAGTCTGGCGATCGCGATGATTTTCGGCGGCCTGCCCGCGTGGCAAGCCGGCCAGGCGCGGCCGGTCGATGCCATGGCCAGCGGCGGCCGCATCGTGGCCGGCAGCAGAGTGATGCGGTGGCGCAACGGGCTGATGATCGGTCAGCTTGCGCTCTCCGCGCTGCTGCTCGTGGGCGCCGGCCTGATGATCCGGAGCCTCGTCAGGCTGAACAGCGTCGACCTGGGTTTCGACACCGCCGGCGTCCTGACGATGCGCATCGGCCTGCCGATGGCGAAATATCCAACCGGCGACGCGCGGCTCGCGTTCTTCGAGCAGGTCGAGGCGCGGCTCACTGCCCTGCCGGGCGTGTCCGGTGTCGGCTATGCGAATGCGTTTCCGCTGCGCGGCGGCTGGAGCAGCGGCTTCGGCATCGACGGCCTTCCGCTGCCGGCCGAGGGTGTCTACGAAGCGGATTTTCAGGCCGTGAGCCCCGGCTACTTCAAGACACTCGGGATCCCGCTCATCCGAGGGCGTCATCTGACGCCGGCTGACATCAAGACATCCATGGCCGTGGCCGTGGTGAGCGAGCAGTTCGAGCGCCAGCTGCTCGGCGGCAGGAACGCCGTCGGCACGCGGTTCTCGCGCGTGGGGCCGGACGGCCCGTTCATTACGGTCGTGGGCGTCGTCCGCGACGTGCGGCGCGACGGCCGCACGGCCACCGTCGAGCCGCAGGTGTATCTGCCGGCGGCGCAGACCGGCATGTATCCCGTGCGGCTGGCCGATCTCGCCGTGCGAAGCACGGGCGGCAACGCGCACGATCTGATGCCGGCCATCCGCGCGGCCATCTGGAGTGTCGATCGCGACCAGCCGATCACGAACATCCGCACGCTCGACGAGATTCTCGCGATCAGCAGTGCGGAGCGGCGTTTCCAGACGCTGCTGTTCGCGATCTTCGCGGGGCTTGCGCTCCTGCTCGCCTCGATCGGCACCTACGGCGTCGTGGCCTATCTGGTGTCGCAGCGGACGGCCGAAATCGGCGTGCGGCTGGCGCTCGGTGCGAGCCGTGGACGCATCTATCGCGCGCTGGTCGCGCCCACGGCCCTGCTGGTCGTCGCGGGAACGCTGGCCGGCGTGGTGGCGGCGCGGTGGCTGGCGGCACTGCTCGACACCATGCTGTTCGAGGTGCCGCCAGGCGATCCCGCCACCTATGCCGCCGCGGCAGGCACGCTGCTGGCGGTGGCGCTCGTTGCCTGCGTCCTTGCCGTACGCCGCGCGGCCCGCATCGATCCGACGACTGCGCTTCGGTACGAGTAGCCCACGCGCCGCGCGTCAGCGCCGCGGCGAGGTCTCGTACGGCCGGAGGTGCCATTCGAAGAACGTCCAGGTGCGGTTCCACGAGTCGCGCTGATCGGGCGAGTCGTCGCGCTGCAGCGTGTCGGTGTTCACCCGGCGGTTGAACGTGTGCCCGCCGCTCGAGGGGCCTGGCACGGGATCGACATACACCTTCGTTTCGGCGAGATCGGGCTTGCGCGACCTGAGCGCGTCGACGATCTGCTGGTCCTCGACGAAATTGACGTCGGTGTCGTTGGTGGCTACGTGCACGAGCAGCGGCGTCTGCAGCTTGTCCACGTGATAGAGCGGCGATCGCTCGATGTAGAGATCGCGCTTCTCGAACGGCAGGCCCTGGATGCGCGACTGCGTGGAGAAGCCGCGCTGATACGACGGCCCCTTGTACGACAGGCGGAACACCAGGTTGGTCACCGGCACCATGGCGGCCGCCGCCTTGAACGGCGTCGTGTCGCGGAACACGGAGAACAGCGTGATGTAGCCGCCGTGGCTCCAGCCCATGATGCCGAGCCGCTCCATGTCGACGTGCGGCAGCGTCTTCAGATACGCGACCGCGCTCATCACATCGTCCACCTCATAGCCGCCGTAGTCGATGGCGTTGTGATGCGCTTCGCCGTAGCCCGTGCTGCCGCGATACTCGGGCGCGATGATGACGTAGCCGCGCTCGACGGCCTCCTTCACGAACGGGAAGTAATTGATGCCCCAGTTGCCGTGGACGCCGCCGTGCACCCACACCATGGCCGCGTGGCCGCGCGCGCCGCGGCGCTCGAGCGGCTCGAACAGGTAGGCGGGAATGTCCATGCCGCCGGCGCTCGAGCGATAGCTGATCTTCGTCATGCGCATGACGCCCTTGCTGGCCTCGGCATACCGCTTCTCGATGGCCAGGCGCGCCTCGACGTCGCGCGCGAAATCACGATTGGGCGCGTGGTCTTTCGGATCCTTGCTGACATACAGCTGGCGGGCGCGCTCCTGATCGATGGGCGGCGGCTGCCGCTGCTGCTGCGCGTACGCGCTCGAGAACGCCGCGCCCGATGCGAGTGCGGCCATGACCGCGAGATGTGCTGCCTTCATTCACTGACCTCCAGTCCTGAAACGAACCACGCCAAGCACGCGGAACGAATATTCGGTGCGCCGATCCACGCGGTGCAGGCGCGCGGATGTTTCCACCACGACGCCCTGGCCCGGCCGGAACGTGCGCGTGACGCCCGCCTCGGCGTAGCGCGGCGCCCGGTAATTGGCGTCGCCCTCGACCTTGATGACGTCTTCGCTGCGCCAGATGATGGCATGCGCGCGCCATCCGCCGCGCGCGGCGGCGGCGCGCGTGAACAGCCCCGAGCCTTCGACGTAGCGATCGGCCGCGTCGCGGTCGGGCACGAATCGCGTCAGCACACCCAGCGTGTCAAGGCTGAGATCGATTCCGGCCCGGCGCGCCGTGAAGGACGTGCCGGCGGCCAGCGCGGTACTGTCGGCCACGGGCCCGGCGTCGAACAGCTGCCCGCCTTCGTGCACGACGTGCGCCTGGACGGGAATCGCGAGCCAGGGCGTGACGCGGATCTCGGCCGACGCGCCGGCATCGAAGCGCTCGCGATGGGCGGGCGTATTCAGGCGCTGCCAGTTGATCCACATGTCGTGGCGCAGGCTTGCGCCGGCAAACAGCCACTGGAAGCCGGCCTCATAGGGCCGCTCGAACGCCAGCGTCTCCCGCTGCAGCGGCGGCAGCATGCCGTGCGGTCCTGTGCGATCGGGCCCTGGCGGGTCGCCCGCCACGGGCGTGGCGAGCGTGCCCATGAGCACCGTTGAGCGATCGCCCTTGATGCGCAGCGTGAGCACGGGCCGCGCGAGGTCGAATGCGCGGTCGCTGCCGTAGCGGCGCGTGCCGAACGCGCCCGCCGTGAGCGACGCGCGCTCGCCGAGCGGCATCTCGACCGCGAAGGTCGCGGCCGCGCCCATCACCGTTTCACCGTCCCGGTACGGATTGCGAAACTCGGTGTTGTCGCCGAAGAACAGCACTTCGGCCACAAAGGTCATCGACCGCAGAATGCCGGCGGCGCCCGGTTGCATGTGCTCTACGATAACGGCAACACGTGCCGGGCGTCAGACTTCTCCTTGCCGCGCTCCTCCTGTCGGCCACGGCCCTGCCGGCCGCGGCGCAGACCGAGCGGCAGCTCGATGACCCGTTCGCCCGCGGCGCGTGGAATTTTCAGCTCGCGGCGCAGTCCGCCTTCGAGCTGTGGAACTACAACGGCAATCACGAAGAGATGTACGGATTCGTCCCCGGCCTGAGCTATGGGCTGAGCGACGCGGTTGCCGCCGTCGTGGCGTTTCCGATGTACTACGTCAATCAGGACGGCGTCGATGCCGGCCTGCAGGGCATCACGTTCGGGCTGCGCAGCCGCGTGTACCGGCACAGAAAGGTGTCGATCTTCTTCGACTTCGAGGTAGGCGTCTCTTATGCCGACACCTATACCCCGCCGCGCGGCACGCGGTTCAACTATCTGGCGCTTGGGGCCGTCGGCACGATCGTGCCGGTGGGCCGCGGCGTCGACCTCATGACGGCGGTGCGGCTGATTCATGTGTCGAACAACGGCCTCGCCGGCCGCGAACGCAATCCCGACATCGAAGCGCTCGGCCTGCACGTGGGCGTGCTGCGACGGTTTTAACCGAGCGCAGCGAGAATGCGACGTATGAGCCTCAGAGACCTCCATCGCCGGCCGCTCGGCCGGTGGGCGCGCGGCGTGCTGCCGGATCGGCTGCGGACGCTGATCTCGGCCATGCGCGCGCGGCGGCACTCGCACAAGTTGAACCGCGAATGGGGCGTATCGCGCCTGAGCGAACGCCTGCTCGCCGAGCTTGGCCCTGCAGTGCAGGACGGCCCGTTCCGCGGGCTCGTGTTGCCGCGCGAGGCGGCAGCGGAACACCTCGGCCCGTACCTGCTCGGCACCTACGAGCGTGAGCTGCACCCGTTCTGGACGTCGCTCACGCCGGGCACCGTCCCGCTGATCGTCAACGTCGGAGGCAAAGTCGGCTATTACGCGGCGGGATTGTCGCGCCTGCTGCAGGCGCCCGGCGTGGCCTATGACGCCGACCCGTGGGCGCGCCGTGTGCTGCGGCGGACGATTGCGCTCAACGGCGTGCGCGTGGACGTGCGCGGCCGATGCACGCGCGCCGATCTCGCGGCACTGCCACGGGGCACGCTCGTGATGATCGACTGCGACGGCTGCGAGGAAGCGCTGCTTCGCGATCCGCTCCCTGCCGGCCTGACGCACAGCCGGCTCGTCGTCGAGCTGCACGGCGCGCTGCTCGACGAGGACGCGACGGCCGACCGGCTGCGGCGCACGCACGAGGTCACCGGCGTGCCGTCGATCGACGCGCCGCCGCCGCCGGCCTCGCTCGCGTTCCTGGACGAACACGATCGCAGGCTCGCGGTCGAGGAGATCCGCACGCCGCAGCGCTGGCTGCTGTGCACGCCGCGCGGCTGACGTGCGGCTAGTCGCGGGGCGCGACCGCCGGATCCGACGGCAGGCAATACGCCTTGAAAGGCGGCGCGGTCACACGCCGCAGCCGCCCGTCCCGGTGCTCGAACAAGGCGTCGCCCGGTTCGGGCGCGTACGGCGGCCCTTCGATCAGATCGATGCAAATCGTGGCCGCCTCGATGGGCTCCCTCGAGACGAGCCGCAACGCATCACGAAGCCGGATGCCCGGACCAATGAGCCGCGCGAGGCCGCGATTGCGCACGCCGTTGTCGCTGTCGAAAATCACCACGCGTGCATCGCCGGGGCGGCGCAGCATCTGCCAGTCGGCGAGCACCTGCCTGTTGATGGGGCCCCACCGCAGAATATCGCGGCGGGCAGCGAACGTCGCAGCGACGGCAAGCACCAGCGCGGCGACGACCGGCAGCGCCAGCGCTGTGATCCGCGATCGCTCGCCCAGAGACGCCCACAACCGCCCGGCCGCGAGCGCCGTGCCGAACAGCGCGACATACAGGTGGCCCGGCGACTGCCAGGTCAGCAGCAGCGTCGGAAGCACCGACAACACAGCCCACCCTGCGGCAAGCACAATCTCTCGCCGCGCCATCCGAAGAGTCCGCACGCCGCCGGCCATCAGCGGGATCGCCAGCCAGATCGCGGCATGCCCGGCCAGCACCGCGAGATGCCGCGCCGAGTGCCATCCCACGCTCAGCCGATACCGGCCCGCTTCCGGCAGGAGAGATATGCCTGCGACGATGGCGAGGATGAGAAGTCCTGCCGCGGCTGTCGCAAACGCGAGGGCCAGCCCGGTCCAGCGGCGGCGATCCACGCGCGTGCCGGCGCCGCCGTAAAGCGCAAGCAGGAGCGCACAGAGCAGCGGTGTGACAACCGCGATTTCGCGAAGGCACAGCGCGATGAGCGTGCAGGTGCCGCACAGGGCGGCATGCCACCAGCGGCCGCCGCGTACATATCGGAGCGCCGCCAGCATCGCCGCGAGCATCCATGCCGTGCAGATGACGCTGTACAGCAGCGCAATCGTGACCAGCGTGAACAGGGAAAAATTCAGGCCCGCGATCGCCACGAACGCCGTGATGGCCTGGGTGCGCGGTGGTCCGCCAAGTGCGCGCGCGAGGCGCACGGTAAGAAACACATTCAGCGCGTGGCCGGCCAGAAGCGCGAGATAGAACGGCCAGGCGCGCTCGATGCCGCTGAGCGCGCCGATGGCACGCAGGACGAGCCGCATGCCCGGGTTCCAGCGGCCGTCGGCCGCGTTCGGCTGGGTCAGCAGATCTCCGAGCGGCAGCACGTTGACGGCCGTGCCATTGAGCTGCCAGAAATCGTCGAACCGGAACCACGCGCCGGGAAGAAACAGCACGGCGTACGCGCCGGCCAGCAACGCACCTGCGATCCATACGATCAGCCGGAGCTGCCGAATCTGCATCGAGCCGGATGTTACCTTGCCCGCTGTCGAATACACGTATGATGCTCGCGCCTGCATCCGTGATGACACCCGTCTTTCGCAGCCGCTACGCGGCCGCCATGTCCTTCGGCACCGTCCTTTTCGCGGCACTTTATGGATGGCTCGCGTTGACGTCGCTGCATCTCACGGGCGGCATGCTCGTCTATCCGCTCGATGACACGTACATCCAGATGGCCATGGCGAACACGCTGGCCTCGTCCGGCACGTACGGGTTCGTGGCGGGCATTCCGGCGTTCAGCTCCACCAGTCCATTGTGGGTGCTGGTGCTTTCTGCCGGCGCGCTCGCGGGCGCGCTCGAGATCCTGCCGGCGCTGCTGAACGTGTGCGCGGCCCTGCTGGTCCTGCACGTGTCGATTCAGTACCTGATCTCGCGTGGCTGGACTGCGGGATGGCTGATCGGCGCCACCGCTGCGATCAATCTCGTGCCTCCGCTGGCCGTCGTGGCGGCCATAGGACTCGAGCACGTCTTCCACATCTGGATGTCGGCGCTCTTCGCGATCGCAATGTCCCGCGCGCTCGTCCCCGGGCCGCGGACGCGGAAGCAGAACGCGGCACTGCTCGTCACCACGCTGTTCCTCGCCGCCTCGCGCTTTGACGGCTTGATCCTGATTGCGTGCGGCGCCCTCCTGCTGGCCGTCTGGCGTTTCCGGCTCGCCATGGCGGTGGTCGCGGTCGCCTCGGTGCCCGTTGCGGTCCACGGCGCGTTCGCGATCGCGCAAGGCTGGCATCCGCTGCCAACATCCGTCATCGTCAAAGGCAACTATCCGGCGGCGGCCTCCACCACTGGCGTGGCACAGATGGCCACCGCGCGCGCGACGAGGATTTCGGGCCGGCTGCACAACGTCACGCCGGATCACGATCTGTCCGCGCTGGCCATACTCGCGTTCGTCAACATCGGCGGCCTGTTGTGGGGCCTCGGCCGGCGCCAGACAGCGACCATCGAGATGCGCATGTCGATGCTGGCGGTCGGTACGCTCGTGCTGCATGCGCTCGTGGCCAGGGCGGACCGCGTCTTCGGAAGGTACGAAGCGTACCTGCTCGTGCTCGGCATCCTCGCCGCGGGTCCGTGGCTGCATCGCGCGGCAACACACCTCCGGGGTTTCTGGCAGAACGGCATCATGGCGCGGATCACCGTCGCCGCGACGTGCGTGCTGGCTGCCGCCAGTCTCGTGCCGATCGGCGCGCGCTCCGTCGCGCTGGCTGCGAAGATCCCCGCCGGCAGCCACGAAATCTATCTGCAAGCCGTGCAGCTGGCGCGGTTCACCCGCCAGACCCTGCCGGGCGAGCCCGTGGCGCTCAACGATCTCGGCGTCCTGGCGTACGCCGGCAACATCCGGCCGGTCGATGTCATGGGTCTGGGCACGATCGACGTCGCGCGCGCGCTGAGCCGGCGCGAGCTGACGCCCGCGCGGCTCGACGCGCTCGTGCGCGAGCAGGGAGCGGTCGCGGCAATCATCCACGTCCCATTCGTGCACTTCATCGTCGGCGGCGTGCCCGAGTCGTGGATTCCCGTCGCGGACTTTGTGATCCCCGAGGCGCGCGTGGTCGCGGATCGCGTGGTGACGATCTTTGCGCTGGCGCCAGATCAGATTGACAGGCTGAAAACGGGATTGACGGCGTTCGCGAAGGACCTGCCGCCCGGCGCAACCGTGGTGCCGCGCTAGAATCGGTACAGCCCACCGCCGTGCACGAAGAAGCGCACCGCTGACGTGAGCAGAATCATGACGATGAGCACGGCAATCCCCGCTGTCGTCCTGCCGCCGCGCCACGGCGCGACGAACGAAAAGAGCACGAGCAGCAGGAACGGCTGGTAGTACCGCTCGTGCATGGCGGCGTTGCTGTTCTGCGCGAGCATCCACAACCCGGCGGTGACTAACACCGTGCGATGGTGCGGCGTGAGCGTTCTCGCCAGCATCAGCGCGAGCGCCAGCGCGCCCATGATCAGGCCGGCCCAGAAGGTCAGCGGAGTGCCCGCCAGCGTACCCGTGTAGCGGCCGAGCGCGCGCAGACCTCCGCCCCACGGCGCGGGATGCATGTCATCGAGCGGGACGAAGAACAGGTACACCGCCGCGGCCGAGGCGATGAGAGCAAACAACACCGCCGCCCGACGCCCATCCGCCTCCTTGGCAAGTGACGGGAGCAGAGGGATTGCCCAGACACCCAGCGTGCCGATGATCACCATCGCCGGCAGCAGCCCCACAGGCTCCTGATGCATCGCGAATGACGGCGGAACCGGGCCGCCCCAAATCCAGACCAGGCCGCCCAATGCCGCGGCCGGCAAGAGGAGCCACGCGAGGGCTCGCGCGCGCCGGCCGTCTCGCCATGCTGCGTACGCACAGAGCGGAATCAGCCAGACATAGAGCTGGCGCGTAAGCACGGCCACGGTGGTAGCGGCGGCTGACAGGCCGGCGCGTCCCTGGTTCGCCAGCGCCAGCGCGGCCGCCATTGCGCCGAACGCCAGGTTGTCGCTCGAAAGGTAGAGGGCCGGGCCCAGGAAATACGGCGACAGGCCGATGGCCATGGCAAACATCGCCGCGCGTGATCTGGTCGCGAACCCGGAAAAATACCACCAGAGCGCCGACAGGCTGAGGGCGCTGATCGCCAGTGACAACAGGCGAAGGGCGGCGATGTTCTCGAGTCCGGCGCGCACCGCGACCGCCATCGAGACGTGATACAGCGGCGCCATCGCGGCGGAATAATCGCGAATGTCCGGGCGGGGCAGTTCCGACGCAAACTCGCGAATGACGGGCAGGTGATAGAGGCGCTCATCGTGCGCCTCGATAATCAGCGGCTCACGCGGCAGCAGCAGCGCCCCGGCTGCCAGCAGCAGGAGCGCGGGCCACAAGGGGTGCAGGCGGATACGGGTCATGCGAGCGGCGGCGAGAGGGGGTTGTAGCACGGCGTCGCCGACGGTTCGTAAAACAGGTGATAGCGCAGGATGCGCGTCTGGTCGGCACCGTGCTGGAAGAAATCGGTCGAGAGCAGGAACCGCATGTAGACATCGGTCGTGCCCACCGGGACGATGCCGACGACGCGCTCGAAGTCAGTGACGAACCGATCGATCGTGCCGGGCTCGAACTGGAGATAGGCGAAGTGGCGGCGGATCCGGCGCGACGGCGGATACACGCCGTTCACCAGGCGCGAGCCGTAGTGACGAACCGGACCGAGTACAGCGAGCCCGTAGTAGCGCCGGAGGTCGGCATCGCCGAGCCATCGTGTCAGTGCCACGGCCGCCGCGGCCGCCCCGAATCCGTAGAGAAACCGCCGGCGCGTGACGATGGGCTTGCCGCGCATCAGCGTACGAAGAGCCGGTCGGCGGCCCGCAGCGAGAGGGCGGAGATCGTCAATGTGGGATTTGCTGGCGACGTCGTGGGAAACGCGCCGCCGCCCATGACAAGCAGGTTCCTGACCTGATGATGCACGAGCGCGCCGTCGACGACGCTGGTGGCGGGATCGACGCCCATCGGATGCGTGCACAGGATGTGCGCTTCGGTGGCATCGGGCAGCTCGAGATTGTAGCCTTCGTAAGGGATGGCCTCGAGCACGCGCGGCAGATTCGCGTCGAGCGCCTCAACTCCGCGCTCGGTGTAAGCCGACCGCCGCAAGAATGACACCTGCGGGCGATCGGGATCGTCCTTCTCGAATGTCACGCGATTCTCAGCCTGCGGCAGGTCCTCGAAGATGAACTTCAGCATCAGACGCTGGCGCCATTTGCCGCGCTCGTCGCGAAGCCGCGGCACGTTCCAGGTCTCCATCAGCGCGCCCGCGTGCGTTCGCCGGTGCTCCCCTGAATAGAGCATGTATCCGAGGCCGGTGATGCTCGTGCTGCCCTGGAAATTGTCCACGCCCTTCAGATCCACGTCGACCGATACGGATCGCTGCTCACAGAGTCCCCTGCCGACGGGGCCGGCCGTCAGACCCGAGCGGAGCAGGATGTGCGGATTGAAGAGCGCGTTGGCGCCGAGCGCCACGAGATCGGCCCGAGCGCCCTGCTCAGCGCCGCCCCGGCGATAGCCAACAGCCGTCGCGCGGCCGCCCTGCACATCCACGCTGGTGACGGCTGCGCCAGTCAGGAGCGTGACGCGCGAATCGTCGTACAGGCCTGGCAGCCCGTTGAGCACCGAAAACTTCGAGTTGATCGGGCACTGATGGCAGATGCCGCTGTTGCAGCACTGCGGACGCCCGCTCGGAAGCGCGCGCGTGGGCCGCGCGGCGGGCTGGGCGAAGAACTGATTCGGGAAGTGCCGCTTGAAGTACGTGTCCGGATCGGAGAAGCGATGCGGCGGCTGCGGGTAGGGGCCGCTTCGCGGATAGGGCGAGCCGTCAGCGGGGCCCGCCACCGCCATGAGATCTTCCGCGACCGCGTAGTGCGGCTCGAGATCGTCGTAGGTGATCGGCCAGTCCGATCCAACGCCGTAGCGCGACCGCATCTGAAAATCTTCGGGCAGCAAGCGCGGGACGCAGGCCCACCAGCAGTTCGATCCGCCGCCCACGGCGAGCTTGAAGACCCACGGCTTTGCCGGCGTGAGATTGTGGATGGAGGCCATCGCCTCGTCACTGAGCTGGCCGCCATGGGCCTGCTGCCAGTGGTGGGGCCGCAACTCTCCCTTCTCGAGCACGAGCACCCGTGCGCCCGGTCCGCTGCGTTCGAGAAAGCGATGGAGAAAGAACGAGGACGCGAAGCCGGTGCCGGCCACGATGAGCTCGTACGCATCGTCCATGCTATTTGTGCCGCGTCCCGCGTTTCACGACGAGGTCGACGTCCTGGAGCAGCGCGATGTACCTCAACACGTCGCCTTTGACCGCAATGATGTCGGCGTACTTCCCTGGCGTGATGGTGCCCACCTCGCTGTCGACCTTCATCGCCACCGAAGGCCAATACGTGGCGCCGCGAATGGCGGTCATCGGATCGACGCCGAGGATGTTCACCCACGCGTCGAGCTCGCGCCACGTCGACGAGCTGTGGAACTTCATGGGAATGCCGCTGTCGGTGCCGACCAGCATCACGACGCCGGCGTCGCGCAGCTGCTGAAACTTTCGCGCGAGCGTGGGCCGGCGAATCGGCGTCAGCTGGAAATAGGGCAGGCGATCGGGATGCGCGATCGACTGCTTGATGTCACGGATGATCTCCGGCGTGAGGCCCACGTGCCAGTCGTCGGTGTCGAGCTGCTCGGGGTTGTCGCGCAGGTACTCGTAATTCAGGAGGCCTTCGATGGTCGGCGTCCAGAACAGTGGGCCGCGGCTCATGTTCGCGGTGCGCTCGCGGAGCGCCGCCACGACGTCGGCGGGATATTCGGGTGAGCTCGAGAGGCCCGTGTGCTCGAAGTTGTCGACGCCCGCCTCGAGGCCAATCCGGATCTCCTCGGGCCGGTGCGAGTGCCCCACGACCATCAGCCCGCGCGCGTGCGCCTCGTCGACCACCGCGCGCACCTCGTCGCGCGTCATCTGATCCTGGTCGATCAGCTTGATGCAGTTGACGCCGGCATCCGCGAGCCGCTTCACTTTCGCGCGGGCATCGGCGGCGCCGGTGACGCCCCAGCGGAACAGCTCGGTGCCGGGATACGGCGCGTGCTGAATGAACGGGCCCGACACGTACAGCGTCGGCCCGGGAATCGTGCCGGCGTTGATCTTGTTGCGGACGTTGATGCTGGCCTCGAGCGGGCCGCCAAGATCGCGCGCGCTTGTGACGCCCGCCATCAGCAACTGCTTCGCGCCCGCCGGCATGATCACCGGCTCGAACTGCGCCGGGTACGTCTTGTCCCAGTGCGTGTAGTCCGCATGCCCGTTGATCATCAGGTGCACGTGCATGTCCCACAGGCCGGGAAGCACGCTCATGCCTTCGGTGGAGATCACCTCGGCGCCGGCGGGCACCTGCAGCTGCCCCACCTGCCCGACAGCCGTGATGCGCTCGCCGTCAATCAGGATGACGCTGTTGCGGATGGGCGGACCGCCAAAGCCGTCGATTAGCGTGCCGCCGACGAGGGCCTTGAGCGTGGCCGCCGGCCGGCTCTGGCCGGCCTGAATCACCGCGCCCGGTGCGAAGACGATGAGCAAGGCGGCGAGAGAGCCTGCGAAGAATGATGTTCGGCGCATGCCGGATGCTAACACCGCCGTCCGCTCAGCGCGCAGGCAGCTCGGTGATTGAAATGTTCCGGAACTGCACGAGGCTCGGCGGACTCGTCCAGACGCCGTCCTTCTGCGCGCCGTGGTGCTGCAGACCAATCGGGCCCTCGGCAGGAATGCCCGGCAGCTCGGCGTCGCGGATGACGGTCAGACCGTTGAGAACCACCGTCAGACGCGTGCCGCGCAGCGTGATCTCGAACTGGTTCCACGCGCCGATGTCGCGGTCGGCATTGCGGGACGGCGTCACCGCCGCCCGCACCGCGGCCGGCAGCGCCTGGTCCATACGGTAGCCGTAGACCTCGCCCGATCCGATCGGCCAGCCCCAGATGTTCACCTGCGCCTTGGTCGAGCCGCGCAGATAGATGCCGGAGTCGGAATCCGGCACGGGAATCCGGATGTCGCGGCCGCCGGCATCCTTCTTGTGCGTGCCGTCGTGCCGGATGATGAACACGTTCGGATTGACGTACGGCGTGCTCGTGATGCGCCAGTCCACGCGCAGGACGAAGTCGCGGTAGACGCGATCGGTCCACAGGCTCTTGTCCCCGGGCGCCTCGCTCGCGGCATCGTAGTCAATGACGCCGTCGATCACCGTCCAGTGGCCGTTGTCGCCCGCCGGCACTTTCCATCCGGCCAGGTCGCGGCCGTTGAAAAGCGAGCGCGCGTTTTGCGCGCTCTGCGCCGCCGGCGATGCGAGCGCGAGCGCCGCCGCGCCGAGCATCATCACGAATCGAGAGGGGGTGTTCATGGCGGTGCTAGTCTATAGCCCGTCATGCCGGCTGCGTCTGGAAAGCTTGGCGTGGGAGTGTACGGGATTGGCTGGTGCGCGGCCCAGCACATCGCGGCCTTCCGGAACAATCCCCACGCGCGCGTGACCTGGCTGTGCGGGCGCGACGAGGCACGCACGCGCGCGAACATCGAGAAATACGCGATTGACGCGCCGGGCGCGCGCCTCACCACCCGCTTTGACGACCTCCTCCGCGCCGCCGACGTCGACATCATCGTCATCGCCACGCCGAACCATCTGCACGCCGCGGAAGCCATTGCCGCGGCCAACGCCGGCAAGCACATTGTGCTCGAGAAACCCACGGGCCTGGACGCGCGGGAGCTGATCGGCATTCGCGATGCCGTGCGGCGATCCGGCGTGCGGACGGTCGTGTCGTTCGAGCTGCGCTACCATCCGTTCCTGCGGTTCGCGCGATGGATGCGCGAGTCCGGCCGGCTGGGGCGGATCCGGTTCGCGCGCACGCAGTATCTGTCGCGCGTGACGGATTGGTACGCCGGGTGGGACTGGGTGCGCACGCGCGAGAGCGGACGCAGCCATCTGCTGGCGGCCGGATGCCATGCCGTCGATGCGCTTCGCTGGTGTGCGGGGACCGAAGCCGTCGAGGTGTCGGCCTTTCACACACACTTCACCGAAGGGTACGAATGGCCGACGTCCATGGCCGTCAATTTGCGGCTGGAAGGCGGCGCCATCGGACACGTCACGAGCTCGACGGACTTCATGATGCCGTACGCCTTCGAGGTGGAGCTGATGGGCGATCGCGCGACGCTGCGGCAGGACCTGCTGTTGTGGAAGGACACGCCGCTCGATCTCGAGGAGATCGCCGCGGCCAATCCCGTCGCCGGCGTGACGCTGGAGCACGCCACGGATATCATCGGCAATCCGGCGATCCGCGTGCGCTGTCCGATGCCCGGATCGGCCGACGTCAGCCATCATCCGTTTCAGGCCGAGATCGACGACCTCGTCGCGGCCATCATCGAGGGACGCGACAGTTCGATTACGGTGTTCGACGCGCAGAAGACCATGGAAATCTGCCTGGCGGCGGATCGTTCGGCCGAGCGGGGCGGAGCGCCCGTGGCCCTGCCGCTGATAACCGACTGACCACCCGAAGGAGACCGCATGTCGACGTCACGGCGTGAATTCCTGAAGATCGCGGCCGCGGGCGTGGCCGCCACCTCGCCCTCGGTTCACGTGCTCGCGGAGACGCAGATGGCGCAGCCGGCGTCACCGCTCGACCGAATCCAGCTCGCGCTCATCGGCGCGGGCGGCCAGGGCATGAGCGACACGCGCACGGCGCTGCGCGTGCCGGGCGTGGAACTGGTGGCCGTCGCCGACGTCTACCAGGGACGGCTCGATCGATCGAAGGAAATCTGGGGCAGCCAGTTGTTCACCACGCGCGACTATCGCGAGGTGCTCGCGCGGCCCGACGTCGATGCCGTGATCATCGCCACGCCCGATCACTGGCATGCGCGCATGGCGATCGACGCCATGAAGGCCGGCAAGGATGTGTACCTCGAAAAACCGATGGTGCAGGATGTCGCGGAAGGCCCGCGCGTCATCGAGGCCGCGAGAACCACCAACCGCATTCTGCAGGTCGGCAGCCAGCGCGTCAGCTCGATCATCTATGCGAAGGCGCGCGAGCTCTTCAAGTCAGGCGCGATCGGCGAGCTGAATTTCGTCGAGGCCTGGTGGCATCGCAACTCGGCGATGGGCGCCTGGCAGTACAGCATCCCCACGGATGCCACACCGGAAACCGTGGACTGGGACCGCTTCCTCGGCGACGCGCCGAAGCGCCCCTTCGAGCCGATCCGCCTGTTTCGCTGGCGCAATTACCAGGACTACGGCACGGGCATTCCGGGCGACCTGTTCGTGCACCTGTTCTCGGGCATTCACTACGTGCTCGACTCGCTCGGCCCCACGCGCATCATGGCCAGCGGCGGCCTGCGCTACTGGAACGACGGCCGCGACGTCCCCGACGTCGTCGTCGGCTTCTACGATTATCCGAAGACGGACGCGCATCCTGCGTTCACGCTCATGCTGAAGGTGAACTTCGCCGACGGCGGCGGCGGTGAGGGCCACCAGTTCCGCTTCGCGGGACCTGACGGCGTCATCATGATTGGCGGCTCCGGCGTGACGCTGGCGCGGCAGGAGCGGCCGGCCGATCCCGGCCTCTCGACCGGCACGTTTACGACCGCGCTTCAGGAACAGATGGCGAAGGAGCACCGGGCGAAATATCCGGAGCAGGACGAGTTGCGGCCCAGGGCCGAAACCGTCTACACCGCGCCGGGCGGGTACAGCGATACCTTCGATCACTTCCGCAACTTCTTCGACGCGGTGCGCAGCCGGAAGCCGGTCGTCGAGGATGCCGCGTTCGGCTATCGCGCGGCCGGTCCCGCCGTGCTCACCAACCAGAGCTACTTCGAACAGCGCGCCATCGGATGGGATCCGGCGGCGATGCGGGTCACGGAGCGCGGGCGCCGATAGTCTGAGCGTTCGCGCCCGTCCGTCTCGTGCTACCGTCCACGCATCCCGATGCGTCTTGTGACAATCGTGCTCGTGGCCGGGTCGATTGCGGCCGCGGCGGCTGCGGCGGCGACGCGCGTCATGACGCAGGCGACAACTGCCGGCGCCGATTTCCGGGTGGTGTGCGCGAGCGCGAGCGTTCTCGAGGCCGCAGGAAATCCGTACGACGGGCGAACGCTCGAGCCCGTCACCACATCCACCCTGCCCATGACTTATCCCCCGCTCGCGGCGCGTGTGGTCTCGCCCGCGTGCGGGCGCGTCCCGTCCCTCTGGCTGGTGCTGGCCACCGCGGCCGCCGCCATCGTCCTGATCGCGCGGATTCCCGGCGCCAGCTCTTACGCCCTGATCCTGCTGGCTGTCGTCGCCGGCTTCGGCGCGTTTCCGTGGCTGGTGGTGACCGGAAATATCGCGATGTTCGAGGGCGTGGCCGGCGCCGTCGCCATTGCGGCGCTGGTGCGCGGCCGCGATCGCGTATTTGGCGGGGCGCTCGCAGCGGCTGGCTTCATCAAGGTGATGCCGCTCGGTCTCGTCGTCGTAGGGTTTGCGTACTGGCCGCGGGCGCAGGCGTGGCGGGCCGTCGGGGCAGCCGCGGCCGTCTTCGGCGCCCTGCACGTGACGTCGTTCGCGATCGACCCGGACGCCACGCGGCAATACTGGTCGGCAATCGGCAACGGTTTCGGTGGGTACGCGGAAGCCGAGTTGCGGTTCGGCAGCGAGGCGAACCCGTCGCACTTTTCGTTTCTGCCGATTCTCAGCGACCACATCGGGGTCGGGCGCGCGGCCGGTCTCGCGGCGGCGGCGCTGATTACGCTTGCGGCCGGCGCCGTATGGTTTCGCGCGTGGCGCCTGCACACGGCGGCGCGCGCGCGTTTCTGGCTCGCGGCACTTGCGCTGGTGGGCCTCGTGGCTGCGTATCCGCGCTTCAAGCCCTACTCGTTGTTCCTGCTGACACCTCTGCTCGCGCTTGCGCTCTCCGAGGCCCGCGGCCGCGCGCGCGACGCGCTGATCGTGCTGGCCTGCCTGCTGCCGAACATCGCGCTGCTGGCGTTGACGATGCTCGCGACGCGGCCGCCGGTGCCGGTACCGGTGGTGTTTCTGCTGCAGTATGCGCAGTGGCTGTGCGTGGCGCTGGTGGTGGCGGCGGCGCTTTGGATGGCGGTTAAAAAGGAAACGGCCCGCATTCTTTCGAATGCGGGCCGTTGAGAATAATCCCGGCAGCGACCTACTCTCCCACACACCTGCGCGTGCAGTACCATCGGCGGTAGTCGGCTTAACTTCCGTGTTCGGAATGGGAACGGGTGTGACCCAACTCCTATGACCACCGGGAAACTTGTTGCCTGGGGTCCGCCGGCGCGGACGCGGCATGCGAGCCGCGCGCGACGCGCCGAGCGATCGTCCCAAGCTATGTCAAAGAGCGCGAACGCTCTGACAAATTGAATACCCTGCAACGGCAGTTTTCCGCTGCGCACGCGTGCGCAAAGAAAAAGAAACGGTCAAGCCTCACGGCTGATTAGTACCAGTTAGCTGAAGCGATCGCTCGCCTTACACACCTGGCCTATCACCTGGTCGTCTTCCAGGAGCCTTTAGAGAGCTTATGCTCTGGGAGATCTCATCTTGTGGAGGGTTTCACGCTTAGATGCTTTCAGCATTTCTCCCGTCCGCACTTAGCTACCGAGCGCTACCCCTGGCGGGATAACTCGTACACTAGAGGTGCGTCCAACCCGGTCCTCTCGTACTAAGGTCAGCCCCACTCAAATCTCCTGCGCCCATGACAGATAGAGACCGAACTGTCTCGCGACGTTCTAAACCCAGCTCACGTACCGCTTTAACCGGCGAACAGCCGGACCCTTGGAACCTGCTACAGCTCCAGGATGCGATGAGCCGACATCGAGGTGCCAAACCTGAGCGTCGATGTGAACTCTTGGCTCAGATCAGCCTGTTATCCCCGGCGTACCTTTTATCCGTTGAGCGATGGCCCTTCCACGCGGAACCACCGGATCACTAA
>JAKFEY010000017.1:0-32607 GCA_036675475.1 Vicinamibacterales bacterium
CATCACGTTCCGCACCGCGGCCGCGAGCCTCACGGCGCTGGCGATCAGCCTGCTGCTCGGCCCGTGGTTCATCCGCCGCCTGGGCGAGTTCCAGATCGGCCAGGTCATTCGTCAGGAAGGGCCCGCCAGCCACCGCGCGAAGGCGGGCACGCCCACGATGGGCGGCCTGTTGATTCTGTCGGCCGTGCTGATTCCCACACTGCTGTGGGCGGATCTCACGAACCCGTACATCTGGATTGCCGTCGGCTCGACCGCGGCGTTCGGCGCCATCGGCTTCACCGACGACTACCTGAAGATCGTCCGCAAGGACCATCACGGCCTGCGCCCGCGCTACAAGATGGGCTGGACGCTCGTGGCCGGTCTCGCTGTCGGCATCAGCCTGATCGCGCTGGCCGACATGGAGCCGCCCCTCTACAACACGCGCGTCATCTTCCCGTTCTTCAAGTGGCTGATTCCGGATCTCGGGTGGTTCTACATCGCGTTCGCGGTGCTCGTGCTCGCCGGCACGACGCACGCGGTGAATCTCACCGACGGCCTCGACGGTCTGGCGATCAGCACCTTTGCCGTGTCCGCGGCCGCCTACACCGCGCTCGCGTACGTCACCGGCCACCGCGTGCTCGCCGACTACCTGCTGCTGGTGCGGTTTCCGCCGGCCGGCGAGTTGACGATCTTCTGCGGCGCGCTCGTGGGCGCAAGCCTCGGATTCCTGTGGTGGAACTCCTATCCGGCGCAGATTTTCATGGGCGACGTCGGGTCGCTCGGGCTCGGCGGCGCGCTCGGCACCGTGGCGCTGCTCATCAAGCAGGAAGTGCTGCTCGTGCTCGTCGGCGGCATCTTCGTGCTCGAGGCGCTCTCGGTCATCGTGCAGGTGGTGTCGTTCAAGCTCACGGGCAAGCGCGTGCTGCGCATGTCGCCATTGCACCACCACTTCGAGTTGATTGGCTGGAGCGAGCCCAAAGTCATCGCGCGATTCCTGATCCTGTCGATCATCTTCGCGCTGTTCAGTCTCACGACGTTGAAGCTTCGTTAACGCATGAACACGTTTTCCGTGCAGGGCCAGCATGTCGTCGTCGTCGGAGCCGCCCGCAGTGGTGTCGCCGCGGCGGAGCTGCTCGTCTCGCGCGGCGCGCGCGTGACGCTGACCGATGCGCGCCACAGCTTCGACGAGGCCGATCGGCTGCGTCGCGCCGGTGTGAGTCTCGATCTCGGCGGCCATTCCGCCGAAGTGTTCGCGTCGGCCGACCTGATTGTGTTGAGCCCGGGCGTCGCGGCAGATATGCCGCTCGTCGAAGCCGCGCGCATGCGCGGCGTGCCGGTGATTGGCGAGCTCGAGCTCGCGTGGCGCTGGCTCAAGGGCCGCGTCATTGCCATCACCGGCACCAAAGGCAAGTCGACGACGACGACGCTGACGGGGCGGATGCTGCAGGCAGCGGGCCTGCCCGCCGTGGTGGGGGGAAACATCGGCAGCGCGCTCAGCGCGCAGGTCGACGCGTCGACGCCCGACACGCTGCACGTCGTGGAGGTCAGCAGCTTTCAGCTCGAAACCGCCGACACGTTTCATCCGTGGATTGCGGTGCTGATGAATTTTTCCGCCGATCACCTCGATCGCCACGGATCGCTCGAGGCGTATGGATCGGCCAAGGCGCGCATCTTCGCGCACCAGACGCCCGATGACTGGGCGGTCGTCAACGCCGATGACGAGGGCGCCGCGGCACTGGCGGCCGGTGGACAGGCGCGGCGATTCGATTTTTCACGGCGCGGCGCGATTGACGAGGGGATCGTCGTGCACGAGCAGGCGGTGGTGCGCCGCTCGAAGGGCGACGCCGAGACGCTGGTGCCGCTGTCGTCCATCCGGCTGATTGGTCCGCATCTCGTGGATGACGTGCTGGCCGCGGCGGCCGTCGGCAGCCTGGTGGGCGTGCCGTCCGAAGCGATGCAGCGCGCCATCGAGGAGTTTCACGGCCTCGAGCACGCGCTCGAACCGGCCGGCGAAATCGCCGGCGTGCGCTTCGTCAACGACTCGAAGGCCACCAACATCGAGGCCGCCCGGCGCGCGCTCGAGAGTTTCGAGAAGGACGTCGTGGCCATCATCGGCGGCCGGTTCAAGGGCGGCGATCTGCGCGATCTGCGCGGCGCCGTCGCGGCACGGGTCGCGGCCGTGGTCGCGATTGGGGAAGCGCGGGAGATGGTGCGCGGCGCGCTGGGCGATCAGGTGCCGGTGCATGACGCGGCAAGCATGCGCGACGCCGTGCGATCGGCGTTCGCGGCGGCGAAGCCGGGAGGCGTGGTGCTGCTGGCGCCCGCCTGCGCGAGCTTCGACATGTTCAAGGACTACGCCGAGCGCGGACGCAGCTTCAAGGACGAAGTGCGCCGGCTCGACGAGGAGTGGCGAACGAGGCGTGAGCAGTGAGCAGTCACCAGTAGGACAGCGATGAAGAACCCGCCGCTGGGAACACAGGCTGCCCCGGCCTGTGAGGTAGGTGTCTTTATCCAGATCCCTGCTGGTGACTGCTGACTGCTCACGTCAGCCCGGCAAGAACCGTAACTCGCTGTCCGGCTGTAGTGTCGGCCGGGCAGCAGCTGAACTTTAGGGGCAACTGTAGGTCGACATGGCTCGAAAGCTCAAATCGGACAAATTGCTGTTCCTCGCCACGTTCCTGCTGGTGTGCGCCAGCGTGGTGATGGTCTACAGCGCGTCCGCGGTGCTGGCCATGGACCGGGTCGGCAACCCCTACTACTACCTCTTCAAGCAGAGCGCGTGGGCGGTGCTCGGCCTGTTCATGCTGTGGGTCGTCATGCGCATCGACTATCGCAATCTGCGCCAGCCGGTCGTCATCTGGACGGCCGTCGGCGTCGTCGCGCTCGCGCTGGTCGCGGTGCTCTTCATGCCGGCGCGCAACGGCAGCCATCGCTGGTTCTCGCTGGGCGGCATCACGCTGCAGCCGTCGGAGCTCGCGAAGCTGGCCATCATCCTCTTTACCGCGGCGCTGCTCGAGCGCCGCATGCACCGCGTCGACGATGTCAGCTATGCGCTGCTGCCGATCGGGATCGCGGCGGGCGTGGTGTGCGGCCTCGTGGTGCTCGAGCCCGACTTCGGTACGGCGCTGTCGATTCTCGCGATCGTCGGCGTGATGATCTTCGCGGCCGGGCTGAGCTATCGCTACATCCTTGGCGCGGCGGCCGTGCTGCTGCCGGTGGTGGCCACGGTGCTGCTGGCGGCACCCTATCGGCGGCGGCGCGTCCTCAGCTTTCTCAATCCCGAGGCCGACGCGCTCGGCGCGGGCTACCAGGCGATTCAATCGAAGATTGCCGTCGGCAAGGGCGGCTTCTTCGGCGAAGGCGTCATGGAAGGCACGCAGAAACTGTTCTATCTGCCCGAGCCGCACACCGACTTCATCTTCGCGGTCATCGGCGAGGAGCTCGGCCTCATCGGCGCCACCCTCATCGTCCTCTGCTTCTGCGTCATCGCCTGGCGCGGGTTCCGCGCCGCCGTGCTCGCGCCGGATCGCTTCGGCGCGTTCCTCGCGATCGGGCTGACGACGATGGTGGTGCTGCAGGCGTTTTTCAACATCAGCGTGGTGCTCGGCCTGGTGCCGAACAAGGGGATTGCGCTGCCGTTCGTGAGCTCCGGCGGGTCGTCGCTGCTCATCAATCTGATCGGCATGGGCATTCTGCTCAACGTGTCGCAGCACGCGACGTCACCCGCGTATGGGACGGCGTGAGTGAACACGGACGCGCGCGTGGTGCAGGTCGTGATCGCGGGAGGCGGTACGGGAGGGCATCTGTATCCCGGCATTGCCGTCGCGCGCGAGCTGCAGCGGCTGGCGAAGGTGGACGTGACGTTTGCGGGCACGGCGGCCGGCATCGAGGCGCGCGTCGTGCCGCACGAGGGCTTCGAGCTCGACCTGATTCAGAGCGCGGGTCTCAAGAGCAAGTCGATCGAGGCGCGCGTCTGGGGCATGGCGCTGCTGCCTGTGGGGTTCATCGACGCGTGGCGCCTGCTGTCGCGGCGGCGGCCCGATGTGGTGATCGGCGTGGGGGGCTACAGCTCGGGACCGGTGGTGATGACGGCGGCGCTTCGCGGCATTCCCACCATGGTGATGGAACAGAACGCGGTGCCGGGCTTCACCAATCGCACGCTCGCGCGCGTCGTGCGCGCGGCGGCGGTGACCTGGCCCGAGACGGCGGCACATTTCGGCGGCAAGGCGTTTGTCAGCGGCAATCCCGTGCGGGCGGAGTTTCTTCAACACCTGGAGGGAACAGATGCGGCAGCGGAACGTGACGAGCGCGGGACGAGTCCCGCAAGGATCCTGATCTTTGGCGGCTCCCAGGGCGCGCACGCGATCAACGTGGCCATGGTGGCGGCAGCGCCGGAACTGGTACGGCGCCATCCAGGCCTGCAAGTCGTCCATCAAACCGGGGCAGCCGACCTGGACATGGTCCGCGGCGGCTATCAGCGGGCAGGCCTCGAGGCGCGGGTTGAGCCGTTCCTCTATGCCATGGACCGCGAGATGAACAGCGCCGATCTGGTGATCTGCCGCGCGGGCGCGACCACGCTCGCGGAGCTGGCGGCCGCGGCCAAGCCGGCGGTGCTCGTGCCGCTGCCGACCGCCGCCGACGATCACCAGCGGAAGAACGCCGAGGCCACGGCGCGCGCGGGCGCCGCCGTGGTGCTCGAGCAGCAGACGCTGACCGGCGCGTCACTGGCCGCGGAGATTGTGCGGCTGGTCGGCGACCCTGGCCTGCGCGCGCGCATGCGCGCGGCGGCCCGATCGCTGGCCAAGCCGGACGCGGCGCGCGTGATTGCCACGCGCGTGCTCGCGCTGGCGGGAAGGCAGATCGGGTGATTCACCCGACGAAGCGCACGCCCATGGAGGGCGCGTGAACCTGGGGCGCACGCGGCGCGTGCACTTCGTGGGCGTGGGCGGGATCGGCATGAGCGGGATCGCCGAGCTCGTGGCGGCCCTCGGCTTTCGCGTCACCGGATCGGACGCGCGCCGCAGCGACGCCACCGAGCGGCTCGAGGGCCTCGGCGTCGAGATCCACGAAGGCCACGCCGCCGCGAACATCGGCGGGGCCGACGTGGTGGTGGTGTCGTCGGCGATTCAGGCCGGCAACCCGGAAGTGGCCGAAGCGCGCAAGCGCGGCATTCCGGTAATCGCGCGGGCCGAGATGCTCGCCGAACTGATGCGCCAGCGCTTCGGCATCGCCATCGCGGGCGCGCACGGGAAGACCACGACGACGTCAATGGTCGCCATGGTGCTCGAGCGCGGCGGGCTCGATCCCACCGCGGTGATTGGCGGGCGGTTGAGCGCCTTCGGCAGCAACGCGCGGCTCGGCAAGGGCAGCGTGATCGTGGCCGAGGCGGATGAAAGCGACAAATCGTTTCTGCGGCTGTCGCCGCAGATTGCGGTGATTACGAATCTCGATCGGGAGCACATGGAGAACTACGGCAGTTTCGAGGCCATCGAGCAGGCCTTCGTCGACTTCGCGAACAAGACGCCGTTCTACGGCGCCGTGATCGCGTGCGCCGATGACGCGCCGCTGGCCGCGATCCTGCCGCGCATGACGAGCCGCGTGCTGACGTACGGCTTCGCCTCGGAAACCGCCGACGTGCGCGGCAGCGCGCCGGTGCTGTCGGGGTTCGGCGGCCGCTGCCGCGTGCGCTACGCGCTGCACGGCGCCGCCGGCGCGCGCGGCGACGGTGACATCGCGCTTGCGGTGCCGGGCTCGCACAACCTGATGAACGCGCTCGCGGCCGTGGCCGTGGGGCTCGAGATGGGCGTGCCCTTCGCGCAGATCGCGGAGGCCCTCGCCGAGTTCAAGGGCGCCGAGCGCCGCTTCCAGGTGCTGGGCGAGGCCAACGGGGTCACCGTCATCGACGACTACGGCCACCACCCCACCGAAATCGCCGCCGTCATCGACGCCGCCCGCGCCTCCAACCCGCAGCGCATCGTCGTCGCCTTCCAGCCGCACCGCTATACGCGCACGCGCGATCTGCTGGGCGAGTTCGGGCCCGCGCTCGCGAAGGCCGATCAGATTGTGTTGACGGAAATTTACGCGGCCAGCGAAGCGCCCATCGAGGGCGTCAGCGGCGAGGCGCTGCGGGCGGAAGTCGACCGGCACGCGCCGGGGCGCGTCGTGCTCGAGCCCACGCTCGCGGGCGTGGAGCGCCGGCTCGTGAAGATGGCCGAGCCCGGCGATCTGGTGATTACCCTCGGCGCCGGCTCCATCTATCAGTCGGGGCCGCGCGTGCTCGAGGCGCTCCGCGCCGCGAGCGGCGCTGCCGGGCGGGGAGGCGCGTCATGAGCGCGCGCGTCGCCGCCCGCACCGCCGGCGTGCGCGCGCCTGCCGACAAACGTTTCCGCCGCGCGCAGGTGAAGCCGTCTGCCCGGCGCGGATGGCGCGGCGCCATCAGCTGGACCGCCATCCGCGTGGCCGTGATTGGCGCCGTGCTCGCCATCGGCGCGTTCAAGAGCGTGGGCGCGGCGTTGAGCATGCCGCAGCTGCGCGTGCAGCACATCTCCATCAAGGGCGCCGAGAAGCTGTCGCCCGGCGAGGTCGAGGCGCTGGTCGACGGCCTCCGCGGCGATCACATCCTGACGGCGGATCTGAACGCGTACCGACGCCAGCTGCTGCAGAGCCCGTGGGTGGGCACCGCCACGCTGCGCCGCGTGCTGCCGTCGACGATCGAAATCCTGGTGACCGAGCGCGTCCCGATGGGACTGGCGCGCGTGCAGGGACGCCTGTTTCTGATTGACGCCGGCGGCCATGTCATCGAGGAACACGGCGCGCAGCACGCGCAGTACGACCTGCCCATTGTCGACGGCCTGCAGAGCAACAGCGCCGCCACGGGCTTTCTGATCGATCCCGAGCGGGCGATGCTGGCCGCGCGGGTCATCGACGCCACGGCCGCCGACGCGCGCGTCGGCCCGCGCGTCTCGCAGATCGACGTCTCGGACGCGCACAACGCCGTCGTGCTGCTCGACGGCGATCGCGCGCTGCTGCACCTCGGCGAGGCGCACTTCGTCGAGCGGCTGCGCTCGTACATGACGCTCGCGCCGACGCTGCGCGAGCGGCTCGACGAGCTCGACTACGTCGACCTGCGCTTCGACGATCGCATTTACGTACGCCCGCGCAAGGCGCCGTTGCCGGCGGGCACGCCGCAGCAAACGTTGGCTCGGTATTAAGCGACGCCGAGGAGCGGAGCGGGCATCGGGGCCCCGCGAGCGACGAGGCCAGGCGGGGTGGCAGGGGTCCCCGCCGGAGAGAAAAATGTCACGAAGAGAGCGGTATCTGGTCGGACTCGACGTCGGCACCTCCAAGGTCGCCGCCATCGTCGGCGAGACGATGGACGACGGGGGGGTGGACATCATCGGCATCGGGCTGGCCGACTCGCGCGGCATCCGGCGCGGCATCGTCGTCAACCTCGAGGCCGCCGTCGAGTCGATCAAGAAGGCGATCGAGGAGGCGGAGCTCACGGCCGGCATCGAGATCGACGCCGTGCACCTGGCGCTGTCGGGCGCGCACGTCAAGGCGTTCAACAGCCGCGGCGTGGTGGCCGTTGCCGGCAAGAACCGCGAGATCACGCGCGAAGACGTGCGGCGCGCCATTGACGCGGCGAAAGCCGTGTCGCTGCCGAGCGGCCGCGAAATCCTCCACGTGCTGCCGCAGGACTTCGTCGTCGACGAGCAGGACGGCATCGGCGCCCCCGTCGGCATGACGGGCAGCCGCCTCGAAGTGAACGTGCACGTCGTCACCGGCAGCGCATCGTCGATGCAGAACATCGTCGCCTGCGTGAATCGCGCGGGCGTGCAGGTGGCCGAAACCATCCTCGAGCAGCTTGCCGCGAGCGACGCGGTGCTGACAGCCGACGAGAAGGAGCTCGGCGTCGCGCTCGTGGACATCGGCGGCGGCACCACGGACTTCGCGATCTTCGAGCGCGGCAGCCTGTGGCACACCGGCGTGCTCGCGGTGGGCGGCGATCACTTCACCAACGACATCGCGGTCGGCCTGCGCACGCCGATTCCGGAAGCGGAAAAGATCAAGCGCCGCAGCGGCTGCGCGCTCACCTCCATGGTCGGTGAGGACGAGACGATGGAGGTGCCGAGCGTGGGCGGGCGGAAGCCGCGCGTGATGGCGCGCCGCATCCTTTCGGAGATTCTGCAGCCGCGCGCCGAGGAAATCTGCCACCTCCTCTGGGACGAGATTCGCCGGGCCGGCTACGAGAAGTCGCTCAACTCCGGCATCGTCATCACCGGCGGCGGCGCGATGCTCGAGGGCATGGCGGAGATCGCCGAGCAGATCTTCGATTTGCCGGTGCGGCGCGGCTGCCCGGCCGGCGTCGGCGGCCTGGCCGATCACGTCAACAACCCGGCATTTGCCACGGCGGTGGGACTCACGATGTACGGCAACAGCCACGCGGCGGGCGAGCCCGCGCGCGTGGGCGCCGGCGCGCTGGGCCGGATGGCTGGACGACTGCGCACGCTGTTCAAGGAATTCTTTTAGGAGACCCCATGACCGATTCACTGCGGCTGAAACTCGACGAAGAAGGACGCCTCGGCGCGCGGATCAAGGTGATCGGCGTCGGCGGCGGCGGCAGCAACGCCGTGAACCGCATGGTGCAGGCCGGCCTCGACGGCGTGGAGTTCCTCGTCGCCAACACGGACGTGCAGGCGCTGGCCATGAACGCGGCGCCGGTCAAGATTCAGATCGGCGGCAAGCTGACCAAGGGGCTCGGCGCGGGCGCCGACCCGAACGTCGGCCGGCAGGCCGCGCTCGAAGACACCGACAAGCTGATCGAAGCCATCGACGGCGCCGACATGGTGTTTGTGACCACCGGCCTCGGCGGCGGCACCGGCACCGGCGCCGCGCCGGTCATCGCCAGCCTGGCCAGCGAGCTCGGCGCCCTCACCATCGCCGTCGTCACCAAGCCGTTCAAGTTTGAAGGCCGCAAGCGGCTGACGCAGGCCGAGCGCGGCCTCGCGGAGCTGCGCGAAGCGGTGGACACGGTCATCACGATTCCGAACGAGCGGCTGCTCGCCACCATCGCGCGGCAAACCGCGCTCGTCGACGCGTTCGCGACGGCGGACGATGTGCTGCGGCAGGCGATTCAGGGCATCTCCGACCTGATTCTGGTGCCGGGGCTCATCAACCTCGACTTCGCCGACGTCAAGACGATCATGTCGCACATGGGCCTGGCCATCATGGGCACGGGCACCGCATCGGGCGAGACGCGCGCGATTGACGCGGCGAACGCCGCGATTTCGAGCCCGCTGCTCGAAGACGCGTCGGTGCGCGGCGCGCGCGGCGTGATCATCAACGTCACCGGCGGCCACGACATGTCGCTCATCGAGGTGAGCGAAGCGTCGGCCATCATCCAGGAAGCGGCCCACGAAGACGCCAACATCATTTTCGGCGCGGTGGTCGATCCGAAGATGGAAGGCCGCGTGAAGATCACGGTAATTGCGACCGGCTTCGACAAGCCGGCGGCCGGCATGCAGCCGTCGGCGAGCGCCGCGCCGACACCGGTGGACCTGCAGAGCTACGCGTCCTGGAAGCAGCAGGTGGACGAGCCCGTCGCCGTGAATGGCGGTTCGCGACTGTCGGGCTTCTCACTCACGCGCAGGCCTGTGGTGGAGCTTCCAATCGCGCCGGCCGTCACAGCGACGGGCGACTCGGGGCCGGGCGCCGAGTTCGAGCCGGTGTCCGAGCTCGACGTGCCCGCGTTCCTGCGCCGTCAGGGCGAGTGATACAGTAAGAAGATCCACGGCCGCCGTGAGCGCCTCCTGTGGAGGCGCATTTCGCGGATGGATCCACCACTGCCGTGACCAACAGAGCGCACCACACGACCCGCCGCCGATCGGAAGCCCCCAGGGACCGATCGGGCCCCTACGATCCGCGGAAGGCCGCCATCGAGACGCTCGGCCGCGAGGTCGGGTACATCTCGAAGCCCCACGCCGGACGGCTCCGCGTCGCGCTCTGCTTTCCCAACACCTATTTCGTCGGGATGTCGAACCTCGGCCTCCAGACGGTGTACCGCCTGTTCAACGCCCGCGAGGACGTGGTGTGCGAGCGCGTGTTCCTGCCGCCGAAGCAGGAGCTGAAGGCGATGGGCGACCGCCGGCTGCCGCTCGTCTCGCTCGAGTCGCAGACGCCGGTCAACGACTTCGACGTGTTCGCGTTTTCGGTGTCGTTCGAGTGGGACTACACCAACGTGCTCACGATGCTGGGCCTCGCCAACATTCCCGTGTTCGCGAAAGACCGCACCGCCAGGCATCCCCTGATCGTGATCGGCGGGGCCGTGACGTTCGTGAATCCGGAACCGCTGGCGCTGTTCGCGGACGTGATCGCGGCAGGCGAGGGCGAAGTGCTGGTGCCGGCGCTGGCCGATGCCCTGCGCGGGCGGACGCACGAGGGCCACGCCGGGCGCGACGCGGCGCTGCGCGAGCTGACCACCCAGCGCGGCTTCTACATCCCGTCGTTCTATGACGTGCGCTACGCGGAGGAAGGCCACATCCTCGCGTTCGAGCCGAAGGCCGGCACCGGCGCGCCGCCGATCGTGCGCAAGGCCGCCGTGCGCACCACCGAGGCGCTCGACCCGCCGGCCACCACCATCTTCACGCCCGACACCGAGTTCGGCTCGCGCTTCCTCGTGGAAGTGGTGCGCGGCTGCGCCAACCTGTGCCGGTTCTGCTGGGCGGGCTACAACTATCTGCCCGTCCGCGCCTTTCCCGCCGAGCGCATCCTGGCGCTCGCCGAAGCCGCGAAGCCGTACTCGTCGAAGGCCGGCCTCGTGTCGATTGCGCTCTGCGATCACCCGCAGATCGAGCAGATTCTCGACGGGCTGGCCGGCATGGGCTATTCGATCAGCCCCGCCTCGCTTCGCCTCGACGACCTCACGCCCGGCATCGTGCGCCGCCTGAAAGAGAGCGGCGAGAAGTCGCTGACGATCGCACCCGAAACCGGCTCGGACCGGCTGCGCCGCGTGATCAACAAGACGGTGACCAACGACGAGATTCTGGCCGCGGCCGACATGATCTTCTCGGAAGGCATCGAGAACCTGAAGCTGTACTTCATGATCGGCCTGCCGACCGAAACCGACGAGGACCTGCAGGCGATTCGCGACCTCACCCTGCAGCTGCACGAGCGCCTGCTGGCGCACGCGCGCGAGCGGGGCCGCATCGGCCGCATCATCGCCAGCGTCAATCCGCTGGTGCCGAAGCCCGGCACCGCGTACCAGTGGCTGGCGATGGATCGGCCCGACGTGATCGACCGGAAGATCCGCCGCATGCGCGAGCTGACCGCCGGCGTCGACAACGTGTACTTCAACATCAAGTCGGAGCGTCATTCGTTTTACCAGGCCCTCATGTCACTCGGCGACCGCCGCGTCGCGCCCGCCATCGTGGCCGCCGAGCGCAACGGCGGCAACTGGCGCGCGGCCGTGGCCGAAGCCGGCGTCGACGCCGAGTTCTTCGTGTTCCGCGATCGGCAGGCCGACCCCGTGCTGCCCTGGGACATCATCGACGGCGGGCAGCGCTCCACCTTCTTCCGCAACGAGCTCGACAAGGCCATGAAGGCCGAGTGGACCCTGCCGGCCAAACGCGCGCGCGAAAACCAGAAACTCGTGGATGCCATCTCCACCGAGCGAGAAGCGCACTAGGCCACGGCCGTTTCGGTGGCAAACGCGCCGTAGGCCTCGAGAATGCGATCGCGCAACTGCTCGTGCGCGGCCGTGTCGCCGATCGGACGCAGCAGCGCATAACTGCGCCGCTCGCCGTTGACCGAGTAGCTGCGCGCCGGGAACGTGACGTTGCGGCCGCCACGCTTGCCTTCCCAGACGCCAAACCCAATCAGCTTGAGGCCGGCCAGCGGACCGCTCACGAAGTGCAGCTCGGCATCCGCCAGCTTTCCCGCGGGCGTGCCCTTGTCATTCAGAACGAATTTCACTTCCATAGAAGGCTCCATTCAGGCGCTGGGCGCCAGGCCCTGGGCCCTGGGCTTCAAGGCCCGGCGATTCGCGAAGCGACAGGGCAAACGGCGCGCCGGGCCGGGCGCGGCAGCTCGCGAGACTGGAAGCCGCTGAGCAGACTGAGGTTGTGCCGAGCGGTTCCGGCGTCTCTTTCCGCCGCACATGGGAAAATGGCAACCGGCGTTGCGCATGAATCCCGACTTCCACTCGACCATCGTCAATGCCCGTGAGTATTTGGAGTGCGGGCCGCTGGCGGCGCGCGCGCGGCACCTGTTCTCGACGCGTCAACTGGAGTTGCCGGCGGACTTTGCGCTGAGACGCCACAACATCGAGGTGTTTGCGACGGACCTTGGCGTGGCGCCGGAGCAGTTGATGCGCGCGCGGCAGGTGCACGGCCGGCATGTACTCGTGATCGAAGATGCCGGCCAGACGCCGGCCGGATCGGTGGACGCCGACGCCGTGGTGAGCGCGGTTTCCGACACCGCATGCGCGGTGCAGATCGCCGACTGTGTGCCGATTCTGATCGCCGGCGAGGGACATGCGGTTGGCGCGGTGCATGCGGGATGGCGCGGCACGGCGGCGGGCGTGGCGGCGGAAGCGGTGCGCGCGCTCGCGCGGCTGGGCGCCGCGGCGTCAACCCTGGTTGCGGCGCTGGGCCCGTCGATCGGGCCGTGCTGCTATCAGGTGGACGCGCGCGTGCGCGACGTGTTCGCGGCGTCGCCCCTCTGGGGCCTTGCGGAAGACGCGTTCACCGCCGACGGGGAAGGGCACTGGCGGCTGGATGTGTCGCGGATCAATCGCCGCATCCTGGAAGACGCCGGCGTGCCTCCAGCGAGCATCCACGAGTCGCGGCTCTGCACCGCATGCGATCTGCAGCGGTTTTATTCGTACCGGGCGGAAGGGGCAGGAACGGGCCGCTTGATTGCCGGCATCGTGGCGGGCGGTGGGCGCTAGGCTCCGGGCGCCAGGCCCTTCTCAGCCTCGTCCATCCCGAGGTTCGACAGCGCGTCGGCCTTCTTGTTGTGCTCGCGCCGCACGTGTTCGAACACCACGCGATCGAGCTCGGTGATGAGCAGCCGCGCGCGCGCCGCCAGCGGCTTCAGCCCGTCATTCTTGATCTTGTATTCGCCGCGCATCTGCTTGACCAGCAGCTCCGAGTCGGCGCGCACGTGCACCTCGCGATGGCCGTGATCGACGGCCCACGTCAGCGCCGCCAGCAGCCCGTTGTATTCGGCGACGTTGTTGGTGGCGATGCCCAGGCCCCCGTGCAGCTCGGCGAGCACGTTCCCGTCGCTATCCTCGATGTGCGCGCCATAGCCTGCCGGCCCGGGATTGCCCCGCGCCCCGCCATCAATCCAGACGTTGATGCGCGATGAAGGGAAAAGGTTCAAGGTCATAGGGGAAAGGGGACGCAAGGGACGCAAGGGGACAGGGGCAAGGATACAGGGTCAAGGAAGCAGGCGGCAGGTCTTGCCCCTTCGTTGTTATCCCTCCGACCTTTCCGACCCTGTGCCCTCTGCCCTTTGACCTGTAACCTGCGCATTCTCAGCTGGCGCCGGAGGCGCCACGTAGTAGAGGATGCGCTGGCAGTTGTCGCACTGGCGGATCTGATCGTTGCGGCGGATTTCGGAGAACACCTGCGGGCGCAGGCGCACGCGGCATTCGGTGCAGAGGCCGTCGGCGGCCTGCACCACCGCCACCGTCTTGCGATTCTTCACGAGGCCGTCGAAGATGATCAGCGCGCGCGGGTCTTCGATCTGTGCCGCCAGCGCCGCGCGATCCGTGTCGAGCGCCGCGAGCCGCGTTTCCGCCCCGGTGCGCTCGGCGTCGAGCGCCGTCCGCGCGCTCGCGATTTCCGCTTCCGCCGCCTTCAGCACCGCCTCCTGCTGTTTCAGCGCCGCGGCCGCCGCATCCACATCATCCATGCGGAGGATGACCTGCTCCTGCCACTTGTCGACGTCGGCTTTGGCCGTGTCGATCTCGTGGAGCATCGCCTGATATTCCTTGTTCGTCTTGACGTTCTGCTGCTGGTCGCGGAATTTCGACAGCCTGGCTTCGGCGCCCGCCATCTCCTTTTCGGCGTTGCGCCGCTCGGTGGACACCGCCGCGTGATGCGCCTTCGCGGCCTCGAGCCCCGCCCGGGCCTCGCTGGCGCGGGCATCGAGGGCGGCCTGCCGCTGCGGCACCTCGCTCACCACCCGTGCCACCGCCGCCCGGTCCGTCTCGAGCTTCTGCAGGGTGATCAACCGTTCAAGATCTGGCAGCACTTGGCCTCAATCAATCTTCCTTTTCCACTTTCCATTTTCCAATAGATCTGGGCCCGCCAGGATTCGAACCTGGAACTGACCGGTTATGAGCCGGCTGTTCTGCCGTTGAACTACAGGCCCACAGGGGATTCTATCGGAGACGGGCGGGTGCGGGCATGCACATGCCGGCGGAGAGGCCGGCATGTGCGTCAGGGATGTGAGGGCGAGGGGCGGCACGCAGGCCTGAAGGCCTGCGCTACCGCCCTTCGAGAAACGCCTTCAGTTTGCGGCTGCGCGACGGGTGGCGCAGCTTGCGCAGCGCCTTCGCCTCGATCTGGCGGATGCGCTCGCGGGTCACCGCGAAGCTCTGGCCGACTTCTTCGAGCGTGTGCTCGCTGCCGTCGCCCACGCCGAAGCGCATCTTGATGACGCGCTCCTCGCGCGGCGTCAGCGTCTTCAGCACGTGATCGGTCTGTTCCTTCAGGTTCAGATTGATCACGGCCTCGGCGGGGGAGAGGACGTTCTTGTCCTCGATGAAGTCGCCAAGATGCGAATCTTCCTCTTCGCCGATCGGCGTTTCGAGCGAGATGGGCTCCTGCGCGATCTTCAGCACCTTGCGGACCTTCGCGACGGGAATGTCCATGCGCTGCGCGATCTCTTCCGAGGTGGGCTCGCGGCCCAGCTCCTGCACGAGCGCGCGCGACGTGCGAATCAGCTTGTTGATCGTCTCGATCATGTGCACCGGAATGCGGATGGTGCGCGCCTGGTCGGCAATCGCGCGGGTGATCGCCTGGCGGATCCACCACGTCGCGTAGGTCGAGAACTTGTAGCCGCGGCGGTACTCGAACTTGTCGACCGCCTTCATCAGGCCGATGTTGCCTTCCTGAATCAGGTCGAGGAACTGCAGCCCGCGGTTCGTGTACTTCTTCGCGATCGAGACGACGAGGCGGAGGTTGGCTTCGACCAGCTCCTTCTTCGCCTGCTCGGCGCGCGACTCGCCGTCGTGAATGGTGTCGAGCGTCTCGAGCAGATCCTCGGGCGTCTCCTCGAGCTCGTCGGCGAGCTGCCGGATCTCACCGCGCAGATCCTTCTGCTGCTTGAGGAGGTGCTTGCGGTCCTCCTCGCGCATCTTCTTCTTCGTCTTCGCGTTGAGCTGCCGCTCGATGTACGCGACCTGCCGCTGCTTCGAGACGACCGTTTCGACGGCGTCCTTGACCTGCTCGATCAGGCGGCGCTTGATCGGCTCGGTGAACTCGATCTTGCGAATCAGCTTCGAGACGTCGATGCGGGCGCGCATCAGCTTGATGTTCGCGCGGCGCCACTTCTTCTTGTCCTTCTTGAGGATCGGCTCGAGCTTCGCGCGGCGCTTTTCGAGCTCGCCCCACGCCTTGCGCACGGCCTCGATCTGCCGCATGACCTCGCGCTGGCGCGACTCGATGCGGTCTTCGGTGATTTCCTCGTCGTTGAAAATCACCAGTTCCCGAATCGTGCGTTCCCCATTCTTGAGCTGGTCGCCCATGCGCATGATCGCCTTGGCGATCGAGGGCATGCGCGAAATCGACTTGATGACGGCGAGCTTGCCGCGCTCGATGCGCTTCGCGATGGCGACTTCGCCCTCGCGCGTGAGCAGCGGCACGGTGCCCATCTCGCGCAGATACATGCGGACGGGATCGTTCGTCTTGTCGAGCGCGCCGGGCGTGAGATCGAGCTCCACTTCCTCGGCGCCTTCGCTGGTGCGCGCGCGAAGCTGGTTCTCCTCGTATTTCTGCTCGGAGTCGACGACTTCGATGCCGGCGTTGCCGAAGGTGCTGAAAAGATCATCGAGCTCGTCCGACGAGGTGATGTCGGCCGGCAGCAGCTCGTTGACCTCGTCGTACAGGAGATAGCCCTTCTCCTTGCCGACGGCAATCAGCTGCCGTACCTCGTCGTACCGCTCTTCAATCGACAAACCGCCCGGTTCCTTCACGCTCACGCTTGTACCCCTGTCTGCTCGTCTGCAATAACCGTCACCCGTTCAGCTCTTCGAGCTTCCGGAGGAGGATCATCTTTCGTTCCCAGAGCGTCCGGAGTTCGGCGCTGGTGCCCGACCCCGTCCCGGCGGCCTCGCCGGAGCTCTGCAGTTTGTCTATCAGTTCCTGAACTTCCGACCGTTCCCGGTCGATGCGCAGCCGCCGCAGCGTCTGCGCGCAATCCCCGGCCGGGGCCACCGCCGCCCCCGCGTTCGCCGCGCGCGCCACGAGCGCGCGCTCCTGCTCACTTAGACGCTCGGCGAGCAGCTTCGGTAAACCCGCCGCGCCGTTTTCCCCCAGCTCCCGGGCCATGCGCAGCACGTCGGCGCTCGCCAGCCCCTCGAAATCCTCATCGTCCAGCATCTGCAGCGCCTCGAGCCCCGCTTCCGGGTCGCGCGCCAGATACCAGAGCAGCCCCGATTCGGCAGGCCGCAGCGGCGTGCGCTGGCTCACCGCCGCCGGCAGCTCCGTGGTCTTGCGGACCGCCGCTTTCCGTATCTCCTGCCGGACGACGTCCTCGGTGATGCGGGCTTTGTGGGCCAGGCGGTCGGCAAACTGGTCGCGGGCCGCGGCATCCGGAATCGTGGCGGCCACGGCCAGCATCTCGAGCAGAAACGCCCTGCGGCCGTCGGCCCGCGCCACGTTGTGCTTCGCGGCGGCCCGGTCGAGCAGGTAGTCGAGATACGGCTGCGAGCCGCGCAGGCGCTCCGCGTAGCCGGCCGCGCCCTCCGTCCTGACGAAAGTATCGGGATCCTGCCCCTCGGGCAGCAGGGCCACATTCACCTGAAACCCCTCGGCCACGAGCATCTCCGAGGAGCGGGCCGCTGCTCCCTGGCCGGCGGCATCAGGGTCGAAACTCAATATGATCTTCGATGTGGCCCTCCGAAGCAACCGTCCCTGGGCGGGGGTGAGGGCCGTGCCGCTCGACGCCACCACATTCTGGATGCCCGCCTGCCACAGCTGGGCGAGGTCGAAATACCCCTCCACCAGCACCGCGAAGTTCTTCTGCCGGATCGCCGTCTTGCTCAAATGCAGGCCGTACAGCACCCGGCCCTTCGTGTAGAGGGGCGTTTCGGGCGAATTCAGGTACTTCGGGACCTGGTCCTTCTCGAGCGCCCGCCCGCCAAAGGCGATGACCGGGCCCGACTCCCGATGAATCGGGATCATCAGCCGGTTTCTGAACCGGTCCACGATCCGCCCATCGTCTCTCGCCATGGCGAGGCCGCTGCGGACGACGAGCTCCTTCGGGAAGCGCTCGAGGAGCTCAGGATTGAGGGCGTCCCTGGCCACCGCGGGCGCGTAGCCGTAACCGAATGCCTGGATCGTGTCGGCCGTCAGCCCGCGCTTCTCGACGTCCTCGCGTGCGCGCTTCGCGGCGGGCGAGTCGAAGTGCGCGCGATAGAACGCCGCGGCGATCTCGTGCATCTTCAGCATCGCCTCCCGCTCGGCGATCGCCGCTTCGTTCTCTTTCTGCCCCTCGGCCTCCGGCACGGCCATGCCGAATCGCCCGGCCAGCGTCTTGACGGCCTCGGCAAACCCCACGCGGTCGCGCAGCTCGACGAACTTGATCACGTCGCCGCCGACGCCGCAGCCGAAGCACTTGAAGAAGCCCTTGTCCGGATTGACGTTGAACGACGGCGTCTTCTCGCCGTGAAACGGGCAGAGGCCTTTGTAGGTCACGCCCATCTTGCGCAGCGGCACCGTGTCGCTCACGACCTGCACGATGTCGGCAACGGTCTTGAGCTCGTCGATGAAGGACGTGGGGAAGAGCGGCATTCTCGATCGGTCTATTCGGCGGGGCGCCGCCTTCGACAGTAACACGGCGCGCCCCGGCGCGGACGAGCTTCGGGTACAATCCCCGCACGTGCGCAGCCTCGCCATCGTCAACATGAAGGGGGGCGTCGGGAAAACGACAACGGCCGTGCAGCTGGCGTCGGCGCTGGCCCGCCACGGACACCGCGTGCTGCTCGTTGACGCCGACCCGCAGGGCAACGTCAGTCACATGCTGGGGTTGACTCCGCGCCTCACGCTCACGGATCTCATGCTCGGCACCGCGACGCTGGACGATGTCGCCGGTGAGGCGCGGCCGAACCTGGACGTCGTGGCGTCGACGCCCGCGGCGTTCGCGCTCGAGACGCAGCTGGCCGGCGCGATGCAGCGCGAAACGGTGCTCGCCCGGCACCTGGCCATCCCGCCCGGCCGCTACGATTTCCTCATCATCGACACGTCGCCGTCGATGGGCCTGCTCACTTACAGCGCACTGCTCGCCGCCTCGGAGTTCGTGCTGACGATCTCCATGGACTCGATGGCCATGGCGGGCGCGCGGCAGACCCTGGCCGGCGTCACCGAAATTCGCAGGCTCTGGCAGGATCGGCCGCTTGCACTTGCCGCCGTCGTGCCCACGGCCGTGAATCCTCAGACACACGCGACGCGTGCCGCGCTCGAAGCCCTCGAGGCCGATCCCGAGATGGCCTCGCGGCTGTTCCGTCCCGGAATCAGGCAGTGTCTCGACCTGACGTATGCCGCGGCTGCCCACCAGACCATCTGGGAGTACGCCCCGCACAGCCGCGCCGCCGAGGACTACGGCCGGCTGGTTTCCTTCATTCATCCTCAGACCGCTGATTCCGAAAGGACCCATGGCCAAAGCTCGAAAGCCGCGCCCGTCGTTCGCGTCCCCCTCTCCGGCTCCTGACACGGCCCCGGCGGCTGGCTGGGTCTATCGCTCCGACGCGCCCTCGTCGCCGGTCGCCCCCGCACCCGCGGCCGAATCCGCGCCCGCTGCCGGCCGTCGCCGCCGCTGGCTCGATGCCGCCACGCTGCCATTCACGCTGACGATCGTCGCGGCGCTGCAGCCGGTCGCCTGGATCCGGCGCAAGACCCCCGCGCGCGTCCTGCTCCTCGCGTGTCTGGTATGGCCGGCCGCGGCCTCGGCGCAGACGCCGGGCGCGGTCTCGACCCAGATCGGCACGGTCACCGAGCAGGTCATCATGCGGCCGGCCGTGCCGTGGGCCGTGGAGTTCGGCGCTTCCGGCGACATGACGCGGGGATCGACCGACACCACCAATTTCGGCGGCAATGGCCTCTGGCAGCGCGACTGGGCGAAGTGGCGCATGGTGACGACGGGTGGAGCCGGCATCCAGCGCACGGGCGACACGACCCACGTCGAGCGCTACTCGGTCGACATCGCGTTCGCGCGGACGCTCACCGACAAATTCCGGCTGGTGCTGCTCAACGACTGGGCGCGCTCACCGTTCGAGGGGCTCGATCATCAGAACGCCACCGGCGGGGTGCTCGTGTGGCTGCCGGACTCGCCCAAGAAGCTCGGGCTCGGCGTCTTCGGCGGGATGGCGTATGCGTTCGAGGCCTACACGCTGCCGATTCCCGATCAGCACTTCGCGACGTCACTGGCGGGCGCGAGCGCGACATATTTCTTCACCGAGCAGAACACGCTCGGCGCGCTGCTGCTGCATTCGCTCGACCTCAGCGACCCGGGCAACTACCGCATGGGGCTGCGCGTGTCGCTGCAGTCACGCGTCGCCGGCGGCGTGGGCCTGCAGGCGACCTACGAGTACAGCTACGACCACGAGCCGGTGGCGACGATTGAGGACCGGCACCAGACGCTTTCGCTTGGCGTGAACCTGCGGCTGGCGCCGCGTCCCGCCAAGCCCCGTCAGTAGCCGCCGCCGGGCGGGCGCGGCGTGCCCGTGGGCGTCGCGCCCCCGCCGCCGCTGCCCGGGCCCTGCGATCCCGTCGGCGTCGCGCCTCCGCCGCCGCCGGACCGGCCGGCTCCTCCCGATGCCGGCGCCGGCGGGCGGGGCACGACGGCGGACGGTGCGGTCTCGAGCGGCCCGAGAATGATCGGCAGGCCGTCACCGGCGCTGCCGATGATCACGACCTTGCTGTTGGGCGATTTCGCGAGCTCCAGCGTCGCGTCGATGCCTTTCCACTTCAGATACCGGTCCGAGATGCCTTCCGTGACGATGTCCTGGAAGGCGCGGATGCCTTCGGCCTCGAGGCGCTTGCGCTCTTTTTCTTTCGTCTCGGCCATGATGCGGAAGTCGTACTCGAGCATCTCCTGCTCGGTCACGAGCTTGCCCTGAATCGCGGCGACGAGCGCCGGCGGCAGCTCGATATGCCGGATCAGGACGTCCTCCACGTAGATCAGCGGGCTGCCGGTGCCGAGCAGATCGTTCAGGTGCGTGCCGGCGGCCATCTTCTCGCTGTTGATGCGGTAGAACGGCTGGCCGTTGACCAGGCTTTCATGCAGCAGCCCGTCACGCACCAGCGCCGCCAGGTCCTGGAGCACGAGCTCGACGACGTCGATGTGCAGCTGCCGGGCGACATCGGCGGCCGTCATCGGCGTCGGCGCTTCCGCCGCGAGCCTGATGATTTCGCGCCGCATGTGCGCCTCGGCGCCCAGCAGCGACGCGGCCGGCTCGAACCGCACCTGGAATTCCTCGACCATGTTGCGCTGGATGGCCTGCTCGAGCTCCTCGCGGCGGCCCGAATAGAGTTCGGCCGGCGAGAGATGCGAAATCTGCTTGCGCGCGTGCGCGCCGAGCTCCGGCACCACCAGCACGTCGATGTAGTCCGGGCCGACGTAGCGGTGCAGCCGGCCCAGTTCCATCTCCATCGGGCGGAACCTGATCGAGATCTCGGTCTGAATCGTCAGGCCGTCGTTGGCGATGACGCCGAACGTGCGGGTGACGTCCTGCAGGCGGATGTCGTAGATCTGCACGTGGTTCCAGGGCAGCTTGTAATGCGTGCCCTCGCCCATGGGCGGATCGAGCGACGTGCCGCCGCTGTTGCCGAGCGCGCCGAACAGGCCGAACCGCCGCCACAGCACGCCGGCGTGTCCCGCCGGAATGGTGACGATGATGCTCGGCAGCAGATAGAGGATGACGAGGGCCAGCGCCAGCAGCGACAGCCAGAAGCCGACGACGCGGCGGCGGTAGAGGCCGCGCAGGCGGGTGAGGACACGACTGCTCATTTACACGTGCTCCAGAAGATCGGCGTCGGGGGACGAGGCGTGCGCCTCGAGATCCCGCGCGATGTGCGCCAGCATCGCGTCGCGCGCGCTGGTCACGAAGAAATGTCCGCCCGGCAGCACGCGCACGGCGCAGGCGCCGGTGGTGTGCGCGCGCCAGCGCTCGAGCGCCGGCACCGGGGCGTGCCGGTCGGCGTCGCCGCCGAACACCGTGATGGGGATGTCGAGCGGCGCTTCGGCCGACCACTGATAGCTCTCGGCCACCGCGAAGTCGGCGCGCAGCGTCGGCACGAGCAGGTCCATCAGGGACGGCTCGGCGAGCACCGGCGCGGGCGTGCCGCCGAGGGCGGCGATCTCGGCGCGAAACTCCGCGTCCGGGAGCTGGTGAATCGCCCGCGACATCCGTTCGGCGTCCGGCGCCGGGCGGCCCGACACGAACAGGCGCACCGGAGCCGGCCAACCGCGGCGGCGCGCTTCCCGCGCCAGCTCGAAGGCGGCCAGCGCGCCCACGCTGTGGCCGAACAGCGCGTACGGCCCCGCCGCCAGCGGCTCGAGGACCCGCGACGCGAGCCAGTCCACCAGCGCCGTCAGGCGCGTGAACGCCGGACGATCGCGAAGGCCGTCGCGGCCCGGCAGCTGCGGCGCGATCACCGTGATGTCAGGCGCGAGGACAGACGTCCACGGCCGATAAACGCCGGTGCCTGCCCCGGCGTGCGGAAGGCAGATCAGGCGCATTCCTCACCTCGTCGTTCGGTTCTGAGTGAGCGGTTAGTGTATAGTACGCCGCATCGAAATCGTCCACGCTTAACCGTCAGAGGAGCGCTCCACGATGAGTGAACGGCAGTCGCACGCAGATACGATCGTCCGCCAGTACGCCACCTATAGCGCCGGCGCGGGGTTCATCCCGATGCCGCTGATCGACATGGCCGCGATCACCGGGCTGCAGCTGAAGATGATCAGCGACATGTCGAAGGTGTACGAGATTCCGTTCCACCACGAACGCGCCAAGGCCATCGTCAGCGCGCTGGTCGGCGGCGTCGGGTCGACCGCTCTCGCGTACGGCGCCGGCGGCGCGGTGCTGCGGTCGGTGCCGGTCCTCGGGCCCGTGCTCGGCGTGCTCTCGATGCCCGCCTTCGGCTATGCCGCGACCTACGCGGTGGGCCGCGTGTTCGTGCAGCACTTCGAATCGGGCGGCACGTTCCTCGACTTCGACCCGGCGAAGGTGCGCGCGTACTTCAACGAGCAGTACGAGCGCGCGCGCGGCCGTTCGGCCGCGCACGGCACCGCCGCGACGGCCTCGGCCTAGGACCACAGACCGGGGGCGGCCTCACGGCCGCCCCCGCGCTTCTTCGAGCCGGCTTTTGCCTTCCAGAACAGCGCTCATTACAGGATCCGGCGGCCTCATCGGGTCGTCCTGCGCGCGCGCGTGTGCCGCGCGCGGCTGGCGCGTCATCGGCGTCGACAACGACATGCGCGCGTGGTTCTTCGGCCCCGGCGGCACGACCGCCGGCGTCGTGCACGATCTCGCGCGCGATCTCGGCCCCGCGTACCGCCACGTCGCGCTCGACATCCGCGATCGCGCGGGCGTGGCCGCGCTCGTCAAGGCCGAGCGCCCCGATCTGATCGTGCACACCGCGGCGCAGCCGTCGCACGATCGCGCGGCGGACATTCCGTTCGAGGATTTCGACGTCAACGCCGGCGGCACGCTCAACCTGCTCGTGGCCGCGCGCGATTACGTCCGCGACTCGCCCTTCTGCTTCCTCAGCACCAACAAGGTGTACGGCGATCACCCGAACCGCCTGCCGCTCGTCGAGACGCCGACGCGGTGGGACTACGCGGACGGCCGCGACGGCATCGCCGAGGATCTGTCGATCGATCAGTGCATGCACTCGCTGTTCGGCGCGTCGAAGGCGGCCGCCGACGTGCTGTGCCAGGAATTCGGGCGGTACTTCGGCATGCCGGTCGGCGTGTTTCGCGGCGGCTGCCTCACCGGGCCGCATCACGCCGGCGTCAGCCTGCACGGATACCTGAACTACATCGTGCGCTGCGCGGTGCGCGGCGAGCCGTACACGATTCTCGGCTACAAGGGAAAGCAGGTCCGCGATCAGCTGCATGCCGAGGATGTCGCGTCGCTGATGCTGGCGTTCGCGGCGCGGCCGCGCGCCGGCGAGGTCTACAATCTCGGCGGCGGCCGGGCCAACAGCCTTTCGATTCTCGAGACGATTGCGGCGCTCGCCGAGCGCGGGCTGGTGCTCGAGCACCGGTACGTGGATCAGGCGCGCGCCGGCGATCACATCTGCTACATCTCGGATCTCTCCAAGACGCAGGCGCACTTTCCGGAGTGGGCGCCGCGCGTGAGCCTGCCGTCGATGCTCGACGGCATCATCCAGCACTACAGCGCGCAGGCCGTCGCGGGTTAGCGCGTCGCCGCGGCAATGGCGGCCGCCGCCCGGCGCGGTCCGCCCGCCTCTCGCATCGCCGCGCGCAGCCGCGCGGCGGCGTCGCGAAACGGCGCCTCTGCGAGCACGGCCGCGATGCGTTCGCGCAGCGCGCCGGCGGACACGTCTGGCGGCGCCAGCGCGACACCGGCGCCGAGCTCGGCAACGCGCGCGCCCACCAGATATTGATCGCCGCGCTGCGGCAGCACCACCATCGGCACGCCGAAGTACTGCGCCTCGGTGGCGCTGTTCATCCCGCCGTGCGTCACGAACACCGCCGCGCGCTCGAGCACGCGAAGCTGCGGGACGAACGGCGCGATCGCGACGCTGTCCGGCAGCGGGCCGAACGCTCCGGCGGGCGCGCCACCGGTCGAGATCAGCAATCGCCACGGCTGCCCCGCGCTCGCGCGAATCGCGTGGCGATACACCTCCGGCGCGTCATGGAACGTCGTCCCCAGCGACAGGTAGACGAGCGGCGGGCCGGGGCCGTCGAAGGGGAAGGCCGCCGTGTCGGGCCGCGAGGCGGGCAGCGACGCGCCGACAAAGACATAGTCGTCGCCGAACGCGGCCTCACTGAGCTGAAACGCGCGCGACGTGAACACGATCGTCAGCGGCTGCGGATTGCCGAGAAAGCCGAGGATGTCCGGGCTCGCCGTGCGGAACCGCCGGTCGGCCGCGCGCGCCGTCTCGAAGTACGAGGACAGCGCCGCGAGGCCATGGCGCACGGCCTCGACGGGGGCGCCCGCGTAGAGCATGTCGGCGAGGGCCGCGGCGCCGATCACGCCCGGCCGGAGGGCGAAGACGACCGACAGCGTCACGGCGGGAATGCCCAGCACCTGCGCGACCAGCCGTCCCCACAGGCTCTTGGTATCGAGCAGCAGATAGTCGGGACGCGCGGCGCGCACCTCCTCGATGAGCGCCGGCAGGATCTCCGACGACAGCCGCATCAGCCGCACCATGTCGCTGAACAACCCGTCGGTGGGCGGCGTGGGGTTGAAGGCGTCGTGTCCGCGCGGGTAGGCGCGATACGCGGCGCCCGCGGCCTCGATGCGCGCGCGCGACCGGCCGGTGCCGTAGCAGGTCACGCGATCGCCCCGCGCGACGAGCTCGGCGACGACCGGCAGCACCGGCGACAGGTGCCCGTACGTCGGATAGATCAGCGCGACGCCGTGCGCCACGTCACCGCGCTCCGGTCACTTTGCGGCGGAGCATGCCGGCCGTCACCGCCAGAATCCGCGGCAGCTTGTGCCACAGGATCTCCGCCCGCCGCGCGCACTGCTCGATCCATGCGATCGGCGCCGTGATCGCGCGAGGCGGAACGTGCGCGCGATTGCGGAAGATGACGTTGGCCTCGCGGTTGAGGCTCTGGGTCCATGAGACGTGCGGCTCGAAGCCGTGCTGCTCGAAGAAGCGGGTGGCCTCGGCCATGCCGAACGCGTTCGCGTACAGCGGCGCCGAGTGGATGTTGACCTCCAGCTGAATCTTGCGGACGTCGCGCACGCGCTCGCCGAGCGACTCCACCACGCGCAGGTCCTCGCCCTGGGCGTCGATCTCGAGCAGATCGATCCGCGCCAGCCCGCGCTCGCGCATGAAGGTGTCGAGGCGGACGACGGCGACGTCGACTTCGTTGATCATCTCGAAGCGCGTGTACGGGTGCCATTCGTGCACCCACGTCTCACCCGCGTTCGGGTCGAAGTCCTGCAGCGACGAGCAGTCGTCGTGAAAGGCGATCTTGAACGTCGCGCGGCCGTCGTAATTCGACACGGCCGCGGGCACGACTTCGATGGTGGGCGCGCCGGCCGTCTTGCGCCGGAGCTCCTCGACGCGCGCCGGAATCGGCTCGAACAGAAACAGCCGGTGGCCGCGCCGCCGGCACACGTCGATCAGCGCGTCGTCGCCCGCATGCGCGCCCACCTCCACGATGGTTCGGCCGGACTGGAGGCGCAGGATGGGATGCATTCAGGGAGTCTCCGCGAATCAGTGGCGCGCGGCCGCGCCCGATACGTACGCCAGGATTTCGTCGGCGGCGCGCGCGGGCCCGCCCGCGGCGCGCAGGGTGTCGCCCGCGGCGCGCGACGCCGCGGCGTACGCGGGCGCGTCGAGCACGCGCGCGGCATGCGCGCGCAGGCTGTCGGCCGTGGCGGCGCCGCGGTCGAGCACCTCGCCCGCGCCCGCCTCCGCCACCTGCCGCGCCACGATGTGATGGTCGGCGGCCGACGGCAGCACGAGCATCGGCACGCCGGCCAGCATGGCCTCATGCGCGCTGTTGATGCCGCCGTGCGTGATGAACAGCGACGTGCGCGCGAGCAGCGCCTGCTGGGGCACGGAGGCGCGCACGACGACGCCGGGCGGCGGCGCCGGCAGCCGCGCGAGATCGATCCGATGGCCGGCGGCGATCACCACCGTGTCCCCGCGGCCTCCGAACGCCTCGAAGCACATCTCGTAGAACGGGATGTCGTCGTTGTACATCGTTCCGAGTGAGATGAAGAGGAGCCGCCGCGATGGATCGATCGGGAAATCGAACGTCGCATCTTCGGCGTCGCCCGCACTGGCCGGCCCGGTGAACCGGTACGCCGCCGGGAAGCGATCGCCGCCGGGCTGAAACGCGCGGGAGGTGAAGACGATCGAGCATCCCTGCGGGTTGCCCAGATAGCCGATGATGCCGGGCGACTGCGTCGCGAAGCGGCGGTCGAGCGCGCGCGCGCGCTCGAAGTACGCGGTGAGCCCTTCGAGCCCGAGCAGCGTCGCGTCAGCCGATGCCTGCCCGTACAGATGCCCGAGCAGCTCCGCCGGCGAGAGCAGATCCGGGCTTACCGCGAACATCGCGCACAACGTGGCCGCCGGCAGCTGCAGGTGCTGCGCGGCCAGGTTGCCCCACACCGCGTGCGCTTCGACGAGCAGGTAGGACGGCTGTTCCTCGCGCGTGCGCGCGATCACGTCCGCGAGAATCTCTTCGGACGTCTGCATCAGGCCCGCCATCCCGCCGAGCAGTCCGCCGGATCCGAGGCTGCGCTCGAACAGCGCCTGCGGTCCATAGGCGCGAAACTCGGCTCCGGTGCGCTCGATGCGCGCGCGGAACGGCTCGGTCGCAAAGTACACGACCCGCTCGCCGCGGCGGACGAGTTCGGCCGTCACCGGCAGCGTCGGATTGATGTGGCCGGCGGCGGGATGCCCGAGGATGACCGCGGTGGCCATGCTCAGCGATCTCCGCGCCACGCCGGCGACGCGATGGCCGCGGCCGCGCCTGCCGGGCCGCACGTCTCGCGGAACGAGGCGCTGACGGCGCGCGCGCCGCCGGCAAGCCGCTCGTCGCCGAGCGCCGTTTCGATCGCCGCCGCGATCTGCTCCGGAGACGGATCGCCCGGCGGCAGGATGGCGCCGGCGCCCAGCGCCGCGACACGGCCGGCCACCAGATGCTGGTCGCCATGCTGCGGAAACACCACGAGCGGCACCCCGAACCAGAGCGCTTCGCTGACGCTGTTCATCCCGCCATGCGTGACAAACGCCGAAGCCCGCCGGAGGACGTCAATCTGATCGACGCGTTCGTGCACCTCCGCGTTCGGCGGAATGGCGCCGAGGGCCATCCGATCCACGCGCGACCCGGCCGCCATCACCATCGTCCACGGCCGATCGCGGCACGCCTCGAGGCACGCGCGGAAGAAACCGGGCCGCGCGTTGAAGATGGTGCCGAGCGAAACGAACACGAGCGGCGGCGTGGCGCGCTCGACGGGCGGCGCCTCCGCGCGCGGCATCGACGGTCCCGCGAACAGGTAGTCGTCGCCGTAGCGATCGCCGTCCAGATGGAACATGCGCGACGTGAAGAGCACGTTCAGCCGCTGACGGCCTGCGAAGAACTCGACGATGTTGGGACTGAGCGTGTGGTGGCGCGCATCGATGCGCCGCGACACCTCGATGTAGGTATTGAGCGCGTCGATGCCGGCCAGCACGACTGGTTTCGGCGCGCGGCCGTACGCGCGCGCCAGCATCTCATCGACCGTGATCACGTCGGGATGCGGGACGAACACCGAGGCCAAGGTCGCCGCCGGCACCTGCAGCACCTGCTGCGCGAGATGCCCCCACACGCACATCGAGTCGATCAGCAGATAGTCGGGGCGCTCGGCCTCGAGCCGATCGAGTACCGCCGGCAGCACGCGCTCGGCGAGCGTCATCAGATAGGCCATCACGCTGTACAACCCGCCGGTGTGGGCGGGCGGATCGAACGCGGCGGGATCGCCGTAACTCGCGTACGTCGCGCCGGTGGCCTCGATCGCGCGGCGATACGGCTCGGTGCCGAAGTACACGACGCGCTCGCCGCGGCGGACCAGGCCGGCCACGACGGGCCAGGTCGCGTTCATGTGGCCGTGCTCGGGCAGGTTCAGGACAACGGTCGTGGCCATGGGTTCATCCAGCCTGCGCGAGACAGCCGGCCAGCGCCTGCGCCAGCACGCGCACGTGCGGCGGCCGCAGCACCGCGAAGTGATCGCCCGGCACCGCGTGCACGTCGACGTCGGCGACGGCGCCCCAGCCCCACGTGGGATCGTGCGGCGGCACCACGGCGTGCGCCGGCGCCGCGTCGGTGCGCAGCAGCGCGACGCGGACGGGATGCGTGCGCGCCGGCAGCGTGTAGCGGACGCCGAGATGCGCCTTGAAGAGCGTCAGCACGTTCTTCAGGTGCCTGATGTCGGCGTCGCCGGGATAGAGGTCGGCCGCGCTGAGCGCGTCCTTGAAATGCCGGAGCTGCGCGTCCGGATCGCGGGCTTCGAGTTCGTCGACCGAGAGGATCATCTCCGGGTTGAGCAGATGCCTGATGCGATCGCCGAGCTCGAAAATCCAGCGCGCGTCGCTCCACCCGCTCGTGTCGAACGGCCGGCCGGATGACGGCGCCGCCGTATCGATCACGGCCAGCACCGCGACCTCCTCGCCCGCCGCGATCAGCCGCTGCGCCATCTCGTAGGCCACCCAGCCGCCGAGCGAGTGTCCGCCGAGCCGGTACGGCCCGCGAGGCTGCACGGCGCGCATGGCGTCGAGATAATGACCGGCCATTTGCTCGACCGTGGTGTCGGGCGGCGCCTCGCCATCGAAGCCGACACCCTGGAAGCCGAAGAAGGGCTGTTCGGGGCCGAGCTGCCGCGCCAGATGATAGAGATAGATGGCGTTGCCGCCCGCGCCCGGCACGCAGAAGAACGGCGCGTGCGTGCCGTTGGGCTGAATCGGCACGAGCGCCGAGCGTTCCGGTGCCGCGCGAAGCGCGCGCACGGCCGACGCGAGCTGCTCAATCGTCGGGCCGCGCAGAATCGTCGTCAGCGGCAGCTCGCGGCCGGCGAGCGTCTCGAGCCGCGACATCAGGCGCACCGCCATCAGCGAGTGGCCGCCGATGTCGAAGAAGTTGTCGCGCACGCCGATCGGGCGCACGCCGAGCACCGCCTCCCACTCGGCCGCGATCTGCATTTCGAGCGTGTCGCGCGGCGGCACGAAGCCGGCCGCGACCGCCGCCGGGCCCGGCGCCGGCAGACTGCGGTCATCCACCTTGCCGTTGGTCGTGAGCGGCAGCGCCGCGAGCGGCACGATGGCCGAGGGCAGCATGTAGGGCGGCAGATCGGCGGCCAGGTGCCGCAGCAGCTCCGCCGCCGGCACCTCGGCGCCGTCGCGCGTGACGATGTAGGCGATGAGGCGCGGGTCGGCGGGCCGCTGCCGGTCGAGGGTGACGGCGGCGGCACTCACGGCCGGATGGCGCACGAGCGCGCCCTCGATTTCCCCCGGCTCGATGCGATATCCGCGAATCTTGATCTGGCCGTCGGCGCGGCCGAGGAATTCGAGCACGCCGTCGGCGCGCCAGCGGGCGAGGTCGCCGCTCTTGTACATGCGCGCGTCCGGATCATCCGTGAATGGATCGCGCAGGAAGCGCTCGGCGGTCAGGTCGGCGCGGTTGCGGTAGCCGCGGCCGACGCCCGCGCCGCCGATATACAGCTCGCCGGCGACTCCGCGCGGCACCGGGGCTCCCGTCGCGTCGAGCACGTACAAGGATGTGTTCGCGATGGGCCGTCCGATCGGCACCATCCCCTGCGCCGGCGTCAGGACCTCGTGGATCGAGCAGCCTACGACCGTTTCGGTGGGCCCGTACTCGTTGATGAACCGCGTGCCAGGGCAGCGCGCCTGCCAGTAGCGCAGCCGCTCGCCCGTGAGCGCCTCGCCCCCGATGACGAAGGCGCGCGCGGCGCCGGCACACTCGGCCTCGCCGATCAGATGCTCGAGCATCTCGAGATGCGCGGGTGTCAGCTTCAGCAGGCTGAAGTCACGGCGCGCGGTGATCAGCTGCGCCAGGGCTTCGATCGCGCCTGCCGACGGCACCAGCACGACGCGGCCGCCGCAGATCAGCGGCAGCAGCAGGCTCGTGATGGTCGCGTCGAAGCCGATCGACGTGCTGACCGGCGCCCCGATGCCCGCGTCCGCGGCGTACGCGTCGCGCGCCCATACGAGGTAGTTGGTGAGCTGCCGGTGCTCGATCTCGACGCCCTTCGGCCTGCCGGTCGATCCCGACGTGTACATCACATACGCGAGATCGCTCGGGGCGGGTGTCGCGCTTCCGGCGAGCGAGCCGGCCCGGGCGATGGCGGGCCAGTCGGTGTCGAGCCGCACCAGCGTGGCGTCGAGAGCCGACACCGCGGCCGCAACGGCCGCCGTCGTCAACACGACCCGCACGCCCGCATCATCGGCAATCCAGCGCAGGCGATCGGGCGGTGCATCCGGATCGAGCGGCACGAACGCGGCGCCGGCTTTGTGCACGCCGAGCATCGCGACGACGAGCTCGGGCGTGCGGTCGAGGCAGATCGCCACCAGCGCGCCAGGCCCGGCGCCGAGACCTCGCAGGTGCGCCGCAAGTTGATTGGCGCGCTCGTCGATCTGCGCGTACGTCACGCACGCGCCGTCGCATTCGGCCGCGACGGCGCCGGGCGTGCGCGCGGCCGCCGCTTCGAACAATTGCGGGAACGTCTCGTGCCGGACGGCCGTGCGCGGCCCGCGCCCGAGGTCGAGCAGCGCGCGGCGCTGCGGCGCATCGGCGATCGGAATCGCCCCCACGCGGTCGCCGGGGTGCGCCGTGACATGGCTGAGCACGGAAACGAGCATCGCGCCGAGCCGTTCGATCGTCACCGGAAGAAACAGGTCGCTGTTGTATTTCAGCGTGGCCTGCAGCCTGCCGTCCTCGTCGGTGACGTGCAGGCCGAGGTCGAACTGGCCTTCCTCTTCGGCAAGCGGATAGCGCGACCAGGCGAGCCGATCGCCGCCCGCCGTCTGCTTCAGCGCCGGCCTGTAGGACGCCGCCGGTTTCGAGAGGCTGAAGTCCACCTGGAAGATCGGCGCGCGGCCCGGATCGCGCGGCGGCTGCAGCCGTTCCACGAGCACGGGGAACGGAAAATCGCTGTGCGCGATCGCGTCGACGGCCGCCTGGCGCACGCGCGCCAGCAGCGCGCGAAACGGCGGATCGTCGTCGAGGCGGGCGCGGATGGGCACCGGATTCGCGAAGTTGCCGACGACATCCTGAAAGGCCGCGGGACGTCCGAGCGTGGCGGTGCCGACGATCACGTCCGTCTGGCCGGTGACGCGATGGAGCAGCGCGGTGAACGCCGCGAGGAGCGCGGCGAACAGCGTCGCGTGCTCGTCGTGGGCGAGCGCGCGCAACGCGCCAGTGACTGCCGGCGGCAGCTCGACTTGAATCGATGCGCCGTTGTAGGTCTGCACCGCCGGCCGCGGATGGTCGGTCTGCAGATCGAGCGCCGGCAGGCTGCCGGCCAGCGTCGCGCGCCAGTACGCCCAGCTCTGCGCGCCGCGCGGCCCGTCGATCCATTCGCGCTGCCAGGCGACGAAATCGGCGTACGCGCGCGCGGGCGGCGACACGGCCGGAATCCCGCCGGTCCGGGCCGCGTGATACAGCGACTGGATGTCTTCGAGCAGCGTCCAGCACGACAGCGCGTCGCACGCGATGTGATGCATCGTCAGCAGCAGCACCGAGCCGGCGTCGCCGCGCGCGAACACCTGCGCGCGCATGAGCCCGCGCTCGAGATCGAAAGGCCGCCGCTGCGAATCGGCGAGCCCCGCATCGAGCGCGGCCTGGGTCCAGCCGCGCGCGTCGATGATCTCGAGCGCGGCGCCCGTTTCGAGCACCTCGAGCATCGGCACGCCGGCATCCACCAGGACGCGCGCCCGCAGCAGCGCATGGCGGCCGGTGGCCGCGTCGATCGCGCGCGCCAGCGCGGAGTGATCGACGGGCTCGGCGATCGCCAGCGCGATGCCGACGTTGTAGGCATGGCTCTGCGGCGCCTGCCGGTGGATGAACCAGAGCGCCTGCTGGCCCGCCGAAAGCGGAAACCGCGTCGCCGGCGTCCCGCGCCGCGTCTCCGTGACGGCCTCGGGAGCGATGGCCAGCGCCGCAGCGTCCACGATGGCGGCGAGACTCGCGCCCGAGAGCAGCGTGCCGAGCTCGAGATCGACGCCCAGCTCGCGCTCCGCCCACGCCTTCAGCTCCACGGCCATCAGCGAATCGAGCCCGGCATCGAGGAGGGGTTCGTCGCGGCGCGGAGGCGTATCGAGGCCGAGCACACCCATCGCCTGCACTTCGACGGCGCGCAGCAGCAGCTCGCGCCGCGCCTCCACCGGCGCCGATCGGATCCGGCTCACGAAGTCGGGATCGAGCCGCGACGGCGCCGGAGACGCGGGTGCCGACGCTGTCGGCGCGGGCGTGTCCGCCGCGAGCGCCCAGTGGCGCGTGCGCTGAAACGGGTACGTAGGCAGCGCCACACGCCGGCGCGGCGCGGCTGGATCGAGCGACGCCCAGTCGACCGTGGCGCCGGCCGTGTAAGCGGCGGCGAGCCGCGTGACCGACGCGTCGCGCGTTTCACCGGGCGCGCGCGCGGCGTCACCCGCCGGGCGCACGTGCGCCGCCGGCACCGCGGCGGCCCGC
>JAKFEY010000040.1:0-112504 GCA_036675475.1 Vicinamibacterales bacterium
GTGGCCGGGCATGCGGCCCGCCACCGGATGGATGGCGTATTTGACAGTGACGCCTTCCTTCTTGAGCAGGTCGGCCATTTCACGCAAAGCGTGCTGCGCCTGTGCCACGGCCTTCAGATCGGTATCCGACCTGCCCACATTCGATCGCCGCTCCAGCTTCCATGTGGCGACGATGATTTCCTTCTGCGCAGCGGCAAGTCCCTGCAGCTGCCGCGACGCGGCGCCGGCCCCCGCCTGCGCCATGCTCTGCGCGGCGGCAAACTCCTCCTCGAACGGCTTCACTTCGAGAAAGAAGATGTCGCTGCGGCCCTCGGTGGACTGCTTGCCGCGCGCGACGTCACGCGCGCGCGCGTGGAACGACACGAAGTCACCCGGCTTCACGCCGAGATCCTCGAGATAGATCAGATGACGGCCCGACGCGCTGCGCTCGCCGCCCCCGCTGAGCGGCACCACGCGCTCGCCCTGCCCGCGCACCGAGTACACGAGCTCGAGGCTGCGCACGCCGTGATCGTCATCGGCGCGCGCCTCGACCGCCACTTCGGCGAGCGCCGTCACGCGCTGATCGCCCGAGGGCCGCACGATGCGCACATCCGGCGGCGCATCGTCCATCAGGCGCACGAAATATTCGGTGTCGTCGGCGGCCATCAGGCCGTCGGTGTCGGTGACTTCGACGCGATACGAGCTGTCTTTCGCGATCGTCATCGAGGTCTCGAAGACGTTCGGCGCCTTTGCGGCGGCGAGTGGGACGCGCGTGCCGTCACCCATCACCAGCTCGGCCTGCTGCGCCGGTTTGTCGAACCGCACCTGCAGCTTCACCTGCGTGCCCTGCGGTCCGTAAATGTCGCCGGCGTCTTTTTCGTCGCGCGGCTGCAGGCCGCTCCAGGCGGGATAGCGATACGACAGATCGATCGCCTCGACATTCGGGTACGGCAGGGCCTCGACGCGATACTCGCGCGACACCGCCGTGCCCAACGCCACCTTGTAGGTGAAACTCTGCGTGATTGGCGCGGTCACGTACGTGAACGCGCCGTCGCCTGCGCTCATCTCGCCCGACGCCGCGCTGGCGTCCGTGGCGATCGTGAGCACCGGCAGATCGCGCCCGAACGCGCGCGGCAGCCGCGAGGCGCGCGCCGCAATCGTCAGCGACTTGCCAATCGGCACGCGCGCGTCGCCAGGCTCGATCACGAGCTCGAGCGATCCCGGGAACATGAGCACGCTCGCCGTCGTGCCGGCATCGCGCAACGTCGGCCACGCGCCCGCGAGCGCCACGATCAGCGCCAGCGCCGCGACCGCCGCCAGCCGCCGGCCCCGCTTCGCGCCCTCATCGTCATTGGTGACGGGCAGATCGACAATCGACACCTGCCGCGTCGTCTGGCCCAGCACGAGGTCGTCGAACATGCCCGGAGTGGGACGCTGAATCAGGTCGACGGCTGTCTTGACGCGGTCTTCGAACTCGGGGCGCTCGTTGTCGGCGAGAGCCGCAACCCGCTCGCGCGAGTCTCGCGCCGACGCGCGCAGCAGCAGGAGGCCGGCGATGGCGGCCGCGAGCAGCAGCGACACGAACGCCAGCACCACCAGCGGCCATCCCGACGGCGTGAGCATGCGATCGGCCGCAGCGGCCAGCGCCAGGGCCGCGGAAATCGCGACGGCGCCCGCGGCCGCGCCGCGCCACAGCGCCGCGCGCCGGCGACGTCCGGCCGTTGCCGCAAGCCAGCTTTCGAACTCGCTACGTCCTGACATATTTCCTCCCCGAGGGGCTTCGCCCCTCGGACTCCCCTGCACGCTCAAGCCTTTTCTCCCCGGGGCTCCGCCCCGGACCCCGGCTCGCTTCACTCGCTCCGCCGACCGGCGTCGCTCCGCTCCGCTCGCGTCTTACCCCTGTGCCCCGCTCCGTTCGCGTGGCTCGTTCGCTGCGCTCACTCGCGCCGCGTCCTCATGGCTTCGCCCCACTGCCTGAGGCTCAAGCCCGAACCCCGCTCGTTTCAGTCGTTCCGCGCGTGCGCCCGATCACTCCCTCGATCAGGAGCACCGCAAGCATGAAGACAATCGCGTACCGCCAGAGTGGATGCTCCGCCTCGCGTTCGCGCAGTGCCGCGGCCGCTTTCTGTTCCGCGCGATCGTCGACCGCGATGCGGCCGCGCGCCTCGGCATCGAGGAATGCGGCGGCGTCACTTTCAGTGGCGTCGACATTCACCGCGGCGCGCCAGGCGCCGCGTCCAGGCGCCACGGCAATACCGGGCCGGTCAGACGGCGCGTCGGGCGAGCCAATCACATACTCGCGCGCGCGCCGGGGACGGCCGTCGACATGCGCCGTCATCTCGTGCATCAGCGGCACGAACGCGGGATGCAGCGCCAGATCGTTCCAGCTGTTCGACAGATCTGTCGTGAGAATCAACGTGCGGCCTTCCGGCCCGCTGCGCCGCCGCTCCGCCAGCGCAGGAGCTCCACTCGTATAGCGCGCGAGCACCGCAAGCCGCGGCGCCTCGAGGAACATGGCGCGCGTGATGCGCGCCGATCCCAGCGCGCCGGCCAGCGGCCCGAGCGACGCAAACACGGGATGCCGCGCGTCCGACAGCGCCAGAGCCTCCGCGCCCGCAACGCCCGGCACCGCGCGCGTCTCGCCGGCGTCGAGCATTTCGGCCAGCACGGCAGGCTCCGCAGTTGGCCCGGCCACGAGCACCACGCCCCCGCCCGTCGCGCGGAAGTCGCGGATAGCCGGCGGACCGCTCCTCTCGATGCCGCGCGTCGACAGCACCATCGCCACATCGGCATTCGACAGCGCCTCGGCGAAGTTGTCGCGCAGCGACGTGCCGCCGGCGATCGCCACCTGCACCTCCTGCCCGGGCGGCGCCGCACCCAGCGCATGGCGCAGGTAGTACGCCTCGCTGTCCTCATCCAGCCCCGACGTCACAATCAGCACGCGCCGCGACGGCGCCGCATCCAGCACCAGATGCCGCGCATCGTCGGCCGGCACGCCATTCGGATCGGCCACGGTCACGGTGATGTCGCCCGCCGACGGCAGTCGCTCGCTGAAATCGATGACCTGCGTTTCGCCCGGCGCCACCGACACGTCGCGCGCGGCAAGTTGCGCGTCTTTCCCCCCGGTGTCGCGCGCCGTCAGCACCAGCCGTCCTGTCGCCGCCTCTCGTCCGCTGTTGACGATGGTGGCGCGCGCCTGGCCGGCCCGCACGGCCAGCGCCGTTACGCCCAGATTCGCGCGCGGCGGTTCGATTGGCGCCCAGCTGACCTCCACGCCCTCCGGTACTTTCGCGACGGCCTCACCCGCCCAGCCTGCGCGCTGCCGATCCGTCACGATGACGATGCGGCCGGGCGCCAGGCCGAAGGCGTCCGACGTCGCCGCGATCGCCGAGGCGTAGCGCGTGGCGCCGAAGCCGGGCTGCAGGCGATCGATCGCGCCGTGCGCCGCGCCGCGATCCGCCTGCGGCAGCAGCACGGTGCGGCCGTTGTGATCGAAGGCCGCCACGCCGACGCGATGGCCCGCGGGCGCCGCGTCAATCGCCTGATGCGCGGCCGCCCGCGCCGCCGCGAATCGCTCCTCGCCGCTCATGCTCGCCGACACATCCACCGCCACCATCGTCACCGCCGACGGCTCGCTGGCCTGCGCGAGGAAGGGGCGCGCGAAGGCAAACGCCAGCAGCGCCACGGCCGCGGCACGCAGCAGGAGCAGCAGGACGTCGCGGATGCGGCGCATCGATCGCTGCTCCACCGGCGCCGGCCGAATCATCTGGACGGCGGTGAACGGCATCACCGGCGCCTGGTGCTGCCGCACCATGTGCAGCACGAGCGGGATCGCGATGGCTGCGAGACCGGCCAGGAATATCGGCGCAAGAAACTGCATCAGCGCGTGATCTCCTTATCTGCGGCGCGCGCGCGCGGCGAGCCAGGCCGACAACGCCGCGTCGAGCGGCTCGTGCGTATCGATGCGCAGGTACTCGATGCCCGCGGCGCCGAACGCTTCGGTGTAACGGGCGAACATCGCATTCATCGAAGCGAGATAGTCGTCGCGCACGTCCGCGGGCCGCGTCAGGACTTCACGTCCGGTTTCGAGATCCTGGAACTGCGTCGCGTCCTGAAACGGGAACGTCAGCTCGGCGCGATCGAGGATCTGAAACACCACGACGTCGGAGCCGCGCGCGCGCAGCAGCTCGAGCCCCTTGATCACCTTCGCGGGATCGTCGAGCAGGTCCGAAATGAGCACGATGATGCCGCGCCGCAGGAGGGCTGCGGCCAGCCGCTCCAGCGGCTTCGCCACGTCGGACTCGCGTCCGTCGGGCAGCCGATCGAGTTCGGCGAGCATCACGCGCAGGTGCCCGGGACGCGCACTGGAGGGAACGCGCCGTACGATGTCGTTGTCGAAGGCCAGCAGGCCGGCGGCATCGCGCTGGCGCTGCATCAGATACGCCAGGCACGCCGCCAGTGTGGCCGCATACTCCTTCTTCGTCATCGCGCCGGTGCCGTAGTTCATGGACCGGCTGACGTCCACCAGCAGGTGGCACTCCACGTTGGTTTCTTCTTCGAACTTCTTGACGAAGTATTTGTCGCTGCGCGCGTAGACCTTCCAGTCGAGCGTCGCCAGATCGTCGCCGGGCAGGTACGGGCGGTATTCGGCGAACTCCACGCTGAAGCCGCGGAACGGACTGCGGTGCAGCCCGGAGATGAAGCCCTCCACAATCGCGCGCGCCTTGAGCTCGAGCGAGCCAAGTCTCGCGATGACCGCCGGGTCGAGATGCCTGAGACCCTGGGCGGCCGCGGTGCTCATCTGCCCGCCCCTGGTGCCGGCGCCGCCTCGATCAGGCGCGCGACGATGTCGTCGGACGTAATGCGCTCTGATTCGGCATAGAAGTTGGGCACGATGCGATGCCGCAGCACCGGTTTGGCGAGCGCGCGGATGTCGTCGACCGCCACGTGGTACCGGCCGTTCATCAGCGCGCGCGCCTTCGCGCCGAGGACCATCGCCTGCGACGCGCGCAGGCCGCCGCCCCACTTCACCCACTTCGTCACGAAGTCGGGCGCCGTCGGTGACGGCCGCGACATCGACGACAGCCGCACGGCATAGCGCGCGATCTCGTCGGCCACCACGACCTCGCGCACCAGCTCCTGCGCTTCGAGAATCTCGCTTGCCGTCATGGCGCGCTCGGTCTTTGGACGCTTCGTGCCCGTCGTGGCCGTCGCCACGCGCACCTCATCGTCTTCCGACAGATACGTCATGACGAGATTGAACATGAAGCGATCGAGCTGCGCCTCGGGCAGCGGGTACGTGCCTTCGAGCTCGATGGGATTCTGCGTGGCGAGCACGAAGAACGGCCGCTCCAGCGTCATCGTGCGGCCCGCGGCCGTGACGTGATACTCCTGCATCGCCTCGAGCAGCGCGGCCTGCGTCTTGGGCGGCGTGCGGTTGATTTCGTCGGCGAGGATGATGTTCGCGAAGATGGGGCCGTGCACGAACCGCATGGCGCGCGTGCCGCCCTGGTCGTCGAGAATCTCGGTGCCCGTGATGTCAGCGGGCATCAGGTCCGGCGTGAACTGGATGCGCTTGAACGAGAGATCCAGAATCGACGCCAGCGTCTTGATCAGCAGCGTCTTGGCGAGACCGGGGACGCCAGTGATCAGGCAGTGTCCGCCGGTAAACAGCGCAATCAGCACCTGCTCGATGACGTCATCCTGTCCAACGATGACCTTGCGGACTTCAGCAAGGATGCGGGCCCGGCCGGCCGCGAGGGCTTCAGCTCTCGCGGCCACATTCTCTGCAGTTGCCATGAATCTCCGATCAGTGCGTCAGCGCATAGATGATTTCGTTGATCTGCATACGGTAGGACTCGGCCGTGTATTTCAGATAGCCCGGATAATCCTGGGCGTTCGACCATTCCCACGCGTCGGCCATGTCGGTGTTCCAGTTGATCAGCACCATCGCCCGGCCGCGGTCGTCGACGATGGCGCGCAGATGCGCTTCGTAGCCGCCCTTTTCCCACGTCCGGCCGTTCATGAACGAGCCGATGCCCGGAATCTGGGGATAGGCGTCAATCTTGTAGAAGCAGCTGAAGATCGGATGATCCGGAGGCAGGTCCACGATCTGGCGATCGGGAAACACCTTCCGCAGCTCGTTCTCGAGGTTGGCCCACTCGTACGGGCCGTGGAAATCGTCGAAGGTCACCGTGCCGCCGCGCAGCAGGAACTCGCGCAGGTTGGCCGCTTCCGTGTCGCTCAGGTTGAGATTGCCCGGCTCCACGACATAGAGCCACGGGTGCTGCCACAGGCTCTCGTCTTCGAGGCCGACGACGATGGGGTCGTTGACCTTGATGGTGGTGACGGTGCGGATGCGGCGCGAGAGGTTCTGCTCGGCCGCCGGCATGTCGATGGTCCAGGGATTGTCGAACTCGCCGCCGCGGAACATGCCGCGGCGCCCGTTGCCGACCTGCGACGAGTAGCGCACGCGCGCGAACGTCCACTCGAGGCCCGCGAAGCGCGGATCGGGCGCGGCGCCTTCCTGCGCATCGGCCGGTGATGCGAATTGCACGGCGAGCGGCGCGGCCAGCAGAAGCGCCGCAACGCCGGCTGACGCGAGGATGATGCGGCGCCGGCTCATGGCAGCTTCCCGATCGATTTGAGCAGCAGGGTCTGCGCGCGTTCGAAGGTCGGCGCGTTTTCGAGCGCGCGCACGGCGTGGCGGCGCGCTTCGTCCTTCCTCCCGAGCTCGAAGAGGGCTTCGCCGAGGTCGGTGTGCGCGTCGGGCAGATTCACGGCGCCGGCCGCAATGGCGGCGCGAAACTCGCGCTCGGCCACGTCGAAGCGGCGCTCGGCCATCGCCGCGCGCCCCTCATGCGAATGCGCGGCCGGGTCGAACGGATCGATTTCGATGATGCGCGCCCATGCCGCGCGCGAGTTCTCGACGTCCTTGTCCTCATCGGACATCGCCGCCAGGCGCCGCGCGATCTCCACGTTGGCGTAGTCGGCGTCGAGCGCGCTGCGCAGCGCGGCCCTGGCGCGGGGCCGATCGCCGGCCTTCATGGCAAGGTCCGCAAGCCGCAGGTGCGGGCTCGCCTCGCCTGCGGCGTGCGGCACGAGCGCGGCGGCGCGCTCGTACGCGGCGCGCGCGCCTTCGGCGTTGCCGTCGGCGAGCATGGCGTCGCCCATGGCCAGCAGGCCGCTGAGCGTGGCGTCGCCGCCCGACGCGATGGCCAGGCCCGCCGGTGTCGGCGGCTTCAAGGCCCGCACGAGCGGGGCGTAGCGCGCCTCGATGTCGGCGAAGAAGCGGGTGTCGAGCGCGGCGAGATCAAGACCGAGCGTGCGGGTGATGGCCGCCTCGGTCGACAGGCCTTCTCCGTAGGCCTGCAGCAGGCGGCGAATCGCGTCGATGCCCTCGTTGCGCTCGATGTGCTCGACCAGCAGCGACGCTTCGTAGTACGCGAGGCCGATCGTGTCGGGCCGCATGAAGCCGCCCTCGAGCTCGGCGAGCTTCAGCGCCTTGCCGGCGCCCAGTGCCTGCGCGAACGGCAGATCGCCTTCGCGGCCCCATCCCTCGCGCGCGCGCCGTTCTTCATAGACCGAAATGCCCTCGGTGAGCCAGCGCGGCACGCGTTGGTTCGAGAGCTGCAGCGTGACGACGTGCGCGAGCTCGTGCCAGAGCGTTTCCTGCCAGGAGAACGAGCCGGGCTTGCGCGCTTTCGGCGACACCATGGCGACGACGCGGCCGAAGCAGACACCGAGCGCGTTCTGCAGGATGCCCGGCAGCGCGGCGGTGCGCACCGCAAAGTCGTCGTGGCGGTTGAACAGCTGCACGTGCAGCGGCGCCTGCGGGCGGTGCCCGTACCGCTGCTCGAAGCTGTCGAGCGCCTTCGTGACGATCTCCTTCACATACGGCTCGAGCAGGGCCTGCTCGTCCTTGTGCATGCGGATCGTGGCGACATCGTGCGTGACGCTGGCAAACGAGCCGAGCGTCTCGAGCATGTTGAGCAGGTTGTAGGTAATGGGATCGTACGGGTCGGCGCGGAACGCGCGCGACAGCGCCTCGTACGCGGCCGTCTCGTCGCCGGCGCGCGCCAGGTGCAGGCCGAGCTCGGCCCACGCGCGTACGTCGCTCTCGTTGGCCGCCACGGCCTTGCGGCCGAGCGCCACAGCCTCGTCGAAGCGGTACTGGCGCGCCGCCGCGGCCGCGGCGACGCGGAACACTTCCCCGCTCGACGGCCGGCGCGCGACGAGTGCGGCGACGGCCGCGTCGAATTCCGGCGCGCGATCGTCGAGCAGCGCCATCACCGCCTTGCGCGCCAGCACGTCGTACCGCGCGGGACCGGCCGCCAGCGCTTTCGCCAGCGACGCGTCGGCCTGCCCGCGGCGATCCGCGTCGAGCCCCTGATCGACCGACATCAGATGAGCGTCGACGAGCGCCGGATCGATCTCCAGCGCCTTCGCCAGCGCGCCGATGGCCGCTTCGGGATCGGTGTCTTCGAGCGCGCGGGCGAGGCCGAGATGCGCCGGCGCCCAGCGCGGATCGCGCTCGATGGCGTCGCGGTACGCGCGCGCGGCTTCGGCCGGCTCGTGCCGTGACAGGAACAGGTCGCCCCACCACGTGTACACCAGCGGGTCGTCAGGCGCGCGCGTGGCGGCGGCGCGATAGAGCGCGTTGGCCTGGCGCGGATCGCCGGCCGCGGCCACCGCGCGTCCGACACGCGCATACGCCTGCCCGGGGTCATTCGGGCCCAGCGCGCCGCCTACGGCATTCAGCGCGGACCGCCCCTCGTCGGCCTTTCCAAGATCGAACAGCAGCAGCCCGAGGTCGAGCGACGCGTCCACATGCCCGGCGGCAGCCGAGCTCTTCAACCGCACGAGCGCGCCCTCATCGTCGCCGCGCGCGCGCTGCAGCGCCGCAAGCGCGACTGGAACATCAGGATGCGTGGGATTGGCGGCGGCGAAGGATTCCACGTCGGACGCCTGGCCGTGCGCGAGAAGCGTCCGCCAGGGAAACGTGATGGGAGCGTCAGGCCGGGGCGCCTCGGCGGCCGGGGCTTGTGCTGGAGTTTGAGCGAGTACCGGAAAGGTGGGGGCGCACACGGCCATGGCGGAGATCAGCAACCGCGCCGCGGAACGCACCCCCATGGAGCCCATTCGCGATTATAGCGTCAGGTCACGGGCGGTCATGGGGCCCCGGGGACGAACATACTCCAGCTCAGGAGGGATCGCGCGTCAGGCGGTGCCGGATACCCAGCGCGCGCTCCTCCACCAGGATGCGCCGGCGCATGATCTCGATGAACAACGCCGTCGACACGACGAACGCCACGGGCGCGGCGAGCATCATGCCGGCTCCGGCGAACTCGCCGACCACCGCGACATAGTTGGGATGGCGCAGCCAGCGATACGGCCCGCGCGATACCAGCGGCGCCTTCGGCAGTACGAGCACGCGGAACGACCATCGCTCGCCGAGCGATCCGATGGCCCATGCCTTGAGCGCCTTGGCCGCACTCCACAGCACGAGCCCCTCGATGAATCTCGGCAGCGAGGGACCGCCGCGAAGCGCGCTCTCCACCGCCATCGCCGCGAATGCCGCGGGATAGACGATCGACATCACGCGCCACACATCGTCACGCGGCTCGATCGCGCCAAGCGCGCGCAGCCGCCGCTCGTTGAGGCTCGAGCGGCGCGCCTCGATTGCCATCGACCCGAAGATCAGCGTCATGGCCGCCGCGATCAGCCACCAGCTTTGCGGAATCTGCTCGATCGTCACGCTGCGCCCGTCATGCAGCGTCGCCAGCGAGCGCGATAAGCCGTCGCACCAGGCCGGGCGCGACGCGCGCGCCCGCGCTGGCCAGGCCGACGCCGGCGGGATGATCGACCAGTGCCGCGAGCGTTCGGTTGAAGCGCCACTTCTGCGCGAACAAGTCGCGGCGCCGGCGCGTCAGCTGCTGCCAGGCGGTGACGAGGTTGCCGTCGACAAGCGCGTGCAGCGCCGTGTCGGCGGCAAGACGCGCGCCGGCGAAGGCGAAGCGGAGGCCGTCACCCGTCATGGGATCGATGAAGCCGGCGGCGTCGCCGGCAAGCAGCAGCCCGGGCGCGCCGGCCACGGGCGCGTCGACCGCCAGTGGGCCGAGCACCGACACGGCCGAGACGCGCCGCGCGCGCGCGAATCGTTCCCAAATCCCCGGTGTGGATTCAATCGCGTTCAGCAGCTGGCCCTCGGGATCGCGCCAACCAGAACGGCGGCTGGTCACGAAGCAGACGTTGGCCACGCCGCCGGGCAGCGGCGCGATGCCCAGATAGGCGCCGCCGCGGACGTGCATCTCGCCGGCGTCGGCGAGGCCGTCGACATCCTCGAAGTACGCGCCCACGGCCCATCGCCGCCGCTGCGGATGACGCGCGAGGCCCAGGCGCATCGCGATCGACGAGCGGCGTCCGTCGGCCGCAATCGTGAGCCGCGCGCGCACGGACACGGGCTCGCGCTTCGACGCGCACATCACCGACGCGCCGATGACGCCGCCCCGCTCGTCAACGAGCGGCCCGATAACCCTTGCGCCGAACTCCACGCGCGCGCCGGCTGCGCGCGCGCAGTCGGCCAGCACCGCGTCGAGCCGCTCGCGCGAGAGCGCGAGGCCGGCGCGATCGTCCGGATAGCGGCCATCCACCGCGACGCCGTGCACGCCGGTAACGCGCATGCCGGTAATGTCGATGGCATGCGGCCGCACGCATCCCGCCACGCCCGCGATCTCGAGCTCGCGCACCGCGCCGGGATTGATCGTGTCGCCGCAGAGTTTGTGCCGCGGGAACCGCGAGCGCTCGAGCACCATCACCCTGGCGCCGGCCCGCGCGAGACTCAACGCGGCCAGCGAGCCGGCCGGCCCGCCGCCGACCACCAGCACGTCGATCACGGCTCGACCCGCCCGAGCACGATGGCCGAGTTCTTCGAGCCGAAGCCGAGGCAATTGCAGAGCGCCGCCCCGGCCTGCGCCTCGCGGCCCTGATTCGGAATGAAATCCAGATCGCAGGACGGATCCGGGTTGTCGTGATTGATCGTCGGCGGCAGAAATCCATGCCGCAGCGCGAGCGCGGCCGTCGCCAGGCCCGCGGCGCCGCTGGCGCCCTGCGGATGGCCGATCATCGACTTGGTTGACGAGCCCGGCACGCGCTCGGCGCGCTCGCCCAACACGCGGCGCACGCATCGCGCTTCAACGGCGTCGTTCAGCTGCGTCGATGTGCCGTGATAGTTCACATAGCCGATCTCGTCGACCGCGCGGCCCGATCGCTCGATCGCCAGCGACATGGCACGCACGATCTCCGCGCCGTCCGGATCCATCTGCACGCGGTGATACGCGTCGCACGTCGATCCATACCCGTCGACGCTCGCGTAGGGCACGATGCCGCGGGCGCGGGCGCGCGATTCGCGCTCGATGACGAAGAGCCACGCGCCTTCGCCGAGCACGAACCCGTCGCGGGCCCGGTCGAACGGCCGCGACGCCTTCGCGGGCGCGTCGTTATAGGCGGTCGACACCGCGCGCATGCGCGAAAAGCCGAAGATCATGCCGGACGTCACGCACGCATCCGCGCCGCCGGTGATCAACACGTCGGCATCACCGCTGCGGATGAGGGACGCCGCGTAACCGACCGCGTCGGTGGAGCTGGTACAGCCGGTGGACAGCACGTGACTGATGCCGTGCAGGCCGAGCGCGATGGAAATTTCCGAGGAGACCATGCCGACAATCGACACGGGGATGGCATAGGGCGAGACGCGGTTCCACGCCTCGGAAAAGAACTCGTGATACTGCCGCTCGGCCACGTCGACGCCGCCGGCGCCGCTGCCGACGATGACGCCGGCGGTGCGGTCGAGGCCGTTGAGGCCGGCGTCGGCCCAGGCTTCGCGCGCGGCGCGCACGGCGATGCGCGAGACCTTCGAGTAGCGGCGCGGGTCGGCGCGGCCGGCGCCTTCTTCCGCGCGCGTCATCGCTTCGGCGGCCTCCGCGCTGATCTCGGCGGCCGCGTCGTCATCGTCGGGCACCGGCGCGGCGACGCGGCACGCGTAGCGCGAGGCGTCGAACGCGGTGATCGCGCGCACGCCGCTTTCGCCGTTGCGGATGGCCGACCAAAACCGCTCGCGCCCGGTGCCGAACGGCGACACAGCGCCGATGCCCGAGATCACGACCCTGTCGGAATCGCCGCGTGTCATCCTTCCTATAATATGCGCCTGTGATCGCCCGCGCCTTCTCGATCGCCGGCGGCCTGCTGTTTGCCGCCTCGATCGGCTGCTTCCTCTGGTTCTATCTGTTCGAGCTCGAGCGGCGGCTTGCGGATGGCGAGCCGTGGCGCGCGCTTACGTTCAACGTCGCGCTATTTTCGATTTTCGCGCTGCACCACTCGATCTTCGCGCGCACGCCGCTGCGCGCGTGGATGGCGCGCACGGTGTCGCCGCGGCTCGAGCGCAGCATCTATGTGTGGATTGCGAGCGTGAGCTTCGGCGCGGTGTGTCTGCTGTGGCAGCCCGCCGGTGAGCCGCTGTGGCATGCGGACGGCAGCGCGCGCGCGGCGCTGCGCGCGCTGCAGGCGGCCGGCATCGTGTTCACGCTCTGGGCCGCGCAGGCGCTCGACGGCCTCGCGCTTGCCGGCATCCGCCAGATCGACGCGCCGCTGCCCGCGTCCGGCGTCGAGCACGCCACGGCGTCGCTGCAGCACACCGGCCCGTACGGCATCGTCCGCCACCCGATCTACCTGGGCTGGCTGCTGATCGTGTGGCCGGCGCCGGTGATGACCTCGTCGCACCTCACGTTCGCCCTCGTCAGCACCGCCTACCTGGTCATCGCGACCATCTATGAAGAGCGCAGCCTGCACGAGACTTTCGGGCCGGCATATGCGGAATACGCGAGGAAGGTGAGGAGAAAGATGGTGCCGGGGATCTGGTAGCTGGACACGCCAGCAACCAGCAACCAACAACCAGCAACCTTCCATTACACTGATCCCAATGTCCGCTGCTGAAACCGACCGCGATCCGCTGCCGGCTCTGCCGTCCGAGCTGCCTGTCGTTCCCCTCCGCAATGCCGTGGTGCTGCCGCTGACCGCGGCGCCGCTGTCGGTGAGCCGCCTGATGTCGGTCGAGGCGGTCAACCGGTCGCTGTCGGGCGACCGGCTCGTGCTGCTGCTGCTGCAGAAGAACGACGTCGACGAGCCGTCACCCGACGATCTGCACCGGGTGGGCACGGCCGCCATCGTGCGGCAGATGTCGAAGGGCCCGAACGGCCTGCGCATTCTGGTCGAAGGCGTTGCGCGCGTGCGCGCGGAGTTCATCTCGCAGGCCGACAACCTCACGCGCGCGTTGATCAAGCCGCTGCCCGAGCCGTACCAGCGCACGATTGAAACCGACGCGCACGTGCGGCGCATGCAGGAGCTCGTCGATCGCGCGCTGTCGCTCGCGACCGGCCTCTCGCCCGACGTGCGCACGCTCGTGGCCAGCCTCGAGGATCCGCTGCGCATCGCGTACCTGGTGGCCAGCCTCCTCGACATGAAGGCCGAAGACAAGCAGCTGCTGCTCGAGGAAGAGTCGCTGTCGGTCAAGCTCAATGCGGTCAACACGGCGCTCGCGCGTGAGATCGAGATTCTCGAGCTGAAGGGAAAGATCGAGTCGCAGGCGCAGCAGGAAATGACCGACGCGCAGCGGCAGTACATGCTGCGCCAGCAGCTGAAGGCCATCCAGGCCGAGCTCGGCGAAGGCGACACGGAAATTGAATCGCTGCGCGAGCGCGCCGCGACACTCAATCTGCCCGAGCGCGTGTCCGAGACGATCGATCGCGAGCTGCGCCGGCTCGAGAAAATGACGTCGGCGTCGCCCGAATACCAGATGCTGCGCACCTATCTCGACTGGGTGATGGAGCTGCCCTGGTCGACGTCCACCGAGGATCGCCTCGACCCGATCGAGGCGCGCAAGGTGCTCGACGAGGATCACTACGACCTCGACAAAGTCAAAGAGCGCATCGTCGAATATCTCGCCGTCCGCAAGCTGAAGGGCGACATGAAGGGGCCGATCCTCTGCTTCGTCGGCCCGCCCGGCGTCGGCAAGACGTCGCTCGGCCAGTCCATCGCGCGCGCGATGAACCGCAAGTTCGTGCGCATCTCGCTTGGCGGCGTGCGCGACGAGGCGGAAATCCGCGGGCACCGGCGCACCTACATCGGGTCGATGCCCGGCCGCATCGTGCAGGCGCTGAAGCAGGCCGGCTCGATCAACCCGGTGTTCATGCTCGACGAGATCGACAAGATGTCGGCCGGCTTTCAGGGCGACCCGGCGGCGGCGCTGCTCGAGGTGCTCGATCCGGCGCAGAACCACACCTTCCGCGATCACTACCTGGAGGTGCCGCTCGATCTGTCGCGCGTGCTCTTCATCGCGACGGCCAACTCACTCGGCTCCATTCACGGCGCGCTGCTCGATCGCATGGAGATCATCTACCTCGGCGGCTACACCGAGGAAGACAAGGTGCATATCGCCCGCATGTATCTGATTCCGCGGCAGGAGTCGGAGCACGGCCTGGCGAAGGAGCATCTGCAGATCACCGAGCCGGCGCTGCGGCACGTCATCACCGATTACACGCGCGAGGCGGGCGTGCGCAGCCTCGAGCGGCAGATCGGCACCATCGCGCGCAAGGTGGCCGCGAAGGTCGCCGTGGCCACCGTGAAGGACGAGCCGATCCCGCAGAAGCAGATCGATGCGGAAGACGTGCGCGAATATCTCGGCCTGCCCCGCTTCCGGCCCGACGGCAGCTTCCGCCTGTCGCGGCCCGGCGTGGTCACCGGCGTGGCGTGGACCGAAAGCGGCGGCGACGTGCTCTTCATCGAGGCGCTCGTGCTGCCTGGCGGCAAGGGCAATCTGACGCTCACCGGACAGCTCGGCAACGTCATGCAGGAGTCGGCGCGCGCGGCGGTGAGCCACATCCGCCAGCAGGCGCAGGCGCTCGGCATCGATCCGGCGTTCATGAGCCAGTACGACATCCACGTGCACGTGCCGGCCGGCGCCATCCCGAAGGACGGTCCCTCGGCCGGCATCACCATGGCCACGGCCATCGTGTCGGCGCTGCGCAATCAGAAAGTGCGCGCCGATGTGGCCATGACCGGCGAGATCACGCTGTCGGGCCTCGTGCTGCCGATCGGCGGCGTGCGCGAAAAGTCGCTGGCCGCGCGCCGCATGGGGATCACCACGTTCATCCTGCCCGATCAGAACATGATGGACGTCGAGGACCTGCCGCCCGACGTCAAGAAGGGCCTCACGTTCATGCCGGTGAAGACGCTCGAGGAGGTGCTGGCCATCGCGCTGCCCGAGGTGATCGACAAGGCCGTGGCCGACGCCACCGCGCCGCCGCCCGATGCCGACGGCTCGGCGCCGGACGAACGCGCCGCCTCCCCCTCCGCGCAGTGAGCGCCATCGTCTTCTACATCTCGGGGCACGGCTTCGGCCACGTGACCCGCGAAGTGGAAGTCATCAACCAGCTCGAGCCGGTGCTGCGCGCGTCGGGCAGCGCCAGCACCATCGTACTGCGCACGGCGGCCGATCCGTGGCTGCTCGATCGCACGCTGCGCGTGCCGGCCGAGCGCATGCCCGCGGTGGTCGACACCGGCATCGTGCAGGTCGACAGCCTGCATCTCGACGAGGACGCGACCTTCCAGGCCGCGCGCGACTTCTACGCGTCGTTCGAGACGCGCGCGCGCGAGGAAGCCGACCTGCTGCGCGCGCTGAAGGCGCGCATGGTGGTGTCCGACATTGCGCCGCTCGCGTTCGAAGCGGCGCACCGCGCGAAGATTCCGTCGCTCGGCATCGGCAACTTTTCGTGGGACTGGATCTACGAGGGCTATCCCGAGCATGCCGCGCACGCGGGCATGGTCATCAGCACCATTCGCGTGGCGTGCCGCAAGGCCACGCGGTTGCTGCGGCTGCCGCTGCACGGCGGCTTCGAGACCTTTCCGGTCATCGAGGACATTCCCTTCATCGCCCGCCACGCCGTGCACGCCCGCGACGATGTACGCCGCGCGCTGGGCATTCCGCTCGACAAGCCGGCGGTGCTCGCGTCATTCGGCGCATACGGCGTCTCGCAGCTCGCCGCCGCGCCGCCCGACTGCCTGCCCGCCTGGAGCGTCGTCGTCTCCGACCGCACGATGCAGGAGGGCGCGTCGAGCACGGCCGAACCATCCGGCCTCACGCACATTCACGAGGATCGGCTCTACGAACAGGGCTTCCGCTACGAAGATCTGGTGGGGGCCGTCGACGTGGTGTTGACCAAGCCTGGCTACGGCATCGTGTCGGAGTGCGTCGCCAACGACACCGCGCTCGTCTACACCTCACGCGGCCGCTTTCCGGAGTACGACATCTTCGTGCGCGACATGCCGTCGTACCTGCGCTGCGCCTTCATCTCGCAGGACGATCTGCAGGCCGGCCGCTGGCGCCATGCGCTCGACACCGCCCTCCCACAGCCCGCGCCACCACGAGCGCGCACAGACGGCGCAGAGATCGCGGTCGCGCGAATCATGGAGATGGCGGGCTAGCTAGCGCAGCGAATGGGGTCGCCTGACGGCGGGTGCGATGCACCACGCGCGGTCGAGCGCGTAGCTGCTGCTCGTCGGCCGATCCAGCCCGCCGCGTGCCGGCGCGGTTGCAGAATCTGCGCCCGAAATTCGTGCCAACCTGTGGAAACTCTCCCCGGGGCGAGTTTCCACAGCCTGTTGAAAACCGGTTCGCAGTTTCTGCAGCTGTAAAGTGATTTACTGCTTGACACGATTTGCGAGCAGCGTTCCTTTCGATCCGCGCCTCGTCGTTGCATGCCCCTCTGGCAGGCCTGCAGATCCGCTGCGGCTCGTTTCCGGCCACCGGAGTATCTGCGCGCATTAGTCGCAGAGATCGCTGCTCTGCCGTCACGCCACGCCTTCGAAAAAGACGATGAGATAAAGGTGCATGACAGATGCACCCTCGTACCAATCGATGTCGGACGTTGATCTGATGGCCGCGCTCACGCGGCTTGCGCAACGAGAGCGGTCGTCAACCGCCGAACTTCTCGCCGGGCTCGAAGAGTTCGATCGGCGGCGGCTGTATCTCGGTCTTGGTTTCAACTCACTCCACGCCTACTGCCGCGATGTGCTGCATCTCACCGATGGAGCGGCGTACACGCGCATTGAAGTCGCTCGCGCGTCGCGGAGATTTCCAGTGCTGCTGGATATGGTCCGGGACGGACGGCTGTCCGTGGCGACGGCGTGCCTGGTGTCTTCGAGACTCGTGGCGGACACTGCAGACGGCCTTCTGGCGGAGGTCACCGGCAAATCGAAGCGCGAGGTGGAAGCGCTCCTCGCGGTCAGGAATCCGAAACCTCCGGTGCCATCGGTGATTCGCAAGTTACCCGACGTGGGCCGGAAGGCGGAAGCCGTTGCGATCGTGCAACCCACGTCGCACCTGGCCCTCGAGCCGGCGCCGGATCCCCCTTCGCCGCCGGCCACGCCGAGTTCCAGGCGCGCCGTCCTCGCACCGCTCTCGGGGGCGCATTACAAGCTGCAGGTGACGATCAGCGCGAGCGCGCATGACCGCCTGCGGCAGATTCAGGACCTGATGCGTCATCGATTGCCGAGCGGAGATCCGGCAGTCATCGTTGAACGGGCCCTGGACGTGCTGTATGCGGAGCTGCTGAAAAAGAAAGCGGCGGCGGTGGCGAGGCCGCGGACGGCCCGGGAATCAGTAGATGCTAAGGGGCGTCACGTTCCCGCGTCTGTGAAGCGGGCCGTGTGGAAACGCGATGAAGGACGATGTGCACATTGAAATGCGCTGCCGCGCGCACAACGGCTTCGAGTGGGAGCAGCACCTGGAGAAACAAACAGAGAGTCTGCTGGCCAGACTCGACGGACCAGACCTCTAGCGGGCTGCGGCCGGCTTGTGCTCGTCTTTGATGGCGGTCACGAGCGACCACCAGCGGGGGATGTTGACCCGCTCGATCGACACCGGCTCGAGTTCCGCCTGCGCGAGGAACGCCGGCAGATCGAGATCCGACCGGAAGCCCGCGTGGATCGTCAGCGGCGAGATCAGCCGCTCGATGCGCGACATGATCGGATTGGGGCTCAGGAAGTGATTGAGGATGATGACGCGGCCGCCGGGGCGGCAGACGCGGCGCATCTCGCGCGCGACCGTCACCGGATCGGGCACGACGCTGATCACGTACGGCGCGTAGACGATGTCGAACGAGTCGTCGGCGAATTTGAGGTCCGCGGCGTCCATCTGCAGCAGGCGCGCGTTCTGCACGTTCTTGCGCGCCACGCGCTCGCGGGCCTTCTCGAGCATCTGCTCCGAGAAGTCGATGCCGGTGACTTCGCAGTCTTTCGGATAGAGGCCGAGATTGATGCCGGTGCCGACGCCGACTTCCAGGATGCGATCGCCGGGCTGAATGCCCATCCGCTGAATGGCGGTCAGCCGGCCGGGGTGCAGCGTCGGGCCGAAAAACCAGTCGTACCCCTTCGCCAGCTTGTCGTAAGTGGATTCGACGAACTGATTTTCGACGGCGGCCACCGACAACTCGCGGCTCGCCAGGTCGCCGGCCGGGGATCGGCCCCAACCATTGCGCCCGTTCGGCTTCACACTCGACATGCGTTCTCCACTTTACAGCACTTTGCCGCGGATGGCGTCGGCGGCATCGGCCAGCCCTGCCCCGCTCAAAATCACGCCGGCCACGCGTCCCGCCACCGCGGCGGCCAGCTCGACGGCGATCTGCAGCCCTTCTTCAGCGGCGCGGCCCTCCGCCTCCGCCGTCCGCATGCGGACGACGATGGCGTCGGGGATGCGGACGCCGGGGACTTCGTTTGCAAGAAACTCCGCCTCCCGGGTATCGGCTAATACGTGCAGCCCGGCCAGAAGTGGACGGCCGGCCGCGGCCAGTTCAGGCATCGACGCGTCGAGACCGGCGGGATCGAACACCGGCGGCAGCACCACGAACTCGGCCCCGGCCTCGCGCTTGAAGCCGAAGCGGCGCACTTCCTGATCGGGACTCGCCGCGAACGGGTTGAACGCGACGCCGGCATGAAACGCGGTGGGCCGCCCGATGCTCTGGCCGCCGACGTCGAGGCCGTGATTGAGCCGCGTGACCATGTTCGTGAGGCCGATCGAGTCGACGTCGAACACCGACGTGGCGTCGGCATAGTCGCCCGCGCGCGCCGGCTCGCCGGTGACGAGCAGCACGTTGCGCAAGCCGAGCGCGTGCGCGCCGAGCAGGTCGGCCTGCATGCCAATCAGGTTGCGATCGCGGCAGGTGTAGTGCAGCAGCGCTTCCGCGCCGGCGCGCTGCTGGACGAGCGCCGCCGCGAGCAGTGCGCTCATGCGCGCGCCGCCGGCGTGATAGTCGGGCACCGAAATCAGATCGACGCCGCGCTCGCGCAGCGCCTGCGCCGTGGCCACGAACTCCTCGGTTTCGTGCGCGCGCGGCGGCATCAGCTCGGCCGCGATCACGAAGCGCCGATCCGCGAAGGCCGCGGCAAGCGCGGACTTCTCGCGCGTCGGAATCGCCGGCGACGGCGATGTCTGCGCGGCAGCCGCGCCGGCCGATCGCACCGCCGCATAATCGCGCGCGCGGAGCGGCCGCCGTGCGCCCGCGCCGGCGCCTTCGCGGCCCGCCGGCAGCGCCTCGACGGCTTTCCGGATGTGACGGATGTGCTCCGGCGTCGTGCCGCAGCATCCGCCCACCAGCTTCACGCCGTTGTTGACGAAGCGCCGCGCGTACGACGCCATGTATTCGGGCGAGCTCAGATAGATGTTGCGCCCCTCGACGTCGCGCGGACGCCCGGCGTTGGGCTGCGCCGACAGCCGCAGCGGCGTGAGCCGCGACATCCGCTCGAGCGTCTCGAGCATCGCGGCCGGGCCGACGCTGCAGTTCAGCCCAATCACACTGGCCCCGGCCTTCTCGAGCGCGGGCGCGAAGGTTTCGGGCGGGGTGCCGTCGAGCGTGTTGCCGTCTTCTTCGGTGGTGACCTGCGCCACGATGGGCTTCGCGCTGACGCTCCGCACGGCCCGAATGGCGGCCTGCACTTCATTCAGATCGCGGAACGTCTCGAGCACGAACAGATCGACGCCGCCCTCCTCGAGCGCCGCGGCCTGCTCGCGGAACACGGCCTCGGCCTCGTCGACGCCCATGCGTCCCCACGGCTCCACGCGCACGCCCAGCGGCCCGATCGATCCGGCCACATACGCGTACTCGCGCGCCGCGTGCCGCGCGATGCGCGCGCCCTGGATGTTCATCTCGCGCGTCGATCCCGCAATCCCGAAATGCGCGAGCTTGACGCTGTTGGCGCCGAAGGTGTTGGTCTCGATGACGTCGGCGCCCGCGCGCACGTACGCCTGGTGCACTTCCGTCACCATGTCGGGCTGCGCGAGGTTCAACTCGTCGAACGAGCGGTTGAGAAAGACGCCCTTCTGATAGAGCATCGTCCCCATCGCGCCGTCGCACACGAGCACGCGCTCGTCGAGCGCTTCGAGGAAAGGTTTCAAATCAAGCCGCGCCTAGGCGCGCGGCGCGGGTGTGACGGGTCCAGGAATCAGCAGGTCGGCCTTGTCCCACACGAAGTCGTCCTTGCTGTAGACCGAGAGCTCGTAGTCCTTGCCCATGAAGATGGCCGACACCGGGCAGGCCTCTTCGCAGTACCCGCAGAAGATGCAGCGCGTCTTGTGAATCTGGTAAATCTTCGCGTAGCGCGGACCGGCCGCCACCGTGCCGTCGTTTTCCGCCGGCTCGAGGTAAATGGCGTCGGCCGGGCAGGCCACGGCGCACAGGCCGCAGGCCACGCACTTCTCGAGCCCGTCTTCGTCGCGCATCAGCACCTGCTTCCCGCGGTACTTGGGAAACATGGGCATCTTTTCGTTCGGATAGTCGAGCGTGTTCGACTTCCGGAACATGTGCTTGAAGGTGGTCCAGAAGCCAACAATCAGCGGGCGAATCATTCGAAACCGATCATATCAGGCGTCACCCTCTCCCGTCAGCCCTTCCGTTCCGGGCTGCACGCCTCGAACCGCCGTTCCTCGATATCGATTCGAACCGCCTGAGTAATGGCCTTGCCATTGGCCGTCAGAACCGCCAGGGATATCGCGTACGTGCCCGGAGGGAGACCGTCCAGCGGAATCAAGGCCGAAAAGTCGGTGCCGGTCTGCCCCGCAGGGGCTGCCGTGGTCATCGCGGGGATTGGCCTGATCACCATGCCGCCGGATATCACGGAGAAGGACGGCGTCTGCAGACAACGGCCCCTGCGGGCTCTCGAGCCCCAGCACGAGCGGAGACAGCGCCGGACTCCTGTCCTGGTAGCGCGGCACATCAGCCGACAGACTCAGCGTGCCGGACACTCTTGCCACCGCGCTCGTCGCCCCGATCCTCAGCACGACAGGCCCCTGCGGCAGATCGAAGCGTTCGTTGATCGTGATCGTTCGAGCTTCACTGCGCAAAGCAGAGGCAGGCACGCGAACTTTTCGCTGCCTCGAAGCCAGGACGCGCGCGTCCGGATCAAAGGCCAGTACGAGCAGCGTCAAGACGTCGTCCCGAGTATCGCCCGGCGGGTACTCCACGGAGGTCGTGAGCAACACACTCGTACGGCCGGATGGGGCCGGGGCAACGGGCACGACGAACGCCCGCAGCGCGAGCTGATCGAGCGGCTTGCCGGCCGCGAGGTCGGCTCTCAGGCCATCTGCTGGATCCGCGCGCTGCGGCGAGGGGGCCTTCGCGATATATCCCTCCCGCGTGCGGACTCGCAGCTCAGGCCGGCCGGCTACGAGCAGCCGTATGTCGCGGAACTTGCCGTCCGGCTTGAAAGGATCAGGCGCAAATCCGAGGACATAGAAATGCTGGGTGCTCGTCATCAGCTCATGTGCGGCGTCGACGATAAATGCGCGATTGACGTAACGGGTTCCACCGGTGGCAACTGAGGCGGTTTTCAACAGCTCCGTTCGAGTGGTGGCTTCAGGGTACAGGCCATACGGATCGATCGTATAGATGGGAATGCCTAAGCGCTCGCCCTTGTTGAACAACTCGACCGCCGGCCCTCATCGAACAACTCGAAATCAGCGGCGCCAAGGCCCCTGACTGGTTTACCTTCGCGATCCGTGACGACCGCCGTGAGTGTCACCACGGTCGCATTTGTCCGAAACGTCGGACGCGTCTGATCCTGCGCGACTCCCTGGACAGGGCCGAGCCCGCCGACTGCGAGGCCTCCGGCCAGGGCAGCTAACCACACAGAGCGAAGGACGCAACCCGCAGACGGGAGGGCCGGCATAACGCTGGCGCATTCTATCCGGGCGGCTTGCCGCGGGCAGCATTGAAGGGTTGCCTTACAATCGACCGACCATGCGCCAGGAGGTCGCCCTTTCGGTCGAGCAGTTCCTGCTGGCGACCCTCATCTTCAAGGTCGCCGTCGTGGCCATCCTGGCCACGATGCTGGCCAGGTTCCGGTTTTTCCGGCGCATCCTGCTCACCGAGCGGCGCGACTGGCCCGAGCGTCTGACGTTTGCCGTCGCCTTCGGCCTGCCGCTCATGGCCGGCGTGGTCTCGCGGCTGCTGCTCAAGTTCAGCGCCGCCGACATTTCCCTGTCGGGGCCGTATCTGGCCGGACTCATTGCCGGTCCCTACGCCGGCGCCATCGTCGGCGCCATGGTGGGATTGCCGGCGCTGGCGGCGGGCGAATGGATCGCCCTGCCCTTCGCCGTCGGGTGCGGGTTTGCCGGCGGCGGCCTGCGCGAGATCTGCCCGAAGCCGGCCATCTGGGGCGTGTCGCCGCTGTTCTTCACGACGCTTCACCGCAGCGCGTGGCAGTTCATCCGCCGCTTCAATGTGGACTGGCAGATCGCCCTGCTGACGGCACCCGTGGGGCTCGAAGTACTGCGGCAGGCGCTCGGTCAGCGCTTCGGCGTCCATCGGCTCTTCCACCTGCCGCCATCCAGCTGGTGGCTGTGGCTGCTCGTGCTGCTCTCGGCCGTGCTGTGCGTCGTCATCCCAATCAAAATCTGGAACACGGCTCGCATCGAGCACCGCCTGCAGGAGCAGGAGAAACTGCTGATGGCGGCCCGCGTCGAGGCGCTCGCCAGCCAGATCAACCCGCACTTCCTGTTCAACACGCTGACGTCCATCACGTCGCTCATCAGGTCGGAGCCCGAAACCGCGCGCATGCTCATCGTGAAGCTGTCGGCGCTGCTCCGCCGGCTGCTGCGGGCCCAGGAGCACTTCGTGACGCTCCGCGAAGAGCTGGAGGCCGTGGACGAGTACCTGGACATCGAGACCGTCCGGTTCGGGCCCTCGCTGCGCGTCGAGAAGGAGATCGGCCCCGACACGCTCGACATCATCGTGCCCAGCATGCTGCTGCAGCCGCTGGTCGAAAACTCCATCAAGCACGGGCTGGCCAAGAAGCTCGGCGAGGGCCGCATCACGATCCGCAGCATCCGGACCGACGGGCACGTCACCATCGAGGTCGTGGATAATGGGGTGGGCATGGCGTCCAGGCAGCTCGACCCGCGAAACGGCACGGGCATCGGGCTGCGCAACGTCGACGAGCGCCTTCGCGTGATTTATGGCGCGAATTACCAGCTCAAGCTGGAGAGCATGCCCGGCCAGGGCACGTGCGCGCGCGTCGAAATTCCCGAGCTGAGCGTGCCGGCGCCCCATCCGGTCTGACGTCATGACGCTGCGCACGGTGGTTGTCGACGACGAACAGCTGGCGCGCGAGGAGCTGTGCTTCCTGCTCGCGCGCACCGGGGGCGTGGAAATCGTGGGCCAGGCCAGCAACGGCGTGGACGGCCTGCGGCTGGTGGGCGAGCATCTGCCCGACCTGCTGCTGCTCGACGTCCAGATGCCGGGCCTGAACGGCTTCGAGGTGGCGCACCGGCTGCTCGACGCGTCGCTGCTGCCCAACCTCGTGTTCGTGACGGCGTACGATCAGTACGCGCTCGACGCGTTCAAGGTGCACGCGGTCGACTATCTGTTGAAGCCGGTCGACGCGCAGCGGCTCGAGACGACGCTGGAGCGGGTGCGCCAGAAGGTGGACACCGACCAGCGCGCGAAGGCCGCCATCGGGCGCGAAGAGCTCGAGCGCGTGCTGCGCGCCGTGTCCGAGGCGCCGAAGGGCGGGCGGCGCGATCAGGTGGCGATCAAGGCCGGCGAGCGCTTCCTGCTCGTCTCGGCCGACGAGATCGTCCACGCGTCGATGGTTGACGATGCCATCGTCGTGGTAACTAATACGGCGTCGGGAACGTCCAACTATCGGACGCTCGACGAGTTGTCGGCGCGGCTCGACCCGTCGGTGTTCTGGCGGGTGCACCGGTCGCACCTGGTCAACATCACGAAGATCAAGGAGATAGTCCCCTGGTTCAGCAGGAATTACATCCTCAAGATGAAAGACCCGAAGGCGACCGAAATACCGGTCAGCCGGGCCCAGACGCGCCGGCTTCGGGACCATCTGGGACTGTAGGCACGCCGGCCGCGGCGCCCGAGGCCGAGGTGTATCCGCGGCCCGGCTCGCTCGAGGCCATGCGGCTGTCGATGGCCGACGCGGGCCACGCGCTGCCGCCCGCCGACGCGTCGCATGCGCTGCCGCCGGCTGACGGGTCGCACGCGCTGCCGCCCGCCGAAAACGTCGCGGCGCCCGTGACGAGGGGCGAAGACTTCGCGCGCCTCAAGATCGACCGCCGCTCGGCGGCGCTCGCCCGCATGGGCGAGGAGTTCGTCACCTGGTTCAAGACGCTCGTGTCGGCGCTGGTCTATGCCACGCTGATCGTGACGTTCGGCTTCCAGGTGGCGCGTGTCGAAGGGCAGAGCATGGCGCCCACGCTCGAGGATCAGGACCGCCTGATCGTCAACAAGCTCGCCTACCGCCTGCACGATCCGCAGGTGGGCGACATCGTGATGCTGTACTACCCGGTGAACCCCGAGAAGTCGTTCGTCAAGCGCGTGATCGCCGCCGAGTTCGAGGAAGTGCGCATCACCGACGGCCAGGTCTACGTCAACGACGTGCTGGTCGACGACGCGCACATTCCGCCGGAGTATCGCAGCCACGACGACTGGGGCCCGCACACCGTGCCCGAGGGCTATTACTTCGTGATGGGCGACCATCGCAACAACAGCCTCGACAGCCGCCACTGGAACTACGTGCCCAAGAAATACATCATCGGCAAGGTGCAGCTGCGCTGGTGGCCGCTGAGCACGGCGCGCGTGTTCTGAGCCGGTTTGTGACGGCGCAAGACACCGGCCGGTATGCCGCCGTCTCCGGTGTCCTCCTCCGCGTTCTCGTCCTCAACGTTCTGGTGGCCGCGGCGAAGCTGATCTTCGGCTACGCCACCGGCGCGGTCAGCATCATCTCCGACGGGTTCCACTCCCTCACCGATTCGGCCTCGAACGTCGTGGCGCTGGTCGGCATTCGCGCCGCGCGGCAACCGCCCGACGCCAATCACCCGTACGGCCATCGCAAGTTCGAGACGCTGGCCTCGGCCGGCATCTTCTTCTTCCTGCTGCTCGTGCTCGTCGAAGTGCTGCGCACCGCCATCGGGCGGCTTCAAAGCGGCGGCGCGCCGGAGATCACGACGGCCAGCTTCGTGATCATGGGCGGGACGCTCGTGGTCAACCTCGGCGTGGTGGCGTACGAGTCAGCCGCGGCCCGCCGGTTCAGAAGCGAGTTGCTGCTTGCCGACTCGTACCACACGCGCAGCGATGTGCTCACGTCGTTGTCGGTGATCGCGGCGCTGATCGGCGTGAAGCTGGGCTACCCGGTGCTCGACGCGCTTGCCGCGCTGGTGGTGGCCGGCTTCATCGGCTGGAGTGGATGGCTGATCGCGCGCGAAGTGTCGCTGGTGCTGTCGGACGCCACCGTGCTCAGCGAGCGCGACGTCGAAGAGGTCGTGATGAGCGTGCCGGGCGTGCTCGGCTGCCATCACATCCGCACGCGCGGATCAGCGGATCACGCGTTCCTGGATTTGCACGTGTGGGCGGCGCGCGACATGCGGCTCGAAGACGCGCACGCGCTGTCGCATGTGGTGAAGGACCTCTTACTCGAGAAATATCCTGCGCTGGCCGATGTGATCATTCACATCGAACCCCCGCCGGCCGAATAGAGCGCCTCTATAACGTCCTTGTACTGGGCCTCGACGACTTTGCGGCGCACTTTCAGCGTGGGCGTCAGCTCGTTGTCGGCCTGCGTCAGCGGCCGCGGCAGGAATCCGAATTTCTTCAGCGTCTCGAACTGCCCCAGTTCCCGGTTCACATCGTCGAGCGCCGCCTGAAACAGGGCCTGGGCCTCAGGGCGCTGCAGCAGCGACGGCACGGGCGTATCTGGCGGCAGGCCGAGCGCGGCGGCCAGGGCCGGGCCGTTGGGCACGAACAGGGCCGCCACGAACTTGCGCCCTTCGCCGATCACGATGGCCTCCGCCACGACTGGATGCGCCTTGAGCCGAGCCTCGATCGGCTGCGGCGCGATCTTCTTGCCGCCGGCCGTCACGATCAGATCCTTCTTGCGATCGGTGATGTGCAGGTAGCCGTCGGCGTCAATCGAGCCGATGTCGCCGGTATGGAACCAGCCGTCCTTCAGCACTTCGGCGGTCTCGGCCGGCTTGTTGTAGTAGCCCTGCATGATGTTGGGACCGCGCGCGAGGATTTCGCCGTCCTCCGCGATGCGCAACTCCACCCCGTCGATCGCCTTCCCCACCGCGCCGAAACGCACCGCCGTGTGCGGCGTGACCGTGAGCACCGGCGACGTCTCGGTGAGTCCGTAGCCTTCCATCACCGTGAGGCCGCAGCCGTAGAAGAACTCGCCGACATGGGCCGGAAGCGCAGCGCTGCCCGACACCATGAAGCGCACGCGGCCGCCGACGGCCTCACGGACTTTCGAGAACACGAGCTTGTCAGCCACCTTCTCGCGCACGCCCTCGAACTCGTCCGGCGGTTTGCCGGCCGCCGGCCGCGTGCGGCCGCGCTCGACCGCGAGCTTGACGGCCCAGTCGAACAGTTTCTTGCGCAGGCCGGTGGCGGCAGCGCCCTTCTCGAGCACCCGCGCGTACAGCTTTTCGTACACGCGGGGCACGCCCGTGATCACCGTCGGCCGCACGATCTGCAGATCGCGCGCGACGGTCTCCATGCTTTCGGCAAAGACAATCGTGACGCCGACCGCGAGGTACAGATAGGACGCGACCCGCTCGAATGAATGGCTCAGCGGGAGAAACGACAACGCGGTGTCCTCGTGCCCGACGTGCAGCACCTCGGCGGCGCCAATCAGGTTCGACACCAGGTTGCGGTGCGTCAGCATCACGCCCTTCGGCTCGCCGGTCGTGCCCGAGGTGTAGATGATGGTGGCGAGATCGCCCGCGTCGATCGCGCGCGCGGCGTCGTTATATTCCTTGACGACGCCCCAGCCGCCGCGAATGCGCTGGCTGCCCTGCTCCGCGACGGCGTCGAGCGAGAGCAGCGCAAAGGGATCGCCGGCTTCGGCGGTCCAGCCGGCATCCATCATCACGACGGTGCGCAGCAGCGGCAGCCGCGAGGCGACTTCCCGCAGTTTCGCGAGCAGTTCGGGCGACGACACCACCGCGACGCGCGCGCTGCAGTCGCGCAGGACGTATTCGGTTTGCGACGCGGAGATGGTGGGATAAACCGGAACGTCGACAACGCCCAGCGACTGCGCGGCCAGGTCGACGTGCAGCCACTCGGGACGGCTCTCCGAGATGATGGCCATCCGCTCGCCGCGTGTGAGGCCGAGGCCGCTCAGGCCCAGCGCGATCTCGCGCACGCGATCGCGAAGCTCGCGGCCGCCGAGTCCGGTGACGGCGCCGTCGACGACGCGGCCGACGCTGAGCGGCTGAGGGTGGCGCCCGGCAATCCATTCCGGAAAGCCGGCAAGCGTCGATGGCAATCCCTCGAGGTCCCGACGGCGCGCGCTCATGTGGCGAGGATTCTAATACCCCAGCCTCTTGTCGACCACGTTTTCGAGCGGCTCGCCGTTCCGCCACCGCTCGAGGTTGCGCGCGAACAGGTCGACGAGCCCTTCCCAGAAGCCCGGGCCGAACCCGGACGTGTGCGGCGTCACGATGACGTTGTCCATCGCCCACAGCGGGCTGTCGGACGCGAGCGGCTCGCGCTCGAACACATCGAGCGCCGCGCCGCCGGGCCTGCCCTGTTTCAGCGCATCGACGAGTGCCGGCTCATCGATGATGCGGCCGCGTCCGACATTGATCAGCAGCGAGCCTGGCTTCATGCGCGCCAGCATCGTCGCGTCGAAGAGGCGGTCTGTTTCAGGCGTGTGCGGCGCGGTGATGATGACGATGTCGTGGCGCGGCAGCTCGGCGGCGAGCTGATCGACACCGGGAGCGCCGTCGCGCGCGGTGCGGCGCATGGCGGTAACCGTCATCCCCAGCGCCGCGATCATCTGCGCGGCGCGCTGGCCGATGGAGCCGGCGCCGACAATCAGCACGCGCGTGTCGCGCAGCCGCGGCGCGTCGAGCTGCGCGAGTTCGTCCTGCGCCCACGTGCCGGCGATCTGCCGCCGCAGCGCGATGTGGAGGCGCCGCCGCCAGGCGAGCATCACCGCCACCACGTGCTCGGCGATAGCGTCGGACTGCACGCCGCGGGAGTTGGTGAGGACGACGTCGCTGTCGACGAGGGCGGGAAACAGCGTGGCGCCCACGCCGGCGGCCGACGAGTGGATCCACTTCAGCCGGCGCGCGCGCGCGAAGGTTTCGGCGCGCATCATCGAGCCGAACACGACGTCGGCGTCCTCGCACGCGCCGGCAAAGTCCGCGTGATTGAACGCCTGCGTGAACCGGACATCTGGGAAACGCGCGCGAAGCTCGTCGGCATACTTCGCATCGAGCGTCCAGACCGGGGTCGAGAAGATGCCGACGGCGACGTTCAACGCCGGCTCCAGGCTGCCGGCTCCAGACTCCGGGCGGGTCACCGTTTGAAGTCGGACTTCCCGCCGGTCTTCTCGACCAGGCGAATGTTGCCGATCGTCATGCGCTGGTCGACGGCCTTGACCATGTCATAGATCGTCAGCGCCGCGACGGCGACCGCGGTGAGCGCTTCCATCTCCACGCCGGTCGGCCCGTTCGTCCGCACCGTGGCGGTGATGTCGTAGCCGTCCTTCACCGCGTCGAGCTCGACGTCGGCGTGGGTGAGCTGCAGCGGGTGGCACAGCGGAATGAGGTCCGACGTGCGCTTGGCGGCCATGACGCCGGCCAGCCGCGCCACGCCGAGCGGATCGCCCTTCTTCAGTTTCCTGTCGCGGATGGCTGCGCGCGCGACGGCGCTGAGCGCGATGTGGCCGCGCGCCACTGCCTGCCGCGCCGTGGGCGCCTTCGCCGAGACGTCCACCATCGTCGCGCGGCCCGTGCGATCGACGTGCGACAGGGCCGGTTTCCGTTTAGTCATGCTGCTGCTCTTCACGCGCGAGGAAAAACGACAGGCTTTCGAGCGACACGGTGAGATCGACGTGCTTCAGTTTCACGTCGGGCGGCGTGCGCAGCGTGCCTGGCGAAAAATTCAGGATGGCCTTGATGCCGGCCGACACGGCCGTGTTCACCACGGCCTGCGCGGCCTCGGCCGGCACGGCGACCACCGCGATGTCGATCGTTTCCTTCTTCGCCACCTTGAGCAGATCGTCGATGTTCAGGATGCGCACCCCCGTCCGCGACTTCTGCCCGATCTTGTTCCGCTCGGTGTCGAACAGCGCGACGATCGAAAAGCCTTCCTGCCTGAAGCCCGGATAGTCCGCCAGCGCGAGTCCGAGATTGCCGGCGCCGATCACCGCCACGCGCACGCGCCGGTCGAGCCCGAGAATCTGGCGCAGATGCCGCTTGAGCTCCTTTACCGTGTAGCCGACCCCGCGCACGCCGAACTCGCCGAAGTACGCCAGGTCCTTCCGGATCTGGGCCGCGTTGAGGTGGAACTGCTCGGCCAGCGCCTTCGACGAAATGGTCTTCACCCCCGCGGCGTCCAGAGAGTTCAGACAGCGGAGATACACCGACAGGCGGTTGGTGGTCAGCTCCGGGACCTGTTCCGGCTCTTTCACAAGGGGGGAATTATATCGTTCGGGGTTCGGAGTTCCGCGTCTGGCTGATACGATCGATCTGTGAAACGACTGGCCCTCGTGCTTGCTGCCCTGGCGGGAACGTGGTTCGCGCCGCCCGCCGCGGCTCAACCCGCCGCGCGCCACGTCACGACGGCGCACGCGCTGGCCACGTACGGGCACTTCTATCACGGCTCGCAGGTGACGTTTCTCGGACGCGTCACCGAAACCGCGGGCGTGGCTGCGACGCCGATCGGCGAAACCGAGCGCGTGGCCGTGCTCTGGCACACGCCGCAGGTGACCGACGGCGACGTGGTGCTCAACGGCACGCTGCTCGATCTCGGACGCCTCGAACAAACCGACCCTCGCCTCGGCAGCATCGACACGCAGAAAATCATCGACGCGCTCAACGAGGGGCGCTGGCCGCCGCGCGATCAGCTGTTCCTGTTGACCGGCGCGCGCTACGAAAAATACGAGCCGTCGGCGCAGCCCAACCTGCGCGCCATCGCGCTCGACCCGGCGCGCTACGCCGGCAAACAGGTGACGGTGTCGGGACGGTTTCGCGGCAAGAATCTGTTCGGCGACCAGCCGGTGTCGCCGGGCAAGTCGCCGCACGAGTACGTCCTGCGCGTCGCCGACGCATCGGTCTGGGTGAGCGGGCTGCGGCCGCGGGGCCGCGGCTTCGAGCTCGATCCGTCAGCGCGCCGCGACACGCGCGAATGGGTGCGCGTCTCGGGCACGGTCCGCCACGAACCTCCGCTCGTCTGGGTGGAGGGCAAGACCATCGATCTCGCCAAACCTGAAACCGAGCCGGAGCCCGAGCGCGCCGCCCCGCTTCCGCCTGGCCCGCCGCCCGAAATCGTGTTCAGCGCCCCGCTCGACGGCGAACGCGACGTGGCCACCGACGTCGTGCTGCGCGTGCAGTTCTCGCGCGACATCGATCCCGAGTCGCTGGACAATCAGGTGGCCGTCGCCTACGGCCTGCGCCCCGACGGCACGGCGCCCGGCCCCGCGCCCGCCGCGACCACGACGTACCGCCCCGCGAACCGCTCGGTCGAGATCCGCTTCGCGGCGCCCCTCGCTCCCTTCACCACCGTCATCGTCGCCTTCGGCAACGAAATCAAAGCCACCGACGGAGTCGCCATGCGTCCCGCCCGGATCAGCTTCACGACCGGACGGTAAACGTAAGGGAAAAGGTCACAGGGAAAAGGTCATAGGGGACGCAAAGGGACGCAGGCAAAGGGGGCAGGTTACAGGCCTTTGCCCTTTCCCTGCGCCCTGCGCCCTTCGCCCTGCGCCCTTCGCCCTTCGCCCTTCGCCCTTTAGATCCCTGTTCCCTCTACCCTTTGACCTTTAACCTTCCCAGTCCATCTGCGCCGTGCCCATCGGATGATGAGCGTGATGAAGAGCAGGATGGCGATGGTGAGAACACTGACGACGATGAGCGCCGCCACCGGGAACTGAAGCGCGAGCCAGCCGAGGCCGACGACGAAGAGATCTTCGCTGAAGCTGAGCGCCCAGTTGCTGAACGGCTCGGGGCTGGTGTTGGCCACAGCGCGCGTGCCGGCTTTGGTGAGGTGCGTGCCCGCCGCGAGGCTGCCGCCGAGCAGCGCCGCGAGGCCTTCGATGGCGGGCGACGCGTCGCCAATCGCCGTCATGGCGATGAGGGCGCCGCCAATCGGCCGGATGGCCGTGTGGACCGAGTCCCACATCGAATCCACCCACGGCACTTTGTCCGCCACGAACTCGACGACGTACATCACCAGCGCGGCGCCGATGACCCAGTCGTGGTTGAAGACGTCGAACTGCGGCGGCAGCTGCACCCAGCCGTAGCGCGCCGCGAGACCGAGAATGGCGACGGCCGCATAGAGATTGAGGCCCGCCGCGAACGCGAACCCCATGGCACGGCCGTACGTCTCGATGATCTCCACGTGCGCCAGCGGCGGCTAGAACCTTTCGCGCTTCTCCAGCGGCGGCAGCGCCCCGTCGCCGCGCACCCACTGCGCTGACGCGTTGCTGCTCACCGGCGCGGCCGTCGCCCAGGGCGACGAGGCGGCCGGCGCGGCTGGTGACGACACGGCGGGTGCCGATTCCCAGTCGAAGCTTACCGCGCTTTCGGGCGCGACAATCAGGTTCTCGCCAGTCCGCAAGTCCGCGTCAGCCCGCAGGTACGGGTGCCGCCGGCCCTCGGCGCGGTCGCCCTTGAACATCTGCTGCAGACTGCCGTCGAAACTGCCCTCGTCGAGCGCGTAGCCGACGATGCGCCCGTCGCTTTCATCGATCAGCACATCGTCCACCGTGCCCAGCAGCTTGCCGGTGTCGCTCACGACCTTGCGGCCGGTGATGTCGGACACGCGCGGCAGCCCCGAGAGGGCGGCGTCGCTGTCGGACGTGCTGGTGCGGCGCACGGTCACCGCGTCGGGGCCGACGGCATGCACACACGAGGCGGAGAGCAGAATGTCCTTGTCGTTGTTGAAGATGCCGGAGCCTCGCGCGATCACGAAGCCCGCGACGCGGCGGCTTTCGGGGTCGAGCACGATGCGGTCGATCCGGCCCAGCTTCTCGGCGGCGTCGACGTCGACCACCGCCCGTCCTCCCAGTTCCTTTGCGCGAATCATGAGCTGCCTCCGGCAGGCAGCTCTCGCAATCCCTGCGCCACTCGCAGCCGAGCTCGTCAGCCGATCGGCCCCTCGGCGAGGAGCGCGGCGATGCGGCCTCGCACCTGCTGGACCACCTGGTCGCGCTCTTCGACAGACAACCCCGCCGTCTCGACCGGCGCGCCGAAGCGCACCGAGACGCGGACGGGATAAATCCAGGGGCTGCCTTTGCGCATGGCGTCGCGCGCGCCGATGATGGCGACCGGCACGATGGGCGCCTGCGCGCGCAGCGCCATGATGAAGCCGCCCTTCTTGAACGGCAGCAGCTCGCCGGTGCGGCTGCGCGTGCCCTCGGGAAAGATCAGGAAGGAGTTGCCGGCCTCGAGCGCGCGCGCGGCCATGTCGATGGCGGGCAGGCTCTGATCGCGGTTGCCGCGCTCGAGCGGGACGAAGCCGGCGACATCGAACGCGCGCACCAGCACCGGCAGTTTGCGCAGCTCCGCCTTGTAGAGCACGCGCAGCCGCGGCATCAACTCGTGCAGCGCGGCGAAGATGACGGGCGGCTCGACGTTGCTGCTGTGATTGATGGCATAGACCGCCGCCCGATCGCGCTGGATGTTGTCGGCGCCGGCAGCCTTCCAGCGAATGCCTGACAACGCGAGGCCGATCCGCACGCCGAGCAGGCCGACGGCATACAGCAGCGTGGGATTCTTCGTCAGGATGGAGATCAGGACGAACGGCGCACCAATCACGAGGATGTAGAGCGCCACCACCACGTAGGTGAGCACGGACCGAACCGCCGCAAGGAAGGGCATGGGAATCTGGTGATTTGGTGATTTGGTGATCTTCTCGTTAAACAGAACGAGCCCGCCAGAACACTCCAGCGGGCTCGTTCGCGATTGTCGTCCTAGGACGCGCGGGCGGTGCGACGTGCGCTGACGCGCGTGGCGGCCGGCTGCGCCTTGGCGGCCGGCTTGGGCGCCTTGGCGCGCGCCACGGCGCGCGCGCGCGTCATGAAGCAGCGCTCGAGCGCCTTGTCGACCTTCTCTTCGACCATCAGCATCTGCTCGCCGATGACCGACGAGATTTCCGAGGTCACGAGAAACCGCGCGCGATCGAGCATGCGCTTTTCGCGGAACGAGAGGTTCTTGGATTTCGCGAGGAACGTCAGGCTCTTGAGGACGTCGACGACGTCGTGAATCGAGCCGGTGCGCATCTTGTCGGAATTATCCTTGAAACGGCCCTTCCAATTCTGATGGTTGTCGATTTTGCCGTCGCCAAGCTTGGCATAGAGACGCTCGACTTCCGCGTCTTCAATGGCGCGCCGCAGCCCGACGCTGTCGACGTTGTCTACGGGTACGAGCACCGTGGTGTCGTTTGCGACCATGCGGAGCGTATAGAACCCGCACGTAGTGCCCATGATGGTCTTGGTTTCGATGCGTTCAACGACCCCAAGTCCATGATTCGGGTAAATGACCTTGTCACCGAGCTGAAATGTCACGTGGCCCCCAACGAGTAAGGCGCGAAGTAGAAAGGAGTGACGCCGCTAGCAGCACCCCTGATTGTATCGAAAGTGGACGCTCGGGGCAACGCAAAACCTGCGAAAAATCGCCATTTTCCCGCAATTTCAGGGTATACAGACTTTCGCCCCTGGTACGAAACGGGCCGGATCCCGGCCTTTCCAGTGGGATCGGGTGCTGCAAAGTGGTGCATACGGACCAGGTCCGCACGGCACCTGCCCCGGCTTGCAGGTTTACTTCTTGCTTCACAGCAATGCATGTCACCACGTGCACGACGTCAGCCCCAGACCGCGATTGAAACCCCGCCGCCACCCGCGGCAGTCTCAGGCTCCCCCACGTCTTCGCCTCCGTCACGTCTCGAACGCATCGCCCAGCGCGCGTACGCCATCTACGAACGCCGCGGCGGTCAGGACGGACACTCGATGGAAGACTGGCTGGCCGCCGAGCGCGAAATAGATTCCGAAGCCTGACACTGGGCCCTCCGCCATTGCGGCGCGACCTGCCGTACACTGCGCGCATGCGGATTCCCGTCCTGCTGCTGGCTCTGTTCGTTCTTGGCGGCGCGTCGCCCGTAACGTGGCTTCCTCCGGCAACGGCCCTGCTCGACGTGGCGATGATTGCCGTCGACGGCGAAGGCGCGAAGTACTGGCCGCGCTGGCGCGGGCCCTCGGGCCAGGGCATCGCCACGGGCAAGGGCTACACCGATCGCTGGTCGGACACCGACCAGGTGAAGTGGAAGACGCGGCTCGACGCCAGCGGCAACGGCTCCCCCATCGTCTGGGCCAATCGCATTTTTCTGGTCACCGCCTCCGAGGACGGGGCGAAGCGCGGCATCGCGGCGTTCGATCGCGCGAGCGGCAGAAAACTCTGGGAAACGTTCGCGCCCGACGCGCCCATCGAAGAGGTGCGGCCGAAGAACGGCTACGCGTCCAGCACACCGACGACCGACGGCCGGCTGGTCTACGCGTATCTCGGCTCGCATGGCGTGCTGGCGCTGGACTTCAACGGCCGGCAGGTGTGGCACGCGAAGGTGGGACCGATCGAGGCGTACCACGGCACGGCCGGTTCCGCGCTGCTCTACAAGGATCGCGTGATCGTCTATCAGGATCAGCGCGGGCCCGGCGGCTTCATCGCCGCGTTCGATGCGAAGACGGGTGCCGAGCGCTGGCGCAAGCCGCGCACCGAGCAGGTGGGCTGGGGCACGCCGATCGCGATCCGCGCGGGCACGCGCGACGAGATCATCGTCTCGAGCATGCGCCGCGTGTACGCCTATCATCCCGACAGCGGCGAGGTGTTGTGGACCGCGGGCGGCAGCTTGTTCGAAGTGATCCCCACGCCGGTGGTGGGCCACGGCCTCGTGTTCGCATCATCGGGGCGCTCGGGGCCGACGCTCGCGATCCGGCCGGGCGGGTCGGGCGACGTCACCGCGACGCACGTGGTGTGGAAAGAGGTGAAGGGCTCGCCCTTCGTGCCGTCGCCGCTGCTCTATGAGGGCGTGCTGTATCTAATCAACGACATGGCCAGCATCGTCACCGCTTATGAGCCCGTGTCGGGGACGGTGTTGTGGCAGGGCCGTCTCGGCGACGCGGTGCGTGAGGGCTTCTCCTCTTCGCCCGTGGGTGTCGACGGCAAGGTGTTCTTCACCAACGATCTGGGTGAGACGTTCGTGCTGGCGGCCGGCAGGGAGTTCAAGCTGCTGCACGTCAACCGGCTCAACGAGCCCGTGCTGGCGTCACCGGCGCTGGTGGACGGCACGTGGTACTTCCGGACGCACAACCACCTCATCGCCATCCAGTAGCGCGCGCGAATCACTGCCCGTCGCGCGCGCGGGCCCGACCCAGTTCGAGCGGCCGCGACGCGAGCGCGAGCGCCACGCCCGCCGCCACGAGCGGCGCGAAGCGGGCCGCGTCGGACATCACGGTCCGCGTATACGTGCTGCTCTTCATCACGTGCCCCTGATAGTCGCCGGCCTCACGGTGCGGCGGCTGCGGCACCTCCAGGTTGCCGCTCTCGGGCCGCGCACGTGGCTCGCGTCGCTGCTGCCCCGAGAACATCGTCTTCTCCATGTAGAGGTCGGTGAGGCGCGGCGCGAGATAGCCGCCGAGCCCCAGCGCGCGTGACGCGCCGCCCACCGGCAGATCGCGCACGGGCCGCTCCGCGCACCGGACGATGGCGCGCGCGACTTCCGAGGCCGCGTACACAGGCGGCGCGGCCTTCGGCTCGGCCTCCATATAGTTGCGCGCGTGCTCGAAGAACGGCGTGTCGATGGACGCGGGTTTCACGAGCGAGATCGCGATCGGCAGGCCGGCCTCGTCGACTTCCATCCGCAGCGTGTCGGTAAAGGCCTTCACCGCATGCTTCGAGGCGCAGTACGCGCCCTGCAGGGGTACGGCGCGGTCGGACACGACGCTGCCGACGTTGATGATGACGCCGCCGTTCTCGGCCATCACGCGCGCGGCCGTAAGGCTGCCGGCGACGGTGCCCCAGAAGTTCACGTCGAACAGCGCGCGCTGATCGTCGATCGGCACCTCGTCGAGCCTGCCGAAGATGGACAGGCCGGCATTGTTGACCCAGGTGTCGATGCCGCCGTAATGCTCGAGCGCGCGCATGGCGAGGGCCTCGATCTGCTCGCTGCGCGACACGTCGCACTCGATGGCCAGCGCACGCCCGCCGCGCGCGCGAATGCCGCTCGCGGCCCGCTCGAGCGCGTCGAGATCGCGGGCGGCCATCACGACGGTGGCGCCGCGCGACGCCGCGAGCTCCGCCGTGGCCCGCCCGATGCCGCTCGAGGCGCCGGTAATGACCATGACCTGGTCCCTGAGCGGCCGCGGCCGCCAGCGTCGTGCCGTTTTCATCCTGACGGGCCTCCTCAATCGGTCTCCGACACTTCGGTCATGCCGTCGCGATACTGCTGCCGGCGCTTCGCGCCCCGCGCCGCATCGTCGACCGCGAGTCCTGACGAGTCGGATGCGTGATGACGCTCTTCGACGACGCGGGTGTCGCCTGACGCGCCCGGGGTTGCTTCGCCCGCCTCATCCGGAGAACGCGGCTCAGCTGGAACGGGTTTGATCTCTTCCATGGGTTACCTCGGAAGGGTGACCTTGCACGTTTCGTGCGAAGGCATACAGCCGACGTCGCTGGGCCTTTTCGCCCGGCACTTTTTCCCCGGGCGCCTTGCCCTGCGGCGACGCGTGCTCGATTTCGGCGTTCATCTCGCCGCCTACGAGAATCGCGATGCCCGTGACGTACAGCCAGAGCAGCAGCACGATGGCGCCGCCGAGCGTGCCGTACGTTTCGTTGAACGAGCCCGCGATCTTCAGATACATCTGCAGCCCGACCGAGGCCGCAATCCAGAGCAGCGTCGCCAGAATCGAGCCCGGCGTGATCCAGATCCAGTCCTGCTCCGCATCCGGGCCGTGGTAATAGACCAGCGCAATCCCGAAGCTCACAAGCAGGAAGATCACCGGCCACCGGGCGAGGGTCCATACCGTGACGAACGTCGGACCTATCCCGAACGCGCCGCCGATGCGCGCCGCGAGCATCGGGCCGAGGATCAGCAGCCCGAGCGCGACGATCACGACCGTGGCCAGCGCCAGCGTGAGAAGGATGGCCACGAGCCGCACCTTCCACCACGGGCGGCCTTCGGTGATGTCGTAGGCGCGGTTCAGTGTCGACGTGATGGCGACGAGCGCGGCCGAACTGCTCCACAGCGCAAACAGCAGGCCGAACGTGAGTACGCCCTGCGGTTCCGCATTTGTCAGCTTTGTGATCTGATCCTGCACGACTTGCAGCACCGCGGGCGGCACCAGCGGGCGCAGCGACACGACCAGCTGGTTCGCCATGTCGCCCGGCAGATACGCCACGAGCGAGACGAAGAAGATCAGTGCCGGAAACAGCGCCAGCACGAAGAAATACGCCAGCTGCCCCGCCATCCCCATCACATCGTCGTTGATGACTTCCGAGGCCGTGCGGCGCGTGAGGTGCCAGAGCGAGACCGGAAGACGAAGACCGCGGAACATGGCGGAACGGCAGAACTGCAAGGACCAGACCGGAACATGAGTTGCAGCGTGGCGGCGCATGCGACGGTATGCCGTAGGAGCCGAAGTGCGGGAACGCACCGCGCACGTGCGCGTGTGGGCGCCGGCCGCCCACGCCGTGCGGCTGCATCTCGACGGCCGCGACGTCGCGATGCAGGCCGCAGGCGGCGGGTATTTCGAGACTGAGGTCGAGGCGGCGGCAGGGCAACGGTACGGCTTCAAGCTCGACACTGCCGACGATGTGCTGCCGGATCCGGCGTCACGATTTCAGCCGGACGGCCCGCACGGGTTGTCGCAGCTGGTCGATCCGGCGCGGTACGTGTGGGCGCACGATCGATGGCCGCACGTGCCGGTCGAGCGCCAGATCATTTATGAGATGCACATCGGCACGTTCACGCGCGAAGGCACGTGGGCGGGCGCGGCCGCGCGGCTGCCGCTGCTCCGGCAGATGGGTCTCACGACGCTCGAGGTGATGCCGGTCGCCGAGTTTCCCGGCGCGTTCAACTGGGGCTATGACGGCGTGCAGTGGTTCGCGCCGTTTCACGGCTACGGCACGCCCGACGACTTCCGCGCGTTCGTCGACGCCGCGCACGGCCTTGGCCTGAGCGTCATTCTCGACGTCGTGTACAACCACTTCGGCCCCGACGGAAACTACCTGCCCGCGTTCGCGCCGGCCTTTCGTTCCACACGCCACAGCAACGAGTGGGGCGATGCGTTGAATTTCGATGACGCCGGCAGCGAGGCGATGCGGGCGCTCGTGCGGGCCAATGCGCGGTACTGGGTGGAGGAATTCCGCGTCGACGGGTTCCGCCTCGACGCCGTGCAGCAGATCTTCGACGACTCGGACGAGCACATCGTGACGGCCCTGGCCCGCGAGGCGCGCGACGCGGCCGGCACGCGGCCGCTGCTGATCGTCGGCGAGCACGAGCCGCAGCACGCCGATCTGGTGCGCCCGGTCACCGAGGGCGGCAGCGGCCTGGACGCGATCTGGAACGAAGACTTTCATCATGCCGCGCTGGTGGCGCTGACCGGCGCGCGCTTCGCGTACTACTCCGACTATCGCGGCGACGCGCGCGAGCTGGCCGCCTGCATCCGCCACGGGTTCCTGTTTCAAGGGCAGCACTACCCGTGGCAGAAGAACACGCGCGGCCGGCCCGCGCTCGACCTTCCGCCGTTCCGCACCGTGTGCTGCCTCGAAAACCACGATCAGGTGGCCAACAGCGCGCGCGGGCAGCGCCTGCACCAGCGTGCGGCGCCGGGCACGCTTCGCGCCATGACCGCGCTGCTGCTGCTCGGCCCGTGGATCCCGATGCTGTTTCAGGGCCAGGAGTTCGGCTCGACGAAGCCTTTCACGTTCTTTGCGGATCACCAGGGCGCGCTGGCCGAGGCGGTCGACACGGGACGCCGAGAGTTCATGTCGCAGTTCCGTTCGCTGCTCGATCCCGAGGTCGACCTGCCCCGCCCGAACGATCGCGCGGGATTCGAGGGCTGCGTGCTCGATGACCAGGAGCGCGAGGGCCGCACGGAGTGCATCGTGTTGTTTCGCGATCTGATGCGCCTGCGCGCGGCCGACCCGGTGATCGGGGCGGCGGATCGCATGACCGACGCCGCCGCGATCGATGCGGACACGCTGGTCATGCGCGCGCGCGGCGCGGCAGGCGACCGCGTGCTCGCGGTCACGCTCGGCGCGGCCTTCGATCTGTCGCGCGTCACCGAGCCGCTCGTGGCCCCGCCTGCGGCAGGCCCCTGGCGCGTGATCTGGCACAGCGAGCGTCCGGCATACGGCGGCTCCGGCATGCCTCCGCTCGAGCCGCTCAGATGGGACATCCCCGGCCAGTCGGCCGTACTGCTGGGAGCGGACGCATGATTTCCGAAGGCGCGGAGTGGCTGGTTACCAACGGCCTCGGCGGCTACGCATCGGGCACGGTGCCGGGGCCGGTACGCCGCCGCTATCACGGCCTGCTCATCGCCGCGCTGCCGGCGCCGCTCGGCCGCACGCTGCTGCTGACGCGCCTGCTGGCGTCCATCGGCCGCAAGGGACACGCTAACGTCGCGCTCGACGAGCATCGCATCGAAAGCTTCTCGCTGGTCGACGGCCTGCCCCGCTGGCGCTACCGCGTCGACGACTGCGTGATCGAACGGCGCATCATGATGCCGCACGATCAGAACACCGTCATCGTGACCCACCGCTCGATTGCCGGCGGCCCCGTCACGCTGACGCTGCGCCCCATCGTCGGCTTCCGGCCGCACGAGTTCGCCGTTACCGAGACGGTGACGACGGGCTACACGCTGACGATTCGGGAGCGCGGCCTCGAGGTCGCGAGCGAAGCCGGCGTCGTGGCCACGCTGCGCTTCCTGCTGCACGCGCGCGGCGGCGACTTCACCGTGGACCATCTCGCCATCAGCGACGTCGAGTACCTCACCGAGCAGCACCGCGGGTATGAAGCCAGCGGTGCGTTGTGGAGTCCCGGATATTTCGAGACGGAGCTCGACGAGGAGATTTCCGCCGCGGTCGTGGCCTCGAGCGACGCGTGGGACGTCGTGACCGCGATCGATCCCGACGCGGCCGAAGAGGCTGAGATCGCCCGGCGCCGCCATCTCATCGAGCGCGCGGCCGAGGCGGGCGGCCACAGCATCGAACCGCCGCAGCTCGTGCTGGCGGCCGACCAGTTCGTGGTGCGGCCGGTCGCGCGCCTGGCCTTCCAGAAGCGCGGCGAGCACGCGCGCACCATCATCGCGGGCTATCACTGGTTCACCGACTGGGGCCGCGACACCATGATCAGCCTCGAGGGGCTGACGCTCGTGACGGGACGCCATCAGGCGGCAGCCGAGATCCTGCGCACGTTCGCTGACGCGGAACGCGACGGCCTGATTCCCAACTATTTTCCCGAAGGCGACTCCGAGGGCGTGTACCACACGGCCGACGCGACACTGTGGTTCTTCCACGCCATCTCGCGCTACGTCGCGCACACCGGCAACGCCGCGATCGTCGAGGAGCTGATGCCGACGCTGCGGCGCATCATCAACGCGCACCTCCAGGGCACGCGCTTCGGCATCCATGTCGACCCGGCCGACGGCCTGCTCGTGCAGGGCGAAGAGGGCTATCAGCTGACGTGGATGGACGCGAAGGTCGACGGCTGGGTCGTGACGCCGCGGCGCGGCAAAGCGGTGGAGATCAACGCGCTCTGGTACAACGCGCTGCGCCTGATGGAACGCTGGCTGCGCGACGCCGGCGCTGCGAGCGGCGCCGCCGAGATGCGCGCGCACGCCGATCGCGCGCACGCCTCATTCAACGCGCGCTTCTGGAGCGACGACCTGGGCCACCTGTTCGACGTCGTCGACGCGGCAGGCCCGGACTTCAGTCCGGGCGCGGGCGACGCGGCAAGCCGGGACGTCAGTCCCGGCGCGGGCAGCAACGATCCCGCCTGCCGCCCCAATCAGCTCTTCTCGATCTCGCTCGAGCATCCCGTGCTCGCCCCCGCGCGCTGGCGCGCCATCGTCGACGTCGTCGAAGCGCGTCTGCTGACGCCGGTGGGCCTGCGGTCGCTCGCGCCGGGACATCCCGACTACAAGCCGCAGTATTTCGGGGACCTGCGCACGCGCGACGCCGCGTACCACCAGGGCACGGTGTGGGGCTGGCTGATTGGGCCGGCGGTTGACGCGTGGCTCAAGACCCATCCGGGCGACACCGCGCGCGCGCGCGGGTTGCTCGACGGCCTGATCGCGCACCTCGAGGCCGCCGGTGCCGGCTCGATCAGTGAGGTGTTCGATGCCGAGCCGCCCTACACCCCGCGCGGATGCATCGCGCAGGCGTGGAGCGTGGCGGAAGTGCTGCGATGCCTGTGGAAGATCAGCGCCGTGCGCCACGAGGGCTCGTCGAGCCCAGCAGGCCGTTGATGATCCACGCGAAGAGGCTGATGAGCAAGGCGCCGAAGAACGTCGTCAGCATGCCGTCGACCTCGAAGCCCGGCACGAGCCACGCCGCAATCGCCAGGCAGATGGCGTTCACGATGAAATAAAAGAGGCCGAGCGTCAGCACCGTGAGCGGCAGCGTCAGGATCACGAGGATTGGCTTGACTACTGCATTCACCAGACCCAGCACCAAGCCCGCCAGAATGCCGGTGACTGCGTCGCGGACGACGATACCTTCCAGCATCCAGCCGACGATGAGGATGGCGAGCGTATTGGCGGCAAGCCGTAAGAGGAAGCCCATCGGGACAGTATAGAGGCATGGGCCTCTTCCGCCTTCGGTCCCGGTAGCTATTCCTGCGGGCGGCTGGTATCGTGAAAGACAGGACGCGTTTTTATGAAGCCCAGGCATCTGCAGCCCGAACCCCATCACGATCACGCGGTGCAGTTTTACCGCGACGATGCGGCGCTGCTCCGGACGCTGAGCCGGTTTGTACGCGAGGGCCTCAACGCGAGTCAGCCGGTGATCATCATTGCGACGCCTGAGCACCGGGCCGCGCTCGCGACGCAGCTGGTTACCGACGGCCTGCCGCCGGACTACTTCGAAGAGAAGGGCGCCTTGTGGCTGCTCGACGGCCGCGAAACCCTGGCGATGTTCATGGACGACGAGCCGGGCGCGATGCCCGACGCGAACCGCTTCACGGCCGCCATGGGCGATCTGATCAGCGCCGCGCGCCGCACCACCGACGGCCCTGCCATCCGCGCGTACGGCGAAATGGTGGACCTGCTCTGGAAGGACGGCCGCGCCGACGCCGCCATCCGGCTCGAAGTGCTCTGGAACACCCTCGCCAACACCCACCAGTTCATGCTGCTGTGCGGCTACTCGATCGGCAGCTTCTACAAAGAGACGGCCGGCTTCGACATCGGCGACGTCTGCCAGGCGCACGCCAGGGTGCTTCCCGCCTAAGGGCAAGATCATTGGAAAGTGGAAAATGGAAATTGGAAATAGCATTGGGCTATTGAGCCTGGGCTATTGAGCCAATGCAATTTCCAATTTCCAATTTCCAACTTACAATTTCCATTGGTTATTGGCCGGGGTGGCGGAACTGGCAGACGCAGGGGACTCAAAATCCCCCGGTCCTTGTGGCCTTGCGGGTTCGATTCCCGCCCCCGGCACTAACTCAACCAACCCAGCCTCAAGGTGGTCACTTCGTTGCATCGATCTGAGCCGAGGTGATTGCAAATGACATCGCAGATCGATCCCGTTTGTGGCATGACCGTCACGCCTGAAGATGCGGCCGGAAGATCGACGTATAACGGCACGACCTACCTGTTCTGTTCGGACGACTGCCTGAAGAAATTCGAAGCAGACCCGGAGCGCTATCTGGCTGGCCAGTCTGAGAGTCGGCAGGCGCCGTTCGAAACGCACGAGCCGGCGCACACGAAAATGGGATCCATCCCGCTGCCGAGGTTTGGATCGGCCGGTGGCGGCGGACTCGAGCGCGAGCCGGGGCCGGAGCGGCACACGAAAAAGCCTTAAGCCGGAAGCAGGAAGCCCAAAGCGCGCTACTGGAACTTCGCGAACTTCATGCGGCCGCCGTTGACTTCCAGCTCGAAGGAATCGCGGCCGCACACGATGGGCACTTCCGTCGTCGCGCCGTCGGCCGTCACCGCGAGCTTGTTGCCCGTGACGGTGAAGGTGCCGCGCTGCGCGGCGAGCGGCTCGAGCACCGCAAACTTACGCTGCGCGGAATAGCGCTCGAGGACCGGGCGGCCAGCCTTGTTCTTGTAGCCCCAGATGCCGACAATGGCGGGCTGGTTGGGTTCGGCCGGCGTGACGCGCGTCAGCGCGTGTTCGTCGAGCCAGGCGATGGCGACAGGCGGCGCCTGAATGCCGGCCGCGGCGTCGGCGTTGCTCGATGACCCGCGGCGCCGGCCGCCGCCGCCGCTTTCCTCGCGCGCCACTTCCATCACCGCGGCGTCGGCCTTGCGTGTTGCCCGATCGCCCTCGAACTTGATGGTCACGCGCTGGCTCACCGACGGACGCGACGTGAGCGTGAGCACGTCGCCCTTCAGGGTCCAGTCGCCGTCGACGATGCGGCCGTTGGCGCGAACGACGCTGCCATCGGGCGCGAACTCCAGCCACATGCCGACGGCGTCCGTGTTGCGATCCTGTCCGAGCCAGAGGCCAGGCAGCGCACAGGTGTCGGCGGACGGGGCGGGCGTGAAACTGAGGATCAGGCTGACGAACAGCGCGGCATGTGTCATGGCCCGGGAATGATAACGCGGCGGGCGTTGCTATGATCAAGGGCCGTGCGCGTTCTGAGTTTTCATGGCGACTACGCGTGCCGCCATTCAGGCAAGTGCTGCTCCGCCGGCTGGATTGAGCCGCGCGAAGACGGCGTCTGCCGCCACTTCGACGCGCACGCCGCCGGCAGCTGCAGCATCCAGCGCGCGCGCGGCCACCAGGCCCTTCCCCACGCGTGCCAGCAGTTTCCGCGCGTCGCCACGCTCTCACCGCTCGGCACGTCAGTGACACTGTCCGCCTTCTGCCCGACCGCGGCGAGCCTGCTGTTTGCGGACGGGCCCTTCGAGATCGTGGCGGCCGATTCCGATCGCCACGTCGAAGGACTCGACGCGACGCAGGTCATGCCGCCGTTGCTGCGTGACGGCATGCTGATGGACTGGGACGCCGTCGCGCGCTGGGAGCAGCTCACGATCGCCACGCTCAGCGACCACCGCCACGACATCGCGCGCGCGCTCGAGATCATCGAGACGGCGTCGGAACGCGTCTGCGGCACATGGACGCCCGCGGATGGCGCGCTTGACGACGCGCTGCGCGAGGAATTCTCGCGGTCGCGCGACTCGGGCGTGTCGTCAGCGACGCCGTTAAAAGATCGCAGGCGAGACCGCTCTTTGGCTCGCCCGCACCCCGGCGGCGCTGGCGACATGCCCGAGTCCGCAGCGGACCGCTACGGCGAAGCCGCGCCCAGGTCACACCGCGGCGAGCACTCGGCAGCTCTGGCACGCTATGTCGCCGCGCATGCGTTTGCATGCTGGCCGATGTATGACGGGCGCGGGATTCGGGGCGCGCTGGAGTGGATGAAGACGGTGCGAGCGACGCTCGAGGACGAGCGCCGCTCGCAGCCGGGGGATCTGAAGGAAGCGATGCGGCAGGCGGACCTCCGCCTGCGGCACGCTATTTCTCTGCCATGAACGGGTACTTGTAGTCGGTCGGCGGTACGAACGTTTCCTTGATCGTGCGCGCGCTGGCCCAGCGGATCAGGTTCAGCTTCGAGCCGGCTTTGTCGTTGGTGCCCGACGCGCGCGCGCCGCCGAAGGGCTGCTGCCCCACCACCGCGCCGGTCGGCTTGTCGTTGATGTAGAAGTTGCCGGCGGCGTTGCGCAGCGCCGACATGCCTTCACGCACCGCCGCGCGGTCGCGCGCGAAGATGGCGCCGGTCAGCGCGTACGGCGACGTGGTGTCCACCGTCCGCAGCGTCTCGCTCCACTTGTCGTCCGGATACACGTACGCCGTGACGACCGGCCCGAAGATCTCCTCGCACAGCAGCTTGTAGCCGGCATCCTTCGTCTCGATCAGCGTCGGCTCGATGAAGTAGCCTTCGTCACCCTTCACGCCGCCGCCCTGGATGACCTTCGCGCTGCCCTTGCCGTGCTCGATGTACTCGCCGATCTTCGTGAAGGCCTTCTTGTCGATGACCGCGCTCATGAAGTTGCGGAAATCACGAGGGTCGCCCATCTTGATTTCCTTCATCATCGCGACGGCGCGATCCCGCACCTCGCCCCACAACGACTCCGGGATGTACACGCGGCTCGCGGCCGAGCACTTCTGCCCCTGATACTCGTAGCCGCCGCGCACGATCGCGGTCGCCACCGCCGCCGCGTCGGCCGACGGGTGCGCCACGATGAAGTCCTTGCCGCCGGTTTCGCCGACGATGCGCGGGTAGGTCTTGTAGCGGCCGACGTTCTCACCCACCTTCTTCCACATGGCGTTGAACACGCCCGTGCTGCCGGTGAAGTGAATGCCCGCCAGCTCGGGGCTGTCGAGCAGAATGTCGGTGATCTCGCGCGCGTCGCCGGGCACGAAGTTGATGACGCCGGGCGGCATGCCCGCCTCCTCCATCACCTTCATCACGTAATAGGCGCTCAGCATCGCGCTCGACGCCGGCTTCCAGATGACGGTGTTGCCCATCAGCGCGGGCGCCGACGACAGGTTGCCGCCAATCGCCGTGAAGTTGAACGGCGACACCGCATAGACGAAGCCTTCGAGATTGCGATACTCGAGCGAGTTCCACATGCCGGGCGATGACACCGGCTGCTCGCTGTACAGCTCCTGGGCGTACTGCACGTTGAAGCGCCAGAAGTCGATCAGCTCGCACGCCGCGTCGATTTCCGCCTGGAACACCGTCTTGCCCTGCCCCAGCATGGTCGCCGCATTAATGGTGGCGCGCCAGGTGGTGGCGAGCAGCTCCGCGGCGCGCAGGATGACGGCGGCGCGGTCTTCCCAGGCCCAGCCGGCCCACTCCTGCCGCGCGGCGTTACTAGCCGCGATCGCCGCGTGCACCTCTGCGGCGCTCGCTCTGTGCCAGTCGGCCAGCACGTGCTTGTGATTGAACGGCATCACGGCCTGCTCGATGCGGCCGGTGCGGATCTCCTTCCCGCCGATAATCACGGGAATGTCGATGCGCTCGGCCGCCATGGAATCGAGGCGGGCTTTCAGCTCGGCGCGCTCGGGACTGCCCGGCGCATAGGACTTCACGGGTTCGTTGACGGGCACCGGAACACGGCGCACGCCGGCAAAGGACGATGCGGAAGGTGTGAGCATAACGCTCAATTCTAATCCGGTACGTATAATCAGGATCGCGAATGCAGATCGACGAACAGCGGGAAGGCGGCACCGTCACGCTCCTCCTGTCGGGGCGCCTGACGGTCAACGACAGTCCAGGCGCGCTCAAGGACGCGACGTCGGCGCTCGCCAACGAAGGCGTGCGCGACGTGGTCTTCGACCTGCAGGATGTGCGGTATATCGACAGCGCCTGCATCGGCGAGTTCATCGCCGCGCAGATCACGCTCGGCCGGCGCGGCGCGCGCCTGCGGCTGGCGCACGTGCCGCCGCGGATCCTCGAGCTGCTGAAGCTGGCGGGGCTCGACGGGATCTTCGAGATTACGAACTAGCGGCCGGCTTCGCGGCGCCCGCGCGTCCGCCAAGGTCGCGATCGATGTCGATGATCGACGCGGGGTCGCCCTTCACCATGTTGAGGCGCGCGACGATTTCGCGGGCGGTCTTCTCTTCCTCGACCTGCTCGGTCAGGAACCACTGCAGCTCCGCCATCGCCGCGAAGACCTTCTCCTTGAAGGCCATCTCGTACAGCGCGTCGATCTGCTTGCTGACGTTCTGCTCCTGGGCGAGGGCCTGCTCGAAGACGTCGGGCAGCGACTTGAACTTCGCCTTCGGAATTTCAATCGTCTCGAGCTTCACCTCGCCGCCGCGGGCCAGAATGAAATCGAAGAGCTTCATGGCATGGCCGTGCTCTTCCTGGGCCTGCAGGCGCAGCCAGTGGGCGGCGCCGGTGAAGTTCTCCTTCTCGCACCAGGCCGACATGGACAGGTAGGAGAACGAGGCGCTGAACTCCGAGCAGATCTGGCGGTTGATGGCATCGAGGACGACGCTGGTCATGTCCCGATTCTACCGCGTTAGACTGTGGCATGCGCCGACACCTTTTGATGGCCGCCGCCGTGCTGGCCGTGCTTGTCCTGATCTGCCTGGCTCCCCTCGACTTCGCTCGGGGTGGGCTGGGCGTCGTCGAAGCCCAGACCCGGCCCGCTGCCGTCACCTACGCCGACGCGTACGACGCGTGGGACCGCGGCGATTACGCCGTCGCCCTGGAGCGGCTGAAAGCGCTCGCGGCCGCCGCCGACACGAAGACATTCGAGGAGATTGCCCTGCTGACGGGCGAGCTCTATCAGACGCGGGAAATCACGCCCGACGGGCGCAACCCGAGCTTCACCGCCACGGGCCACGTCCTCTATGAGACGGGCGCCGGCAACGCGACGGTCACCCGTGTCGTGGGGCCCGACTTCAAGGTCAGCGACGAGTTCCCCGGCAGGAACGCCGCGGCCGATTACGCGCTGAAGAACATCGCGTACGTGCTGCCCGACGGCGGCGTGGCGCTGCGGATGCACGGCGCGCAAGGGAGCGAACGGCGGATTACCCCCGCGGGCTTTGCCGTGACGAGCCTGGCCTGGAGCCCCGACGGCACTCGCCTGTTCTACACGGGCGCGGAGGGCGGCAGCGGCGCGCAGCACGACATCTATGCCTACACGCTCGGCGGCGCAGCCTCCGCGGTGGCGCGCCTCACCAACACGCCCGCGCGCGAAACCGGCGTGCGCGCGGTGCCCGGCGGATCGGCGCTGCTCTTCACGGTGCCCGGCTCGGGCGGGCGCGGCGGCGGCACGCCCGTGCCCGCCGTCTACGGCTACCTCGATCTTCAGTCGAACGAGGTGGGCGCCATCGAGGGCGCGTCCACGCCGCCGGTGTTTTCCGCCGACGGCACGACGATCGCCTACATCTCGCGCGACGGTGACACCGCGACGCTGATGATCCGCTCCGGACGCACGGCGCCGGTCACGGTACTCACGACCACCGATCGCCTCGATGCGCCCGCGCTGTCGCCCGACGGCTCGCGCGTCGCCTTTCAGCGCATGCTGCGCGACGACTGGGAGATCTTCGTGAGCGATCGCGCCGGCAAAGACGTGCAGCGCGTGACGCGCGAAATCCAGCACGACGTGATGCCGCGCTTCCTCACCAACACGCGGTTGATGGGCCTGGTGGGTGAAGCACGCCACCGCCGGTCATATTTGTACGACCTGACGACCGGCGCGAAGGAGCGGCTGTTCCACAACAACACGGTGCGCACGATCGCGCCCGAGTACATCTGGGACGCCTCGGCCGACGGCACGCGGGTGCTGATTCAGGCCGATCGCGACGGCAACACCGTGTCGCCCGAGCGCGGCGTGTACGTGGTCGACACCACGAAGAAGATGTCGCGCGCGGATCTCATGGCGCGGCTCGACGCGAACCTGGCGGCCGAGCGCGGCCTGCGCGCCTTCGCGGCCCGCATCACCAAGCCGCTGGCGGCGGCCATCCGCCAGGTCGTCGACAGCGCGTCGGTCACGCGCGTGTTCGGCTACGAGAAGGCGCTGTTCGACTTCGACTCGAAACACATCTCGCAGCCCGGCAATCAGAAGGCGTCGGAATACCTGCACGCGACGTACTCGTCGTTTGGCTACACGCCGGAATACCAGTGGTTCGAACCGCGCGACGCGCAGGGCAACCCGCGCGCGCTCGGCGGCCGCACCGCCAACGTGCTGGCCACCCTCAAGGGCACGGTGCACCCGGAAGTCATCTATGTCGTGAGCAGCCACTACGACTCCGTCGCCGTCGGACCGGGCGCCGACGATGACACGTCGGGCACGGCGGCGCTGCTGGAAGCCGCGCGCATCCTGGCGAAGCATCCGCAGCCGGCCACCATCGTGTTCGCGTCGTTCACCGGCGAGGAAGCGGGCCTGCTCGGCAGCCGCGAATTCGTGCGCCGCGTGAGCGAGGCGAAATGGAACGTCGTGGGCGCGCTCAACAACGACATGATCGGCTGGGCGAACGACCATCGGCTCGACAACACGATTCGTTATTCGAACCCCGGCATCCGCGACGTCCAGCACGCGGTGGCGCTCACGTTCACCGACCTGATCACCTACGACGCGCTGTATTACCGCAGCACCGACGCGGCCGCGTTCTATGAAGCGTGGGGCGACATCGTCGGCGGCATCGGCTCGTATCCGGTGCTCGGCAATCCGCACTATCACCAGCCGCACGACTGGCTCGACACGATCAACCACCAGCTCGTGACCGAAGTCGGCAAGACGACCGCGGCCACGCTGATGGTGCTCGCCAACAGCCCGTCGCGCCTGCGCGACCTGAAGGCCACCGCCGCCGGCACCGGCGCAACCCTGACGTGGCAGCCCTCACCCGAGCGCGACGTGCGCCAGTACGTCGTTACCTGGCAGCCGAAAGGCGGGGCGGCGCAGCGCATGGTGGTGACGGCGCCTTCCGCCACGATTGCCCACGCGCCGGCCGGCACCGAAGTGCACGTCCGCGCCGTGAACGCGCGCGGTCTCGAAGGATGGGACGTGGCGAGGGTGATCGTTCAGTGACAGGCCGGCGATGACTCAGGACCAGTCCGGCGTCATTGCCTGTCCGAGCTGCGGCTTCTCGCACCTGCGCGGATCGCGCCCGCGCAACGCGGCCGAGCGCCTGCGCGCGTGGTGGACGGGGACGTCGTACTTCCGGTGCCAGACGTGCCACTGGCGCGGCCCGATGCACGACGAGTGGAACGTGACGAGCGCGTTTCCGCACGTGCGGCCGCTGAAGCTCGCGCGCGAGCTCGACATCGAGGCGCTCGAGGAACGCGACGAGCACGACGTCATCGAGCTCGTGCTCGCGCATGCCAGGGACGTGGGCTGCACGCTGCGCGTGTGGCTCGACGACTCACGGCCGGCGCCCGCCGGCTGGATGCACCTGCGATCGGTCACGGCGGTGCAGGAGCTGTTGAAGGCCAGACTCGTGCGCGAGATTTCGCTCGATCACGACCTGGGCTGGTGCGGCGACTGCATCCGCGACGGCGCGCATCTGCGCAAGACCGGCCAGCGGCACTGCCCGCACACGCCCACCGGCTACGATCTCTGTGTGTGGATGGCCGACACCGGGCTGTGGCCCGCGGTGCCGCCGGCCGTGCACAGCGGCAATCTCGAGGGCGGCGCGCGCATGCTCGGCCTGATTGCGCGCCACTGGGCGCTCGATCAGCCGGCCGGCGACGGCGACGGCGCGGATCGTGACGCCGCAGAAGGTGGCACCGTGGCGGCGGCCGATGGCGCCGCGCGCCAGAACGCGCAGGGGCGCCAGGCAGGACGGCCGCGCTCACTCTCGGACCTCACGGCCATGGCGCCGCTGACGACCTGCCCGGCCTGCGGCGCCCGCCGCGTGTCGCGCGCGCCGCGCGGCAGCAACATGGCGCGGCTTCGCTCACTCGTGACGCGCCGCAATCCCGTGCGGTGCGGCGCGTGCGGCTGGTCGCAGTGGATGCGCGACCCGATCCTGGTGCGCCTCAGCTCGTCGGTCGGCCAGCCGGCCGAGGAACTGCCGCGCAGCGAGTTCGACAGGATCGATCCAGAGGAGTAGGCTTCGAATATGGTGCGCATCGACGAGGTCAGGCTCGATCGCGGCGGCAGCGGCGTCGACACGCCGGCGGCCCCGCCTGCGCCGCCCGCGCCGGACGGCGGCCGGCGCATTGCGTGGTGGCTCGTGCTGCCCGCCATCGCGGGCATGCTCGCCGCCCTCGTGTATTTCGTGTGGATTGCGCGCAAGCCCGCGTCGCAGGCGGAGATCGTGCCCACCGTGTCGACCGAGATTCCGCTCGGCGCGTCCGCCCCGCTCGCCATTCCCAACGAGCCGCTGCCGCCGGTCGCCGTGAGCGACGACTTCATCCGCCGCATGGTGGGTCTGCTGTCGCAGCATCCGACCCTGGCGCGCTGGCTGGCCAGCGACGCGCTGATCACGCGCACGGCCGTCGCGGTCGAGCAGGCCGGCGACGGGCGCACGCCGTCGGTGCCCTTTCAGTTTGCGCGCCCGGCCACGCGCGCGTCCACGGTGGCGCGCGGCTCGGATACGGTGATCGATCCCGCGAGCCACCGCCGCTGGGACGATCTGACCGCCACCATTCTTTCCGTCGATCCGCAGCAGGCCGCCACGCTCTATCGGCACGTGCGTCCGCTCTTCGTCGAAACCTACAAAGGGATGGGCCATCCCGACGGCAACTTCGACGCGGCCATCGGCCGCGCCGCCGGACGCGTGCTCGCCACCCCCGTCCTGCAGGAGCCCATCGTCGTGGACGCACGGCGCGGCTATGTCGAGCACCAGAACAGGGAATTGCGCGCGCTGCCCGGCATCTCGCGGCAGCTGCTGTTGATGGGCCCGGCCAACCTGCAGCGGCTGCAGGAATGGACGACGCGTTTCATCACGGCGGCGGGAATAGACGTCAGGTAGAGGTCAGACAACGGAGATCGCAGTGAGCAAGAAGATTCAGAAGTCCGAGGCGGAATGGCGGGCGTCGCTGACGCCCGAGCAGTTTCACGTCGCGCGCGAGAAGGGGACGGAGCGCGCGTTCACCGGCGAGTACGAAAGCCTGAAGGCGGCCGGCACGTACAAGTGCGTCTGCTGCGGCACGCCGCTGTTCGAGAGCGACACGAAGTACGCGTCGGGCTCGGGCTGGCCGAGTTTCTACCAGCCGGCGGCCGACGGCGTGATCGAAGAGCACGAGGACACGACGTTCGGCATGCGGCGCGTCGAGGCCGTCTGCGCGGCCTGCGACGCGCACCTGGGCCACGTCTTCCCCGACGGCCCGCAGCCAACGGGCCTGCGCTACTGCATCAACTCCGCGTCACTGAAGTTCGAGCCCCAGGAATAACGCGCCGAACGCAGACCTAAAGGTCTGCGCTACCCCGCAGAGACGCGTTCGGATCCTGGCGCGCGGCGCGCAGCGCGGGCACCGCGCAGGCCGACAGTCCCACCGCCGCCACGATGGCCATCGCGGCGGCGAACACGGCCGGATCGCGCGGCGACACCTGAAAGAGAAACAGCGCGAGCCTCGGCGTGAGCCACGCCGCGAGCAGCGCGCCGCCCGCCAGGCCGGCGATCAGCCGCCACGCCCCTTCCGCGAGAAACAGGCGCGCAATGTCGCCGCGCGTCGCGCCGAAGGCCATGCGCGTGCCGATTTCGCGGCGCCGGCGCGTGACGCCGAACGACATCACGGCATAGACCCCGACCAGCGCCAGCACCAGCGCCCCGGCGCCGAACGCCGCGAACAACACGCCGAAGACGCGATAAAACCACGTGGCGCCGTGGCGGAACGCGCCAAGCGTCATGACGCGATCGAGCGGCAGCTCCGGATCCACGCCGGCGAGCGTGTCGCGCAACCGGCGCTCGACCGATCCGTCCGCCACCGGCCCGCGGGCCAGCACGGTGATGCCGTCGGGCGGCGCCGCCTGCTGGAACAGCGGCACGTACACGGCTTCGGGCTGCTCGCCGCGCGCGTTGCCCACCGCGAGATCCGGCGCGATGCCGATAATCGTGGCCGGCGGCGCCGACGCCGCGCCGATCCGGATCGTGCGCCCGATCAGGTCCTCGCGCCGCGCGTACCGCAGCGCGAAACTCAGGTTGACGATGGCCACCGGTGCGCGCTCCTGATCGTCGGCGGCCTCGAAATCGCGCCCGCCAATCAGGCGCGTGCCGAGCGTGGCGAAATAGCCCGGCGACACGATCGTGCGCCTCGCCTCGACCCGCTCGGCGTCGGCCCGGTCGGGCCCGTGGAGCCAGAACGGCACCGTCTCCACGAACGCGAACGGCATCGACGACCCCAGCGCGGCCTGCATGCCGCCCTCGCGCTGCAATCCGTCGTGCAGCGTGCGATAGAACGCCTGCCGCCGCCCCGCATCCGCATAGACGCGCGCCGGCAGGCTCACGCGCCCGGTCGTCACGTCATCCACCGCGAAGGCGAAGTCCGTGTCGTTGAGGCGCGCGAGGCCTTTCGTCATCAGGCCCGCGGCGATCAACACGCCGGTGGCCAGCGCGATTTCGACGATGACGAGCGCAGCGGTGGTGCGGCGGAGCGTGCGGCTCGTGGTGCCGCGCGCCTCGTCGGCGAGCACCGGGGCCAGCGACGCGGTGCCGCTGCGCCACGACGGCAGCGCCGAGGCCACGAGCGCGCTGACGATCGCGGCCGCCGCGGCGAACAACACCACGCGAACGTCGACGGCCACTGAAATCCAGTACGGCTGCGGCGGCACCGAGCCGGCAATCGCGCGCGTGAACGCGGCGGCGCCCGCATACGCCAGCGCGACGCCGAGCAGCGCGCCTGGCGCGGCCAGCGCGAGGCCTTCGATCACGCGCTCGCGCATGATGCGGGCGCGCGTCGCGCCGAGCGCGCCGGCCACCGCAAAGTCGCGGCGCCGCGCGAGGCCGCGCGCGAGCAGCAGGTTGGCCACGTTCGCGCACGCGATGGCCAGCACGCCGAGGCCGGCGATGAACATCATCTCGAGCACCTGCACGGCCTGCGGCTGCAGGATGTGCGCGGTGAACGGCGCCACACTGACGCGGGCCTGCGCGGCCGCGGCCGCCGCCCCGCGCGCCCGTGCCTGCTGCTGATACGCGCCCGTGAGGCGCGCCCCGGCTTCGCGCGCGGACACGCCGCCGGCCAGCCTGCCCCAGAACATGACCGGCGCGGCCGCCGCCCGCTCGTCGAGCGGCATCCACACGTGCTGATTGAACGGGAATCTGAAGCCGGGCGGCATGACGCCCGTGATGACGGCCGGCTGGCCGTTCGCGTCGACCGCGCGTCCCACCGCGGCGGCGTCGCCGCCAAACTGCGCGCGCCACACATCGTCGCTGATGACGATCGGCGTGACGCCGCCGGTTTCGGACGTCGCGCGATCGAACACGCGTCCTTGCGCGGCAGGGACGCCAAGTGCGGCGAACGTGTCCGGGCTGACGAGCGCGGTGTCCCAGCGGCGCGGCGTGATGCCGGGCGCCGTGAGGTTGGTGAGCGCCGGCCTGTATGCCGCGAGCGCCGACAGCGCGCCCGTCGACTCGAACGCGGCGCGGTCGCCGGCGGTCAGCGACGCCCGGCGCTCGTCGCCCGGCGCCGGCACGCGGTCGAGGTGCACGACATTGCCCGGCTGCGGCACGGGCAGCCCGCGCCGGACGACGCCGTCGACGATGGCGAACATCAGCGCCGTGAGGCCGATGCCCAGTCCGAGTGCGGCCACCGCGGCGGCGGCCAGCCCGCGGCTGTGCGCGACGAGCAAACGCAGTTTCACAGTACAATTCCCGCGCGCATGAATCCGTTTACCTTGAGCAAAACACTCACAGTCACAGGCGAAATTTCGGCCGACGAAGATCTTGTCATCGACGGCACGGTCAAAGGCACCATTCGTGTTCCGGGTCACGCGATTGTGATTGGCCCGACCGCGGATATCAAGGCCGATGTGCTGGCGCGCGCGGTCGAAGTGCGCGGCACGGTGGACGCCTCGATCGTGGCCTCCGAGCGCGCCGTGCTTCGGAGCGGCTGCACGGTGGCCGGGCGCGTCATCTCGCCGCGCCTGATTGTCGAGGAAGGCGCCGCCATCAACGGCCAGCTCGACACCCGCAACACCGACGCCGCCCTGAGCGTCGCGAAGTATCGCGCCGAACGTTCTTGATGGCGGGGACCCCTGCACCCCGCCAAGCTCGCTCACTCGCGGGGCCCCCGTCGCCCCGCTCCGTTCGCTCGCAAACCCCTTGACGGCGCTCCTGATCGTCGCGCTTGGCCTCGCGGCTGGTGCCACGGCTGGTGGCCATGACCAGTCGGCCGCAGTCACCGCGCGCGCCTGGCAGGCCGTGCAGGAGCGTCGGGCCGCCGACGCCGAACGGCTGTTCGCCGAGGTGACGGCCGCCGCGCCGTCCGACGCGCGCGGCTGGGTGGGCTATGCCGCCGCGGCGCTGCTCGCGGGCCGCGACCACGACGCCCGCCCCCGCCTCGAACGCGCCCTCTCACTCAATCCTGCCGACGCCGAAGCCGCGCTGCTGCTCGCCGACGTCTTCGTGCGCCAGAGCCGCATCGAGGATGCCATCGGCGCGCTGCAGAAGGCGCAGCGGGCGGGCGCGCGCAGCGAGGCGCTCGCCGCCAGGCTGGCGCGGCTCGCGCGCGAGCGCGATCTCCACGCAGGCTTCCGTGAGTCGCACAACGCGCGCTTTGCGGTGCTGTTCGAAGGCGCGCCCGAACACGGCCTCGCCGACGCCATCCTTCCCCGCCTCGATGCAGCGTGGGAGCGCGTGTCGCGCACACTGTTCGTGGTGCCCGCGACCGTCACCGTCACGCTGTACACGGAAGAACAGTTTGTCGACATCACGCGCGCGCCCGCGTGGGCGGCGGCGGCGTTCGACGGCCGCATCCGGTTGCCGGTGCGCGGTGCGCTTGCCGACACGGCGGAGCTTGATCGCGTGCTGACGCACGAGCTCGCGCATGCCTTCGTACGCGCCGCCGCGCCGCGCAACGTGCCGATGTGGCTCGACGAGGGCATCGCGTCGAATGTCGAGCCGCGCGATCTGACATGGGCGCGCGACGAACTGCGCCGGGCCGGCCGTCTGCTGCCGCCCGACACGCTGATGGCGCCATTTCGCGGCCTGCCGGCGCCCGCCGCCCGCCTGGCATACGCGCAGTCGGCCCTCCTGGTGCGCGCGATCCTCGATCGCCATTCCGAAGGCGCGCTGAACGCGCTCATTGCGGACCTCGGGCGCGGGGTGCCGTTCGACACGGCGTTCAAGAGCCGGATGTTCGTCACGTGGCAGGAGTTTCTCGCGCGATTCGCGTCGGACGCAGGCCTGCCGTATGATCCTCGCGGATGACGCGCTGCCCCGCCTGCTCCTCTGTACGCATTTATCCGTCGCGGCTGCGGTCGGCGATGGAACGCGTTCGGCGCGCGCTGACCGACAGGCAGCCGTACCGGTGCCACGCGTGCGGGTATCGCGGATGGAATGAAATTCGAGTGCCGGTGGAAACCGCCGAGGCCGGGCCCGATGACCTGCGCACCGGGGTGTCGGCCAAACCCATCACCGCCACCGACCTCGATCACCTCGACACGATCGACTGATCGCGCCGTCAGGTGCGCGCCGTCAGGTGCGCGACTTCAGGTGCGCGACTTCAGGTCGAGGCGGTTGATGACGTCCTTGACGCCCGCCACGCGCGCCACCAGCTCGGTGATGCGGTCCTTGTCTTCCTGATTCAATGCCTTGCCGGTCAGCTGCACCGTGCCGTTGCGCACGACGACGTTCAGCTCGCGGCCCTTCCAGACCGTGTCGTCGGCAAACAGCGCTTCGACGTCGTTCTGAATCCGCTCGTCGATCTGCTCGAGGTCGTCGACCTCGGCCACGACAGGCGCCGGCTCAGGGGCGCCGCGCATGGTGATGGTGATTTCGCTGACGATGGTGCCGTGCGAGCCGAGCGCGTCGGCGGCGACCTGCTCGGCGTGCCGCTTCTCGTCGGCCGTCAGCACGATGCCGCGCAGCTTCATCTCGCGCCGCTCGGGGTCCCAGACGGGGGCGATGTGGTCGATGCGCGACGCCTTGAGCGCGTCGTTGACTTGCGACTGGTAGTCGCGCGCCAACTCGGCTCGGGAGCACGCGCCCACGAGCAGCATCAGCCCCGTCACCAGCGCCAGCGCCCCGCCCAACCTCATCACGTGCCGCATCTGCAGAACTCCCCCATTTACGGGAGAGCAAAATAAGGGCCGACAGCCGCAGAGCTGGGGGATGTACGCAGAAACGTCGTAGTTTCAAAACTACGACGTTTCTGCGTACATGGGGGCGGCGTGGTCGCGGGCCGTAACAGCCGAGGCCGCGGGGCCAACGCTGCGCGGGAGCATCAGTTGCCCTCCGGTGCGGGTTTGAGCGCCAGCCGGCCCCCTGGGGCGGCTTTCAGCATCAGCGCGAGGACCCCGTCGTAGCTGGCGATGCCGCCTTCCACGCGATTGGCGCGCAGGAATTTGTCGTACGCCGACGACGCGGCGCGGCGGACGGCCGGCGACGAGGCCAGCAGGCGTTCGCGGATGGCAGCCAGGTCGCGGGCGGCGAGAGGGCCGGCGCGGGCGATCCAGGCCTGCGCCTGCGCGCGCGGGGCGGCTTCAGCCGCTTTCGTGAGCGCGAACAGCCACGCGTTGTACCGCGCGCCGCCCCCGGCTTCCAGGCAGGTCAGCCACCCGACGAAATTCGCCTCGTCCTCGGACGCGTATCCGGCCAGGTGCGCCCATTCATGCGCGACGGTGGCATACGCCTCCGCCGGCGTCAGGCCCGACACGATGACCGTCTCGGGCACGAACGGATTGGTGACGCCGTCGATGGCCGCCCAGCGGAAATAGGGATTGAACAGCGAGTACTTCGGGCGGCCGGGACGGGCGCCTTTCGAGAACCCCAGCTGCTGCTGTGCCCGATCGAACCCCGCCGACAACTCGGCGATCATCCGTGACGGCGACATGGGCGTGTCGCGATCCAGGTCGGTCGCCGTGGCCGCAGCCTCCGCGGCCACGGCCCCGCCGAAGCGCGCCAGCGCCGCCGCGCCCTCATCCGGGCGAGCCGGCGCACTGCCGCGACCAGAGCCGGCGCGCGGCGGCTCCGCGAACGCCAGTGTTTCGGCCAGCGGCATGCGCCGATAGTTGAGGCCCCACGCGAGCTGAAACCAGATGGCCGCGAGCGCGGCGGCCATCACGAACCGCAGCGCCGCCGGCCGCCACGCGCGCGCGCGCCGCGCGCGGATGACGAGCAGCACGACGCCGGCGCCGGCCGCCACGATCAGCAAATCGAACAGCGCAAAGGGGACGAAGTTCGAAATCAGCGTCGCCATGCGCTGCCAGATCGGATACACGCCGCGCGAGTACCACTGCTCCACGCCGCGCGCCGGCATCGGCACGAGCCACAACGCGAGCGCCCCCGCGGCGATGGCGAGCGTGACCCACGGACGCGGCGCCGGCCGCGCCTTAGCGGGGTGGCGCTTCTTCATCGGTGATCAGCCGCACGCTGCGCTGATACGAGAAATAGGCCCAGGCCCACTGCAGCATGACCGACACGCGATTGCGAAAGCCGATCAGCTTCGCCACATGAATGAACAGCCACGCGAGCCACGCGACATAGCCCTTCAGCTCGAGCCAGCCGAAATCGGCGACGGCTTTCGCGCGGCCGATGGTGGCCATGTTGCCGTAGTTGCGATAGCGGAACTCCCTCGTCGGCGTCCCCGCCATGTGCCTCAGGATGTTGCGCGCGGCCTGCGCGCCCTGCTGCATGGCGACCTGCGCCACACCCGGATACGGACGGCCGTCGGGACCGGCCAGCGTCGCCAAATCCCCCACCACGAACACATCGTCGCGCTCCGGAATGGTGAGATCGGGCCGCACCTGCACGCGCCCGGCGCGATCGGTGTGTGCCGACAGGGTGCCGCCGAGCGGCGACGCGGCCACGCCGGCCGCCCACAGCACGGTGCGCGCGGCAATGCGCGAGTCGGCGCCGGACGCGTCGCGCACGGTGACGCCCTTGTCGTCGACGCCCACGACCACCGCGCCGGTGCGCACGGTGACGCCGAGCTTCTCGAGCGCGCGCTGCGCGAACGCGCTGTGCGCCTCGCTGAACGTGCTCAGGATGCGCGGGCCGCCTTCGACCAGGATGATCGACGCGCGCGACGGATCGATGCGGCGAAAGTCGTGGCGCAGCGTGTGCCGCGCGATCTCCGCGAGGGCGCCCGCCAGCTCCACGCCGGTGGGCCCGCCGCCAATCAGGACGAACGTCAGCAGGCCTTCGGGGTCGCCGCGATCGGGATCGGCCGCGCAGCGCTCGGCCTCCTCGAACGCCAGCAGCACGCGCCGGCGGATGTGCAGCGCGTCCTCGAGCGACTTGAGGCCGGGCGCATCCGCGCGCCAGTCATCGTGGCCGAAGTACGCGTGCGTGGCGCCGGCCGCGACGATCAGATAGTCATAGCGCGACGAGGAGCCGTCGGCGAGCTGCAGCATCTTGCGCTCGCGATCGATGCCGGTGACCTCCCCCAGCAGCACCGTGACGTTGGCCTGCCGCCTGAGAATCCACCGGATCGGCGACGAGATTTCGCCGGGCGACAGGCCCGCGGTGGCCACCTGATAGAGCAGCGGCTGAAAGACATGGTGATTGCGGCGATCGAAGACGATGACGTCGACGGGGGCGGAGGCGAGCGCGCGGGCGGCGTGCAGGCCGCCGAAGCCGCCGCCGATGATGGCCACGCGCGGCCGCGCGGCCGCGCCTTCGGGTCCTGCGGTCATACGGATCTGAAGGTATCATCGCTTCGCTGCCGCCGACACGCGTCCTCGCCAACCCGCTTCGCACGCACGCCGCCGGCCTGCCCGAGGCAGCCCTCGCCCACGCGGCCGCCTTCGCCCCGCATCGTCCGGCCACGCCGCTGCATGACGCGCGCGCAGTGGCGGCGCGCCTCGGCCTGTCGCGGCTCTGGATCAAGGACGAGACGGCGCGGTGGGGCCTCAACGCGTTCAAGATCACCGGCGCGAGCTACGCGATCGAGGCGCGATTGGCTGATGCGTCTGACGGGCGCGCTCCGCGGCGCATCGTGACGGCGAGCGCGGGCAATCATGGACGCGCGGTGGCGCGCGCCGCGCGCGACCGCGGCATCGCGTGCCGCGTGTATCTGCCGGCCGACGCGCTGCCCGCGCGCGTGGACGCCATTCGCGGCGAAGGCGCCGAGGTAATCCAGCTTGCCGGCAGGTACGAGGAGGCCGTCGCGCGCGCGGCCGAGGACGCCGAGGGCGACAACGCGCAGAACGAGACCGCGCTGCTGGTGTCGGACACGACGCCGCCCGGCGACCCCGCCATTCCCGCGCTGATCCTTCGCGGCTACACGAAAATTGTCTCGGAGGCCGCCGCTGCCTGGACCGAGCCGCCGGACCTCGTGGTCATTCAGGGCGGCGTTGGCGGCCTCGTCGGCGCGGCAGCCGGCTGGCTGCGCACGCGCCTCCCGGGTGCGAAACTGCTGGCCGCGGAACCGGACGGCTCGGCCTGCCTGCGCGCGTCGGCGCTCGCCGGACACCCGGTGACCCTCGCCTCCACCGAACCTACATCGATGGTGTGCCTGCGCTGCGCGGCGCCAAGTGCCGCCGCCTGGCCGCTGATCGCGGCCGGCGTCGACGGCTTCGTCACGGTGAGCGACGCCGAAGCGGCAGCCGCCGTGCACGCGCTCGCGGACATCGGCATCGCCGCCGGAGCGTCAGGCGCGTGCGGCCTCGCCGCCCTGATCGCCGCCGCCCCCGAGTTCTCCCGGGCCAGCGCGCTGATTGTTGTGACGGAAGCCCCGTGACACCAATTCTTAACTCTTAACTCACCACCGCTGAATTCCCTTAAACTCTGCTGATGCGTGCTCCTGAGACCTGGGGACGAAGCACGGTCCACACGGCCTGTCCGCTCGACTGTCCCGATTCGTGCTCCCTTGCCGTCGACGTCGAGCAGGGCCGCATCGTCAGCATCGACGGCAGCCGCGTGGCGCCGAGCACCAACGGCTTCATCTGCGGCAAGGTGCGGCGGTTCGATCGGCGCGTCTACAGCGAGGATCGGCTGCTCTATCCCGCCGTGCGCGCGGGCGGCAAGGGCGAGGGCAGCTTTCGCCGCGTGTCGTGGACCGAAGCGCTCGACCTGATCGCGGAGCGGTTCACGGCCATCGCGGCGGAGTATGGCGGCGAGGCGATTCTGCCGGTGTCGTACGGCGGATCGAACGGCTGGCTGTCGCATGAAGCCACCGACCGCGCGCTGTTCCGCCGCATCGGCGCGTCCGAGCTCGCGCGCACAGTGTGCGCGGCGCCCACCGGCGCGGCCGCCGCGGCGATGTACGGCAAGATGGCCGGCGTCGCCTACGAGGACTACCAGGCCGCGAACCTGATCATCATCTGGGGCTGCAACCCCGCCGTCACCGGCGTGCACATCGTGCCGCACATCAAGGAAGCGCAGAAGCGCGGCGCGACACTCGTCGTGATGGATCCGCGCATGACGCTGCTGGCGCGGCAGGCCGACGTGCACGTGGCGCTGCGTCCCGGCACCGACCTTCCGGTGGCGCTCGCGATGCACCGGTATCTGTTCGAGGAAGGCCGCGCCGACACCGCATTTCTCGCCGCGCACGCCGAGGGCGCCGACCAGTTGCGCGCCGCCGCCGCGCCGTGGACGTTCGATCGCGCCGCGGAGGTCTCAGGCGTCGACGCGGCGATGCTTCGACAGGTCGCCGACATGTACGCGGCCGCCTCGCCGGCCGTGATTCGCTGCGGCTGGGGGATGGAGCGCAACCGCAACGGCGGCAACGCGGTGCTCGCCGTGCTGGCGCTGCCCGCGGTGGCCGGCAAGTTCGGCATTCCCGGCGGCGGCTACACGATGAGCAACTCCGCCGCCTTCGGCGCGAAGCCGTTCGCGTGGGACGCGCCCACGTCGACGCGCGTGGTGAACATGAACCGCGTCGGCCGCGCGCTCACCGGCGACGATCCCGGATTCGACGACCATCCCATCAAGGGCCTGTTCGTCTACAACTGCAACCCGCTCGCGACGCTGCCGGATCAGAACCGCATGCGCGCAGGGCTCGAGCGCGAGGATTTGTTCACGGTCGTCTTCGAGCAGGTGGCCACTGATACGGTTCGCTACGCCGACGTCGTCCTGCCCGCCACCACGTTCCTGGAGCACTACGATCTCGCGCGCGGCTACGGCGCGTATCACATGCACGTGGTGCACCCGGTGATCGAGCCGGTGGGTGAAGCACGGCCCAACGTCGAAGTCTTCAACGAGATTCTGCACCGCATGCAGCCCGCGATGTCGCAGGGCGGCGCGTTCGAAGAGACGGATGCGCTGATGCAGCTGACCGCGCGCATGAACGAGGCGCAGACGGCGTCGATGTACGCCGACGGCGTGGCGGCGCCGCCGTTCGGCGGCCGCCCCATCCAGTTCGTCAGCGCGTTTCCGCAAACGCCGGATGGCCGCGTCCATCTGTATCCCGCGAGCCTCGCCGCCGAAACCGGCGGCACGCTGTACGCCTACCGGCCGGATCCGGGAACCGAGGCGTTTCCCCTCGCGCTCATCTCGCCGGCCACGGAGAAAACGATCTCATCCACGCTCGGCGAGCTGAGCACGAAAATCGCGACGCTGCTGATGCATCCCGAAGACGCGCAGGTGCGCGGCATTCAGTCGCGCGAGAGCGTGAGGGTGTTCAACGAGCTGGGCGAGGTGCACTGCGAGGTGGAGGTCACGCCCGAGACGCGGCCGGGCACCGTCATCCTGCCGAAGGGTCTCTGGATGCGCAACACCTGGAACCAGCAGACGGCCAACGCGCTCGCGCCCGACACGCTCACCGACATCGCGGGCGGCGCCTGCTTCAACGACGCGCGCGTCGACGTGGCGCTGCTCGCGCGGCACTGAGGCGTCGGGCGCGGCTCTAGAACCCGGGCCTCAGCGAGAACTGCCACAACCAGCCCTTCAGCGGCCGATCCATCGGCTTCACGTAGTCGATCTCGAGAATGGCGAAGCCAAACAGGTTGGCGCGCACGGCCGCGCCATAGCTGCGCGCCGCATTGCGCGCGCCGCCGAAGATCTCGGGCGTCGAGTCGCTGTCCCAGGCCACGCCGTAGTCGAAGAAGCCGGCAATCTCGATGGGCAGCGGCCCATAGAAATTGTCGCCGCCGAACAGGCCCCAGAGCGGCGCCCGCACTTCGAAGTTGGCGACGAGCATCCGGCTGCCGATCAAGCGGTCGAAGGCGTCGCAGCTGCCGGCGGGCCCTTCGGCGCATTCCTCCGCGCTGAACGACCCCACGTCGTAGCCGCGAAGGAACTGCGGATAGCCGATGAAGAGCGGCTGCATGCGGGAGTCCTCGCTGTCGCCGCCGAAACGCCCGTAGTGCATGCCGCGCACCGCGAAGGTGATCGGCTGCACCGGCATGATGTACTTGCGGTAATCCGCCAGCAGCGTCGTGAACTGCAGCGAGCCGGCCGTCTGCCCTACCTCGAGGCGATAGCGCTGGCCGAGAATCGGGCTCGTCAGGCCGCTCACCGACGTGTCATAGACGAGCGCGCCCGACACTTCGCCCAGATTCAGGGCCGACGGATCGTCGAGATCCTCCTCCTGGCGATCCAGGAGCTGGCCGGTGACGGGATCGAAAATGTCGGTGTGCCGCTCGGTGTCGAACGTGATGCGCCGTGCGCCGCCCTGCACCTCGAACCGCGACGCGCGGCTGAAGGGATAGGCGACGATGCCCGCGAGGCCGGTGTTGATCTGGCGCTCGATGATCTGCTCCTGCACGAACACGCGGCCGGACGGCGTGTCCACGAAGCCCTGCGCGAACGAGCCGAGCCGATAGGGAATCTGCTCGGCGGCAATGCCCCAGTTCCAGCGATGCTTGCGATTGAGGAACACCACCTGCGCGCCGATGTCCTCGAACTCGCCGTTGACCTGCACCGTGGCGCCGAGCGTGCGGTCGCCCAGCATGTCGCTCAGGAAGAACGAGACGCCGCCGCCAATCGACGTACCGAACTGATCGACGCCGACACCCACCGTGGGCTGTCCCACGAAATCGAGCCCGAGCTTCGGCTTGTAGTCCTCGACCGGGAAATCCGTTTCCGCCGGCAGGCCGATGCGCGTGTTCGCCAGCAGCGTGGCGACCGCGCCCTCGGCTCTGGTGCGCGGAGGCAGTACGGCGGCCGTCTGAATGTCGGGCGGCGTGACGGCGGCACCCGCGGCGCTCGACGTATAGAGCGTGTAGTTGCCGTCCTCGTACACCGAGAACGCCATGGTGCCTGACTGCGAGGCCACGGTGAGCGCGGGGCTCGCCTCGGTGATGCCGGTGGCGCCCGTGCGCAGGTTGGTCATCTGCTCGGGCCGGCCGCCGTTCGCGCCCACGCGATAGACGTTGCTGATGCCGTCCGGATCCGAGATGAAGAAGATCGTGCTCGAATCGGGGCCCCACTGCGGGCTGATGTGCTTGCCATTGGCGAACCCGCGCACCTCGCGCGACTGCCCGCTGGCGACATCGAGCACCGCGAGCTGCAGCTCGCCCACCGCGGCGTCGTCGAGCCGCGTGCTGTAGCGTTCGGTCACGTACACGATGCGGCGGCCGTCGGGCGAGAATGACGGCTCGAGGTCGGCGTAGAGATCGTTGGTGAGGCGCGTGAGGGCGCCGCCTTCAATGTCGTAGCGATAGAGATCGCTGACGCCGCCCGTCTGCCCGGAGAACACCAGCGTGCGCCCGTCGGGCGACCATGTGAGGCTGAAGATCTCGTCGACGCCTTCGACCGGGATCTCGCGCGTCGCGCCGCCCTCGATGGCGTCGAGGACCGTGAGCACCGCGCGCCCGCTCTGCACGCCGGCCAGCACGAAGCGCTGGCCGTCGGCGCTCCACGCGCCGGCGGCGTTCAGGAACTGCAGGCTGTCCAGATGCGGATCCGACGCGGTCTTCAGCAGCTTCCGCAGCACCTTGCCCGTCGTCGTATCGGCCACGAACAATTCGATCGAGAACAGATCCTTCTCGGACCAGAACGCGATGCGCCGCCCGTCGGGGCTGAGGCGCGGCCCCAGGTTCAATGCTCCCGAACCCGTGGATTCGCCAAGAATCAACTTCGCCTGCGCGGGCGCCGGCTCGGTGCGCGACAGCTCGTCGGCATACGTCGCGAGAATGCTTTCCTGCCACGCGCGCGACAGGTCCTTGAAGCTCAGGCCGGTTTCGACCTCGATGGCCGTGATGTTCAGCCGCGGATCCGCCGCGGCCTTCAGGATGCGCGACACCGCGCCGTCGCCCCATCGCCCGCCGATGTAGGCCCAGAACGCATGGCCCCAGCGATACGGGAAATAGTCAGGGTCGTCGAGGTCGTCGATGTCGGGCAGCTTCTCGCGCGCGGCCGCGTCGCGCAGCCACATCGCCGTGTGCGCGTCGACCGGGCCTATCGAGAAGTACTCGGCCATGCCTTCGACAAACCACAACGGCAGGCGCAGCACCGTGGGGCCCTGCCCGCCCGTATCGCGCACCGTGTTGCCCGTGATGTCGTACTGGAACGCGTGCACCAGCTCGTGCCCGATCACGTGATCGGTGTCGGCGAGCGATCCGCCCATGGGCAGCACGATGCGGCGCTTGAAGCCTTCGGTGACGCCGCCGGTGCCTTCGCCGATTTCGCCCTCGATGGCGTTGGTCTGGCGGAAGTCGGTGTGGCTCGCATAGATGATGAGCGGCTGCCGGCCGCGCAGCTCGTGACCGAACAGCTCGCTCAGGCGCGCGTACCACCGCTCGGCCATCATCGCGGCCACGCTGATGGCGGCCTTCTCCGACGGGTAGTAATAGATGTCGAAGTGCGGGGTCTTGAGCACTTCGAAATCAAATGACTTGTACTGGACCTTGTTGCGCCCGAAATACTGGGCGTTGGCAGGGACCGCGACGCTCACGGTCAGCAGCAGCGCCAGCGCCACCGCGAACCGACCCAGGGGGTCTCGACGACCTCTCATGAAGGCAACCCTCTCACCTGAACAGGTCAAACACCGGCTCTCCATCAGACTCTGCGGCCGGCCGCCTGGACGGGTGCATGAACTGTTCCGGCAGCCTCCCGGGCCCGCCCGAGAGTCTAGAACGAGAAGAAAAAGACGAGATCCAGACCGTACCGTTCCACCCGCCGCAGCGCCAGCCGCTGGCCCGCGCTCTGCCGTCCCTCGGCCACGCTGCCGGCCAGCCGCAGGAAGTCGGTCAGCTCGTATTCGAGGGTGAACTCGCTCACCTGCTGCGATCCGAACTGCTGGCTGAAGCGCATGAACATCCGGTCGCCGAACTGCTGCCCCACCGTAATCCGGGGCGTCACTTCTCCCGCCGCCGTCGTCGTCTGAATCTCGAAAAGGTCGAGGTCCAGCGCGCGGCCGAGCGACTGCGACAGCTGGTCGGTGAAGATGCCGGCGGCGTAGTTGGCCGCGACGTCGGTCAGGAACCCGCGCTCCTCGTTGCCGACCTGATTGATCGGCCGGTTGAAGATGATGAGCGACAGGATGTCCGCCTCGTCGAGCGGCGGATCGCTCGTGAGCGTGAGCGTGGGCTCGCGCAGCGTGCCGCGCAGGTGCACGCGCGCGAGCACGCCGCTGATGTCGCGCGTGGCGCTGATGTCGATGAGCGGGTTGATGTCGCTGGTGCCGAGGAACCGGATGACGCCTTCGCGTTCGACTTCGAACCGCCGGCCCTGGAAGTCGTACGTGCCGCGCACCGTATTGACGACGCCCGTAATCCGGGTATCTTCCTGTGGCGCCTTCTGCAGCCGTACGTCGCCGCCCACCGTCACGTTCAGGTCGCCAATCGCCACGCTTTCCGGGCCGCTCGGCCGGATGTCACTGCCGCGCAGCACCAGATTGTTGGGGACGATGACGCGGACGTCCATGTCGAGGCGATCGAAGAGCGGCAGACGCCGATCCTCGCCGGCCGCTTCGGCCTGCGTCTGCCTGGCCTCGGCCGCCTGTGCCTGCTGCACCGCCTGCTGCTCGCGCGTGCGCACGGTGGTGCCTTCGGCAGGCAGGTCCGTCTGCGGCGTCAGCGCGTAGACGTTGCCGCCCAGCATGTCGAAGATGCGATCGACTTCCACGCGCGCGGCCTCGAGCTCGATGGTGCCGATCAGGCGCGGACTCGCCAGCGTGCCGCCGATGGCGATGAGGCTGGTCATCTGCACGTCGCCGAGGCGGTTGTCGATGATTTCGAAGTTCTCCGTCTCGACGTTCACCTGGAACGTGCCGAGCTGCAGCTCGTGCACCGACAGCTCGCCGCCCACGCGCATGATCTCGCCGTTCTCGTCGGCCAGCGTGAACGTCTTGATGCGCATGACGTTGCCGGTGAACTCGAGCTGCGTGTCGAGGCCCGTGTAGGCCGTGCCGAGCTCCGGCACTTCGAACGTGCCGCCCTTGACGCCGATGGCGCCCACCAGGTGCGGATCGCCGAGCGTCCCGGTCAGCGTGACGTTGATGTCGGCCAGGCCCTGCACGTTGGTGACGTAGGGCGTGAACGCCTGCACGATGGAGAGCTGAATCGGGCTGCTCTGAATGTGCAGGTTGATTTGCTCCGCCGTCTCGACATGCTCGCCCTGCGCCTGCCGCAGCGCCGACATGGGAATCGTGCCCCGGGCGGTGATGTACTCGGTCGGATTCTGCTGCAGCCGCACGTCGAGCACGAGCTCCCGCGCGCCATAGTCGACGCTGCCTTCGAGCGACTGGAACGCATAGCCGCGAATCGTGCCGTTGGTGACCTGCAGCGTGCCGTCGGCCAGCGGCGCCTGCAGCGTGCCCGTCACCACCGCGTCGGCGTTCAGCGTGCCGCCGAGTCCGAGGTTGGTCATCAGCAGCGGCTCGAGCGCGGCAAGATCGACGTTGACGATGTTGAGGCGCAGCGGGCCGACGGGCCCTTCGGTGTCGAGCGGCAGGACGCCGTCGGCGCTGATGCGCGAGGCGCCGCTCACCAGCGTGACACCCTTCAACACCAGCTGGCCGCGGCCGTACTGAATGGCGGCGTCGCCGCCCTCGAGCGACCACTTCTGATTGCCGGCCGCAATCGTGAACGACGAGAGGTGCACTTCCTTGTGGTCGGGATGAAGAATCGCGCGGCCGGCCGTCGCGACCTGGCGTCCGCCTTCCTGTATCGCCGTGCCGTCGAACGTGAACTGCTGTCCGTCGTAGCTGGCCTTGACGTTGGCTTCGGCGATGTCGATGGCGCCGGCATCGATCATTACGGCCTTGATGTCTGCGGTGCCGGTGGCGCGCGTGTAATCGAGATCGGGAATGACGGCGTTGAACGTGGCGTCGAGATCCGCCGCGCGATAGCCGGCGTAGCCGGCGCCGCCCGTGCTGAGCGTGCCTTCGGCGCGCAGCTCGGTGCTGTTGCCCGTGAGCGTACCCTTCGCCGATGCCGTGCCGCTCAACGGCTGCCCGATCAGCTCGCCAATCTTCGACAGGTCGCTGGTCTCGGCCGTGAACGCAATCGCCGACTGGCCGCCGGGCGTCAGATCGATCGGGCCGGATGCCGAGGCGGTGATCTCGGGCCCGGTGATGTCGAAGCGGCGGATCTCGCCCACGCGGCCCGTGAAGAAGCCGTCGAAGGTGGCGCGGTCGATGCGCAATCCGCCGATGGTCGAGGCCTCGAGCGAGGCGATGCCGTCGAACGCCGTGTTCTCGATCGACACGTCCTGCGCGAGATCGGCAACCTCGATGCGTCCTTTGATCGTGCCGTTGAGCAGGCCTGCATGCGCCGGATAACCGGTGAGCACCGCGCCGTCGAAGCCGCGGAACGTGCCGTCGGCCAGCAGCGACAGCCGGCGGTCGCGAATCGACGCGTCGTAGGTCATCGACGGCAGGCGGCCGCCGAAGATGGACGAGTCGGTCAGCGTGCCCTTGGCCGTGAGCGCCACCGTCTCCACCGTGTCGCCGCGGCCTTCGAGGTCGAACGTGCCATTGAGGCTGCCGGCCAGCCGCGGATCGGTGAGCCACGACAGCTCCAGCACGCGGCCGTAGCGAAGCAGATCGAGGTTGGCGACCTGTCCGGTGGCCTCGTAGCGGACGACGCCGCCGCGCGTGCTGAACGATCCCTGCGTGCCGGCGGCATAGGTGGCGCCTTCGACCACCGACGGTGCCAGGGTGGCTTCTCCGTCGAAGCCGCCGGCGTCATAGCGCATGCGGTACGCGGTCGCGTTCAGATCCGTCACGAGGCGCGGCACGGGCACGGTCACCGGCAGCGAGCGCAGGTTCACGTTGGTGGCGCGGCCCCTGAGATCGACGGCCAGGCCACGGCCGCGATTGTCGGCGAACTGAATCACGCCCGCGGCCGTGGCGAAGCCGCCGTACGCGTTCGCGCTGCCGCTCGCGATCTCGACGCGGCGGCGGTTCACGCGGCCCGCCGCGTCGACATTCGTCGCGCGATAGCCCATCAACTCCACCGCGGGCCCCTCGAACCGCCACGATCCGGCGAACGGCACGTCCCCGCGCAGCAGCGTGAGGTCGAAGCGCGCGCGGCCCGTGATGCTGCTGTCGAGATCCGGATCCGAATAGAGCCGCCCGAGGTCGAGCGCGCGCAGCGCCAGCGTGCCTTCGAGCCGCCGGTCCGGCTCGGTGAAGTCGCCCGTCATCACGCCGCTGGCCGCGCCCGCTTCCGACGTGAGGTCCACCGTCATCACGAGCCGCGACGCCGGCCCTTCGATGCGCGCGTCAACCGTGGGGTGCAGATCGTACGGCGCCGCATACGGCACGACGCCCTCGAGCTCCGGCAGCGACCACGGCGTGCCCTTCGCGACGAGCCGGAACACCGGCGCGGCCTGCAGGTAGTCCTCGATGACGCCGTCCGCGTAGATGTTGCTCTCGTTGGTCTTCAGCGTGATGTCGGCCAGGTGCATATCGCCGTCGCCGAAGGTCAGCGTCCCGGCGAGCTGACGGATGGGCAGCGACGGATCGTGCCCCTGGGCCGACACGTGGGCCAGGTTGAGTGTCGACTGATCGGGCTGGTACTCGAAGACCACCTCGGCGTCGAAGTCGGTGAAGCGGGCGGGCACGACGAACGGGCCGACCTCGCGGATGCCGTGGAGCGCCACGTGGCCGTCGACGATCTCCACGTCGCTGAGCGTGACGGTGCGCTTCCGGCCCTGCGGATCGTGCGGCCGCTCCTTGATCAGGCGGGCGAAATTCAGGCCGCGCGCGTCGCGCCGCACGATGATGTCGGGCTCGATCAGCCGGATGCGATCGATCACCACGCCGGTCGAGAACAGGTCGTTGAGGTTGTAGTCGACCTCGGCGCGCCGCGCGTAGATCACGCGCTCGCCGTCCATGGTGATGGCCAGGTCGGTGAGCACCGCGCCCGTGAACAGGTTGCCGTCGAGATCGCCGATGGCCAGCTGTCCGTTCAGGAACCGGTCGGAGCTGCGCACGATGTACGCGCGCGCCCAGCCTCGGAACCACGGCGTCTGCGACACGATCAGCGCCAGGCACACGACGGCGATCACCCCCGTGAGGAGGAAGCCGACGATCCGCAGGGAGCGCTTCATCTCAGAACGCCTGCCCGACGGAAAAGTGGATGCGCCAGCGGCGGTTGTTGTGCTTCGGATCGCCGTCGATGATGAGGCCTTCGATCTTCGTCAGCTGATAGCCGACGTCGAAGCGCAGCGGTCCGACGGGCGTGCGATAGCGGATGCCGGCGCCGGCGTCGTACTTCAGGCTGCCCGCGTCGAAATCGAACGTGCCCGGCCACACATTGCCCGCGTCGAGAAACACCACGCCGCCGATGTTGGTCGTCACCGGCACGCGCAGCTCGATCATGGCCTCGAGCGACGACAGGCCGCCGATGGGCAGGCCCTGCTCGAGCGGCGACACCTCGAAGCGGCCCCAGCCGCGCAAACTCTGCGAGCCGCCGAGGAAGTAGCGCTTGAAGAATGGAATGTCCGTGTTCGGCTCGTCGGTGCCGCCGAGGGCGGCCGCGCGCAGCCGCGTGGCCAGCACCGCGCGCTCGCGGATGTTCAGGTAGTGCCGGCCCTCGACCGTCGATTCGAGGTAGGTGTAGTCGCCGCCCATGCCCGCCTTCTCGAGATGCGCCGACAGCACATAGCCGCGGCGCGCGTCGAGCAGGTTTTCGGTCGTGTTGCGATTGAAGTCGGCAATGACGGCGCGCAGCCAGCCTTCGGCGCGGCCGGTGCGCGGATCGAGCCCCAGGGAAATGAGGATGGGCCGCGACTCGGGATCGTCGAGGGCGTCGGGCAGCACCACGTAGTCTTCGTACTCGACCAGCGCGCTGGCCGACACCGTGGTGACCGACCGGTCGCGCGACAGCGGGCCGCTCTGCCCGAAGCGCCGCGTGAACGTCGCCCGTCCGCCTTTCGTTTCGAGGTCGTAGATCGGCTGGTCAAAAAACCAGTTCTCCCCGCGCACGTTGAGCGCCACCTTGCTGAACAGGTTCGGCTCGCCGAAATTGACGGCGGCGCCGCGATCGAGCGACGACCACTTGCCCTCGACGCCGGCCGTCCGCGCGCCGCCGAGGAAATTGACGTGGCGGTAGTTGGCCGTCACGCGCGCGTGCTCTTCGCTGCCGTAGCCCACCGTGCCGCGCAGCCGCTGCGTCTTGCCTTCCGTGGCGGTCACGCGCATCTGGACGATGGGCGACGCCGGATCGGGATTGATCTCCTCGATGGCGACGAACTGGAACATCTCGAGGCCGTACAGCCGCCGCGTGCTCTCCTGCACCTGCCCGAGGCGGTACAGATCGCCCTCTTCGAACGTGAGCTGGTCGCGTACCACGCCCTCGCTCACGTTGGGCTCGGTGTCGCCCTCGACGGGGCTGATCACAACCTCAATGGGCCCGTAGTGCGTCACCGGTCCTGGCGTCGCGGTGATGGTGAGGATGCGATCGCGCGGGCCGGTGCCGGGCTCCTCGGTCATCCGCACACTCGCGTGCGCGTAGCCGTGATCGCGCACCTCGTCGAGCGCGAGCGACCGCGACAGCGTCAGCAGCTCGGTGTCGCGCGGCTGGCCCACCTTCTGCGCGAGCCGGCCCTCCAGCGTCTCCACGTGATCGGCCGGCAGCGGGTCGAAGCCCACGAACCGGATGTCCTCCACGAGGATGGGCTCGCCTTCGGTGATGACGAGGGTGAGATCGACCTTGGTCTTGTCGTCGTTGAATTTGACGTCGTACGACGAGACGCGCGCGTCGGGAAACCCGCGGTCGGCATAGAACGCCTCGACGCGCTGGATGTCGGCCTCGAACCGCGCGCGGTCGAAATAGCGTTTGGTGCCCCACGGCAGCTTCGAGCTCGCGGCCGTGGCGAGCACGCTGCGCAGCCGGCCTTCGTCGATGGAGGTGACGCCTTCGAGATGGAAGCCGCTGACCTGCACGCCGTCTTCCTCGCGACAGGCGGCGGTCAACAGCAGGGAGAAGAGAAGAAGGAGAAGAAGAGGCGGGCGAAGCGGATTGTAAATGGTAAATCGACCCAAGCTCGCCCCCGCCCGTCCAGCGACGTGCAGCCCGTGCGGGCTGGCTATTCTCTCGTGATCTCCGGTTTCCCGGACGACACCGCGAGCATGATGCCCAGCCCGAGCGCGATGATCAGGCCGATGCCGATCCAGATGGGCGACACCGCATCGAGCACGCCCGACTGCCACAGCGCGGCGACGGCGCCGATGACGAGCAGGAAGTAGCCGACCAGGTAGATGTTCACAAACTTCATGATGTCCCTCGAGTTCTGAGGTTCTCGGGTTCGACAGGTGCGGCCGGTCCGGTGAACCCGAACCAGTCGCACCCGTCGAACCTCTGAACCGCCGAACCTATTCGATCGTCAGCCTGACCGTCAGCGCCGCGCGACGATTCAGACGGCGCGTTTCCTCGCGCGCGTTGTCGTGCTTCGGACGCTCTTCGCCGTAGCTGACCGTGCGCAGGCGATCCGCGCTGATGCCCTGGCTCACGAGATACTCGCGCACCGACATCGCGCGACGCTCGCCGAGCGCCAGGTTGTATTCGGCCGTGCCGATGTTGCAGGTGTGGCCTTCGATCTCGAGGCGCATCGCCGTGTTCTCCTTCATCGCGGCCACCGCCTCGTCGAGCACGCGCAGCGCGTCCTGACGGAGCGAGTACCGGTCGAAGTCGAAGTAGACGTCCTCGAAGACGTATTCCTTCACCGCCGGCGCCGCCACCTGGCAGGTCGCCGTGTCGGAGGCCGTCGCGCCCTTCGCGTCGGTCACCGTGATGGTCACCGGATACGATCCGGCCGCCATCGGCGCGGTCCACACCGACTGCCGATCGCTCGGCGTCGCCAGCGTGCCCGCGGCCGCCGTCCACGCGTAGGTGATCGCGTCGCCGTCAGGATCCTGCGCGGTCGCGATGACCGTGGCCGATCCGCCGGGGGCCACCGTACCGGGCTCGCAGCGCGCGCTCACCGTCGGGGGACGGTTCGCGGCCGGCGGCGGCGGAGGCGGCGGCGGGGGCGGCGGCGGCGTATAGACGCGCACGCCGGGGTGATAGCCCAGACGCAGCTGCAGGCCGAGCGAGTCGCCCGTCTCGTCCTCGAAGGCGCCCGATTCGCTGCGGCCGTCGAGTTTGATGGCCCAGTTGACGCCCGCGCCGGCAAAGAAGCCGTTGCGGTGCTGCCAGGTCAGGCCCAGTGACGCGTTGATCGGGCTGTCGTTGCCCGACACGAGCGGCGACACCGATCCGTCGGCCGGATCGAGCGCGGTCAGCCGCGTGGTCGCTTCGACCTCGTCGGACAGATACTGCTCGCCGTGGATTTCCGCCGTGACGCGCAGGCCCTGCCGGCTCGGGAAGCCGAGGCCGAAGCCCCACTTGACCCCGTTCGAGATGTCGAAGCCGTCGGGATCGCCGCGGTGCATGTAGCCGAGCGTGCCGGCCCATTCCACGCGCTCATTCGCCTCGCCGCTCAGGATGGCATCGACGCCGAAGTCCATCTTGCCGGTGCCGGCGCCTTCCTCTTCGTTGGCCGTCGGCACCTTCACGCGCGCGCGAAGGCCGAACGCCACCGGGTCGTTCTCGTACTGCGAGAGCAGGTTGAACTTCGCGCCCAGCCAGATGTCGCCGAAGTCGTTGCCCGACCAGGCTTCACGGACGAACGGATAGTCGTTGACCACGCCGCCGCCCTCGTCGGTGCCCGTGTCGAAGAAGATGGGCCGCGAGTCGCGGTCGATGCGGCGCACGGCCTCGACGGCCGTGAAGAACTCGACGCGATCGCCCAGGCCGAACGCCAGCGTGATCGGGAACGTCGTCACGTCGGTGAAGCCCTGTTCGAAGTCGAAGTTCTTGCGGTAAATGCTGAACGACCACTTGCGCGGCCCCAGTACTTCCGCCGTGGGAACGAACCACAGGCCGGTGTCGCCGTTGACCGTCGTGGTCGCCGGGCGGCGGTCCGCCTCCATGGTCATCTGTGTTGCCTGTGCGGGCATCGGATCGGTTTGCGTCTGCGCGGTGGTCTGCTGCGTCTGCGAAACCGTCGATGCCGACACGCTCGTCGAGACGGTGGACTGCGCGAACGCCGTCCCGGCCGTCATCACCATGGCCACCAGCGCCACGGTTGCTCGTCTCATCATTGGTAACGCCTCCATCGTCTGTCTCATCTCTCTCACTGTTCAATCTGACGCGTACCAAACGCGCCGGAAGGCTCCGTTGGCTCGGGAGAGCCGTCATCCAGGGACGTCTCGTCACTGAGCCGCCCACGTCCACCGCGGGAAATCTGGCCGCCCTTGCGACCAGCCACCCGGGCTTCTTCAGAGGTCCACTCGTGCGCCGTACCTTTCGCGTGCGCCGCGCGTCCGCCCTTGCTCGCAATCTCGCGCTGCTTCTCGGGCGACATTGACGCGAAGCCGCGGCGCTCCTTGCGGGCCGGCGGGTTCATCTCAGTCTTCGGCGTCTCGTTCATGATTGCTGCTTCCTCGTCGCCTTGCGGCGATTCGCCTGCGGACCGTCGCTTTGCCCTGTCAGTACGCGACGACGTAAGGCGGTGTCACGGGTTCGGCCGGAGGATCCTGCACGGGCACGGGTGCGGGTTCATCCGGTGGTGTCGGCGGCACGTGGTCGGGATCGGCCGGCCGTCCTGGCTCGCCAGGCTGCGGGGGGGTCGATTCCGGCTTCTCGGGCACGTGCGCCTTTCTGCTCGTCGTTTGACCCGTTGGAAGTCCTTGGCCACGGGCCGGCTGCAGTTCGTTCGTCAAAATGCAACCGTCGGGGTGGCTATCAAACACTGTGCCATAGCCGAACACGCCTGTACAGGCTTTTTGATGAGCTGTAACCCTGCCCGGCGAAGTTTTTTGCGCACTTATGAGTACAAATTTCCCCATCGCCCACCCCGCCGGGGGCATGGAGTGATTCACTACAGCCCTCCTTCGCGCCGCTGCGCGGCGCTACGGAGGACGGGGCCTGAGAGTGTAAGATGCTGCCCAAGGACGGCCCCCAGGTGAGCGTACGACTCGTAAATTGCGTGAAATTGAAACAGCCGCTGCCCGGCCTGCCCGCGCCGCCGTGGCCCGGCCCGCTCGGCCAGCGGATCTACGACAACGTGTCGGCCGAGGCCTGGGCCCAGTGGGAAGAGCGGATGAAGATGATCCTCAACGAGTACAAATTGCTCCCCTTCCAGAAGGAGGCGCAGGCGCTGGTCGCCAAGTACATGGAGGATTACTTCTTCGGGACGGAGGCGGCGGCTGCGCCGCCGGGTTACGTCCCGGAAAAATAGTGGAAAGGGGAAACTGGAAAATGGAAATTTCCAGTTTCCAGTTTCCAGTTTCCAGTAGGAGCATTCGTGGATCCATCCCCGATCGCAGGACCGAAAGGCACCGCCCCGCTCGACGACCGAGCCTTCTTCGGCCACCCGAGAGGCCTGAGCACGCTCTTCTTCACCGAGATGTGGGAGCGGTTCTCCTACTACGGCATCCGCCCGCTGCTCGTCCTGTTCATGACGGCGGCGCTGTTCGACGGCGGCTTCGGCTTTGACCGCGAAACGGCCTCCGCCATCGTCGGCATCTATGCCTTCTGCGTGTATCTGGCGTCGCTGCCCGGCGGCTGGATTGCCGACCGGTGGCTCGGCCTGCGGCAGGCCATCTGGTATGGCGGCATCCTGATCGCGCTCGGCCACCTGTCGATTGCGCTCTCGGCCGTCTTCCATCAGGCGACGTTTTTCGTCGGCCTGATCCTGATTGTGGCCGGCACGGGCCTGCTCAAGCCGAACATCTCCGCCATCGTCGGCGACCTCTATCCGGCCAGCGATCCGGCCCGCCGCGACGCCGGCTTCTCGATCTTCTACATGGGGATCAACATCGGCGCGCTGATCGCGCCGCTCATCACCGGGTATCTCGGCGAACGCGTCGGCTGGCATTACGGATTCGGCGCCGCGGGCGTCGGCATGGTCATCGGCCTGATCACCTACAAGATCCGGGCGCCGAAGACGCTCGGCGACATCGGCCTCGCGCCCGCGGGCTCGCCCGCCGAGCAACGCAAGGTGAAGATGTATGTCGGCATCGGCGTCGGCGCGATCGTGGCGGTGGTGCTGATGGCGCTGGCCGGCGTCTTCACCATCGACGCCCCCGCGCTTGCCGCGCGCATGCGCGACGTGGTGCTCGCCCTGGTGGCGCTCTACTTCCTGTATCTGTTCCTGCTCGCCGGGCTCAATACCGACGAAAAGAAGCGCGTGGCGGTCATCGTCATCCTGTTCGTGTTCGCCACGATCTTCTGGTCGGCGTTCGAGCAGGCGCCGACGTCGCTCAACCTGTTTGCCGCCGACTTCACCGATCGCAACCTGTTCGGCTGGGAAGTGCCCATTCTGTGGCTGCAGTCGATCAACTCGTTCTTCGTCATCACGTTCGCGCCCATCTTCGCGATGATCTGGGTGGCGCTCGGCAGGCGCGGCGCGAATCCCTCGAGCCCGGCGAAGTTTGCCGCCGGCCTGTTTTTCGCCGGCCTGGGCTTCCTCGTGATGGTGATGGCGGCCAACCAGGTCATCGACGGCGGCGGCGCGGTGCGCGTCTCGATGATGTGGCTCACCGTCAGCTACCTGCTGCAGACGTGGGGCGAACTGTCGCTGAGCCCGGTCGGCCTGAGCTCGATGACGAAGCTGGCGCCGCGCCGCTTCGCGGGCCAGATGATGGGCGTGTGGTTCATGGCCGCGGCACTCGGCAACCTGATCGCCGGCATCGTCGGCGGCCACGTCGATCCGGAAAACCTGAACGAGATGCCGCAGCTGTTCCAGCGGACAGCGATGTCGCTGTTCATCGCGGCGGGCGTGCTGGCGCTGCTCATCGTCCCGATTCGCCGGATGATGCGGGAAAGCTCGGCGGCCGACTCACATTAGTGATGCAGGACGCGCCGTGCCGCTCAAGGAATACCATCGCAAACGGGACTTCACGACGTCGCCCGAACCGGTCGGCGACGAGCAGAAGGACCGGGCGAAGCGCAAGGGCAAGGCGAGGTTCTTCTGCGTGCAGAAGCACCTCGCCAGCCACCTCCACTACGACTTCCGCCTCGAACACCACGGCGTGCTCCTGTCCTGGGCGGTGCCCAAGGGGCCGTCGCTCGATCCCGCCACCAGGCGCCTCGCCATGCACGTCGAGGATCATCCGATCGACTACGGCACGTTCGAAGGCGTGATCCCCTCGGGCTATGGCGCCGGCATCGTCATGCTGTGGGACGTCGGCACGTGGGAGCCCGAAGTCGACGACATCGACGCCGCGCTGAAAAAGGGCGATCTCAAATTCACGCTCGACGGGTACAAGCTGAAAGGCTCGTGGGTGCTCGTGCGCACGCGCGGCTGGCAAGGGAAAGGGCGATCCGGGGATAGTCGATCGGCGAATGATGGCCGATCCTGGTTGTTGATTAAACACAAGGACGACTGGGCCGGCGACGTGGACATCACCGAGTTCGCGTCGAAAAGCGTCAAGAGCGAAGGCGACTTCGAGGACATCCTGGCCGCCGACAATCCCGACATCTGGCAGACGAATCGTCCAGCTGAAGGCGGCGCCACCGGCGCCATGCTGCGCGGTATCATTGAAAAGGCCGCGGCGTTGAAGGCTTCGCGGCAGCGCAAGCCGAAAGCCGCAAGCCCGAAGACGAAAGCGAAGCCGAAAGCGGCCAAGAAGAAATCCGCGCGTAAGCGTTAACGCACCAACAACCAGCAACCAACAACCAGCAACCATGCTGAAAGAAGACGCGATTCTGTTTTCCGGCGGTGCCGCCGGCGCCGAGCAGGCGTTTGGCGAAACGGCGGAGCGGCACGGCATCGAAGAGGTGAACTTCAGCTTCGATGGCCACACCATCGTGCGCCGCCGCGGGCTGCGCGTGCTCAATCACGAGGAGCTGCAGGCCGGCGACGTCAGCCTCGAATATGTCGGGCGGCTGATGCACCGCCGCTATACCGACGCGCCGATCATCCGGAAGATCCTGCAGACCATCTGGTATCAGGTGAACAGCGGGCAGGAAATCTACGTCATCGGCACCATCCTCGAGGATGCGACGGTGCGCGGCGGCACGGGCTGGGGCGCGGAGTTCGCGAAGTTGTGCAACAAGCCGCTGCACGTGTTCGATCAGGAGCAGAACGGCTGGTTCACCTGGAGCGGATCGGCCTGGACGCGCCGCGCGGACAGCGACCTGCCGGTGATCACCCACGCGCATTTCACGGGCACGGGCACGCGTGTGCTGCAGGACAACGGGCGGCAGGCGATCGAAGGACTGTTTCAAAGAAGTTTTGGAGGATAGACGCGTGGTCGGTACGTGGGTACGTCGGTTGGGCGTGGTTGTCGTGGCGGCGGCGCTCGTGGGCGCGGTGGGAGTGGTTGCGGCCGAGATGTCCCTGACGGGCAAATGGCGGATGTCGATCGAGATGGAACAGGGCCGCGGCACCCCGCTGCTCGAGCTCACCGAGAAAGACGGTAAACTCTCCGGCACATACACAGGCCGCTACGGCGCGTCGGCGGTGGACGGCACCGTGGACGGCAGGAAGGTCGCGTTCACGGTGGCGATGAGTACGACGTCGCTCGCCTTCCGCGGCGAACTCAAGGATGACGGAACGCTCGCCGGCACGGCGTCGTTCGGTGAGATGGGAGAGGTGACATGGACAGCCGCACGCGAAAAGTAATCCTCGCGCTCACGATGACCACCGCGATCACGGCCGTGTTGTTCGCGGCCCTCGCGCAGGCCGTCCAGGCCGCTCAGGCCAGGCCGGCCGCGAGCGTTGCCGGCGCGTGGAGCATGACGGTGACGGGCCCCGACGGACAGCCGATGTCGGTGACGGCCACGTTCAAGCAGGACGGCAAGAAACTCACGGGCACGCTCAACGGCCCGCAGGGCGAAGTGCCGCTCGAAGGCGAATTTGCCGACGGCAAGATCATGTTCGCCATCAGCGTCCCGTCCGACCAGGGCCCGATGAACATCGGCTTCGCGGGGGAACAGAAGGCCGACGGCTCACTCGCGGGCATGGCGTCAGGCCCGTTCGGCGAAATTCCGTGGACGGCTGTGAAGAGCAAATAAATCGTAAGTAGCATTTCACGTGCACAGTCGCTGGGCGAGCGCCGCCCAGACGGCTGTGCCGAGCCGGCGCCGATCGTGGCGCGCGATGTCTCCCCGCCAGAAATTCCCCGTCACCACATCGCAGCTGTCAGGAAGATCGCCGAGCTCGAGCGGCGTCTTGCGCTCGGCGGCATAGCGCGCGAGCGCCTCGGTGTTCGGCCGGCCGGTGTTGAAGACGACGATGTCGACGGGACGGCCGATGGCGCTCTCAATCAGCGCGGCGCCGTCGGCGGCGGTCATCCCTTCCATGCCCCGCCCTTCGGACAGCAGATTGGCGACGAAGACGATCGGGCCATTCAACTGCCCGAGGGCTTCGCGCGTGCCCTTGACCAGCAGAATCGGCATCAGGCTGGTATAGAAACTGCCCGGTCCGATCACCGCGGCGTCGAACGACGCGATGGCCTGCGCGACGTCGGGATGAATCTCGACGTGCGGCTCGAGCCACACGCGGCGCACGAGCCGGCCCATCACCTGCTCCGCGTCCACTTCCACTTCCCCGCGCATCACCGTGCCGTCGTCGTACTCCGCGCACACCGTGGCCGGGTCCGTGCTGATTGGCCACACGCGGCCCACACAGCCGAGCAGCGACTGCAGGCCGTCCACCGCGGCGGCGAAGTCGCCGCTGTATTGCGCCATCATCGACAGCAGCAGGTTGCCGCCGGTGTGGCCGCGCAGCCGCTCGTGCTCGAGCGACGGCAGGCGCGCGAGCAGCAGGCGGCGCGCTTCGCGCTCGTTGCGCGCCAGCGCCAGCGCGCACTTCAGGATGTCGCCGGGCGGCAGCACGCCCAGCTCGTCACGCAGCTGCCCCGAGCTGCCGCCCGAGTCGAACATGGTCACGATGGCGTTGAGATCGAGCCAGGGGACGGACCGCAGGCCGCCAAGAAGGCTGGGAAGGCCGGTGCCGCCGCCGAAGCAGCCGACACGCAGCGTGCGAAGTCGCATCGTCCGCAATTCTATCGAAGCCGGCGTGAGGTACCATCTTTGGCCATGGGCGCACTGGTGCTGAACGACGAACGCCGCGCGGCGTTTGCGAAGCTGGCGGCGGATCTCGGGCACGTGTTCGGCGCGCGCTTGACGGCGCTGGTGGCGTACGACACGCATCGCAGCGCGGCGTTTGCCGACTCGATTGGCGTGGGGGACCTCGCCGCCGCGGCGCGCCTGGCTGACGGGTGGGCCCGCGCGGGGCTGGCGGTGCCGCTGCTGCTGACGCCGGCGGAGTTCCGGCGATCGCTCGACACGTTTCCGATCGAGTACGGCGCGATTCTGCGGCGGCACGTCGTGATTGCCGGCACGCCGCCGTTCGACGGCGCGTCGGTGGCCGAGGCCGACGTGCGCCGCGCGCTCGAAGTGCTCGCGAAAGGCCATGTGCTGCACCTGCGCGCCGGCGCGATTGCCACCGGCGGCCGCGCCGCGGAAGGGCGCGATCTGATTGCCGCGTCGCTCGATCCGTTCCGCGCGCTCATCGTCAACGCGGCGCAACTGACCGGCCATCCGGCCGACAGCGACGAGGACCTGGCGGCCTTCGGCGCAGCGCACCTCGGGCTGCCGGCCGACACGCTGCGCGGGCTGCTCGCGATCGATGAGGACACGGACTTCGACCCGTCGGCCGTGATGCCCGTGTATCTCGACGCCGCCGAGCGCGTGTGGCATGCGCTCGACCGCTTCCGCGAGACCGCCTGACATGCGACACCTTCGCCGACCGGCCGCGCTCGTGCGCGCCACGGCCCTGACCGCCGCTGCCCTGCTGGTGCTGGCCGCGGCCGTCAGCGCCCAGGAGGCGCCGGCGCTGACCGCGCCGGTCAATGATTTCGCCAACGTGATCGACGCCGCCAGCGCGCGCGACATCGAGGCGCGCATCCGCGCGCTCGAGCGCGCCAGCGGCGACGCCGTCGTCGTGGCCACGGTCGACAGCTACGCGCCGTTCGGCAGCATCGATCAGATGGCCGTGAAGATGTTCGAGAACCGGGGCAGGGGCGTGGGCCAGCAGGCCGAGGACAACGGCGTCCTGATTCTCGTGGCGATCAAGGAACGGCAGGTGCGCATCGAGGTGGGCTACGGCCTCGAGGAATACGTCACCGACGCGTTCTCGGGCCAGACCATTCGCGACGTCATCACGCCGCGGTTCAAGCGCGGCGAGATGGGCGCCGGGCTGCTCGAAGGCACCAACGCCATCGTCAACCGCATCGCGTCGCGCAAGGGCGTGGCGATTGAAGGCGCGGCCGAGCCCGCCTCGTCGCGGCGGCAGACGCAGTACGCGCCGCGCAGCGTCATCCGGCTGCTGCTGTTGTTCGTCATCATCTTCTTCTTCATCATCGGCAGCGGCCTGTCGGCCATTGCGCGCGGAGCGCGGCGGCGCCGGCGGCGCGGCCCGTGGAGCGGCTGGCACGGCGGCGTCGGCCCGTTTGGCGGCGGCAGCTTCGGCGGCGGATTCGGCGGGGGCTTCGGCGGGCGCGGCGGCGGAGGCGGCTTCGGCGGCGGATTTGGAGGCTTCGGCGGCGGCGGCAGCGGCGGCGGGGGGGCCTCGGGGGGATGGTAAGGAATTCAGAGTTGGTGAGTTCAGAGTTAAGAATTACGATCACACCATGAGACGAGTCCTGTTACTAGCCGCGCTGCTGGCCGCCACTCCCGTGCTGTCGGGCTGTTCGTACAACCGGTTCACGACGCAGGAAGAAGCCATCAAGGCGCAGTTCTCGCAGGTCGAGAACCAGCTGCAGCGCCGCAACGACCTGATTCCGAATCTGGTCGAAAGCGTGAAGGGCTTTGCCGCGCAGGAGCGCGACGTCATCCAGTCGGTGACCGATGCCCGCGCGAAGATGGCGGGGGCCGGCACGCCGGAGCAGAAGATTGCCGCGGCCAACGAAACGTCGAGCGCCCTCGCCCGCCTGCTGGTGGTCGTTGAGAATTACCCGCAGCTCAAGTCCGACGCGCGCTTCGCGCAGCTGATGGACCAGCTCGAAGGCACGGAAAACCGCATCGCCGTCGAGCGCCAGCGCTACAACGAGCGCGTGCAGGAGTACAACACGGCGCGCAAGCGCTTTCCGTCGAACATGACGGCGAAGATTTTCGGCTTCGGCGAGTATCCCTACTGGGAAGTGCCGAAGGAAGCGCAGGCCGTGCCGCGCGTGGACTTTGGCCGATAACACGCGCATTCCGCCGGCGGTCCGCTGGATCGCCGGCGCGGTTCTCTTCCTTCTGCTCGCCACCGCCAACTCCGGCGGCTATCGCTACGGCGCTTCCGATCAGGCCTTCTACATTCCCGCCATCCGCAAGGCGATGGACGCGGCGCTGTTTCCGCGCGACAGCGCGATGCTCGCCGCGCAGGGGCACGTCATTCTGTGGGACGGCCTCGTCGCGGGCTTCGCCGGCCTGACAGGGCTGCCGCTCCCCTGGGTCTTCTTCCTGCTCTATGCGGCCGGCGTGATCGCGCTGTATGCCGCCGCCGTGCTCCTGGCGCGCGCGGCCGGCGTGTCGCGCTGGGGCACGGTCGCGCTGCTCGCGCTTCTGACGCTGCGCCACCGCATCGCGAAGACGGGCGTCAACACGCTCGAGGGCTACCTGCACCCCCGGATGATCGCGTTTGCCTTCGGCGTGTTCGCGATGGCGGCTTTCATGCGGCGACGGCCGGGATGGGCCATCGCGTCGCTGGCAGCCGCCGGAGCCGTGCATCCGACCACCGGCGTCTGGTTCGCGATGCTGCTGGGCGTCGCGGCATTCGTGGCCTGGCCGCGGTGGCGCATGCCGATCGCCCTGCTCGAAATCGCCGCCGTCGCCGCCGCCGTGTGGGCCATCGCCGCCGGGCCGCTCGCCGCGCGGGCCGTGGTGATGGACGATGTCTGGCTGTCGGCGATCGCGACGAAAGATTATCTGTTCCCGCACGAGTGGCCGGTCTATGCGTGGCTGTTCAACTTCCTGCCGGTCGCGATCGTTGGATGGGCACTCATACGCGGAAAAGCGCAGGACGCGTCGCCGGAGTTGCGGGGCCTTCTCGCGGGCGCGCTCGCGCTGGCCACGTTCTTCCTGGTGACCTTGCCGTTTGTCGCCATGCGCTACGCGCTCGCCGTGCAGCTGCAGATCCCGCGCGTGTTCTGGCTCGTGGAACTTGTCGCGTTTCTGGTGATCGTGAAGAGCCTTGCCGGCGTGCATGGCACGGTCTTCCTGCCGGGCGGAAGGGCGCCGAGTTTCACGTTGGCGCGGACTCTGGCCATCATCCTCGTGATCCTTTCGGCCGCCCGCGGCCTCACCGTCATCGTCGTCGAGAAAGACACGCAGCTGGTCACCATCGACATGCCGCAAGACGACTGGACGGATGCGATGGCGTGGCTGCGCGCGCAACCCGTGGACGTCCACGTGCTTGCCGATCCCGGGCATGCATGGCGCTATGGCTCCAGCGTGCGCGTCCCGGCGGAGCGCGACGTCTTTCACGAAGACGTCAAGGACGCCGCGCTGGCCATGTACGACCGCGACGTCGCCGCGCGCGTCGTCGAGCGCCGCGCGCTGACGAACGACTTCGCGTCGAAGTCCGCGGCGGAGCTCATGACGCTCGGCCGCGCGCACGATCTCGACTATCTCGTCACCGACCAGCGATACGATCTGCCGCTCGCGTACGAGAACGCGACGTTCCGGATCTACGCTCTGAGCGCTGAGCCGCGAGTCGCCCGCCGTGAGCCATGAGCCGATGCGCCCGTACGTAGCCCCGCGCTGGCTTCGCAACGGCCACCTGATGACGATCTACGCGTGGGGACGTCCGCGCGCGCTCGCCGGCCTGCCGGCGCCGGAGAGGCGTCCGTTCCGCACCGCGGAGGACACCACGGTGGTCGCGGCCTGCCACTGGCAGCCGAAACCTGCCGAACGCACGACGCTGCTGCTGCTGCACGGCCTCGAAGGTTCCAGCGACGCGCATTACATGCGCGGCATCGCGCACAAAGCCTGGCGCGCCGGCCTGAACATCGTCCGCCTCAACCAGCGCAACTGCGGCGGCACGGAGCATCTGACGCCGGGACTCTACCACTCGGGATTGACGACGGATCCGCGCGCGGTGGTGCGCGAACTGATCGATCGCGACGGCCTGCGGGCCATCGTGCTTGCCGGTTATTCGATGGGCGGCAACGTGCTGCTGCGGCTCGCGGGCGAGTTCGGCGACCATGCGCCGCCGCAGGTGAAAGGCGTGGCGGCGGTGAGTCCGGTCATCGATCTGGAAGCGTGCGTGTCGGCGATCGAGCAGCGCGCCAACTGGATCTATCAGTGGAACTTCATGCGCAACCTCCGCGCGCGCATGCTGCGCAAGGCGCAGGTCTTCCCCGGCGCGTTCGACCTCACGAAGCTGCCGGGCGTGCGCACCATCCGCGGCTTCGACGACACCTACACGGCGCCGCACCACGGCTTCGGCGACGCCGCGAACTATTACTTCCAGGCGAGCGCGCTGCGGCTGATGGACCGCATTCGCATGCCCACGCTCATCATCAGCGCGGCCGACGACCCCTTCGTGCCTCGCGAGATTTTCGATGCGCCGGACGTCCGCGACAACCCGCACATTCGTGTCGAGATCCCGCCGCACGGCGGCCACTGCGCCTTCATCAGCGAACCCTGCGCGGACGACGATGGGTACTGGGCGGAGGCGGCGGTGGTGGACTTCGCGCGGGGCGCGGGAACTATTCGATTCAAACTATAGTCTAAGACGCAGACGATGCGCGGACGCACCCGTGACCCGGCCGAGCGGATCCCGCTCAAACACGCGACGTACCAGGTGCTGCTCGTCCTCGGCGACAGCGCGCCCATGCACGGCTACGCCATCATGCAGGCGGTGGCGGCCATGACCGACGGCCGCGAGGCGATCCTGCCCGGCACGCTCTACGCCGCGCTCGCGCGAATGGTGGACGAAGGCCTGATCACCGAATCGACGCCGACGCGCGATGCGAGCGGCGGGCCGCCGCGGCGGTATTACCAGCGCACCCGCTTCGGCCGCGCGGTCGCGCGCGCGGAATCCGAACGGCTGCGGGCCCTCCTCGATGTAGCCCGCGCGCAGAACATGTTCGGAGGCCGGAAGTGACCCGCCTCTACCGGCTTGCGCTGCGCGCCTTTCCCCGCCGCCACCGCGATCTCTATGGCGCGGAGATGATCGATGCCGTCGATCGCGAGCTCGCCGCCCGCGCCGGGCAGGCCCGCCTGGCCTACGGCCTTGCGGCCTGCCTGAATGCGATCCGCACGGGACTCGCCGAGCGGCGGCGCCAGCGCCGGATCCATAACGGTCCGGCGTTCTCCGCGCTCGATTTCACGCTGGCCTGGCGCATGCTGCGCCGCTATCCGGGCCTCAGCCTCGTCAGCGTGCTCGGGATGTCGGTCGGGATCACGATCGCCGCCGGCGCCTTCACCATTGTCTCGATGTTGATGGGCACGACGCTGCCGCTGCCCGAAAGTGATCGCCTGGTCTCGCTCCTGAACCGGGACGTCTCGACGAACAATCGCGAGTTGCGCCTGCTCTACGACCTCGAGACGTGGCGCGCCGCCAGGTCCCTCGAGGACTTCAGCATGTCGCGCACCGTCCAGCGCAACCTGATCGCCGGCGGCCGGGCGCCGGAGGTCGTGCTGGTCGCGGAGATCTCGGCGTCGGCGTTCCGCGCGGCCCGCGTCGCGGCCTCTCGTGGCCGGACGCTGCTGCCGGACGACGAGCGCGCAGGCGCGCCCGATGTGATGGTGATCGGCCACGACGAGTGGGTCCGCCGCTTCGGCGCCGATCCGGACGTCGTGGGGCAATCGGTGCAGCTCGGTCCTGCGGCCTACACCATCGTCGGCGTGATGCCGGAAGGGTTCGCCTTCCCGACGTACCACAGCTTCTGGATTCCGTGGCGTCTCGATGCCGCCGCCTATGCGCCGCGCAGCGGTCCCGGCATCAACGTGTTCGGGCGGCTCGCGCCCGGGGCCACGCTCGAGAGCGCGCGCGCGGAGCTGACGGCGATCGGCCGCGGTCTGGCGGCCGCGTCGCCGGCGACCCACGAGCACCTTCGCCCGCAGGTGCTCCCGTACGCTCACGCCTTCAGCGACATGGACGATCCGGACAACGCGCTCGCGCTCTACGCCATCGAGATCACGATCGTCCTGTTGCTGGTCCTCATCTGCGTCAATGTCGCCATTCTCGTCTACGCGCGGACCGCGACGCGGCAAGGCGAGATCGCGCTGCGAGGGGCGCTTGGCGCGAGCCGGCGCCGCATCGTGTCGCAGCTGTTCGTTGAGGCGTTGATGCTGGCCGGCTTGTCGGCGGTGATCGGTATCGGACTCACGTCCGTCGCGCTGCGTCAGCTCGAAGGCGCGATGCTCGCGATGATCGGCCGCTGGCCTTTCTGGTTCTCCCTGGAGCTGCCAGCCACGACCGTGATCTACGTCGTCGGGCTGACACTCCTGGCGGCGGCCATCGTCGGCGTGGCGCCGGCGCTCAAGGCGACCGGCCGCCAGGTGCACACGCGGCTGCAAACGCTGTCGCCCGGCCGCGGATCGCGCATGCAGATGGGGCGGCTGTGGACGGCGCTGATCGTGGCGCAGGTCGCGGTCACCGTGGCGACCCTGCCGATGGCGATGTACTTTGCGTGGAGCTCCCTGCGCCTCCAGTCCGGCGGAGGCTACGCCACCGCCGAGTTTCTCAACGCGAGCCTCTCGCTCGACCGCACGGGTGTCCCGCCGACCGAGGCGGGTGAAAGGGCCTTCACCGCGCGGTATGCCGGCGCGCTCGCGGAAATCGAACGCCGTTTGCACGACGACTTCCGCGTGCGTGAGGTGACATTCTCGATGGTGAGTCCCGGCCGCGAGCTCGCCGTGGTGCTCGAGGCTGACGGCGTGCCCGTGCCCCTCGATGCCGTCAACTACAACATCGTCGAGGGCACCAAACGCGGCACGCTGGCGCGATTCAATCGCGTCGCACCCAATTTCTTCTCGGCGTTCGACGTGCCGGTGACCATCGGGCGCGGCCTGACCGCGTCGGATGCATCCGCCGACGCCGCCGGCGCGACGCCCGCGGTGCTCGTCAGCCGCACGCTCGTCGACGAGGTCTTTGGCGGCGCGAATCCGCTCGGCCGGCGGATCAAGTACGTCGGCCGGAGCCGTGAGGCGCCGGCGCGGCATGTCGTGCTCGAGCGCTGGTATGAGATCGTTGGCGTGGTGCCCGACTTCCCCGTGCCGGGATCGTTCGACGATGAGTCGGAAGGCCGCGTCTATCACGCCGCCGCCGCCGGCGGCCTGTATCCCGCCAGCATCAACGTGCGCGTGCGCGCAGGCGATCCGGCGATGCTTGCCGATCCCCTGCGCGCCCTCAGCGCGTCGATCGATCCGGACGTGCAGCTGCTCGACGTCTCCACCGCCGACATCGCGTTCACACAGGAGCAGGGCATGATGCGGCTGATTGGCGTGAGTCTCGCGCTCGTGATCCTGAGCGTGATCCTGCTCTCGTCGGCCGGCATCTACTCCCTGATGTCGTTCACGGTGGCGCGGCGGCGGCGCGAAATCGGGATTCGCGTGGCGCTGGGCGCGGATCGCAACCGGATCCTTGCCGGCATCTTCTCGCGCGTGCTGGCCCAGCTGGGCGCCGGCGCGCTCCTCGGCTTGATCGCCGCGGCCGGCCTGGAGCAGGTCCTCGAGGGGGACATGGTGCGGAACTACCGCGCGATGCTGCTGCCGCTCGCCGTCCTGCTGTTGATGACGATCGCCGTAATCGCGGCGGTCGGGCCGGCGCGGCAGGGCCTGCGCATCCAGCCGATCGAAGCCCTGCGCGACGAGTAGGGCGGCCGCCGTTAGAGCAAGGCGCGCAGCTGCTTCGCGAAGGCCGGACCCTTGCCCGATTCTTCGTGCTTGAAGAACACGTAGACCTCGCCTGACTGCGAGGCGGCGCGGACCTTCTCAGCCCACTGCGCGATGTCGGCGTCCTGATAGCCCTCGTCGCGAAGTCGAAAATACGAAAAGGCGGCGGTCTGCATGACAGGCGTGGAGATTTTGTCGCTGTCGGCGATGCACAGCGCCGCGCCGCGAGCACGCAACGCAGAAAGCACGTCCTCGTCGAACCACGACTCGTGGCGGAATTCGAAGGCCGCCTTCGCGGTGTCGGGCAGCTCGTCGAGAAACGCCTCGAGGCGCGGCAGATCCTTCTTCAGGTTCGGCGGCAGTTGAAACAGCAGCGGGCCGAGCCGGCCTTCGAGCCCAGACGCGAGCCGCACGAACACGGCCAGGGTGTCGCCGAAGTCTTTCAGGCGCTTTTCATGCGTGATGCGCTTGGGCGCCTTCAACACGAACCGGAAGTCGTCCGGCACCGCGGCCGTCCAGCCGTCGATGTTCTTCGCATTCGGCATGCGATAGAAGGTGTAGTTGATCTCGACGGCGTCAAACTGCTGCCCGTAGAAGGCCAGCATGTCGGCCGGTTTCATCTTCTCGGGATAGAACGATCCCTTCCACTCGGGATAGTTGTAGCCGGACGTGCCAATCCAGATGCGCGGCATAGCGGCGATAGCATAGCGCGAGTGTCCGGAGCCGGACATCGCATCGCCGCGATGGTATAAGCGTGCCATGCCGCTGTCCATTCGCGTCGCGATCCGCTCACTGCTCCGCACACCCGGCTTCACCGCCGTCGTCGTGCTGACGCTCGCCATCGGCATCGGCGCCACCACCGCCATCTACAGCGTCGTCGACGCCGTGCTGATCAATCCGCTGCCCTACCCGACGCAGGACCGCCTGCAGATGATCTGGGTGACCAATCCGCAGCAGGAAATCGACAAGGACGTCACGTCATATCCGAACTTCGCCGACTGGCAGGCGCAGGCGACCACGTTCGAGGCGATGGCGGCGGTCAACAGCACGAACTTCACGATCACGGGCGCCGGGGAGCCCACGATGGTGCCAGCCGAGCGCGTGACGGGCCGGTTCTTCGACCTGTTCGGCACACCCGCGAAATACGGGCGCACGCTGCAGCCCACCGACAACGACGCGGGACGCGAGCAGGTGCTGGTGTTGAGCCACTCACTCTGGACGTCGCATTTCGGCGCGGATCCGGGCGTCATCGGACGCACGGTTGCGATCAACGCCCGCCCCTTCGAGATCGTCGGCGTGATGCCCGAGGCGTTCAGCGCGATTCACACCGCCGAGGCGTGGGCGCCGCTGCCCACGACGGGCGCGTTTCAGCAGATCGTCCAGAGCCGCGGCAGCCTGTGGCTCGAGGTGATGGGCACCGTGAAGCCGGGCGTGTCGCGCGACGCCGCGCAAAGCGAGCTGTCGATGATCATGGCGCGTCTCGCCGAACAGTATCCGGGCAACGCCGGCATGGGCATCCTTCTCGAACCCCTCAAGGAAACAGCGGTCGGCGAAGTGCGCGCCACGCTGCTGCTGCTCGGCGGCGCGGTGCTGCTCGTCCTGCTCATCGTCTGTGCCAATGTCGCCGGCCTCCTGGTCGCCCGCCAGTCCGCGCGGCAGCGCGAGCTCGCGGTGCGCGCGGCCATCGGCGCCGGACGCGGCCACCTGATCCGGCAGCTGTTGATCGAGTCGCTGCTGCTGGGCGCCGCGGGGTCGATCGCGGGGATCGTCCTCGCCTCCTGGGGCCTGCGCGCGCTGCTCGCGTCGCGCCCCGCCAGCCTGCCGCGCGCGGGCGAAATTCATCTGAGTGTCGAGACACTCGCCGTCGCGATCGCCATCGGCATCGCCGCGTCACTCATGTTCGGGCTGCTGCCGTCGCTCAGCCTGGGACGCCGCAATGCCGCGGATGCCCTGCGCGACGACAGCCGCGGCAGCGTTGGCGCGGCGGGCCGCGGACTGCGCCGGCTGCTGGTGGTCGCCGAGATCGCGCTCGCGTGCGTGCTCGTGACCGGCGCGGGCCTGCTGGCGCGCAGCTTCGCGGCGATGCAGGCCGACGATCCGGGATTCGAGCGCGAGCGCCTGTTCACCATGCGTCTCACGCTGCCCGGCGCCCGCTATCCGGAAGACAGCCAGGCGCGCGCCTTCTACGCCACCCTGATCGAGCGGATCGAGGCGATTCCCGGCGTCGAGCGGGCCGGCGCGCTGACGTCGCTGATGCTGTCGCGGCTGGCGAATTCGGCGACGCTGCGCATCGAGGGGGCGCCGCAGCCGCCACCCGGCACGCCCAACGAGCCGGTCATCACGGATGTCGCCTCGGCCTCCGCCTTCGAGGCCTTCGGCGTGCCGGTGACCCGCGGACGCGGCTTCAACAGCGGCGACGTGCCGGACGGCCTTCCGGTCGTGATGGTGAACGAAGCCTTCGTCACGCGCTTCTACCCTGACACCGATCCGATCGGCAGGCGCGTGACGTTCGCGGGCTTCGGCAATGACGGGCAGCCCGTCCCCTGGCTGACGATCGTCGGCGTCGTCGGCAACACGCGCCGATCGTTCGACACGCCGGTGCGCGAGGAGTTGTATTACCCGCTGACGCAGAGCGCTCCGTACTCAATGTATGTCTTTGTCCGCACGTCCGGGTCGCCCGAGACGGTCGCCGCGGCGGTACGCCAGGCCGTGTGGGGCCTCGATCCGCAGCTGGCCATCGCGCAGCCGCGGACGATTCGAACGGTGATGGCGGGCGCGGTCGCCGAGGAACGGTTCCGCATGACACTCGTCGCGGGCTTCGCCGTCACCGCGATGCTGCTGGCGGCGCTTGGCGTGTACGGGCTGATGGCGTTTGCGACGGCGCAGCGAACGAAGGAGTTTGGTGTGCGGCTCGCGCTCGGCGCGACGCCGCGCAGCGTGATGCTGTCGGTGATGCGCGACGGCCTCGTGCTGGCCGCCGCCGGGCTGGCGGCCGGCCTGGCCGCCGCCGTCGCCGCCGCGCGGGCGATGCGCCAGATGCTGTTCGGCATCACGCCGTTCGATCCGGTCACCTTCGGCGCGATGGCGGGGGTGCTGATCGCGGCCGCCGCGCTTGCGTCGTTCGTGCCGGCGCGGCGCGCCATGAAGACCAACCCGATGGTCACGCTCTCACGCTGATCGCTTGTGGTGCAGCAGCACCGCCAGCGGCAGCATGATCGCGGCAAACAGCGCGAGGAACACCAGCGGCCGCGTCAGGTCGGCGAGGCCCGCGCCCTTCATCAGGATCCCGCGCGAGACAATCACGAAATGCTTGATCGGCGTGGCATCCGACAGCAGCTGCACCCACGCCGGCATGCTGTCGATGGGCGTGAACAGGCCGCTCATCAGCAGATAGATCATCATGATCGAGAAGGTCACGAACATCGCCTGCTGCTGCGTGTCGACGATGGTGGAGATGAGCAGGCCCATGGCGAGCGCGACGAGCAGGTAGAGGCCGGCGATCGCGCACAGCAGCGGCAGGCTGCCCTGCATGGGAATGCCGAACACCGCGCGCCCCACACCGAGGCCGATGGCAAAGATCAGCATCGACAGCACCCAGAACGGCAGCAGCTTGGCGATGATGAACTGCGCGCGCGTGATCGGCGTGACGTTGAGCTGCTCGAGGGTGCCGAGCTCCTTTTCGCGCGCGATGTTCTGCGCGGTGAGCAGCGTGCCGATGAGGGTCACGAGCGACACCAGGATGCCGGGCACCATGTAGTGCTGATAGTTGAAGCCCGGGTTGAACCACGCGCGCTCGCGGACGTCGATGGCGCCGGGCGCGCCGCCGGCCTGGGCCGTGAATTGCGCGAGAATCGCGCGCGCGTAGCCCTGCACCACCATCGCCGCTGATCCTTTCTCGGCGTTGATCGTCAGCTGCACGGCCGCGGCGCGCGTGCGCGCGAGCGACGCCCCGAAGCCGCCCGGAATGGTGACGACGAGCGTGGTGCCGCCGGAGAGCAGCGCCTCCTCCGCCTGCTGATAGCTGGCGGCTGACGAGACCGCGAAGCGGCCCGACGCCGCCAGGTCAGCCGTCAGCCGGCGCGACAACGCGCTGTGGTCGTGATCGATCACGAGGGCCGGCGTGTCCCGCACCGTGAATGTGGCGGCGTTGGAGAGAATGATCAGCTGGATGACCGGCACGACCAGCACCTGCGCGAGGGTGGCCCGGTCGCGCACGACGTGCAGGACTTCGGCCCACGCCAGCACCAGGATGCGCCGCACGGCTAGTCGAGCCTCGCATGAAACGACCGCACGCTGGCCGTCAGCAGCACCAGCGCCATCCCGCCGAGGATCAGCGTTTCGCGCCACAGCTCCGTCAGGCCCACGCCCTTCAGCATGATCCCGCGGGTGATTTCCACGAACCAGCGCGCGGGCACGGCGTTCGACACGATCTGCAGCGGCAGCGGCATGCTCTCAATGGGAAACACGAACCCCGACAGCAGCAGCGTGGGGAGCATCGTGCCCAGGAGCGCGCCCATCATGGCGACGCGCTGCGACGAGGTGCGCGACGAAATCAGCACGCCGAGCGAGAGCGACACGAGGATGAACAGCAGCCCTTCGGCCAGCAGCAGCGTGACACTGCCTTCGAGCGGCACGTGGAACACGAGGCGCGCCACGGTCAACACCGCAATCACGCTTGCGAAGCCGATAATGAGATACGGGCCCACCTTGCCCACAATCACCTGCCACGGCCGCAGCGGCGACACCAGCAGCGCTTCGATGGTGCCGGTCTCCTTCTCGCGCGCAATCGTGATGGCGGTCATGAGCGCGGAAATCAGCGTCAGCACGAGCGCCATCAGGCCCGGCACGAACAGGTTCGAGCTCTCCGCCGTGGGATTGAACCGCAGGCGCACCTGCGGCACGACGCGGATGGACGCCTGCCGCGCCGGCGCCGCGTCGCGCTCGAAGGCCTGAATGACGAGCCGCGCGTAATTCTGCATGGAGGCGCCGATGTTCGGCTCGGACGTGTCGGTGATGACCGCCAGCTGCGGCGCATCCGCGCGGCCGAGCGCCTCGGCAAACCCCGGCTCGAACACGATCGCCTGCTGCGCGCGGCCGCTCACGAGCAGCGCCTCGAGATCGTCCCTCGAGGGCGTCACGGCCACGACCTGGTACAACCCTCCCGCCTCGAAGCGGTGCCGCAGCGCGAGGGTCTGCGCGTCGGGACGCGGATCGACGACCGCAAGCCGGATGCTGTGAATGTCGGTGCGGATGGCAAACCCGAATAGCAGCACCTGCAGCACCGGCAGCGCGAGCACGACCGTGAACGTGCGCGTGTCGCGCAGGATGTGCAGCGTTTCCTTGTAGAGCAGGCCGCGAAGCGCGCTCATGGCGCGGCCTCCGGGCGCGCGAGGCGGACGAAGAGATCGTCAATCGACGCGACGCCGTGCTCGCGTTTGAGGCTGGCCGGCGTGCCGAGCGCCGCGATGCGGCCGGCGACCATGATCGAAATACGGTCGCAGTACTCGGCCTCGTCCATGTAGTGCGTGGTCACGAGCACCGTCGTGCCGCCGGCCGCCGTCTCGTAGATCAGCTCCCAGAACTGGCGGCGCGTCAGCGGATCGACGCCGCCCGTGGGCTCGTCGAGAAACACGATCTTCGGCTCGTGCAGCAGCGCGACCGACAGCGCCAGCTTCTGCCGCCATCCGAGCGGCAGCGTGCGCACGAGCCGATCCGCCGAGGCCTCGAGTCCGAGCCGCTGCAGGATGCGCGTGGCCCTGTCGGCGACGTCGCGGCGCGACAGATTGTAGATGCCGCCATAGAGCCGGATGTTTTCGCGGGCCGTCAGATCCTCGTACAGCGAGAACCGCTGGCTCATGTACCCGATGCTGCGCTTCACGGCCTCGCTGTCGCGCGCGATGTCGAAGCCGGCCACCGTCGCCTGCCCCGCGCTCGGCGCGAGCAGGCCCGTGAGCATGCGAATCGCCGTCGTCTTGCCCGCGCCGTTCGCGCCGAGGAATCCGAACACTTCACCGGGCGCAACGTCGAAGGAGATGGTGTCGACGGCCGTGAAGCCGCCGAAGCGGCGCGTGAGATCGCGCGCGTGGATGGCGGCGTCGGTCGCGATCGCGTCAGCGCCCATCGGTGCTCGCGCGCGCCATGAACGCGTCCTCGATGGTTGGCGGGGTCGGCGCCACGTCCGCCTCCGCCAGGCCCGCCTGCCGCAGCACGTCGTTCACCCCGGCGGCCACGGCGGCGGGTGCGAGATCGGCGCGCGCGGCGGTGTAGTGCAGCGTCGCGCCAAACGGAAACACGCTGTGCGTGCCGGGCGCGGCGCGCAGCGCGAGCAGCGCCTTGTAGCGGTCCGGCGTGTCGATCGCGAACAGCGGGCGCCCGTACCCCGCCGCGATGGCCTGCGGCGTGTCCAGCGCAAGAATGCGCCCCTGCTGCATCAGCGCCACGCGGTCGCAGCGCGTGGCTTCGTCCATATACGGCGTCGAGACGATGACGGTCAGGCCGTCCGCCTGCAGATCCTCGAGCAGATCCCAGAACTCGCGGCGCGAGACGGCGTCGACGCCGGTCGTCGGCTCGTCGAGCAGCAGCAGGTCCGGCGTGTGGATCAGCGCGCAGCAGAGCGCGAGCTTCTGCTTCATGCCGCCCGACAGCGCGCCGGCGCGCCGATCGCGAAACGGCTCGAGATGGCGGTACACGGGATCGATGTTGCGGCGCTGCGCGTCGAGCCGCGTGCCGAACACCGACGCAAAGAAGCGCAGGTTCTCGTCGACGCTCAGATCCGGATAGAGCGAGAAGCGGCCGGCCATGTAGCCGAGGCGCGGCCGCAGCGTCCAGAGATCGGTGGCGGGATCGAGGCCGAGCACGCGCGCCGTGCCCGTGCCGGCGCGCAGCAGCGTGGCGAGGATGCGAAACAGCGTGGTCTTGCCGGCGCCGTCCGGCCCGATCACGCCGAAGCGCTCGCCCGGCGCCACCGAAAACGACACGCCGTCCAGCGCGGTGACCGCCCCGAAGCGTTTGCCGAGGCCCGCGACGGCGACGGCGGGCGCGGGCGTCATGTGCCGGCCGGCGTGAACGCCACGTCCACGGGCATGCCGATCTTCAGCACGCCTCCCGTGTTGGTGACGCGAATCTTCACCGCATAGACAAGGCCGGTGCGCTCTTCGCGCGTCTGCACCGGCGTCGGCGTGAACTCGGCCTGCGACGCAATCCACGTCACGATGCCCGGCAGCGTGTCGCGCCGGTCGGGGCCGGTATCGAACGTCACCGTGACGGCCTGCCCTGTCTTCACCGACGCGAGCTGCGTTTCGTCGATGTAGGCGCGCACGTCCACCGCGGCGAGATCCGCAACCGCGTACAGCCGCTGTCCTGGCTGCACCAGCTCCCCCTCACTCACAAACGTCGTGAGTACGGTGCCCCCCACCGGATTGCGCACCTGCGCATCGTCCACGCGCCCGCCGAGCTGCGCGATGCGGGCTGACGCCGACTGCACGTCCTGCCGCGCCGTGTTCACGCGCGCCTGCGCCGCCTGCACCTGCTCGCGCTGGGCGGCGATGCGCCGTGTCTGCACGTCGAGCTGCTCCGCGAGCGTGCGCACGTCGCGCTCGGCCTGATCGAGCTGCTGGGCGGTGGCCGCCTGCTGATCGAACAGCCGCTTCGTGCGCTCGTACTGGCGCGCCGCAATCGTATGCTGCGCGGCCAGCACCTGGCGCTGCTCCACTTCCGCCGCCTGCTGCTGCCGCGCGACGTCCACGAGCTGCGCGGCCTCGCGCGCGCGCGCATCGGACGCGCCGCGCTGCGCTTCCAGCTGCCGCTGCTCCAGCGTCAGCTGCGACACGTCGATCACGGCCGCCACCGCGTCCTTCTCGAGGCGCTGTCCTTCGACCGCGGCCAGCGATTCGACGATGCCGCCGACTTCGGCTGAGACGATGACTTCGGTGGCTTCGACATTGCCGTAGGCGTCGGGCCGTGGTTCGCGGTCGCACGATGCGGCCAGGAACAGGGTGATGAGCGAGAGGGCAGCGCGATTAACTGAGGTGGGCCGCATTACCGGGCCTCCAGGCCAAGCGTGGTGAGCAAGCGGGCGCGCGCGGCGGCCAGTTCGACGCGGCGCGCGGCCAGCGCGAGTTCGGCATCGAGCCGCTCGCCGCTGCGATCGAGATATTCCTGAAGCGGGATGACGCGCTCCTGCCATCGGATGCGCGTCTCGCGCTCGACGGCGTCGCGCAGGGCCAGGACCTGCGCGTCGGCCGCGAGCATGGCCTCGAGCCGATCGATGTCGGCGAGCTCCGAGGCGGCCGTGCGCGCGAGCCGCGCGGCAAAGGCCGCCTCGTCGGCGCGCACGATCTCGCGCTCGAGGGCCAGCGTCTCGCGCTCGCGCCCGGCCTTGCCCCACGTGACCGGCGCCCACTGCAGCTGGATGCCGGCCAGCCAGTAGGCGCTCCATTTGTCGGCGATGAAGTCGAGGCCGGGCTTGCCCGCGCCGGCACGCGCGAACGCGGCGACGCGCGGCTTGCGGGCCGCGTCGATGCCCTCCTCTGCGGCCGACAGGCGGTCGCGCGCGCGATCGAACTGGCGGAACTCCGGCCGCGCGCGCAGCGTGGCGAGCCTGGCGCGCGCGTCTTCGACCGCGGCGTCGAGCGATGGCGCCGTGAGATCGGCGATGGGCTCCGGGAGGTTGGCGGCCTGCTGCAGGCGCGCGAGCGCGGCACGCCGCCGCGCCTCGAGCGAGGCGCGGTCGCGCCGGCGTTCCACGAGCGCGGCCTCGATGGCGCGGGCCTCGCCCGGCAGCGCCGCGCCTTCCCGCACGCGGGCCGTGGCGACGGCGTGGAGCGCTTCGAGCGCCCTGATGCGTGCGTCGAGCGCGGTGAGGCGCGCGGCGGCATCGAGCGCGCCGAAGAACGCCTCGTTGACTTCGGTGCGGACGGCGTAGAGCGCGGTGTCAATGCGCGCGCGCGCCTCATCGAGCGCGGCCCGCGCGGCGCTGACGCGCGGCGCGCGCGAGGGATCGAAGAGGGGCTGGTCGACGCCGATGAACGTGTCGACGGTGGTACGGGGGAAGGCGAACACGGGCGTCGACGGCGCATCCGATTGATGCTGCGCGCGGCCTTCGAGCCGCAGCGATGGCCGTCGATCCGAGGCAATCGTCTGCAGTTGCAACTCCGTCTGCTGCGCCTCGAGCTCGAGCTGCCGCACGCGCGGATCGGCGGCGCGGGCGGCCGCCTGCAGCGAGGCCAGGCTTCCCGGCGGTGGAGGCGGCGGTGTCTGCGCTGTGGCCGTAAATGGCGACGCCAGCAGCGCGAGGGCGGCGACGAGGCCGCGGGCGGTCACGCGGACCTCCGCCGCGCGCGATCGGGCGCGAGCGAGGCCAATGTCGTGGCGGTGATGTGCCCGACGAAGTCGGACGTCTCGACGCGCGCCGCCATCGCCGGCAGATGTTTCAGGAAGCGCGCGCGCGTCGGCGCCGATGCCAGGAAGATCAGCAGCGGCCCGATGATGCCGATATGCACCAGGAACGGGTGCGCCGCGCGGAAGCGTTTCGCGCGGCACCCCTCGTCGAGAATCGCCCCGAGCACGGCGAGCACGCGGCTCACGAGGGGCACGAACGAATCTTCGAGATGCCGGCCGCCTTCGGCGATCTCGCGCAGCCAGATGGCCGGAAAGTGCGGCCGCGCCTCCCCTGCGGCCGCAATCGCCTCGATGAAGGCGGCAATCTTCTGCTCGGGCGTGGTCCGCATGGCGGGAATCGGCGCCACGCGCTCGGCGACGGCGCCGAACATGTCGTCGAGCACCGCGGCGTACAGTTTCCGCTTGCTGCCGAAGTGGTAATAGAGCATCGCCTTGTTGACGCGCGCGTCGGCGGCAATTTCGTCGACGCCGGTGCCGTCGAACCCCCGCGCCGCAAACGCGTCCGCCGCCGCGGCAAACACCGCCGCCCGCGTCTCGCTCCCCTGCGTCGTCCCCTGCCTCTTCCGCGGCGCCGCCATGATTGACTAACTATTTAGTTAACTCTGAGGAAAGTCAAGCTTGAGGCTTCCGTCTTCCGTCTTTAGTCTTCCGTCTCAAAGGAAGATGTCCCCCCGGCCGACGATGACCGCCCGCCCGCCGACACGCACGGTGCCGATTGCGCCGTCAGCCTGCGGCACGACGGAGATGGCGATGCGGCTCGGCCGGCGCATCTTCACGCCCTGCAGGCTCAGCATCGACGCGGCCTGTTCGGGTGTGACCAGCGCGTGGCGCAGCACATACGCGCCGAGCGGACCGCTGGCGCCCCCCGTGGCGGGGTCTTCGGGGATGCCGAACTCCGGCGCGAACATGCGGCTGTAGCACGTGACGCCCTCGCGCGCCGACATCGCAAAGACGAACACCGGCCGCGGGCGCGCCTCCCCCGCCCGCGCGAACAGCGCGCGCAGCGCGCCCTGGTCCGCCGCCGCGCGGTCCACCGCCTCGTCGCTCACGAGCGGCACATAGAAGAACGGCACGCCACTCGACACGGTCTGCAGCGGCAGCGGCAGGATGTCGGGCGCGTCGATGCCAAGCGCGCGCGCGAGATCCGCGCGCAACTCATCGGTCAGCGGCGCGCCGAACTCGGGCGCCTGCTGGTGCATCCAGGCGAACCCGAGCGTGCCGTCCTCGCGCCACTCGAGTTCCACGGCCGTCGGCCCTACCTTCAAATCGAGCATCAGGCGCGGCTGCGGCGCCGCGATCACGCCGAGCGCGGCCAGCACGAACGTCGTGCCGATTGTGGGATGCCCCGCCATCGGCAGCTCCTCTTCAGGCGTGAAGATGCGCAGGCGCGCGTCGGTGCCGGCACGGGCGCCCGGCACCAGGAACACCGTTTCGGGAAAATTCATCTCGCGCGCGATCACGGGCATCAGCGCGTCGGGAATGTCGCCGCCGTTCTCGAACACGGCGAGCTGATTGCCCTCGAAGGGGGTGGCAGTGAAGACGTCGACCTGCTGAAATCGTGCGTTCATGGGAATGAGGGGTCGCGAAATCGCGACGAATCCGGGTGACCGGTGCGAAAATCCCGGCTATCCGGGCGGCATGCTTTTCGCCAATGCCCGATGATTCTATGACGGACCTGCGCTTCGTCCTTCGCGTTCTCGCGCGCACGCCAGGCTTCACGCTGACCGTGCTGCTGGCCCTGGCGGTCGGCATCGGCGCGACCACCGCCATCTTCAGCCTCGTCAACGGCGTGCTGTTGCGGCCGCTGCCTTACGGGAACGCCGATCGCCTGGTGATGATCTGGCAGGATCTAACCCCCCGCGGCGGGCCGATCGACGAGTGGGCCTCGCCGGGCGTCTTTCGAGACTGGCGCAGCCGCACCGATGTGCTCGCGTCTGCGTCGGCCATCGGCGGATGGAACGCCACGCTCGCCGTCGAAGGCGCGCCGCCCGAGGCGCTCCGCGGCGAGGTTGTCACCTCCGACTACTTCACGACCCTCGGCCTTGCGCCGGCGGCGGGACGCTGGTTCGAGCCCCGCGAAGACATGCCCGACGCGCCGCGCGCGGTGGTGCTGAGCCACGGCCTGTGGATGTCGCGGTACGGCGGTTCGGCCGCCATCATCGGGCGCACCATCACGATCGGCAACGAGCCCCACGAGGTCGTCGGCGTGGCGCCCGAAGGCACGCGCGGCGTGCTGATCCCGGATGCCGCGCTGTGGCGGCCGATGCGCCTCAATCTCGCCACCGCCGATTACGGCAACGTCTTCCTGCGCGTGATTGCACGGCTGGCCGACGGCATGCGCCGCGACGAGGCCGGGCAGCGGCTGACGGCGATGGTGCGCGCGCTCGAGCCGTCGGAGCCGGAACTGGCCAACAGGAACGTGTACGTGCAGGACGCGCGCGACTGGATCGTGGGCGACGTGCGGCGCCCGCTGTTCGTGCTGCTCGCGGCGGTCGGCACCCTGCTGTTGCTGACGATCGCCAACATCGCAAACCTGCTGCTCGCGCGCGCCACGGCCCGGGAGCGCGAGATGTCGATTCGCGCCGCGATCGGCGCGAGCCGCGTCCGTCTCGTGCGCCTGATGATCGTCGAGAGCCTGACGCTGTCGATGGCCGGCGGTCTGCTCGGCCTGATCGTGGCGGGCTGGAGCCTGGCGGGCCTGCTCGCGCTGGTCGGCGACTTCCTGCCGCGCGCGGCCGAGGTGCAGCTCGATGCGCGCGCGCTTGGCTTCGCGGCGCTCGTCGCCGCCGTCACCGGCCTGCTGTTCGGCCTCGCGCCCGCGGTGCAGTCGTCGCGCGCCGACCTGCAGGGGCCGCTCCGCGAGAGCGGCCGGTCGACGTCGCGCCGCGGCCAGCTCGCGCGCAACGGCCTGGTGGTCGCGCAAATCGCGCTCGCACTCGTCATGCTCGTATCGGCGACGCTGATCGTCCGGAGTTTCACGAGCCTCCGTCAGGTCGATCTCGGGTTCACGCCGCAGGGTGTCTCGGTTGCCACCGTTGCGCTCGGCGGCTCGGGCTATCGCACCGGCGATCAGGTCCGCGCCTTCCTCACGCAGCTCGAAGAGCGGCTGAAGACGATTCCCGGCGTCACCGCATCAGGCTTCTCGTCGCAGCTGCCGCTCGGCACCGGCGGCGACAGCGACACGGCGTTCACGATCGCCGGCAAACCGGAGCTGCAGCAGAACGGCCGCCCGCGCGTCTCATGGTATCGATCCGTCAACGCCGGATACTTCCCCGCCATCGGCATGCGGTTCGCGCGCGGGCGCGGCATCGCGCCGGGCGCGCGTGAGGCTGTCGTCAACGAGGCCTTCGCCACGCGGTATTTTCCGAACGAGGAGGCCATCGGCCAGCAGATCGAGGCCGACGGCAGCGGACCGCTGCTCATTGTCGGCGTGGCCGCCGACGCGCGCACGCGCGGCCCGCGCGCCGCCACGCTCAGCGAGATGTTTCTGCCCTACCAATTCGCGCCGGAAGGCACGTACAACATCGTCGTGCGCGCCAACGAGGGCCTGCCCGTCATCCCGGCCGTCCGCGCGCGGGTGACCGCCGTCGATCCCAACGTGCCGGTGGCGCGGCCGACGACGATGGACGCGCTGCACGCGGATGCGCTGGCGCAGCCGCGCCTGCTCGCGACGCTGCTCGGCGCCTTCTCCGCGGCGGCGCTGCTGCTCGCGCTCATCGGCATCTACGGCGTCATCGCGTACACGGTGAGCCATCGCACCGCGGAGATGGGTATCCGCCTGGCGCTCGGCGCGACACCGAGGCAGGTGGTCGGGCTCGTGCTGGCCGACGGCATCAAGCTCGGGGCCATCGGCCTCGCGGTCGGCGTCGCCGGCGGCCTTGCCGCCGCCAACGGCATCGGCGCCCTGCTGTTCGGCGTGGCGCCCCGCGATCCGCTCACGTTCGCCGGCGCCGCCGCCGTTATTCTCGCAACCGCCGTCCTTGCCAGCTGGCTGCCCGCGCGGCGCGCCGCGAGGGTCGCGCCCACGCAGGCACTTCGAAGCTGACAGAAGGTAGACTGAAGCCATGGGCTTTTTCTCGCGCAACGCTCCCGCGGACCCGGCCGGCGAGCCGGCCGCCGCCTTCGATCCGGCCGAACGGCCCGCAGGCGGCCTGTTGATCTCGATGCGCAACATCGAGAAGTCCTACGCGCACGGCACCAGCCGGTCGTACGTGCTCCGCCGCGTGAACGTCGACGTCAAGGACGGCGAGTTCGTGTCGATCATGGGGCCGTCGGGCGCCGGCAAATCCACGCTGCTGCACATCATCGGCATGCACGACAGCGCCTGGACCGGCGAATACGACTTCCTCGGCCATCCCGTGCACCGCCTCAGCCCGAAGGATCGCGCGCGGCTGCACAAGCAGTACATCGGCTTCGTCTTCCAGAGCTATCACCTGCTCGATCACCTCACGGTCTACGAGAACCTCGACATTCCGCTCTCGTACCGCGACGTCAAGAAAGCCGAGCGCGAAAGCATCGTCTGCGACGTCCTCGATCGCTTCAGCATCGTCGGCAAGAAAGATCTGTATCCGAATCAGCTGTCGGGCGGCCAGCAGCAGCTGGTGGCCGTGGCGCGCGCGGTGATCGCGAATCCGAAGCTGATTCTGGCCGACGAGCCGACCGGCAACCTGCACACGAGCCAGGGCCGCGAGATCATGGAGCTGTTCAAGAAGCTCAATGACGAGGGCACGACGATCATCCAGGTGACGCACTCGGAGGCGAATGCCGCGTACGGCAGCCGCATCATCAACCTGCGCGACGGCTGGATCGTTGATTCATAGCGAAGGTTCGGCCGGTTCGAGCCGTTCGATTGGTTCGATAGGTGCGGTCGTGCTCGCTTCGCTCGGCCTCCTCGCGGCCTGCGGCACGCCGGCGCCCTCCAGCAAGTCGTACGAGCTGACCGGCCAGATTCTCGCGGTCCATCCCGACAAGCAGTCGCTCACGATCAAGCATCAGGACATCCCCAACTACATGCCGGGGATGACGATGACGTTCGCGGCGCGGGATCCGGCGATGGTGACGGGGCGCCAGCCGGGCGAGATGGTGAAGGCGACGCTCGAGGTCGGCGACACGTGGAGCCGGTTGACGTCGGTCGAAGTCACCGGCAAGGAGCCCATCACGGCGATGCCGGCGGAACTGGCGCTGGCCGAGGGACTGATCGCGGTCGGCGATCCGCTGCCCGCCGGCACGTTCGTGGATCAGGATGGGCGCGGGCGATCGCTCGACGAATGGCGCGGCGGCCCCTTCGCGATCACGTTCACCTACACACGCTGCCCCATCCCCGAATTCTGTCCGCGGATCGATCGTCAGTTTGCGCAGGTCGCCGGCGCGATCTCGCAGGATGACGCGCTGCGCGGGAAGGCGAAGCTCGTGACCATCAGCTTCGACCCGGGCTACGACACGCCGCAGGTCATGAAGGCGCACGCGCAGAAGCTTCGCGCCGACACCTCGGTCTGGACGTTTGCCACCGGCGCGCGCAAAGACGTGGAGCTGTTCGCGGCGCGCTTCGGCGTGGCCGTCACGCGCACGGGCGAGACCCCGGACGACATCATGCACAACCTCCGCACCATCGTCGTCGGCAGTGACGGCATCGTCCGCGCGCTGCACTCGGGCAGTGAATGGGCGCCGGCGCAGCTCGTCGACGATCTCCGCAAGGCGCGGTGAAGGCCTTCACGCCGGCCGAGCGGCGCCTCATCGCGCGGCTGCGCACGCCGGCGGCCGTGCAGCGCTTCCTCAACGACACGCTTCACTACAACGACGAGCCGGAAGGCCCGACGCTCAAGAGCTTCCGCGAGATCGTGCGGCAGAAAACGGTGCACTGTCTGGAGGCGGCGCTGTTCGCGGCCGCGGTGCTCGAGCATCACGGCTATCCCCCGCTGCTTCTCAGCTTCGAGTCGGTCGACGAGCTCGATCACGTCCTCTTCATCTATAAGGAGAAGGGCCACTGGGGCGCGGTTGCGCGCTCGCGCGATCCGGGCCTGCACGGCCGGAAGCCGGTGTATCGATCGCTGCGGGCGCTCGCGGCCAGCTACATGGCGCCGTTTATCGACTACACGGGCGAGATTACGGGCTTTGCGCCCTACGACCTGCGCGATCTGAAGGGATGCGACTGGCGGTTCTCGCCACGCAATGTGTGGAAGCTCGAAACGACGCTGCTGAACATCCCCCACGCAAAGCTGCGATGGAGGAAGGCGCGCGTGAACGCGCAGCGCGCGTGGTACCGCGCGTGGATGGCCGCGCATCCCGGACAGAAGCCGAAGGACTATCCCGGCCGTGAGCGGTGGTCTGAACTGCCGAAGAAGTTCCGCCGCTAGTCCAGATCGAAGTCGCGCTGCGGCTTGGTGATCGGCTCTTTGTTGGCCTGCTTCAGGGCTTCCTGAAAACGCTTCTCGAGCGCGTCGCCCTTGGTCTGCTCGTGGTTCCACGAGTCGGCAAACATCGCCTCACGCCGCGCCTCGGCGGCGCGCAGAATCTCGTGCGCCTTGTCGAGCTCGGGCTTGTCGCTGCGCTCGGGCTCGATGTGGCGGACGACGCGGCGCAGGTTCGTGTCGACCACGAGCGTGGCGTGGCAGCACGGGCAGGCGGTTTCGAATTCCGATTTCAGCTTCGACATGGCGCTCCGGCTATCATAGACCTGATGCTCCCGACATCCGCATGGCTCAGGCGTGCCGCGCGCGCGGCGGCGGTTGCTGCCGCATGCCTGGCCGCGCTGGGCCCCGCGGCGGCCCAGCAGGCGCCGCCCGCGCAGGTGCAGACCCCGCCCGTACCGGGTCAGGCGCCGAAGCCTGCTCCAACGGCGGTCATCCGCGGGCGCATTACGACACACCCTGATGGCAAGCCAATCGCGCGCGCGCGCGTGATGCTGACACGGCCCGACCGGCCGTACGCGTGGGTCACGATTACCGACGCCGACGGGCGCTACGAGATTGTCCAGCTCGAGGGCTTCGACAACTACATGATTTCGGCGAGCAAGACCGGCTACGCGCCGCGCGTGTGGGGCGAAAAGCAGCTGCCGGAAGTGCCGACACCCATCAAGCTCGCCGACGGACAGACGCTCGAGAACATTGACGTCGCGCTGGTCGAGCAGCTCTGGGTATCGGGCAGGATCCTCGACAGCGACGGCACGCCGTTCGCCGGCGCCGTCGTCTCGGCGCTGCGGCCCGTCTTCGTCGGCGATCGGCGCGAGATGGTGACGGTCGCGGAGATCATCACCAACGACAAGGGTGAGTACAGGCTCTTTGGCCTTCCCGCCGGGCAGTACTACATCAGCGCCGTCGATCCCGCGTTTCTGTCGACCGGCGATCATCAGGGGCCGCTCGTGTACGCCGCGACGTTTTATCCGGGCGTCGCCTCGCCCGAGGGGGCGACGCGCATCACGCTGGAGCCCGGGCAGCCGCGCGACAACATCGACTTCCCCCTCGCCATCATCAAGCCGGCGCGCATCAGCGGCAAGATCACGTCGTACGACAACCAGCCGCTGTTCAGCGGCGCGGTGGTCATGAGCCCCTTTCGCGCCGATCGCGCGGCGTCGTTCACGGTGACGCGCGTCGACATCCGGCCCGACGGCAACTACGAATTCTTCAACGTGCCGCCCGGCCGCTTCATCATCCGATCGCGCGGCGAAACCGACGCCGAGGGCGTGACGCTGTTCGGATCGTTCACGCTGAACGTGGAAGGGCGCAGCGCGGCAGGCGTGGACATGACGCTCACGCCGGGCGCGCGGGTCGAGGGGCTGATCGCGTGGGAAGGCAAGGCGCCGAAGCCCGCCAACGTGTCGGAAGCACGCGTGCGCGCGCCGATGGCCGACGGCAGCATGTTCGGCGACGCGCTCACCGGGAACATCACGGCCGACGACACGTTCCTGATTCGCGGCGCCATGGTGGGCGCGCACCTGCTGCGCGTCGAGGGCCTGCCCGAGCCGTGGCACCTGAAGGCGGTCTACTTCAGGGGCCAGGACGTCACCGACATCCCCCTGAGTTTCCGCGCCGGCGACGACATCCGCAGCCTTCGCGTGGTGCTCACCGACCAGACGACCCGCCTCGACGGCCGCGTCATCTCGAGCGAAGGCGACGACTTCGAAAGCTACCGCATCGTCGCCTTCCCGGTAAACGCGCTGTACTGGCGGCCGGCGAGCCGCCACATCAAGCTGGCGCGCCCCGATCGCGAGGGCCGCTTCAGCATCACCGGCCTGCCGCCGGCGATCTATTACCTGGCCGTGTCGCGCAGCGTCGACGAGAGTGACTTGAGCGAGCCGCGGACGCTGGATCGGCTCACCGGCGGCGCCACGACGGTGCAGCTCGCCGAAGGCGAGCGGAAGATCCAGGATGTCCGCGTGCCACGCAGGGCGGCCGGATCCGCCACGGGCCTCAAGGCGCGGTGACCTGGCTCGCGCTGGCGGGCGCGCTCTTCCTGATCTGGTTCGTCCTCGTCCTGCTCTTCACCCCGGGCATCAACTATCAGGTGCGCGCGCGCGTGCCGATTGACGCGCCCGACTTCCTGCACACACTCGAATCCACCTGCCAGGCGGCGGTGCACGACGGCAATCGCATCGACGTGCTCACCGACGGCGCCGCGTTCTATCCGGCCATGCTCGACGCGATCCGCGGCGCCACACGCTCGATCAACATGGAGTGCTACATCTTCCAGCCGGGCGTGATCGCGAACCGCTTCATCGGGGCGCTGTGCGAACGGGCGGCCCACGGGGTGACCGTGACGCTGGTGCTCGATGCGGTCGGCAGTTCGGGCATGGGCGGCGCGGAAATGACGCGGCTTCGCAGCGCGGGCGTGCGCGTCGAGTACTACCAGCGGCTGCGCTGGTATTCGCTGGCCCGCCTGAACAACCGCACGCACCGCGAGCTGCTCGTGATCGACGGCCGCATCGGCTTTGCCGGTGGCGCCGGCGTCGCGGATTGGTGGAGCGGCGACGATCCGGCGCAGCCGGCCTGGCGCGACACGATGGTGCGCGCCGAGGGCCCAGTCGTCGCGGCGCTGCAGGGCGTGCTGGCGGAAAACTGGCTCGAATGCTGCGGTGAAATCCTGACCGGCCGCGAATTCTTCCCTCCACTCGAGCCGGCGGGCGACGTGCTGGCATTTGTCGTGAAGAGCTCCCCGTCGGATCGCGCGACCGTGTCGCGCGTGACGTTTCAGATGCTGATGGAAGGCGCGCGCCGCGACGTGTTGGTCAATACGCCCTATTTCCTGCCCGACCGCGCGCTGCGCGCCTGCCTCGCGCGCGTGGCGCGCCGCGGCGTGCGCATCAGCATCGTCGTGCCGGGCCCGCGCACCGATCAGCAGTGGGTCAGGCTGGCGAGCCGGCGGGGGTATCAGGCGCTGCTCGAGGCCGGCGTGCGCATCTTCGAGTACGAACCGGCGATGATGCACGCCAAGATGCTGATCGTCGACGATGAATGGGCGGTGGTGGGGACGACGAACGTGGACAACCGGTCGTTCGAGCACAATGACGAGGTGAATCTCGCGGTGCGCGATCGCCCGCTGGCCGGCCGGCTGCGCTCGGATCACGAACGCGATCTGGCGGCGAGCCGCGAAGTCACGCTGCAGGACTGGCGGCAACGGCCGCTGTGGGAACAACTGATCGGGCCGGCCGTCTGGATTCTGGAGCGTCAGCAGTGAGCGACAGCCGTAAGTGGGTCGACGTCCGGATTGCGACCTATAACATCCACCGGTGCCGCGGCCTGGATCGCCGCACCGATCCCGCGCGCATCGCGCGCGTGATCAAGGACATCGACGCCGACATCATCGCCATGCAGGAGGTGATCGGCGCGGGCCCGGCCGGCACCGTCGATCAGGCGCAGGAGATTGGCGCGCTCACCGGCATGGGCTGGGTGATGGCGCCGGCGCGCGAGCTGCGCGGCCACATCTTCGGCAACGTCGTGATGAGCCGCTTCCCCCTGCGGTCGCACGCGCAGCGCGACCTGACCTGGCGGGTGTGCGAGCACCGCAACGTGCAGCGCGTCGACATCGATTTCGACGGCCGCATCCTGCACCTGTTCAACGTGCACCTCGGCACGGCGCTCATGGAACGGCGCTACCAGGCGGGCCAGCTCGCGGCGTACGTGCACCACAAGCGCGCGCCCGGCCCCAAGGTGGTCGTCGGCGATTTCAACGAATGGTCGCGCGGCCTCGCCACGCGGCTGCTGTCGCAGAAGCTGAAAGCGCTCGATCTCTACCCGCACCTGAAGAAGCGCCGCACCTATCCGGGCGTCTTCCCGCTGCTCCACCTCGATCACATCTACTACGAAGGCGAACTGGAGCTGCGCAAAGTGGAACTCGTGCGCACGCGGCTTTCGCTGATGGCGTCAGACCATTTGCCGCTTGTGGTCGAGTTGCGGATCCACTTCTGAAAGAGCACTGGAAATTGGAGAATGGAAATTGGAAATAGCAATGCTGATTGCGCAGTGCGCAATGCGTTAGCGTGCTGACTCTTGGCCTTCGGCAACAAGGGGCTGTGGTACGTGTTCACTGCGCCTTGCAATTTCCAATTTCCACTTTCCACTTTCCAATGCTCTCGCCCTGCGTCAGCGCGCGAGCCTGAGCAGAGCCATGCCGACCGCCTTGACGGCGCGGACCATGTTCTGCGGCTCGCGGTCGGTGGTGTTCTCAGGTGTGTCGCCTGACGAGTGGTAATAGGCCGAGTAGTCGATCTCGAGCTTGCGGGATCCCGGCTGGCCGGGCACGTCCCAGCCGGGCGTCTGCTCGAGCGAGGCGAGCTGGTCCCACGCCGCCGTGTACACCGTCGTCGAGGGAATCTGCAGCGTCGTGTAGTCGGTGCCTTTGTACTGCTTCGGCAGGAACGCGTAGGAATCGGTGCCGCCCTGTGAGGGATTGGTGGCGTACTCGGGCCAGAAGCCGGGCTTGCCCACGTAGTCGGCGCCGACCTGCGCGAGTGTCGTAAGCATGGCCTTATTCCACGGCACGTCGTTCGACTCGAAGTAGATGGCTTCGCGCTCGGCGCCGGTGCCGGTTTCATCGAAGTTCAGCACGCCGAGGACATTCGCGAGGTTCGCGCCTTCCCGCTCGATGTACGCGCGCGCGGAATGATACTCGCTGCCCCAGATCACGAACTTGATGGAGTGCGCCGGCTTGAACTGGCCCTTGTCGGCGAGTGACTTCAAGACGCGCGCGATTTCCATGACGGTGGCTTCGCCCGACGCGTTGTCGTCGGCGCCTGGCCCGCCGGAGTCGGAGTCGCCGTGCGCGCACACGAGCCAGTACTTCGACGTGTCCGCGCCTTCGAGTGTGGCGATGGCGGTCTTGACCGGCGCCTTGCGCGTGTACGAGACGAGACCCACGCGCACGCGCAGCCCCTTTTCAGCGGCCGCGCGCAGCGTCTCGCCGTCGCGATAGGACACCGCGAACGCGGCAATCGGGTTGTCTTCGCGCGCGGCAAGCGACGACAGGCGCGCGGCGTCCATGTACTTGCCGGCCTGATGCGGCGCGCTCGAGACGATCGCGAGCGGACGATGCGGCGACTTGGCGATGGCCTGATACGCGCGGCCGATCGATCCCGGGGTGTAGAGCACCGCGCCCGCCCACTCCGCCGCCGGCAGCGCCGCGGCCAGATCCTTCACGTACAGGACCTTGCCTTCCGCATCGGGCCGCACCGTGGGCGAAAACCCCATCGGCCAGGCCGATTCCAGCCGCCCGTTCGGCGCCACCGTCAGCGTCCACGTGCTCTCCCAGTGCGCGAGCACCGCCGGATCGTCGACCACTGCCGCCGTCAGGCCGAGCTTCTGGAAATACGCGCGCCGGAACTCGGCCGCCGCGTCGCCCGACGGCGTGCCGCCCATGCGCGGGCCGAGCGCCACCAGGTCGCGCACCATCTGCTGCAGCCCCTTCTCGGACACCGCCGCGGCAAAGGCCTCCTCCGCGGCGTGTTTCGAAGGCTGCTGAGGCGCGAGGGCGATCAAGAGGAGCAGGGCCAGAAGTCTCATGCGGAAATTCTATCCGTTGGGTTTTCCTGGTTGACGGCTGAGATAACATAGTGATATCACTATGCTATCGCGCGGGACGGGGTACCCGCTCGGCTCCCAAAGGTGACGCTCATGATTCGTGAAACAGTTCGGGACGCGCTCTCAGGATGGGTAATGCTGCCGCTGCTGCTGGTGGCGGAGGTCGTGCTGGTGCTGGCCTTTGCCACGGGCGCCAACAACGAATCGGCGCTGCTCGCCGTGCCCGCCGCCTTCGGCATGCTCCTCGTGCTCGCGCTGTTCTTCGGGTTCTTCATCGTTAACCCGAACGAAGCCCAGGTGCTGCTGCTCTTTGGCTCCTACAAGGGCTCGGTGAAGACATCGGGCTTCAAATGGGCCAACCCGCTGCTCAAGAAGCGCCGCATCTCGCTGCGCGTCCGCAACTTCGAGAGCCAGAAGCTGAAGGTCAACGACAACGAGGGCAACCCGATCGAAATCGCCGCGGTCGTCGTCTGGCGCGTCGTCGAGACGGCCGAAGCGTGCTTCGAAGTCGACGACTACGAGCACTACGTCAAGGTACAGAGCGAAGCCGCGCTGCGCAACATGACGACGCACTACCCGTACGACGCGCATCAGGACGAGGTGATGTCGCTGCGCGGCAACACGGCGGAAGTCGCGCAGAAGCTGAAGACCGAAGTGCAGGACCGCCTGGCACGGGCCGGCGTCGAGGTCATCGAGGCGCGCATCAGCCACCTCGCCTACGCGCAGGAGATTGCCGGCGCCATGCTGCAGCGCCAGCAGGCCGGCGCCATCATCGCCGCCCGCCAGCGCATCGTCGAAGGCGCGGTCGGCATGGTGGAAATGGCGCTCGAGATGCTGTCGCGCCGCGAGATCGTGGAGCTCGACAACGAGCGCAAGGCGGCGATGGTCAGCAACCTGCTCGTGGTGCTCTGCGGCGAGCGCAGCACGCAGCCCATCATCAACACCGGCACGATCTACTCGTAGCGCGATGGCCGACCGCAAGCCTTTCCTGCTTCGGATTGACCGCGACGTGCTCGATGCCGTTCAGCGCTGGGCAGACGATGACCTGCGCAGCCTGAACGGCCAGATCGAGTTCATGCTGCGGCGGATGCTGAAAGAAACAGGACGGCTGAAGGACGGGACGGGGAAAGAGGCGAAGAAGAAGGCCTAGCCTTCTTCTTCGAACTCGGTCTCTTCGGCGTGAATCGGGCGCGTCGCGGGGCGCAGCGCTTCCCGGAAGTCGAACACCGGGAGGCTCCGCACGTGAATCGCGTTCGGGCAGCCGGCCGCCTTCTCGTCGACGACGACGGTGATGGGACTGCCTTCGACGCCGGGCCGGAAGCCGACCTGGCAGCCGCACGAAAGGCGCGCGTGCGTGAACCCCTTCATCATGAATTGATATTACAGCAATGCCTTCACGTGCTGCTCGAAAAATTCCTTCGACTGCGTGCCGCGGTGCTCTTTGCAGACGTTACCGTCCTTTTTCACGAAGACGGTGACGGGAATCGCCCACATGGCCCCGAACGCGCGCTCGAGCTCCGGCTCGTTCAGCCCGACCAGCACGGGGTAATTCATCTTCATGTCGGCCGCAAACGGCTTGAGCTGGTCGGCCGTGTCGTCGGTCGAAATGCCCAGCACGACGAGGCCGTCGTCCTTGTACTTGTCGACGAGCTCGACGAAATAGGGAATTTCCTCGAGGCACGGCGGGCACCAGGTGGCCCAGAAGTTAATGAGCATCGGCTTGCCCTTGAAGTCGGCGAGGTTCACCTCGACGCCGTTCATGTCGCGCAGCTTGAGATCGAGCGGCGCCGGCTTCGCGTCGGCTTCGCAGAGACCCGAGGCATCGGCGCTCGCGCCGGACCCGTCGGCGGTCTCTTTGGTGTCGGCGCACGCAGGGATGAACGGCAGCGCAATCAGGGCTGCCAGGAGGCAGGCAATAGTCCAGCGGATTCGCATCGTTAATTGATTATCCTTCGACCGGCCGTCTGCTGCCGCATCCACGCCCCGGCGCCCGCCACGTCGGCCGCGCGGCCCACGAGCACATAGGTGGCGGCGCCCGACGTCCAGAGCAGCGCCTTGTGTCCGATGGTCGCAACCTCGGCGTCATGCCCCGCCGCGCCGGCATCGTCGCCGTCGCCCAGAACGAACAGGGAGAGCGGCGTGCCGCCCCGCTCGTACATGACGTGCGCCATGTTGCCTTCGGTGGACACGCAGCGGCGCAAGCCGACCAGGCGAAGTCCCTGCGCGGCGTCACCGTCGGGAATGACGATGTCCTGCTGGCGGCGATCGCGCCAGATGTACTCCAGATATTCCGGTGCGCCGCGATAGGCGCTGCCGCTGAACTTCGCGCACTTCATGTGATCCATCGCGAGCTGCGTGGCGACGGCCTGCGTCGGGGCCATGAAGATGAACAGGATGACGGCGGCGGTGGCGCCGACGGCGGACCAGCCCACCCAGCGCGTGGCGCGGCGAGGAGCGGAGGCGCGGGCGGCCACGGCGCGGCACCGCGCGGCGAGCAGGCCGGGCGCTTCGGCCGACAACGCGCCGGCGTTGGACCGGAGCGCCGCCTGCGCGGC
>JAKFEY010000051.1:0-31478 GCA_036675475.1 Vicinamibacterales bacterium
GCGCGGGCAGGGCGCCGGGCGGGGAGGCGGGCGCGGGCAGGGCGCCGGGCGCGGTGATGCGCCTGCGCAGCCGGCACGGCTCACTGCGGCCGACGTCACCGCGTTCTACAAGGCCGAGGGTGTCGTGGCCGTGTTCGATCGCGGCAGCGACAGCGACATGTCGGCCGGCGGCAGCGATCTGTCGTGGCGCACGCAGCGCACCGACGGCGGCACGGTCTTCGTCGGCGGCGCGCCGCGCACCGAAGCGCCCGGGCACACGGTGCCGCAGGTCACCATCGCGGTCGAGCATTACAACCGCATGGTGCGGCTGATCGAACACAACGTGCCGGTGACGGTGGCGCTCGATATCGAGACGCGTTATCACCCCGAAACCGCCGCGCGGCCCAACGGCTTCAACATCATTGGCGAGATTCCCGGCACCGACAAGGCTGACGAGATCGTGCTCGTGGGCGCGCATTTCGATTCGTGGCACGGCGCCACCGGCGCCACCGACAACGCCACCGGATCGGCGGCCATGATGGAGGTCCTGCGCATCATCAAGGCCACCGGCCTGAAGCCGCGCCGCACCATCCGCATTGCGCTGTGGGGCGCCGAGGAAAATGGCCTGATCGGATCGCGCACCTACGTCGAGACGCACCTGGGCACTCAGGACGCCCCCAAGCCAGGACTCGCGAAGCACGTGGCGTACTTCAACCTCGACAACGGCACCGGCAGGATTCGCGGCATCTGGATGCAGGGCAACGCGGCGGTTGCGCCCATCTTCGGCGCGTGGATCGCTCCGCTGAAGGATCTCGGCGTCGAGATTCTCGGGCCGCGGCCTGTGACGAGCACCGATCACGTGTCGTTCGACCGCGTCGGCGTGCCGGCGTTCCAGTTCGTGCAGGAGCGCTACGAGTACAACTCGCGCACGCATCACTCGAACATGGATTTTCTGGATCGCGTGCAGGCCGACGACATGAAGCAGGTGGCCACCGTCGCCGCGGTGTTCGCGTGGCAGGCGGCCAATCGCGACCAGCCGCTGCCGAGGAAGCCGCGGTAGCGGTAGGGGCGGGCTGAAGCCCGCCCTACAAGCCCCGGCCTACCGCAGCGCTTCGCGCACTTTGGCCGCGAGGCTCGCCATCGTGAAGGGCTTCTGCAGGAAGGGCACGTCGCCTTCCTCCACGCCGTGGCGCACCACGGCGTCGGCGGGATAGCCCGACATGTAGAGCACCCTCACGCCTGGGCGTGCGCCGCGCAGTTGCTCGACCAGGTCGCGTCCGCTGGCGCCGGGCATCACCACGTCGGTGAGCACCAGATCGATGACGCCGGCGTAGCCGCCCGCCAGGGCAATGGCCTCCGCCGCCGAGAACGCCGTCATCACGCGATACCCCATGCGCTGCAGCAGCGACTCGGCCAAGGTCGCCACCGCGCGCTCGTCTTCGACCAGCAGAATCGTTTCGTGTCCGCCGGTGGTCTGCGTCTGTGGCGGTGCGGAGGTCTTCACCTCCGGCACCATCGGCAAAATCACCCGGAACAACGATCCCTGTCCCGGCGTGCTCGCCGCATCGATGTGCCCGCCGCTCTGCTTGACGATGCCGTAGACGGTGGCGAGGCCGAGCCCGGTGCCTTCGCCGACGCCTTTGGTGGTGAAGAACGGCTCGAAAATCCGCTGCAGCGTGTCGGCGTCCATGCCGCGCCCGGTGTCGCGCACCGCGAGCTCCGCGGCCGGGCCCGGCGGCAGGCCGCGCTCCTGCGCCCATCCGCGCGCGAGGGCCCGCGATTTCGTCGAGATCTGCAGCACGCCGGTCCCGTCAATCGCGTCGCGGGCGTTCGACGCGAGATTCAGCAGCACCTGCTCGAGCTGCGACGGGTCGGCTTCCACCCAGAGCGTGCCGGGCGCCAGCGAAAGCTGCAGGGTGATGTGCTCGCCGAGCACGCGGCGCAGGAACGTCTCGGTGTTCGCGACCACGTGATTGAGATCGACGGTCCGCGGCTGCAGCATCTGCCGCCGGCCGAACGCCAGCAGCTGGCGCGTCAGTTCGGTGGCGCGATCGGCGGCGCGGCGAATCTCCTGCAGGTCCGCGGCCGCGCTGCCGCCGTCGGGCAGCGCGTCCTCGAGCAGCTCCGCGTAGCCGGACATCACGCTGAGCATGTTGTTGAAGTCGTGCGCCACGCCGCCGGCCAGCCGGCCCAGCGCTTCGAGCCGCCGCGCCTCCGACAGCTGCGCCTCGAGGCGCCGGCGCTCGGTGATGTCCACCATCACCACGAGGTCCTCGTTCGCGCTCGGTGACGCGTGCACCGACATCAGCGCGTAGCGCGGCCCGCTGCGCGTCTGGAAGCCCACCTCGATGCCCTTGATCGGATCGCCGTTCTGCCACGCGGCGATGAGCGCGTCGCGCTGCGCGGGATCAAGCCACATGTCGTTCCAGGCATGCACCGAGGCGCCCACGAGGTCGTGGCGCCTGAGCCCGAAGAAGCGGACGTAGTTGTCGTTGACCTCCTTGAACTGCTGCGCCGGCACGTCGATCACCGCGGCGAGGATCAGGTCTGAATGAAAGATGCGCGAGAAGCGCGCCTCCGACTCGCGCAGCGTGCCCTCCGCCCGGTGCCGCTCGGTGACGTCGCGCTCGATGCCCGAAATGCCGACCACCTCGCCCGACGAATCGTAGGTGGGCGACAGCGTCATCGAGACCACGAGGGCGCGGCCGTCCTTGTGACGCGCGGCGCCGTCGAACACGCGCACGGCGCGCCCCGCGATGACCTCGGCCGACATGTCGCGGAACGTCAGGCCGGCCCCCGGCGGGTGAATAAGCGCGATCGGCCGGCCGGTCGCCTCGGTGGCCGTGTAGCCGAACATCCGTTCGGCTCCCGGATTCCATGACTGGATGCGGCCCCGCAGGTCCGTGAGGATGATGGCGTCGTGGGAGCCGGCCACCACGGCGGCCAGGCGCTCGCGCGCCTCGCGCAGCTGCCGGACGTTCGTGATGTCCGTGATGACCGAGATCCGCGCCTTCCGCCCATGCTCGAGCGCCACCCCGGCGGTGGTGATGTCGACGTCGATCAGGCGGCCGTCGCGGGCCTGGTGCACGGTGTGACCGACGTGGGTGATCGTGTTCGGCACCGACGACGCGCGGGCGACAAAGTCGCCGTGCGCCGACTCGGGCCGGATGTCGAGCAGCGTCATGCCGACCAGCTCGCGCGTCGGCCAGCCGTACAAGCCGGCGGCCGCCTCGTTGGCCGCGAGGATCCGCCATGTGCCCGTCTCGAAGAGCAGGATCGGGTGCGGATTCGCCTCGAAGACGAGGCGATACGCGTCGACGCTGAGAGGGGTCACATCCTGGGCCATGCCGGGGAGCGGGCCCGGGGATTGTAACTTTATTTCCCGGACGACATCGCGGCGAGGAAGTCGCCGTTGCTCTGGGTCTTGCCCATCTTCGACAGCAGCAGCTCCATGGCCTCGACCGGCGACAGCGGGTTGAGCACCTTGCGGAGCACCCACACGCGGTTGAGATCTTCCTTCGGAATGAGCAGTTCTTCCTTGCGGGTGCCGCTCTTCTGGATGTCGATGGACGGGAACACGCGGCGATCCGACAGCTTACGGTCGAGGTGGATCTCCATGTTGCCCGTGCCCTTGAACTCTTCGAAGATCACTTCGTCCATGCGCGATCCGGTCTCGATGAGCGCCGTCGCGATGATGGTCAGCGATCCGCCGTTCTCGATGTTGCGCGCGGCGCCGAAGAAGCGCTTCGGCCGCTGCAGCGCGTTCGAGTCCACGCCGCCTGACAGCACCTTGCCCGAGGGCGGCACGATGGTGTTGTAAGCCCGCGCGAGACGGGTGATCGAGTCGAGCAGGATCACGACGTCCTTGCCATGCTCCACCAGGCGCTTTGCCTTCTCGATGACCATCTCGGCTACCTGCACGTGGCGCTGCGCCGGCTCGTCGAACGTCGACGACACGACCTCGCCCTTGACCGAGCGCTGCATGTCGGTGACTTCTTCCGGGCGCTCGTCGATGAGCAGCACGATCAGGAAGACTTCCGGGTGATTGGTCGTGATGCTGTTGGCGATCGCCTGCAGCAGCATCGTCTTGCCGGTGCGCGGCGGCGCGACGATCAGGCCGCGCTGGCCCTTGCCGATCGGCACCATGAGGTCCATGATGCGGGCCGACAGGTTTTCGGCGCTGGTCTCGAGCTTGATGCGCTCCTGCGGATAGAGCGGCGTCAGGTTCTCGAAGAATACCCGCTCGCGCGTGCGATCCGGCGGCTCGAAGTTGACCGCCTCGACCTTGATCAGCGCGAAGTAGCGCTCGCCGTCTTTCGGCGCGCGAATCTGGCCCGACACCGTGTCGCCGGTGTGCAGGTCGAACTTCCTGATCTGGGAGGGGGAGACGTAGATGTCGTCGGGGCCGGGCAGGTAGTTGTAGTCGGGCGCCCGCAGGAACCCGAAGCCGTCGGGCAGCGTCTCGAGCACGCCTTCCGAGAACAGCAGGCCGCTCTTTTCGGCGCGCGCGCGGAGGATCTCGAAAATCAGATCCTGCTTGCGCATGCCGGTGGAGCCGGGGATGTCGAGCTGCTTGGCGACTTTCGTCAGCTCGCCAACGCTCATCTCCTTCATCGACGACAGGTCCACGCTCGGCGGATTGCCGGCGCCCTTGTCAGATCCCCGCTCCGCCACTCGCTCCGCGGCTGGCCGCTCGGCTACGCGCTCGGCGGGCTTGCCGGTCTCGGGTTTTTCAGCGTCTTTGCTATCTGTTGCCACAGTTCGTCCAGTCCTTCGCCCCGATCCGCGGAAATTTCCACGATGGGGGCGTCCAACGCCTCGGCGTGCTGCCGGGCCATTCGCGTGCGATCGGCCCGCGAGAGTTTGTCCACCTTGTTGACGGCGGCGATGACCGGCACGCCGCCGGCCGCCAGCCATCCGCGCGCCTCGATGTCGGCCTCGAGCCCGGGATGCCGGGCATCGACGACCAGCAGCGCGCAGTCGGGCCCGCGGCCATCCGCGCGCAGCGCGAAGTAGCCGGTGGCCAGCGCCTGGAACTCGCGCTGCGAGGCCTCGCCTCCGCGCGCGTATCCGTAGCCGGGCAGGTCCACGAGATAGAACGTCGGGCCCTGCCGGGGCGCGATCCGATAGATGTTGGCCAGCCGTGTCTTGCCGGCCTTCGCGCTCGTGCGGGCGAGCCGCATGCCCGTCAGCGCGTTGATGAGCGTCGACTTGCCGACGTTCGAGCGGCCCACCAGCGCCACCTGCGGCACGCCGTCGCGCGGCGTGTCCTCGCCGCGCGCGGCGCTCGTCACGAACTCGGCGCCGGCGACCTTAATGCGTCATCCGTTCTTCCGGCCCGTCCGCGATCGGATCGGCCGCCGGCTGGATGGCGGGCAGGACGCCGTCGAGCGCAATCTTCAGCACCTCGTCCATCGTCTCCACCAGGTGCACCTGCATGACGTCGAGCACGTTCTTCGGGATGTCCGCGAGGTCCTTTTCGTTGTCCTTGGGCGCGATGATCGTGAAGACGCCGGCGCGGTGCGCGGCCAGCAGCTTCTCCTTGATGCCGCCGATCGGCAGCACCTTGCCGCGCAGCGTGATCTCGCCGGTCATGGCCACGTCGCGGCGCACCGGAATGCGCGTGAGGGCCGACACCAGCGCGGTGGCCAGCGTGATGCCCGCCGACGGGCCGTCCTTCGGGATGGCGCCTTCCGGCAGGTGCACGTGGATGTCGGTGTTGCGGTTGAAGTGCTTCGGGATGCCGTAGTCGCTGGTCTTGCCGCGCACCCAGCTCATGGCCGCCTGCGCCGACTCCTGCATGACGTCGCCGAGCTTGCCGGTGAGCGTCAGCTTGCCCTTGCCGGGCATCAGCGTGGCTTCGGTGACGAGCAGCTCGCCGCCCACTTCGGTCCAGGCGAGTCCGGTCGCGATGCCGATTTCGTTCTTCTCTTCGGCGCTGGTCGAGCGGAACCGCGGCACGCCCAGGTGCTGCGTCACGCGGTCGGCCGTGATCTCCTCCGAGAAGTCCTTGCCGTCGGTGACCACGCGGCGCGCGATCTTGCGGCAGATCGACGACAACTCGCGCTCGAGATTGCGCACGCCGGCTTCACGCGTGTAGCGGTTGATGACCGCCTGGATGGCCTCGTCGGTGAACGTGATGTTGGCCGCGGTCAGGCCCGCGCCTTCCACCGCGCGGGGCACGAGGAAGCGCTTGGCGATCTCGGTCTTTTCCTGCTCGGTGTAGCCGGCCAGCTGCAGCACTTCCATGCGGTCGCGCAGCGCCTGCGGAATGGTGTGCAGCACGTTGGCCGTGCAGATGAACATGACGTTCGACAGGTCGTACTCGACGTCGAGGTAGTGATCGAGGAACGTGTTGTTCTGCTCGGGGTCGAGCACCTCGAGCAGCGCCGCCGACGGGTCGCCGCGGAAGTCCATCGACATCTTGTCGACTTCGTCGAGCAGGAACACCGGGTTCATCGATCCGGCCTTCTTCATCATCTGGATGATCTGGCCGGGGAAGGCGCCGATGTAGGTGCGGCGGTGGCCGCGGATTTCGGCCTCGTCGCGCACGCCGCCGAGCGACAGGCGCACGAACTTGCGGTTCATGGCGCGCGCAATGGACTTGGCCAGCGACGTCTTGCCCACGCCGGGAGGGCCCGAGAACGTCAGGATCGTCGCCTTCGGCTTCTTGATGAGCGCGCGCACCGCGAGGAACTCGAGGATGCGGTCCTTGATCTTCTCGAGACCGTAGTGGTCCTCGTTGAGGATTTCCTCGGCGCGCTTCAGGTCGCGGCTTTCCTTGGTCTTCTTGTGCCACGGCACCGCAATCAGCCAGTCGAGGTAGTTGCGCGACACGGTGGCTTCCGCCGACATCGGCGGCATCGACTCGAGGCGCTTGAGCTCCTGGATGGCCTTCTCTTCGGTGTCGGCCGGCATGCGCGCCTGCTCGATCTTCTTGCGCAGGTCGTCGACTTCGTTGCCCTTCTCGTCCTTGCGGCCCAGTTCCTTCTGGATCGCCTTCATCTTCTCGTTGAGGTAGTACTCCTTCTGCGCCTTCTCCATCTGCTTCTTGACGCGCGACTGGATGCGGCGGTCCACCTGCAGCTTGTCGACTTCGGCCTCGAGCAGCGACGACAGGCGGCCGAGCCGCTCGACGGGCGAGACGATCTCGAGCAGGTTCTGCTTTTCCTCAACGGACACGGACAGGTTGGCGGCAATCGTGTCGGCCAGCTTCGACGGATCGTCGACGCGCACCGCGGCCACCATGGCGTCGTACTGCAGGTTGTTCGACAGCTTCACGTACTGCTCGAACAGCTGCACCACGCGGTTCATCGCCGGCTCCACCTCGCCGGCCGTTTCCTTCGGCTTGCCGAGCGTCTTCACGACGACGCGGAAGAAGCCCTTGTCTTCCTTCCACTCGATGGCGCGCGCGCGCTCGACACCCTCGACGAGCAGCTTCACGTTGCCGTCGGGCAGCTTCAGGCTCTGCACGACGTTGGCGATGCAGCCCATCGTGTAGATGTCGCCCGGCTGCGGGTCGTCGACCGCCGCGTCGTGCTGCGCCGCGAGGAACACCCGCTTGTCGGTGGCCAGCGCGTGCTCGAGCGCCCGCGTCGACGACGGCCGTCCGATGACGAACGGCAGCATCATGTGCGGGAAGACGACGAGGTCGCGGAGGGGGACGATCGGGAGCGTTTCGTACTGATCCATGTATTTGGTGATCTGGTGATCTGGTGATCTGGCGATCTGGTGAATTAGCCAGCCTTCTCGATCAACGTGATCGGCTTTTCCTTCGATTCGACGACCTCGCGCGTGACCACCACCTCGCGCACCTTCTTGGTGCCGGGCAGCGTGTACATGAGATCGAGCATGATGTCTTCGATGATCATGCGCAGGCCGCGCGCGCCGATGCGGCGCTTGAGGGCGGCCTCGGCGATCGCCTCGAGGGCATCGTCGGTGAAGCGCAGCTTGCAGTTCTCGTACTCGAACAGCTTCTGGAACTGGCGCGTGATGGCGTTGCGCGGCTGCGTCAGGATTTGAATCAGCGCCGGCTTGTCGAGCTCGTGCAGCGTGCCGATCACCGGCAGGCGGCCGACGAACTCGGGGATCAGGCCGAAGCGGATCAGATCCTCGGGCTCGGCCTTCTCGAGCAGCGCGCCGACGTCGTTCGTGTCGACCGTCACGCTCTTGTCGGTCTTGAAGCCGAGCGTCTTCTTGCCGATGCGCCGCGCGATCTGCTTGTCGAGGCCGACGAACGCGCCGCCCACGATGAACAGGATGTTGGCGGTGTCGACCTGGAAGAACTCCTGGTGCGGGTGCTTGCGGCCGCCCTGCGGCGGCACGTTCGCGACCGTGCCCTCGAGAATCTTCAGGAGCGCCTGCTGCACGCCTTCGCCCGATACGTCGCGCGTGATGGACGGGTTCTCGTCCTTGCGGCAGATCTTGTCGACTTCGTCGATGTAAATGATGCCCTGCTGCGCCTTCTCGATGTCGCCCCCGGCCGCCTGCAGCAGCTTGAGGATGATGTTCTCGACATCCTCGCCGACGTAGCCCGCCTCGGTGAGGGTGGTGGCGTCGACGATGGTGAAGGGCACCGAGAGGAGCTTGGCCAGCGTCTGCGCGAGCAGCGTCTTGCCGGTGCCCGTGGGACCGATCAGCAGGATGTTGCTCTTGGTGAGCTCGACCTCGTTGCTGCGGCCCTTCGACTGCTTCTGGATTTCGATGCGCTTGTAGTGGTTGTAGACCGCGACCGCGAGCTTCTTCTTGGTCTGTTCCTGGCCGATGACGTACTCATCCAGGAACTTCTTGATCTCGACCGGGACGGGCAGCGTGGAGCGCGTGCCGGTGCGCTCCGCGCGGTTGTCGTCCGCGATGATGTCGTTGCAGACCTCGACACACTCGTCGCAGATGAAGACCGTGGGGCCCGCAATCAGCTTGCGCACGTCGTTCTGGTCTTTATTGCAGAACGAGCAGCGCAGGACTTCAGTCTCGCCGGACTTTTTGACCATGGTTAGACCGGAAACGCGCTTGACTCGCTGTGCTGGCGCACGTGGCGCGCGAAGATAGCACAGCGCGTCAAGCGGTTTCCTCTAGGCGCGCTTGCGGATGACATCATCAATAATACCGTATTCCTTGCCCTGGTCCGGACCCATGATGTAGTCACGCTCGGTGTCATCCTGGATCTTCTTCAGGGGCTGGCCGGTGTGGTCCGCCAGGATCTGGTTGAGCCGCTCGCGCGTGCGCAAGAGCTCGCGCGCGTGGATGTCGATGTCGGTGGTCTGCCCGCCCAGCCCGGTCACCCACGGCTGGTGGATGAGGATGCGCGAGTTCGGCAGCGAAAACCGCTTGCCCTTCGCCCCGGCCGCCAGCAGCACGGCCGCAATCGACGCCGCCTGCCCGAGGCAGTAGGTCTGCACGTCGGGCTTGATGAACTGCATGGTGTCGTAAATCGCCATGCCCGCCGTCACCGACCCGCCCGGGCTGTTGATGTACAGCAGGATGTCGCGGTCCGGATCCTCGGCCTCGAGAAACAGCATCTGCGCAATCACGACGTTCGCGATGTTGTCGTCGATCGGCGTGCCCAGAAAGATGATGCTGTCCTTGAGCAGCCGCGAATAGATGTCGTACGCGCGCTCGCCACGGTTGGTCTGCTCGACCACCATGGGAATCAGTTGCGAGTAGGTGCTAGCCATTCGTGATGTTCGCTTTCTCCAGAAGCCACTTCACCGTGCGCTCGCGGCGCAGGCCGGCGTAGATGCGGCCGAGGCCGCCTTCCTTCTCGAGCGCCGCGCGCACCGCCGCCGGCTCGCGCCCGGTCTGGCCCGCGTACTGCTCGATCTCCTGCCGCACGTCGTCGTCGTTCACCGTGATCGACTCGCGCTTCGCGATTTCGTCGAGCAGCAGCGCCGCGCGCACCGTGTCTTCCGCCGGCGCTTTCTGCTCGTCGCGGAACTGCTTCCAGTCGATGCCGGCCTTCATCGGGTCGACGCCCTGCTGGAACAGCCGGCCGACGAACTCCTCGAGCCGGCGATCGATTTCGCGATCCACCATCGACGAGGGCAGCTCGATCGACACGCGCGACGACAGCTCCTTCAGAAGGTCGGCGCGCAACTGGCGCTCCGACGCATGCTCGGCCTCGTGCTGCAGGTCCGCCTTCACCCGCTCGCGCAGCGCGTCCACCGAATCGAACCCGAGCTCTTTCGCCAGGTCGTCGTCGAGCGCCGGCACCGCGCGCTTGCGAATGGCCTTGACCGTGGCGCGGTACGCCACCGTCTGGCCGCGCAGCTCTTCGATGGTGAAGTCGTCGGGATACGTCGTGTCGAAATGCCGCTCGTCGCCCGGCTTGGCCCCGATCAGATTGTCGTCGAAACCGGGAGGATTCGCGGGCGAGCCGAGCTCGACACTCACGTTCTCCATCGACTCCGGCTTTTCCTCGGGCAGCGTCTCGCCCGGCAGGGCAATCAGCCGCTTCGGCCGCGGCGTGCGGACGATGTCCATCAGCAGCGTGTCGCCGAGCTCGCTGGCGCGATCTTCGACCGGCTCATAGCGCGCCGCGCGCTGGCGCAGGTTCGACAGCGTGCGGTCGACTTCGCCGACCTCGAGCACAGCCGCGCCGCGCACCAGCGACACGCCCTCATACGCGCCCGGATCGATCGGGGGCAGCGTATCGAAGGTGGCCTTGAAGCTCAGCGGCTTGCCTTCTTCGAGCACCACATCGGTGATGTCGGGGTTCTCGAGCGGCTCGAGCGAACGCTCCCGCAGCGCATCGTCAACCGCGCGCGGGATGATGGCGTGCGCGACGTCGTGCATGATTTCGTCGCGGAATTTCTTGCGGACAATGTGCGACGGCACCTTGCCGGGGCGGAAGCCCGGCACCTTCGCGCTCTTGCCGTACTCCTGGGCTATCCGTTCGATTTCCGCCTCGAGGATGTCGTGCGGAATTTCAACGGCAATGGCCTTCCGGGTCTCGCTGATGTCGGTGAAGTCAGTCTTCATTTTCTGGGAGGGAACGCGCTTGACTTGCCGTGGTCGCTGACTCGCGGCACGTTACCACGGCACGTCAAGCGGTTCCCTTGGCATGGTATCGGCTCGATAGAGGACGGGGAATATTGGTGCGAAAGGGGGGAGTCGAACCCCCAAAGCCTTACGGCTACCGGATCCTAAGTCCGGCGCGTCTGCCAGTTCCGCCACTTTCGCGAGGCGGCGCAACACTTCTCAGACTAGCACGATTGTAAATCGCAAATCGAACCCTATGCGCCAGAGAGCCAGGTCACCTGCTGACACGACGGGCAGGCAAACAGCAGCCGCAGATCCTCGATGACCGCCACGAAGGCGGCGTTGCCCGAGCGGGTGGCGCACGACGGACAGGTGGCCTCGCCGGCGTCGATGCCGCTGATCGACAGGTGCACTCCCGTGGACGGGTCGGCGATGGTCGGCCTCGCGCCGGTGGCTGTGAGCGGCAGCGCGCCAATGGCCGCCAGGGTGTGGCGGCCGGCCTCGGCTCCGGGAACCCTCTTCATCGAGAAGGAATGCTAGCACAACCGTTGGGCCGGAACCTTCCTTGCAGCGCCGGGCCCCGGAGGGAAAACACCCATGACAAGCATCGTCATTCTGACGACGGCAGTCGCGCTTGGTTTTACGGCGCCGCTGCAGCAGGGACAACAGCAACAGCAGCAACAGCAGCAGGCCCCCCCACCTGCCGCGAAACCTGATGCGCCGGCGGCAACGCAGGCCGACGCGAAAACGGTCATTCTTACCGGCTGTGTCATCGCGTCCGCCAACCGCGAAGACACGTTCGAGCTCGTCGCGGCTGAGGCGGATCCGGCCAAGCCCGTGGGCACCAGCGGCACGGCGCCCGCCTGGACGGTGCCGGCGTACCGGCTGCTTGGCGGCATCGTGAGCGCCGAGCACCTGAGGAAGACGGTCGAGATCACCGGGACGATCGACCCGGCTGGCGCGCCGGTCGCGCCGGATCCGGCCAAGACCGGCGACACCACGCAGCGCGCCGGCCAGGACGCCGCGCCCATCGCGCAGCTGCACGTGCAGAACGCGAAGGTCGTGGCCGACACGTGCACGCCGAAGCAGGCGAAAGCGCAGAACAAGTAACCCCATGGCCAGATCGATCTGGAAAGGCTCCATCGCGTTCGGCCTGGTGAACATCCCGGTCGAACTCCACACGGCGGTGCGCGACAACCGCCCGCGGTTTCGCATGCTGCACGCGGCTGACAAGTCACCCGTCAGCTACGAGCGCGTGTGTCAGCGCGAAGGGAAGCCGGTCGCCTGGGAAGATCTGGTCAAAGGCTACGAGTACGAGAAAGGGCGGTTCGTCGTCCTCAGCAAGGACGACTTCCGCGCGGCGGCGCTCGAGAAGTCCAACACGATTCAGATCCAGGACTTCGTCGAGCCCGCCGCCATCGACGATCGGTTTTTCGAGACGCCGTATTACCTGCTGCCCGGCAAGGGCGCGGGCACGTCGTACGCGCTGCTGCGCGAAGCCATCCGCAAGGCGGGCCGCGTCGGCATCGCGAAATTCGTGCTGCGCGAGAAGGAACACCTGTGCGCCGTCGAAGCGATCGAGAACGCGCTGGTGCTGACGATGATGCGTTTCGAAGAGGATCTCGTCGACACGTCGGCGTTCGATTTTCCGGCAAAGGCGGACGCGCGCGCGAAGGAAGTGGACATGGCGGTGCAGCTGGTGGAGCACCTGGCCGCCGACTGGGACCCGAGCAAGTACAAGGACGAGTACCAGAAGAACATCATGGGCGTCATTGACGCCAAGTTGAAGGGCGAGAAGATTGAGGTGCCCGCCGGCAAGCCGCCGCGCGCGTCCAACGTCGTGGACCTGATGGCCCGGCTGCAGCAGTCGCTCGAAGCCGTAAGGTCAGAGGGGAAAGGTGACAGGGGAAAGGGGACGCAAGGGGAAAGGGTGAAGGGGGCAGGGGCGAGGAAGAAGGGATCAGGGACCAGGAAGAAGGCCAAGGCGTCAAAGAAGTCGAAGGCCGCGTAAAGTGCACACCATGGCGTCGCCGCGATCGATGCTCGAGGACCGTCAGGCCCTGGTGGCCTGGTTCGACCGCACGCGCGCGCGCTCGGCCGCGCTCTTCGAGATGATTGACGAGGCCGCGTATTACACGCGGCCGATCACGCTCCGCCATCCCATCGTCTTCTACCAGGGGCATCTGCCCGCATTCGCCATCAACATCCTTATTAAAAAGGGCCTGGGCCGGCCGGGCGTCGACGCGCGGCTCGAAGACCTGTTTGCGCGCGGCATCGACCCGCACACGCAGGACGCGGCCGATGCCACCGAGGAGCGCACGCGCGCGCTGTGGCCGTCGCGGCAGGAAGTCGATGCGTATGTCCGCCAGGCCGACCATCTGCTGCGCGAGGCGCTGCTCAACGACACGCTGGTGCGCGACGATGTGCCCGTGCTGCGCGGCGGAGAGGCCGTCTTCACGGTGATCGAGCACGAAGCGATGCACCAGGAGACGCTGCTCTATATGTGGCACCGGCTGCCATACGCGCTGAAAGGCGCGGGCGCGCCCGACGGCTATTCGCCGTGGGTGAGCGGGCGCCCGCCGGATCGATCCGAAGTGCGGATCGCCGAAGGCGTGGCCACGCTCGGTGCCCGGCGCGGCGCGGTGGCGTTCGGCTGGGACAACGAATTCGAGCAGCACACGGTACCCGTGCCGGCGTTCGACATCGACGCGCACAGCGTGACCAACGCGGACTGGCTGCGCTTCATCGAGGCCGGCGGCTACCGCACCCAATCGCTGTGGACGCCGGAGGACTGGCAGTGGGTGCGCGCCGAAGGCCGCACGCATCCCGGCTTCTGGATGCCGCACGGCGGCGGCTATCTGTGGCGCGGGCAGTTCGAGGAGATCGAGCTGCCGCTGTCGTGGCCGGTCTATGTTTCGCTGGCCGAGGCGCGCGCGTTCGCGCGCTGGGCCGGGCGCGCCCTGCCCACCGAAGCGCAATATCATCGCGCGGCCTTTGGCGAACCCGGCGGCGGCGAGCGTGCCTATCCGTGGGGCGACGATCCGCCGGCGGCGGCGCACGGCCACTTCGATTTTGCCGAGTGGGATCCCGCGCCGGCGGGCTCGCACGCGCAGGGCGCGAGCGCGTGGGGCGTGCACGATCTGATGGGCAACGGGTGGGAGTGGACGTCCACGGTGTTCGCGCCGTTCGACGGCTTCACGCCGATGGCGTCGTATCCGGAGTATTCGGCCGACTTCTTCGACGGCCAGCACTACGTGCTCAAGGGCGCGTCACCGGTGACCGCGCGCGAGCTGCTGCGCCCGAGTTTCCGCAACTGGTTCCGCCCGCAGTATCCCTACGTCTACGCGAAATTCAGGACGGTATCCCGCTGAGCCCGCACCAGCAGCCGGCCGCGCGCGACGGTGATCGCGACCCGCTCGTCGAGGCGTTTGCGCGCGACGTGGCGGAGGGCTTCGCGCAGCGCCCGCGCAGCGTGCCGCCGCGCTGGCTGTACGACGACCTGGGGTCGGCGCTCTTCGAGTCCATCTGCCGCCTGCCGTGGTACCGCATCACGCGCGCCGAGCGCGCGCTGCTCGAGGCGCATGGCGGGGACGTCATCGCGGCCCTCGGCGGCGACGGGGCCGACGCGCGCCGTCCCATCGAGATCGTGGAGTTGGGCGGCGGCAACGGCGAGAAGCTGGATTTGCTGCTCGATGCCGCGGCGCGGGGCGGACGAGAGGTGCTGGTGCGGCTGATCGACATCTCGCAGGCCGCGCTCGACGTCGCGCGCGAGCGTCTCGAGGCGCGCGCGCGTCCGCCGCAGGTGGTCATCACGCGCGCGCCGTATGAAGAGGCGCTGGCGTCGCTGCCGCCCGCGCGCGGTTCGCGCCTGCTGGCGTTCCTGGGGTCGAACATCGGCAACTTCGATCCGCCCGCCGCGCGCGACATGATGCGCGCGCTCGCGCAGGCGGCGCAGCCGGGCGGCGCGGTGCTGCTGGGGGTCGATCTCGTGAAGCCCGAGGCGGATCTCCAGCTCGCCTACGACGATCCGCTGCAGGTGACGGCCGCGTTCAACCGCAACCTGCTGACGCGCATGAACCGCGATCTCGGCGCGAACTTCCGCCTCGACGACTTCGCGCACCAGGCGGTGTGGAGCCGCCACGCCTCGCGCGTGGAGATGCGCCTGGTCGCGCGTGCCGCCATCGACGTCACGGTTCCCGCCGCCCGCGTGATCACGCGCTTCGAGCCGGGCGAGTACATCTGGACCGAGAGCAGCTACAAATACACGACCGGGCGGATTCGCGCGCTCGCAGAAAAAGCCGGCCTCGAGGTGCGATCCCAGTGGATCGACCCCGCGGCCGGCTTCGCCTTGAACTTACTCGGATAACTACCGAATCCTGCGGCGCAGCGCCTCGATCTGCATTTCCAGGCGCCGGATCTCGGCGCGCAGATCCTGCCCGCCGCGCATCTGACGCTGCTGCTGCTGGCGCGCGATGCCCTGGCGCCGCGGCATCACCGCGCCGCCGCGCCCGCCGCCGGGCGCACCGGGACGCATCATGCCGCGTCCGCCGCCAGGCCCGAACGCCTGCCCAAGTCCGCGGCCGCGGAATGCCTGCCGCTGCTCGGCCGTCAGCAGTGACGACAGCTTCGCGAGCCGATCTACGCGTGCCTGCGCGAGGGCCGTTTCCTTCTGCACGATGGACGCGCGCAGGCTGTTGATCTTCGACTGATCCAGCTGCGCGGCGGTGAGCGCCTCGTCGAGCTGCCGGTGCAGGTCGCCGAGCTCGCGCCGCGATGTCTCGGTGGCCTGCCGGTGCTGCTCCTCGAAAGTGCGCAGCTGCTCGCGCTGCTGGTCGGTGAGCTGCGGACGCTGCGCGCGCGGCGGCTGGCGCTGCGCGCGCTGCTGGCGCGGCTGCCCGGGCTGCTGCGGCGCGGGCTGCTGCGCCGCGGCCATGACGGGGACGAGCGCTGCCACGGCCAGTGCCGCTGCGCCTCTGGGGAACCATTTCATTCGCACACCACTCCTTCTCGCGTTCTCGCCACCCTCCGGGGAAAGGCTTGATCGTGAGACAGGCGCGGCAGCGGAAAAGTAAAACGGCTAGTCGGCCCTGAGCGCGATGATGGGATCGACGCGCATGGCGCGCCGGGCCGGCAGCACGCTGGCGGCAAGCGCCACCAGCATGAGAAACAGCGACACGCCGGTGAAACTGATTGGATCGAACGGGCTGACGCCCACGAGCAGGCTTTGCGCCGCCTTGCCGGCCGCGGCCGCGCCGGCCAGGCCGATGATCACGCCCGCCCCGGCCAGCTTCAGGCCCTGGCCCACGATCAGCCGCATGACGTCGCGGCCGCCGGCGCCGAGCGCCATCATCACGCCAATCTCCTGCCGCCGCTGCGTGACCGTGTACGACAGCACGCCGTAGACGCCGACCGAGGCCAGCAGCAGCCCGAGCAGCCCAATCGACGAAAACACCGACCCGAACAACTGGTACTGCCAGAACGTGAGCCGCCGCACGTCGTCCATCGTGCGCGTGAAGGCGATCGGAATGTTGGCGTCGGCGGCGCGAATCGCGTCGCGCACCGACGGCGTGATCGCGGCCGGGTTGCCCGCCACGCGGATTACGAGGCCCGTGCTCACGAACTGCTGATAGGGATACGGCACGTACGCCGCCGGCTGGTGCGCGTCATCGTCATCGAGATCCTGGTGCTGGATGTCGGAGACGACGCCGACGACGGTGAACCAGTCGGCGATGTCGTTGCCGTCGATCTGGAAGCGCCGGCCGAGCGCCTGCCCGCCGGGAAACATCTCGCGCGCCATGGCCTGGTTCACGAGCGCCACCGGCATGCGCGACCACGATTCGGTTTCCGTGAGCGCGCGTCCCTGGGTGACGCGCGCATCGAGCGTGGCGAGGAAATGCGGCGTGATGCCGACAAACGCGGCTTCGGGCCGGCGGCCGGCGTCGGCCGGATGGCCTTCCACCGTGATGAAGCCGTCGCTGCCGCCGCCGTCGAGCGGAATGAAGTTCGATGAGTACGCCGCCTGTACACCCGGGAGCCGCTCCACGCGATCGAGGATGTCGCGCACACGCCGGGCTTTGGTGTCGGGGCCTTCGTAGGGCTCGCCCGGCAGGTAGTACCGCATGGTCATGAGCGGCGCGACGTCGAAGCCGAGATCGGCCTTGTTCAGATTCACGAACGTGCGCACGAACAGCATGGCGCCGACCAGCGCCGTGAGCGCCATGGCCACTTCCGCGCTCACGAGCGCGTTGCGCAGCCAGCTGCGGCGGCCGCTCGATCCGCGGCCGCCTTCCTTGAGGCTCGCGTGCAGTGTGCCGCGCGCGGCGTGCAGCGCCGGCATCAACCCGAAGATGATCGCCGTCAGGAGCGCGACGCCGATGGTGTAGAGCGTGGTGCGCGCGTCGACGCGCCACTGCACGTAGTACGGCACGTCGTCGGGCGGGATGCCCGCGCGCAGCAACGCGGTGCCGATCTGCGCGATCACCAGCCCGAGCGGCGCGGCGAAGAGGCCGAGCAGCGCGCTTTCGGTGAGCAGTTGGCGGATGATGCGGCCTTTGCCGGCGCCGAGCGACGCGCGAATGGCGATCTCGCGGCGCCGGACGGTGGCGCGCGCGATGAGCAGGTTGGCGACGTTCGAGCAGGCGATGACGAGCACGAGCGTGGCGCCGCCCATCATCAGCAGCAGCACGAGCGTGATCTCATCGGGGATGAAGGCTTCGCGAATGCTGCGCGTGCGGAACGTCCAGTTGAGACTCGTGTCCGGATACATCGCCGACAGCCGCGTGCCGATGGACTGCAGCTCGCCGGCGGCCTGCTCCGCGGTCGCGCCCGGTTTCAGCCGCGCGAACACTTCCTGCCCTCGGCCCGTGCGCGTGTCCGCCGTGGTGAGCGGAGCAATAGGGACCCACAGCTTCTGGATTTCGGGGAAGGCGAAATTCTCGGGCATTACGCCGATCACGGTGTGCGGCCGCGCGTTGATCAGGATGCGCCGGTTGATGATGCCCGGGTCGGCGTTGTAGCGCCGCGTCCAGATCGCGTGGCCGAGCATCACCACCGGCGCCGCGCCCGGCACATCGTCGGCCGGCTGGAACGCGCGGCCGAGAATCGGATGCGTGCCGAGCATCTGGTGCAGGTTCCACGAAACGGCGCCACCCAGATACCGCTCGGGCTCGCCGCTTCCGTCCGAGATGGTGAGGCTGCGGTTCTGCGTGGCCGCGACCGCGTCGAAACTCTGCGCCGCGTCGCGCAGATCGACGAAGGCCGGATAGGACACGCCGCTGAAGGAGCCGGTGGTCGGGCGCGCCTCGCGGATTTCAATGATGCGATCGGGATCCTGGAAGGGCAGGCTCTGAATCAGCACGCCGTCGACGACGCTGAACATGGTGGCGTTCAGGCCGACGCCGATGCCGAGGCACAGCACGGCGAGCACAGTGATGCCGCGGTTTTTCCAGAGCGTGCGCAGCCCGAAACGGATGTCCGACACGAACGTTGACAGCACGACCGTTTAGACGGACCGCGAATGATACAGTTCCGGGCCATGAAAAGTGTTCGCTTCTGGTGTGCGGCCGCGCTGGCCGCAGTCGCGGCAGCCGCGGGCGGGGCCCGTCCATTTGCGCAGGCCGGCGCGCCGGCCATGCCTTCATATGCGGAACCCGGCATTTCTCCGGATGGGCGCGAGATCGCCTTCGTGTCGGCCGGCGACATCTGGACCGTCCCGGCCGGAGGCGGCGAAGCGCGCCTGCTGGTGGCGCATCGCGCGTCGGAAACACGCCCGCTCTATGCGCCCGATGGCCGGCGCCTCGCGTTCGTCTCGAACCGCACCGGCGGCGGCGACATCTACGTCCTCGACTTCGGTACCGGCGCGCTGCGGCGGCTCACGTTCGACGATGGGCTGGAGCAGCTGGATGGGTGGTCGCGGGACGGGCAGTGGATTTACTTTTCGTCGACGGCGCGCGACATCGCCGGCATGAACGACGTGTTCCGCGTGCGGGCGACCGGCGGCACGCCGATGCCCGTGACCGACGATCGCTACGTCAACGAATTTTCCGGCGCCGTCTCGCCCGACGGCCGCACGCTGGCGTTCAGCGCGCGCGGCAACTCGTCGGGGCAGTGGTGGCGCCGCGGCCACAGCCATCTCGACATGTCGGAGCTGTGGACCGTCGCGATCGACGAGAGAGGGGCCGGCGCGTACACGCAGCTGACCGAGCGCACCGGCAAGTCGTCGTGGCCCATGTGGAGCGCCGATGGCCGCACCCTCTATTTCATGTCGGATCGCGATGGCGCGGAGAACCTGTGGGCGCGTCCGGCGTCGCGCGAAGGGACGGCCGTCAAGCTGACGAGCTTCAAGGGCGGCCGCCTGTTGTGGCCGTCGATCAGCGCCGACGGCACGCGCATCGCGTTCGAGCGCGAGTTCGGCATCTGGACGATCGATCTCGCCGCGAGCGGCCCCGCCACGAGCGGCCCCGCCCCGCGCGAGGCGCGGCCGGTGGCCATCACGCGGCGCGGCGCGCTGACGTCGCCGGACGTCGAGCGGCTGCGCTCGACGTCGCAGTTCAGCGACCTCGCGCTGTCGCCGGACGGTAAGAAGATCGCGTTCGTGTCGCGCGGCGAAATCTTCGCGGCCGGCGCGCGCGAGGGGGGCGACGCGGTGCGCGTCACGACGTCGGCGGCGATCGAGTCGTCGCCGGTGTGGGCGCCCGACAGCCGCACGATCGCCTATGTGTCGACGCGCGACGGCGAGCCGCGCATCTATCTGTATGACTTCGCGCTGAACGCCGAGCGGCCGCTCACGGCCGGCGGCGGCGATCGCGGCCCGTCGTTCTCGCCCGACGGCAGGAAGCTGGCGTTCGTCCGCGCGCGGCGCGAGCTGCGCGTCATCGACGTCGAGGTGAAGGATGGGAAGGATAGCAAGTTAGCGGATGGCCTGTTCGGCGACGCGCTCGATACGGGTGGCGCGTCCTGGTCGCCCGACGGGCGCTGGCTGGCGATCTTCGCGACCGGCACGAAGGGCTTCACGAACGTGCAGCTCGTGCCCGCTGCGGGCGGACCCGCGCGGCCTGCCAGCTATGTGTCCAACGTGTTCGCGAACACCATCAGCTGGGGACGCGACGGCACGTTCCTGCTGTTCGACACGCGCCAGCGCACCGAGGACGGCCAGCTCGCGCGCGTCGACCTCGTGCCGCGCACGCCGCGCTTTCGCGAGGATCAGTTCCGCGACCTGTTCACGCCGCCCGCCAGGCCTGCGCCGGACAAGGTCGATCCGAAGGTTGAGGATCGGACGAATGTTGCCGATCCGAAGACTGTCGATTCGAAGAGTCCGGATCCCAAGGCTGCGGCCGCGGGCGCGAAGCCGGCGCCGCCGACGCCGGTCGATCCGGTGTTCGAGCACATCCGGCGCCGCATCACGCTGCTGCCGGTTGGCGTCGACGTGCTCTCGCACGCCGTCAGCCCCGACGGCAAGTCGGTGGTGCTCATCGCCGGCGCGGAAGGGCAGCAGAACCTCTATCTCTATCCGCTCGACGAGCTCGCCACCGATCGCGTCGCGCGTCAGCTCACCACCACGGCCAGCGGCAAAGCCGATCCGCAGTTCTCGCCCGACGGCCGCGACATCTTCTATCTCGACGGCGGCCGCATCAGCATCGTCAGCGTCGAGCAGCGCACGGCACGCCCGGTGAGCGTCACGGCGGAGATGACGGTGGATTTCGAGGAGGAGAAGCACGAGGTCTTCCGCCAGGCGTGGACGCTCATGCGCGACAACTTCTATGACCCGCAGTTTCACGGCGTGGACTGGAGCGAGTCGCAGAAGGTGTACGCGCCGCGGATTGCCGGCGCCGGCAGTCCCGACGAGATGCGCCGATTGATCAATCTGATGATCGGCGATCTCAACGCGTCACACCTGGGCATCTCGTCGCCGGGCGGCGGCGGCTCGCAGGCGGGCAAGCTCGGGCTGCGGTTCGACCGCACGGAATACGAACGGGCGGGCCGGCTGCGGGTGACCGAGATCATCCCGCTCGGCCCGGCGGCCGTCGCCGGTGACGTGCGCGTTGGTGATTACCTGATCGCGATCGACGGCGTCGCACTCGGCGCGGGCGTGAATCTCGACGAGCGCCTGCAGCACCGGATCGATCGCCGCGTCATGCTGCGCATGTCGTCATCGGCTGACGGCGCGTCGCCGCGAGAAATCGCGGTGCGTCCCACCAATCTGGGGACCGAAAAGACGCTGCTCTATCGATCGTGGGTCGAGGCCAACCGCGAGTACGTGCTGAAGCAGAGCGGCGGCCGTCTCGGCTACGTGCACCTGTTCAGCATGGGCGGGCCGCAGCTCGAGCAGCTCTACATGGATCTCGACGCCGAAAACCACGCGCGCGAGGGCGTCGTCATCGACATCCGCAACAACAACGGCGGGTTCATCAACGTCTATGCGATCGACGTGATCGCGCGGCAGCCGTACCTGCGCATGACGGTGCGCGGCATGCCCGAGGCGCCGGCGCGCACGGTGCTCGGCCAGCGCGCGCTCGAGTCGCCCACCGCGCTCGTCATCAACCAGCACTCGCTGTCGGACGCCGAGGATTTCACCGAGGGGTATCGCACGCTGAAGCTGGGACCGGTGATTGGCGAGCCGACGTCAGGCTGGATTATTTACACCTGGAATACGCAGCTGCTCGATGGATCGGGCTTCCGCCTGCCTCGCATGAAAGTGGTGGGCGCCGACGGCAAGAACATGGAGCTCAATCCGCGGCCGGTGGACATCCCTGTCACGCGCCCGGTCGGCGAGACGAAGACCGGCAGAGACACGCAGCTCGATCGCGCGATCGCCGAGCTGATCACGAAGCTGCCGAGCCGCGAGTAGAGGGGTGGGGCTGGACTTCAGTCCTGGTGGGGCGGGACTTCAGTCCCCGCCGTACTGTGCGCCAGCCTTCGCGAATGCGTCCTTCACGTCTTGCGCGAGTGATGCCGGCTCGATCACTCGCGCAAGCGGGCCGAAGCTCATGATCCATCCCTTGAGCGCCCAGTCCACCGACACCTGCAGCGTCAGGCGGATGTGACCGTTGTCGCCGCGCGCGATCGCCTGTGAGGGATGCCACTTGCGCCCCTCGACGAAGGCGGCCACCTGCGGCGCGAAGTCGATGGTGACGGTTTCGGGCGTGCCGTGATGCACGCCGAGCGAATGCGAGAACGGCTCGTCGGGCAGCGACGCCTCGCGCTGGAATGTCGTTTCGAGCAGTGAGATCTGCTCGATGCGCGCGGCCGCGAACGTGCGCAGCTCGTCGTACTCCGGCACGAACGCCAGCAGGTACAGCCCGCCCTGCGCGTACACCACGCGATAGGGGTGCACGACGTAGTCCTTCGCGCGGCCGCTCGACAGCGAGAAATAGCGCATGCGCGCCTGCCGGTTGTGCAGGCTCGCTTCCAGCAGCTTCGCCACCACATCGCGGTTCTTCTCATCGTCAGCCGGCGCAGGCCCCGGGCCGGCGCCGACGATGTCGGGGAGGTGATCGAGGAAGCGGCGCACGGCGGGGCTGAGGGCGGACTGGATCTTCTCGAACGCGCGCGCGAGGTCGTCGTGAAACGGCAGGCCGGCCTGGCGCTCGACGAGCGACCGGCTGAAATAGAGCGCGGCGAGCTCAGACAGCGTGAAGCCGTTGTCGGCCAGCGCACGAAACGGCTTGGCATCCAGCCGCCAGTACTTGCGGCCGTCGTCGGCCACGTCGTCGTAGATGGGGAAGCCCGCCTCCTGCAGCGCGATGAGATCGCGGCGGATGGTGCGCGTGGTGACGCCGGTGCGCTCGGCGAGGCCGTCGATGGTCGACGTGCGCGAGCCTTCGAGCTCCTTCAGCAACGTCCATTGCCGGATGACTTCCGCGTTGCGAGCCATGCGCTAGGTGATGGCCGGGGCGGCCGGCGCGGACGTCTCCGCGGGTTCGGGACGGAGCGCGGCCTGGCGGGCGGCGAGCAGTTTCGCGCGCGCGCGGCCGTAGCGCGCGCCGTGGATGCCGTGCGCGGGTCCCATCAGCATGTAGACGATGCCAGAGAGGCCGGCAAAACGCTCGGGCAACACCAGCATGAACAGCAGGGCGCCTGTGCCGATCGCGACGCTGATGAAATGCACGCGCTGTCCCGCGCGCGCCTCGAACAGTTCCACCTCGTCGAGCAGCAGCACGCCGTGCTGACGGAGCGCGTGGCGATAGAGCAGCGCAAAGATGCCGAACAGCGCGATGAAGCCCAGGTGGTAGATGAGCATCAGCGACGTCGCGCCGGTGCGCGCGTCCGCGGCCGCGAACGAGAGGCTTCCCGAGCTGTTGAGGGCCGAGAGCACGCCGGTCCATCCGGCGCCACTCGCGATCAGGCCCCACAGGAACACGGCCATGAACTTCAGCGGGTACGTGTAGAAGACGACGAGGAAGAGGAGCGCCGAGTTGAGCACGATGGTCGTGCCGTCCTGCAGGCCGAACTGGCGAAAGAAGGAGTTGTGCTCCGCCCAGATCCAGCACATGAGCGCGAAGGCGGCGAGTGTAGGCACGAGCTGCGCGACCGCCAGCGTGCGCAGCTCTTCGACGCTGCTGGGCACTTCGAGCGAGAAGGCGAGCAGCGTGAGCGAGAAGCCGAACACGGCGTCGCTGAAGCCCTCGATGCGCGTCGGCTCGTCGCGGCGCATCGTGTAGGCGAGCCCGGTGACCGGTGGACGCGTGGCCATCGGCGGAGAGCTTACCTCAGCCCGAGACTCTGGGTACACCCGAGACTCTGGGTACATATGTTGCTGCGGCCCACAGGATGCGGCGCACTGCGCATGAACGGAATCGTCTCGCGCCGGCTGCGTGCGGGCTTGCGGCCGCATTCCTGATGGCCGCGGCGTGCATTCAGGGGCCGGCCGGGTCGACGGCCGAGGCGACGGCTGCGCCCGGCGAGATTGCGTTCACGCTGGCGGGACCGGGCGATGCGGCGATTGTCGTGCCCGTCCGTCTCAACGACAGAGGCCCCTACGACTTCGTGCTCGATACGGGCGCCACGCTGACGTGCGTCGACACGGCGCTGGCCGAGGAGTTGTCCCTGCCGGCAGCGGCGGGGATGATCGGGCGCGGCGCCACGCTGGGCAGCACCGGGCGCGTGGAGCTCCGGCGCGTCGAGTCGGTGGCCATTGGCGACGCGCGCGCGGAGAACGTCACCGCCTGCGCGCTCGACCTTGCGCACATCCGCAACGCGGGGCTCGAGGTGCGCGGGCTGGTGGGCCTCAATGTGTTGAAAGCCTACAAAGTGACCATCGACTTCGAGCGAAGCCTGCTGTCACTCCAGCCGTTCTAAGTGGGATCCCGGCCGACGCTGACCGCTCCCAGCCGACGCTGACCGCTATCCCAGCCGCGCGGCGATGGCGTCGTGGCCGTGTTCGCGCGCAAGGTCGGCGGCCGACTTGCCGTCGGTGGTCTTCATGGAAGGGTCGGCGCCGTGGGCGAGGAGGAGGTCGAGAATCTCGACGCGCGCGTTGGCGGCGGCGCCCATCAGCGGCGTGTAGTCGATCTGCTGGCGCGCGTTGACGTCGGCGCCGGCCTCAACGAGCCACTGCACGATCTGCGTCTGGTTGGATGACACGGCCGCGTGCAGGGCCGTGACTTTCGTGGCGTTGGCCGCCGCCTGGTGCACGTCGGCACCGAGGTCGAGCAGCACGCGCACGGCCTCGGGGCGCTTGAAGTACGCCGCGAGGCCGAGCGGGTAGAAGCCGTCGGCGGCTACGGCCGTGAGCTGCGACCGGTCTGCTTCGATCAGCTCGCGCAGCCGGGCGGTGCGTCCGAGCACGGCGGCCTCGAACACATCGAGCGATCCCTTGACGGCCGCAATTGCCTCGGCGATGTCAGGCTGTCCGTAATAAATGGCAAGGCAGATCGGCGACGTGCCTTCCGGTGTGGCGCGCCCTGCCGACTCCGGATCGGCCCCCAGCGCCGCGCGCGCCGCGTCGAGATCCTTCGCCTTGATGGCCGCAATCAGCGCGTTCGGGTCGTGGTCCGCATCCATGCCCTGTCCCCCGGTCAGTCTACAACCGCCGGATGTTGCAGTTTCTTCGTAGTTTCAAAACTACGAAGTTTCTGCAACATGCTGCTCGGGGCTGAACCTGACCTCCGCTACCGCCGCACGTCGTCGTGCACGCCGAGTGCGCGGCGGGCGGCCATCTGGGCTTTCCGCCGGCGGCGGGCGAGTTTGCCGTAGATGTCTTCCTCCACCACCTTCAGCGGCACGCGTTTCCAGGTGTTCCGGTCGCCCTCGCCGCTGAAGGCGAGGACCGAGGTGCCGTCGATCAACAGTCTCAAATCGCGCATGCGGCGATGCTACGAGGGGCCTGTGACAGACCGGGTCACCCCCCCCGGTAGCCGCCGCGGGCGCTGCGGGCGGCCAACCGGGGTAATTCAACCGGGTAGAATTTCGATCACGGGAAGACGCCGAGCTCCATGTAGCTGCGGGCGACCTTGTCGATGGCGTTGACGAACGCCGCCGTGCGCAGGTCCGGGATCTTCGGCTCGCGCTTCCGGATGGCGCGAATCTCGTTGTAGGCCTGAATCATCGTGTCCTCGAGGCCCGAGTTCACGATGTCCTGCTCCTCGGCGCCGCGCGCCAGCCTCGACGCCTCCTGCGCGGTGAACGTGTGTCCGGTTGCCGTCTCGATGGCGCGCAGGAACGCGCGCTCCGACGACTCCTCCAGCCGCTTCTCCATGCGTCCGTACCGCACGTGCGACAGGTTCTTCAGCCACTCGAAGTACGACACCGTCACGCCGCCGGCATTCGCGTAAATGTCGGGAATCACCATCACGCCGGCCGCCGTCAGAATTTTCTCGGCGCCGGGTGTGGTCGGCCCGTTCGCGCCCTCGAGCACGATCTTCGCGTTGATGCGCGGCGCGTTGGCTTCCGTAATGACGTTCTCGAGCGCGGCGGGAATCAGGATGTCGCAGTCGAGCTCCAGCGCCTCGCCGCTCGACGCCAGATCCTTCGCGCCGGCAAACTTCAGGATGCTGCCGCTGGCCTTGCGGTGCGCGTCCACCTTCTCGGGGTCCAGCCCGTTCTCCGCATAGATGGCGCCGTCATGCTCGGCAATCGCGATGATCTTCGCGCCGCCCTGATGGCAGAACAGCGCGGCGTGATAGCCCACGTTGCCGAGCCCCTGCACCACCACGCGCTTGCCCTCGAGCCCCTTGCTCAGCCCGAGCGCCTTCATGTCCTCCTCGTGCGAGCACGCCTCCCGAAGCCCGAAGAACAATCCGCGCCCCGTGGCTTCGCGCCGCCCGCGCACGCCGCCCTGCGTGACCGGCTTGCCGGTGACGCACGCCAGGGCGTCGATCTGTCCCGGATGCAGCGCCATGTACGTGTCGACAATCCACGCCATCTCGCGCTCGCCCGTGCCGTAATCGGGCGCCGGCACGTCCACGCCAGGCCCGATGAAGTTCTTCTTCACCAGTTCGTGCGTGTAGCGCCGGGTGATGCGCTCGAGCTGCGCCACCGAATATTTCTTCGGATCGATCTGCACCGCCCCCTTCGCCCCGCCAAACGGCACGTCCACGATGGCGCACTTGTACGTCATCAGCGCCGCCAGCGCCTTCACTTCCTCCTCGTCCACGTGCGACGCGTAGCGGATGCCGCCCTTCACCGGCATCTTGTGATGGCTGTGTTCCGCCCGCCACGCGCGAATCACCTCGATCGTCCCATCGTCGCGCCGGATGGGGAACTCGAACTTCACGAGCGTGTTCACGCCCTTGATCTGATCGAGCAGGCCCTGCGGATGTTGGGTGAACGTGGCCGCGTGGTCGAAGTACTCGTTGACGAAGTCGAACATGCTGCGTTCAGACATTTTCAGTGGGCTCCATGCCAGACGAGCGCTTGTGGCGCGCGGGAGGCGGTCGTGGCGGTATGCGCCGGGGGATCGAGATCGGGCGTGCGATTGCCAGTCGGGCGACGCATCGCCAGGCGCGCGGCCTGGCGGTCGAAGGTATTCGGCTCGGTGCGCGCGTTCGAGTTCATCACCGACGTGATGCCGCTCACGTGCTGGCATCCGAGCGTGTGCCCGAGCTCGTGCATCCGGAGCGATCGATGAAACGCGCTCGGGCCGGCTTCGAAGTCGCGATCGAGCATGATCACGCCGCTCGTGACCTCGCCATCGGCCGTCGTCGACCAGCGCGCGTAGCCCCAGAAGCCGGTGGCCGTCGTCAGCCCCTTCTGGCGCGTGACGACGATGCGGCGGTCCTGGCGCGGCGTGACGGCGGCGCCGGCGTCGGCGAGCTGCGTGGACACCGAGGCCAGCGGCCCAAGCGCGCCGGCCGTCAGCAGCTCGTATCCGAGGCGCATGTCCGCGATGATCTGGTCGGCCTCGGCGGTGGAGACCGTTTCCTCGAGCGCCTGATACGTGCTCGCGTTCACGTCGGTGAACTGCAGCACGCGGCGCTCGACGACCAGGCCCGGCGCGCTCGTCCATCGCGTCAGGCCGGAGGACGAGTGCCGGAACATCTGATCGAACGAGGTCAGATCGAAGGCAGGGCTTGCCGGGATCAGCGACAGGCGAACGCCGCTGGCGGGCGCGGCGATGCCGGTTTCGCGCGTAACAAATCCCGCTGCGCTGAGTACCGTGCGGTTGAGCCCGGAGAGCGGGAACCCGACCGCGAACGCGCCGGTTGATTCCGACCGTCCCACCAGCGTGCCCGAAACCGTGAACGAGACGGTGCCCGCGGGCGCGTCGTCGATCGCGTTGATGAGGGTACCGGTCGTGGTGAAGCCGCCCGGCGTGGGCGCGCCGCCGGAGGGCTGATTCTGGTCGCGCGGGGCGGTGGGCCCGCTGCTGCTGCCGCATGCGGCAGCCAGCACGGCCACCAGTACGGCGATCGATGCGCGAGACCCCACGATCCAAGCTTACTACCTGCTATGATGCCCCCGGAGGCTTCGTCTTGATGATCAGAACGTTCGTCATGTCCGCAGCCTTCGGGATAGCGACATTCGCCATGGCTCCGCAGGCACCGCAGACTCCGTCTCCTGACACCGGCCTCACGGCCGGCGATCGGGCTCCGGATTTCGAGCTCAAGGGCTCGGACGGCAAGACCTGGCGCCTGCGCGATCTCAAGGGCAGGACGGTGGTCATTGCCTGGTTCCCGAAGGCGTTTACCGGGGGTTGAACGGCCGAGTGCAAGTCGCTCCGTGCGAGCGGCGACGCGATTCGGCAGTTCGATGTGGCCTACTTCATGGCCAGCACCGACACGCTCGAAGACAACACGAAGTTTGCGCAGATGCACGAGGCGGATTTCCCGATCCTCGCGGATCCCGATCGGAAGGTCGCAACCGCCTACGGCGTGATCCCCGAAGGCCGCCAGACCGCATCGCGCTGGACGTTCTACATCGGGCCCGACGGGAAGATTCTTTTCGTCGACAAGAAGGTTCAGGCGCAGACGGCCGGCGACGCCATCGCCGCCAAGCTGGCCGAACTGGGCGTCAAGAAACGATAGCCTTCGCACTTACAATCCTGACGGCTTTTCGTCAGGATTGTAAGTACGCCATTTCGGCCATTTCTTCGCCAAGCTTCCGTAAACCTCTGCAGCTTCGCGTCTTACGCGCCGATAAGGCGACGGTATGGCGCTTGCTCATACGACCCCTCAAATGATAGTTCCCGGGTTGGAGACCCGCCGCGGCGAGGCGGGGCTCAGCCTTCTTGAAGTGCTGATTGTCGGCGCGCTCGTGGCGACCGTCTCGGCGATTGCCGTGCCGATGATGGGCGCCGCGGTGGCGCGCTATCGGACGGGGAGCGCCGCGCGCGAAGTCGCGGGCCAGATCCGATCGGCCCGCCTCGCGGCCGTCAGCACGAACCGCCAGATGATCGTCCGGTTCAACTGCCCGGTGGCGCGCGCGTACCGGTTCATCGAAGTGACGGGCGATCCCGCGATCGACGACGCGGCCCTGGCCGTCAGGTGCGCGTTTCCGCCGGCCGATGCGGATCCGGCCACGCTGCCCAACAGCGACGGCCCGCTGCGGTATTTGCCGGACACCATCACCTTTGGCGCGACGCAGGATTTGCGCATCGCGCCCACGGGCACCGTCACGCCCCTTACGGGCGGCATGCCCGCTGTCATCGGAGTCACCAATGGCGCAATGGCTGGACAGATCACGGTCTCGGTCGCGGGCCGTGTGCAGGCGCAATAGCCGTCGCGCCGGCGGCGATCGCGGCTTCACGCTGGTCGAGGTGCTGATCGCCATGTCGATCATGACGGTGGGCCTGGTGGCCGTCGCGCAGCTGATGGCGGTGTCGGCGCAGTCGCACCGGCTCGGCCGGATGACGTCGGACGGCGCGCGGCTGGCCGCCGCCAAGATCGAAGAGCTGGTCAAGTTGAACATGAGCTCGCACCCGTCGGTGCAGATCACGCCGGCGTCGCCCAATTCACTGGCGCAGAACGTCACCAACTTCTGGGATATGAGCGGCCAGTACACGCGCCGCTGGCAGCTGTCGGCGGGGCCCACCGCCAACACGCGCCGTCTCACGGTGCGCGTCGTGCCTCCCGTGGGGCTCCCTCTTGCCAAGAACGTGGAAGTGACCACGATCCTGCGGCGCTGGTGACGAGCAGATGAAGCAGGCAAAGGGTTTCACGCTCGTCGAACTCCTGATGGCGATGGCCGTGGCCTCCGCGATCATGGGGACCGCGCTGGTGCTGGCCACGCAGGTGCAGAAGTCCTTCCTCTCGCAGGTGGATGGCGCCGCCGTGCAGCAGGAGGCGCGCTACGCCATGGACTGGATCACGCGCGCGCTCCAGTCGGCCGGCAGCAACGCGTCCGAGATTACGGTGGCCGCCTGTCCGGTGGCCGGCACGCCCTTCCGCGCGATCCGGCGGGATCCCAACGCTGACGGCGTGCACAGCGACGTGCGCCTCAATTCCGACATCGGCCCGCCCAACGGCTTGCTCGGCGGCCTCGCCGGCGCGTGCACCGAAGCGGGGGAAGACGTGACGATCTCGCACGACGCCGCCACCCGCACGATCAGGCGGCGCGACAACAACCTCGACGCCGCCGCCGTGCCGATGAGCGACACCATCATCACGCAGCTGCTCTTCCAGTATTTCCGCGCCAGCGGCGCGGTCGCGGTCTCCGACGACCAGACCGCGTCGGTGCGCGTCACGATCACGGCCAGCACGCCGGCCCCCGACGGCAACACAGGGCTGCCGCGCACCTTCACCCTTGTGTCGGATGTGCGGATGCGCGCGAGATGACGATGCCCACACGGACTTCGATCAGGTCGGAAGAAGGATTCGCGCTCGTGTTCGTGCTGCTGGCGCTGCTCGTGGTGTCGGGCCTCGGCGCGGCGATGGTGGCGAGCGGCCGCACGGAAGTGCTCGTCAGCGTCAACCAGGAGCGTGCGGCCCAGGCGCGGGCCGCGGCTGAAGCCGGCCTCAACCACGGCATCTCGCTGGCCATCGACTACGTCGGCAACTGGCAGTCCAATGGATTCGCCAACTCCTCGGCCGCCATGACCGCGCTGCTCCGGGGACCGGACGGCGACGCGGGCACGACCGCCGACAACGGCAGCCTCGCGGCGCTTCCGGGCGGCATTCCCGCGCCGCCGGCGCGGGTCGTGCTGGTGGCCGCGGCCGGCACGGCCTACGAGACGTTCGTGATGGACGAGGACCATCCGCTGCGCGGTCTCGTCGCCGCCGATCAGACCCGCGTCGGAGAGACCGGCGACGCGACGACCGACACCAACACGCGGATGGTGGTTCGCTCGACCGGTTACGCCGGCGGCGGCACCGTCACGGTGCTGGAGGCGATCATCGGCCCGATCATCCTGCCGGCGATCGTGACCAACGACAACCTCACGATTTCCGGCAGCCCGACCATCGGCGGCTCGAACGGCAGCGTCCACTCGAACACCAACCTGGTCATCTCGGGCAATCCGACGATTACCGAGAATGCGACCGCCACCGGCACGTACACGGCCAGCGGATCGCCGAACGTGGGCGGGCAGTCCGGCGGCGGACGCACGATCCTGCCGATCCCTCCGGTCGTGGTCGGCGACCATCGTCCGCTGGCCGACTTCATCCTGGAATCGGATGGCCGGATGACGCTGCAGGACGGCACCGTGGTGTGCAACGCGTCGGTCACCAACGATGCCTGCAAGACCCTGGGATACGGCTGGGTGTATTCGCCCTCGGGCGGCTCGTTGGGGCTCCCGCAATGGGACATCACCTCGAACACCGCGCCCAACGCCAACGCGACCTTCTATGTGGAGGGAGACGCCCGCATTTCAGGCAGTCCGGGCACCGCGCTGATGCCGTTGGCTATCAGCATCGTCGCCGAGGGCGACATCGAGATCTCCGGCAATCCCAACCTGCGGCCCGACCTGCCCGAGGTGATGCTGGTGTCGCACGGGGACCTGAAGATTTCCGGCGTGCTCGAGCAGCCCATCGCCTTCGAAGGGCAGATGCTGGTGCGCGAGCAGCTGCACATCAGCGGCAATCCCACGCTCGCCGGACAAATCCTCGTGGAAAATGTGCCGAGTGTGAGTAATCTGGTGCTGTCGAACA
>JAKFEY010000091.1:0-6759 GCA_036675475.1 Vicinamibacterales bacterium
GCGATGGTGGGAGCGATGTGGCTGTTGCGCGCGGTGCGCGAGGTCTATCACCCCTGGTACGGCCAGATGGGCCGCGCGCTCGCGTTCATGATCAGCGCCGGCGTTGCGGCCGGCTGGATGGCGAGCCGCGCCGGCATGCTGCTGCCGGGGCGCGCGCACAGCGAGCGCCATCCCGCTGCGGTGTGGGCCGGGGCGCTGCCCTTCTGGATTCTGATGGCGGCGGCGATCATGTGGTTTGCGCCGGGCGCGAGCCATCTGGCCACCGTGCCGCTGCTGACCGCCGGCCTGCTGCTGCTGGCGACGCCGCTGCACAGCGGCGCCGCCGTGCGCATCGTGTCCATCATCGTGCTCGCCGTGGCCGCCAGCATCTGGGTGCGGAACGCGATCGATCTCGTCTTCTACAGCAACGCGCTGCTCGGCCGCTTTGCCATGGTGGCGCCCGTGTGGGCGTTTGCCGCAATCCTCGCGGCCGCGGGCCTCTTCGTGGCGCCGCCGCTCATCGCGGCCGTCACGGCCGGTTCGCGCGGCCTCGCGCGGCCGCAAATCCTCACGGCGATCTGCGTCGTCGCGCTTGCGGTCAGCGGGCTGGCCGCGTATTTCGGCGAGGCCTATTCGGATCGTCATCCGCTGCGCCGCTTCGCGCGCTTCGTGCAGGACTCCGGCACGCAGAAGGCCATGTGGGAAATCGGCAGCAACGAGCCCGGACTCGACGTCGATCTCTCATCCGGGCTCGACTGGCAGGCCGACACCGGCGTCGAGCCGCGCACCATCCCGGTGGCGCCGCTCGCGCATCCCTTCCGCTTCACGGCCGTGGCGCAGCCGCGGGAAACGCCCGCCTCTGTCAGCGTGACGACCGCTCCCGTGGGCGACGCCACGGAGATGACCATCACCGTGCGGCCCCGCGATCCGTCGGCGTTCGTCACGCTGATGCTGCCGCCCGGCATCGCGCCGATTCGCGCGAACCTTCCGGGCACGATCTCGCGCGCCAACAATCGCTGGCGCTCGACGTTCGTGGCGCCGCCGGCCGACGGCGTCTTCTGGCGCCTCGTGCTGCCGGTCGGCGCGGTCGAGCGCCTCGGCGAAACGGGCGTGATCGTCCAGACCGCCGGCGATCGCCCCTCGTGGCTGCCGTCGATGCGCACCGCCTGGTCGGTCCGTTCGCTCTTCGTCATTCCCATCGGCCCGCTGCTGGCCGCGCCCGTGCCTGGACTCCAATAGATGAAACGGATTGCCGCCGCGCTCGGCCTCAACCGCCCCGATCTTCGCGCGTGGGCGTTGTACGACTTCGCGAACTCGGCGTTCCAGACCACGATCGTTGCCGCGGTCTTCCCGATCTACTTTCAGCGGGTGGCTGCCTCGGGCCTCGAGCCGAACACAGCCACCAGCCGCTTCGCCTGGGCCACCACCATCGCCATCTGCATCGTCGCCATCGTCGCGCCGGTGCTCGGCGCGCTGGCGGATACCCGGCGGCTGAAGAAGCCGCTGCTCGGCATCTTTCTCGGCATCGGCGCGGGCGCCACCGCGGCGATGTACGCGATTCAGGATGGCGACTGGTTTTTTGCGCTCGTGCTCTTCGTGATTGGCAACGTGGGCGTTGCGGGCAGCATCGTGTTTTACGAGTCGCTGCTGCCGCACATCGCGCACGGCGAAGAGCTCGATCGCGTCTCGACGGCTGGATACGCGATCGGTTATCTCGGCGGCGGACTGCTGCTGGCGGTGAATCTCGCCATGATTCAGCAGCCGCAGTGGTTCGGCATTCCCGATGCCGGCGTCGCGACGCGGCTTGCGTTCGTGAGCGTGGCCGTCTGGTGGGTGCTCTTTGCGTGGCCGCTGTTCAAGCGCGTGCCCGAGCCGTTCGTGCCGCCAAAGGCCGCAACCGGCGCGGTCAAGGCGCTGACCGACAGTGTGCGCCAGCTGCAGACGACCTTTCGCGAGCTGCGCATGTACAAGCAGGCCACGCTGCTGCTGCTCGCGTTCTTTCTCTATAACGACGGCATTCAAACCATCATCCGCATGGCCGCGATTTACGGCGCCGAGGTCGGCATCGATCAGAGCGCGCTGATCGGGGCGCTGCTGCTCGTGCAGTTCGTGGGCGTGCCGTTCTCGTTTGCCTTCGGCGCGCTTGCCGGCCGCATCGGACCGAAGACGGCGGTGATGCTGGGCCTGGCGGCCTACATGGGCATCCTCGCCCTCACCTACACAATGACGACCGCTCGCGAGTTCTACATGCTGGCCGGCGCGGTCGGCATGATTCAGGGCGGCACGCAGGCGCTCAGCCGGTCGCTCTTCGCCAGCATGATTCCGCGCCAGCGCTCGTCCGAATTCTTCGCGTTCTTCGGCGTGTTCGAGCGCTACGCCGGCGTGCTTGGTCCGGCCATCTTCGCGGTCATGGCGAGTTACGGCACGTCGAAGACCGCCATCCTCACACTCATCCCCTTCTTTGTCGTCGGCATGATCCTGCTCGCGCGCGTCAATGTCGCCGAGGGCCGTCGCGAAGCGGCCGCCGGTGAAGCGGCGCTCGTCAGCGGCTGAGCTTTAGCCGCACCGCTCGGGCATAAGATCGGCTGCGGAGGGTTCGGTGCTTCCTCACCGGCAGTTGCTGTTCGTGTCGTCGTTCCTCATCGCGCACGCGCTTGCCCCGCAACAGGCATGCGATCGGTCGCGCACACCTGCGCCGTCTCCGGGCGCTGACCCGTGGGCGAACGTCGCCATCTCGGAAACCATGACAACGTCGGACGGCGTCCGCATCGGCGTCCAGGTGCTGCTGACGAATCTCGAAGTGCCGTGGAGTCTTGCGTTCGCGCCTGACGGCCGCCTGTTCTTCACCGAACGCGTGGGCCGCGTGCGCGTCGTCCAGAACGGCCAGCTGCTGCCGCAGCCGGCGTTTGTCTTTGGCGACGTCCGCGCCATCGGCGAGGGCGGCGTGCTCGGCATCGCGCTGCATCCCAACTTCACCGCCAATCATTTCGTGTACGTGTCGTACACGGCCGTGCGCTCCGACGGGGCCGCGGTCAATCGCGTGGTGCGCTTTCGCGAAAGCAACAATACGCTTGGCGACGCAGCGGTGCTCGTCGACAACATCCCCGCCGCGAACAATCACGACGGCTCGCGGCTGCGGTTCGGGCCCGACGGCAAGCTGTATGTGACCACCGGCGACGCCGGCGATCCGAATCTGTCGCAGACCTTGTCGTCGCTCGCCGGTAAGATTCTGCGTATAAACGATGATGGGACGACGCCGGCGGACAATCCGTACGGCTCACCTGTCTGGACGTGGGGTCATCGGCATCCGCAGGGCATCGACTGGCATCCCGGCACGGGCCACATGTGGGCCACCGAACACGGCGGCTCGCACCGCGACGAGCTCAATCGCATCGTGAAGGGCGAGAACTACGGCTGGCCGATCATCCAGGGCGACGAAACGCGCCCCGACATGATCACGCCGGTGCTCTTCTACATTCCGGCGATTGCGCCGTCGGGGCTGTCGTTCTACACGGCGTCGCGCATCCCGCAATTCCGCGCGGACATTTTCTTCACGGCGCTTGCCGGCATGCACATTCATCGCGTGCGGCTCGAGCCATCCGACGCCACGCGGGTCGCGTCGGCCGAGCGGCTGTTCGAAGGCACATTCGGACGCATCCGCGATGTCGTCACCGGACCGGACGGCGCGCTGTACTTCTGCACCAGCAATCGCGACGGCCGCACGACGCCCGTGGCTGCCGACGATCGGATCGCGCGGATCGTGCCGGTGCAATGAGCACGTCCCTGGCGGCGATTGCCGCATCCTTCGAGATCCGCGGCGACGGCGGCATCGTCATTGACGATGTGACCGAAGACAGCCGCGACGTACGGCCGGGCTCGCTGTTCGTCGCGGTGGCGGGCACGTCGCAGGACGGCCATCGCTATGTCGCAGACGCCGTGGCGCGCGGCGCGTCGGCCGTCGCGGTGGAACGCGCAGACGGCGTACCGCCGGGTGTTGCGACGGTTGTCGTGCCCTCCTCGCGAAAGGCGCTCGCGATCTTCGCTGAGCGCTTTTACGAACGACCGGCCGAAGCGCTCGAACTGGTCGGATTCACCGGCACGTTTGGCAAGACGACAACCAGCTACGTGCTGCAGCACCTGCTGAACGCCGCGGGGCGGCGCACCGCGGTGATCGGATCGCTCGGCGCGCGCTTCGATGGCGTCGCCTACGAGCTGCGCGGCATGACGACGCCGTCGCCGGTGATGCTGCAGCGCGCCCTGCGGCGCGTGAAGGACGCCGGCGCTTCAACCGTGGTGATGGAAGTGACCAGCCACGCGCTCGCGCAGGACCGCGTGCACGGCCTGACGTTTCACGGCGGGCTGATCGCGGCGATCCGGCCCGGCGAGCACGTCGACTTCCACCGCAACTACGAAGACTACGTGGCGGCGAAGCGGTTGTTTCTCGGCTACATCGAACCGGGCGCGATTCTCGCCTACGACGCGGACAACCGGGCGGCCGCGATGCTCGCTCAGGAGCGACCCGACGTGCGCGACGTCGGCTTCTCGCTGCGCCGCACGCCGATCGGCCATGGCGACACGCCTGTCGATCGTGCGCTGCCCGAAGGCGAACGCCGCCACGGCAACATCCGCGACCGGCGGATCCTGTCGCTCGCCGATGCGATGCTCGACGATCGCGGCGCGCTGCTGACGGTCGACGGCGTGCAACTTCGAAGCGCGCTGCTCGGGCGCGCCAACCTTCGCAACGTCGCGCTCGCCCTCACGTTTGCGCGCGCGTTCGGCCTGCGCGTCGCGGCTGCGCGCGAGGCGCTCGCCGCGCTCACGCCGATGCGCCGCCGGATGGAGCGCTACACGATCGCCGGCCGCACCGTGCTCGACGACACGGCCGGCCACCCCGAAAGCTTCGACGCCACGTTCGAGGTCGCCGACCTTCTTCCCGCCACCCGCATCGTCGTGGCCTACGCGCTGCGGGGTTCGCGCGGCGCCGACATCAACAGGCGCAACGCGTTGTCGCTGGCCGAGCACGTGCTGACGCTCGGCGCGCACCGCGTCATCGTGACCGAAGCGGCCGACACTGCCGGTGCGCTCGATCGCGTACAGGACGATGAGCGCGAGGCCGCGCGGCAGGCCTTCCGCGAGCGCGGCGTGCAGCCGGCATGGCATGAGACGATGGCGGCGGCGATGAAGGATGCGGCGGACCACACGGCGGAAGGAGATCTGATCGTGCTGGTGGGCGCGCAGGGCATGAACGCGGGACGCGACGAGCTGCAGAAGGCGCTGTGAAGATTGCCATCACCGGCGCCGGCGGCTTTCTGGGGACGGCGCTGACCGACGCGCTCCGCGCGCGCGGCGATCAGGTGGTGCCGTTGTCGCGGCAGGCGATCGAAGCCTGGCCGCGTGAGATCGACGGCGCCGACGGCGTGATCAACCTCGCGGGCGAGCCGATGGCCGGACGGCGATGGACGGACGCGCAGAAGCAGCGCATCTGGGACAGCCGCGTCCGCACGACCGCGCGCGTGGCCGCGGCCATTCGTGAGGCTTCGCGGCCGCCGCGCGTCCTGCTCAGCGCGTCGGGGATTGGCTTCTATCCGGATTCCGGCATCGTTGTCGACGAGTCGTCGCCCGCCGGCGACGGCTTTCTCTCACGCGTATGCGTGGCGTGGGAGGCGGAGGCGCGCAAGGCCGAATCGGCGGCGACGCGCGTCGTGTTGCTCCGAAGCGGCGTGGTGTTTCATCGCGGTGGAGGCGCGCTCGCGCAGCTGCGGCTGCCGTTCTCGCTGGGCCTTGGCGGCCCGATCGGATCGGGACGCCAGTGGTGGGCGTGGATTCATCGCGACGACTGGGTGCGGATGGTGCTGTGGGCGCTCGATACCGAAGCCGTGCGCGGCCCCGTGAACGTCTGCGCACCGGAGCCGTCGCAGGTGCGCGACATCACGCGCGCGCTCGGGCGCGCGCTGCACCGGCCCGCGGTGCTGCCGGCGCCGGCCTTTGCGTTGCGGCTCGCGCTCGGTCAGATGGCGGACGACATGCTGCTGGCAAGCCAGCGCGCGGTGCCGCGCGTGGCGCGCGACCTGGGCTTCGTGTGGACGTTCCCCGATCTCCAGGCCGCGCTTGACGATGCTGTTTACTGAAGCGTGAACGTCACCGTCATCGTCATGATCACCGGCACGGGCTGGCCGTTGAGCAGCGTCGGCGTGTATTGCCACTGCCTCACCGCTTCGAGCGCTGCGTCGTTGAGCATCGGCTGGCCGCGCAGGATGCGCACGTCCGACACGCTGCCGTCACAGCCGACGATTGCCTCGACGATGACGATGCCCTGCACACGAGCCGCCTGGGCCTCTGGCGGATAGACCGGCTTCTGGTCCCTCACCTTCATCGGCTGCTTGATGTTGCCGCCCACGCGTATCGACGGTGCGGAACCGCACCCGGCGGTGCTGCGGGCGACAGTGACCGGCGCGATCACGCCGCGCAGGGTGTTGATCTCGCTGCGAAGCGCGCTCAACTGCTGTTCGAGCGCCTGCAACTTGAGCTGCAGCACGGCGGCGAGCTCGGTCTTCAGCGCCGCGTCGTTTGGCCTCGAGGCCAGGCCGGCGCGCAGCATCTGAATGGCTGTGTCGTGGTTGCCCTGCTGCGAAAACTGGCGCGACGACACGATGAGGGGATCCTGCGACTGAGCGAACGCCGGCGCGGCCGAGACGGCCAGCACGAGCGCGAAAACGGCAAGTGACATCCGGCGCATCAAAACACCTCCAGCTGACGAGTCCAGAGGTGCTTTGACCCCGG
>JAKFEY010000039.1:0-6278 GCA_036675475.1 Vicinamibacterales bacterium
CGCGTGATGATCGTCGTCGCGCCGGGATCGGCAACCGGCGGCGGAATCTTCACGGTCGGTGTGCCGTCGGGGTTGGTCGTCGCCGTCGGCGGCGGCGTGCGTTGCGTCGCACCACCGGTCGCGCCGCCCGTCGGCGGGCGCGTGATGATCGTCGTCGCGCCGGGATCGGCAACCGGCGGCGGGATCTTCACCGTCGGCGTGCCGTCGGGATTGGTCGCCGCGGTGGGCGGTGGCGTGCGTTGCGTCGCACCACCGGTCGCGCCGCCCGTCGCGCCACCGGTCGGCGGGCGCGTGATGATCGTCGTCGCGCCGGGGTCGGCAACCGGCGGCGGGATCTTCACGGTCGGCGTGCCGTCGGGATTGGTCGCCGCGGTCGGGGGCGGCGTGCGCTGCGTCGCGTTCGGATCCGCTCCGCCGGTCTGAGGCCGGGCCCCGGCCTGTCCCTGCGCCGGCAGTTTCACGGTCCGCGTGGCATCAGCCTCGGTTGCGGGCAGCCGCTGCGTGGGCGTGCCGTCGGCCGCCTGTGCCGAGTTCGCCTTCGCCTCGTCGACCATCGTGCGAACGCGCGGATTCTGCAGCAGATCATCGCGCTGCCCCGGTGTAATCGCCGCGTCGAAATCATCGAGCATCCGCCCGCGGTTCGGCAGCTTGTCGAGGTACTGAGGATCTTCCGCGAGCCTGTTGCGCAGCCACTCGTAGTCGTCCTCGGTGAGCGTGCGCAGCCGGTTGCGGGTTTCGAACATCTTCGCGCGCGTGTACTCGCCGAGCGGCATGTCGAGCTGCTTGCCTTGCGCGCGCAGCGCTTCCAGCCCGAGTGCGTCCGCGACGTCGGGGTCGCCATGCTTGCCCTTCGACGTAATGACCTTGAGGCGATCCTCAGACACGCCGGCATCACGCGCAGCCTTGAGGTTCCCCTCGTATCTCGCCACGTTTTCGGCGATTTCATCGGCTTCGTGCGCGGCCTGTTCCTCGGGCGTGTAACGGCGCCCGGGGCTGACCTGCCGTGTGTTGCCGGTCTCGGGGAACACCTGTGTCTTGTCGCCCGCCGTCGCGGGGCGCGCCGGTGCGCCGGCCGCAGGTTTTGCGCCGGCCGCAGGCGGCGGTGTGCCGGTCGTACCCGCGCGCGGCGCCACCGGCGGCGCCGCCGGCCTCGCGCCGGGGATGCGGATGTCGGCGGGGCGCCCGTCGGTCAGCCAGTCCATGAATTTGGGGAACTTCGCCATCATGAAGAAGCCGAGGGCAATCTCGCCGACGGCTCGCCGTTGATCGGCCGCCGTGATCGGCCGGCCAAACTCGTCGACGGCCGGGCCCGCCATGCGATCGCGAAGCGACTGGAGCTTCGGCCCGAAGAACTTGTTCATCCAGTACTCGTTCATGGCGAACGACACAAATCCCTGGCCCGCCTTGTAGAAGGCGCCGCTCATCGTGAGATCGCTCAGCATCTTGTACGTCGCAAGCGTCGCCGCAGTCGCGAGCGAGACCATGTTGTCCTGAATGACGTCACGGTCGGTGATCGGCCCGCTCAAGTCGAGCACCTCGTCGGTCCGCGTCAGACCCGTGACGGCCTTGTTGCCCATCCGCAGTTTCGCGAGCGGTGTCTGCAGCCTCTCGATCGCCTGGCGGTCGTTGCCAAGCTGCCGCAACTTTGCGTCGATCTCGTCACGAGCCTGCCGCGCCTCCTGCCGCACATCGCCCGGCGCATTCGGATCGGTCATCACCGCGTTCGCCTCGTTCCGCTGCATCACGAGGCTCTCGCCAATCGCGTCGAGCATGTCGCGGTTGCGGGCGATCCCCTGCTCGATGTCGTTGTCGTACACGGGAATGCTGGCGCTGCCGCCGGTGATCGGCCCTCCATTGGCGCCGACGATCTGCGCGGTCACCATCTCGCCGTTCGACAGCGCGAGATCGTTGATGGTGCCGGTGGTCTGGTGCACGCTGCTGGCCACGGCCCTCGCATTGCGGCTGCCGCCGATGCTTTCGACGGTGCCCGTGCCATAGGTGGCGAGCCCGTTCTCGGTGCCGATGCGGTGCAGCGTCACGTCCTTCGTGCTGCCGCTCGGCGTCGTGAGCCGGACGGTCACGGTCGGCGGCGCATTCGCTCCGGGCATCGTCGCCTTGATCTCGAACGTCTGGCCGAGCGTGACGGAGTCCTGCGGGTGGCCGTCGGTTGGCACGATGCGAACCTGCGGCGTCTGGGCGGCGGCGGTGGCCGCGTGGATCGACAGAACAACGAGCCATACGCAGGCGTGCATCGCGGGACGTGCAGTCATCGCTGTTTCTCCAACTGGGCCTGCGCCTTCGCTTTCATGCCCAGACACGCGTCGATCGACATCTGACCTATCTGCCCGGCTGACGGCAGCCATCCCCACTGGGCCGGCGCGCGGTCGACCACCGGCTGCAGGACGCGCAGGCGGTATGCCGCCGCGAGCTCACGGATGTCCGCCGTGCAGTCCTGATCCTCTTTCACGGTTGCCGGTCTTTGGCCGGTGTTCCACCACACCTGGCAGGCGCCGGCGCCCGCGATCTTTTCCGGGGACGGCGGCGCCGCAGGCGGCGTGAGGTCGTAATGAATGTGCCCGCTGGCCTTGTACGACTCGCGGTTCGGCTTGCACTCGGGCTCGGCCGTCCACGGATGCCAGATCACGACTTCGCCCTGCACCTCGCCGAAGATCCCGTGCTCGGGGATCGTTTCACGGCCGGTGAGAATCAGATTCGGCGGCGGGGGCGTGACGATGGTGATCGGCACGTCGAGGCTGCTTCGCGCCGGAACCGTGACGGATGCCGGCAGCGAAATGTAAGGAAGGTTGGTCACGAAGATGCCGACGGTCTCGTCCGACCAGCAGTCGTTCCTGATCGTGAGGGTGGTCGGATAGGACTTGCCGTAGAGCAGTTCCCCCCATGGCCAGTTGCCCTCGGCATGCGTGATGACGGGCGAGCCATCGGCGTACCGATCATCAGGCACGTCCTTGTCAGGGTTCGGCCCGGGATCGGTGGACGAATCCTTCAGCGGGTGATTGGGGTTGCCGAGGGCCGTACTCGGATCGGAGAGAGCCTTTTTCCGGCTGTCTCTCGCCGGCGCGGGCCTCGACGCCGGGGCCCGCCCGGGCGGCGCCATCTGGGTTTCTTCAGCCCCCGGCCGTTCCGCCACGGCTCCCACACCCGCCACCGCAAGCGTCCAGATCAGCAGTCCCGACACAACATTGCGCATGCATCCCTCCGAGGCGTCTGCGTACCGGAAGAACGGACACGGGCAGCCCTGTCGCCGGCGGGCGCGCCCGTGTCCGTTCTTCAAGGCGAGCCCCGCGAAGACAGGGGCGGAGGATCAAGTCATGCGAACGAGACTGACGGGACTCGCAATCGCGGTGGCGCTGGCCGCCGGCGCGGCGCCCACCGTGGCGCAACAGAGCAGCAGCGTCTTTCAGGTCACCGCAATGCGCGATGGCGGCCCGGCCGCCAACGTGCAGATCGACATGCAGCTGTTGAATCAAGGCAAAGTGGCCGCCGGGGTCACAGGCGCGGGCGGGGATCTCGCCCTGGCGCTCAGCCTGGTCAATGCGGGAAAACCCACCCGGATGCAGGTGGTCATCTATGACTGCCCGAATGATCAGCAACTCGTCGTCTTCGTGGAGGCGGGCGCCGGCGCGCCGGAAAACCTGAATTGCAAGCGGCGCGTCGCCGGCTGGCTGTGGTTCGGCCGCGCCAGGGCCGTCACGATCGACGTCGCGCGCGGCACCATGCAGGTGCAGGGCGGGCAGAACTTTCTGGGCTCGACGCGCGGGCGCCTTATCCTGGGCGGCGGCGCCGCGGCGGTTGGCGTGGGCCTGCTGGCCAACGGAGGCAGCGACTCGAACGGCTCGACCAACACCACCGGCAATCCCGGCAGCACGCCGTCAGGCGGCTCAGGCACACCGCCGCCCACGGAAACGCCTTTCGATCCCAACGGCAACTACCGCGTGACCAATACCGTCGCGTCGGATCCGGGCGGACACCGGTTCTTCGTCCTGATGGAAGACAACACGTTGCTGCTCGTGACCATCACGGGCTCGACGGTCACCATTACGTGCCCTCCCGGATCGAAGTGGACGCTGCTGACGGGCACGTTCAATCCGACGACGGGCCAGATCACCGCGGAAGGGCGGGGAACGGCCGCGGGCTTCAACAACGTGCTCTTCCGGCTCGCCGCGAGCATCGTGCTGTCTGGATCGACACGCGGCGCGATCACGGGCGTGCTCACGGTTGGCCCGAACGGCGAGCTCAATGGCGGCCCGCCCATCACCTACAACATCGCGGGCGCCAGGCAATAGACGCCGATGTCCACGTTCGCGCTGCTTGCGGCCGGCTTGCTGTGGGGACAGATCCCCCAGCAGCCGGCCCGCGCGGCCGGCCCGGCCGCGCTCACGCTGCGTCAGGCGATTGGCGAAGCCCTCGCGGCGAGTCCTGCGCTGGAGCCCTCGCAGGACGCGGTCGAGATCGCGCAAATCAACGAGCAGCTGCAGCGCTCGGAGTTCGGCCTGCGTATCTCGCCGGCGCTGCATTTCGGCACGCAGCAGAACGGCTTCCGCCAGCATCAGGCCATGCTCACGGCGTCGCGGACGCTTCCGACCGGCACCGAACTGGCGGTCATCGGCGACTGGATGCAGTTCGGCGCCGGCCCGGCCGCCGATCGCGATGCGGGCGTGACCTTCCGCGTCTCGCAGTCGCTGCTGCAGGCCTTCGGGCCGGCCCCGCGCGCCGGCCTGGCGATGGCGTCGCGCGCGGCGCGAAGCGCCACGCGCGCGCACGAGGAAGCGCGGCGCGATCTGATCATTCGCACGGCGGCCGCGTACTTCGCCATCGTGCGGCAGCAGCTGCTGCTCGAGGCGGCCGGGCAGGCCCGCGTGCGCGCCGGCCGCCTGCGTGAGGCTGCCGCCGCGCGCTCGCGCGCGGGCCTCGGCACCGAGCTCGACGTCATGCGCGCCGATCTGATGATGGGGCAGGCCGACGCCGCGCTTGCGTCGGCACGCGAAGCGGTGGAGCGGGCGCGCGACGATCTCAAGATGCTGCTCGGCCGCCCGGTCGACTCGCACCTCGCGATCGACATCGCCGACGTGCCGGACGCGACGGCCGCCGCCGAACCCGATCGCGCGCCGGATGATGCGGCCATCGAGCGCCGCTTCGACGTCGCAGAAGCGCGCGCCCGCGTTGAGGATGCTGAGAAACTTGCGGCGCTGACACGCTGGGCGGCCCTGCCCGACGTCCAGCTGAACCTCAGTTACTCCCGTCGCGGACTCGGACGCGACGCGCCATCGCTCGTGAACGAATGGCTCGGTGGCTGGCGCATGGGGATCAGCACCACCTACGGGCTGCAGGGCAAAGCCGCCGATGCGGCCGCCGCCGGCGCGCGCGTGGGGCTGCGCGCGGCGGAGCGCGAGGCGCAGGCACGGGCACAGGCCGCCACGGCCGACGTGCGCGCGACACGGCGGGCGGTCACGCGAACGGCCGGGGCCATCGATCTGCAGCGCAAGACCATCGAGATCGCCGAGCGGCAGGCCAGGCTTGCCGGCCTCCGGTACGAGCGCGGCCTCGCCGACAACGTCGACCTGATCGACGCCGAGCTGCACCTGCTGCACGCACGCACGGCGCTCATCGCCGCGCGCGTGGACCACGCGCTGGCGCGGCTCGCGCTCGCCCGCGCCACCGGCACCCTCGACCCGGATTCCTACCGCCCATGAAAACAGTCATCGCCGTACTCATCGTCGTGACCCTGGCGGGCGCCGCCGCGTTCATGCGGCCGGCCGCGGCGCCGCGGGCGTCCGAGGCCACGGTCAGCCGGCAGCCGTTCGTCGAATCGCTCGTCGAGTCGGGCACGATTACCGCCGCGCGCGTGGCGGTGTACGGTGCGCCGCTCGGCGCCCTGCCCGCGAAGATCGTGGAAATCGCGCCCGAGGGCAGCGCCGTCGAAGCCGGCGATCTGCTCGTGCGTCTCGACATCGCGCCGCTCGAGCAGATGCTGGCGCGCGAGATGGCGGCGCTGCGCCGCGCCGAGGCCGATCTCGCCGCCGAGCACGGCGCCGCGCGGATGAAGGCGCGCGAAGACGCGCTCCAGCTGCTCGAAGCCGAGGCTGCGCTCACCGACGCCGGGCGCGAGGTGGCGCGCGCCGAGGCCGCGATCGAAGACCTGCGGCCGATGCTCGCTGAACGCTTCATCACGCGCACGGAGTTCGAGCGGGCCGAGCAGGCCCTCGCGCGCGCCACCGAACAGCGCGCCCTGGCCGCCGCGCGCCGCGACCTGCGCGCCG
>JAKFEY010000084.1:0-6206 GCA_036675475.1 Vicinamibacterales bacterium
CTGTCGCGGGCGGCGGCATCGCGGGCGGCCATCGACCTGAGCGACGGCCTGGCCGACGGCGTGCGGCGGCTCGCCGAGGCCGCCGGCTGCGGCATGCGCCTCGACGCCGCGGCCCTGCCCATCGACCCGGCGGCCCGCGCCGTTTGCGCGGCCCTGGGCATCGATCCCATGGCGGCGTCCGTGGCCGGCGGCGACGACTACGAGCTGCTCTTCACGGTGCCGGCACGCCTCCGCGGGCGCTTCAGGGCGGCCCGTGCAAACATGGGCACGCTCGTCACCCGCATCGGCGTGGTGACCGCCGAATCCAGCCTCACCCTGGAGGGGGCCGAAGGCATCGACCTCCGCACGCTCGGCTTCGATCATTTCCAGTCCCGGTAGGCCTTCGCCATATTTTCGCCGTCACGGTTGACCGCGGCCCCGCTCGGCCGTACCCTTGCAGAGGCGCACTTCGCGGCTCGGCCGTAGAGGGGGCCAGAACACCATGTGGATTTCCACGTCGCTCCGCCGGAAGGTCCTTGCGACCCTCGTTGTGGCCGTCGGCCTCGTGTTTTTCTACGAGACCACCGCCATCGACTCGCAGTACGCGGCGCGCCTGTTCCGTCAGGAGGCGCGGTCGGGCGTCGTCCAGGCCAGGACGTCGGCGACCGTCGAGGGGCGCGATCCGCTCCGGTTCACCGCCACGGCCTACTGCAAGGGCCACACGACGGCGTCGGGCGTGGCCGTGCGCACGGGCATCGCCGCGGCCGACCCTGATCTGCTGCCCGTGGGCTCGGTCATACAGATTGGCAACACCCTCGAGCCGTATCGCGGCATCTGGACGGTGATGGACACCGGCCCGAAGGTGCACGGCCGGCATGTGGACCTGTATGTGTGGAGCTGCCACGAGGCGCTGGCGTTCGGCCGGCGGCCGGTGCAGGTGTCGGTGCTGCGCCTTGGCTGGAGCCCGCGCAACAGCACCCCGGCGCTGATCAAGCGGCTGTTCCAGCAGAACGAAGAAACGCTGCCTCCCCCGCCCGTCTGGCCGCCCGTGAGCGCCGCCAAGGCTGACGGCCAGGAAGAGGGCACGTCGGGCGAGGCGGTGCCGGCCGTTGCGCCGGGCACCGGCCCGGACAAGCCGCTGCCTGCGGTCCCCGCGCTGGCGACGCCCGCGCCGGTCGTCAAAAAGCCGGGCGGCGGCGGAGAAATTCTACCCGGTTGAATTTCCCCGGTTGAGCCCCGTTTGGCCGCCCATGCTATTCTGAGGGGCCTTCTCCCAGCAGGCCCGTCGAGCGATCGGCGGAAGGTTCCAGCGCTCCCTTTGTTTCCCGTACCGGACGGTTTTGTTTATGAGCAGACGTTTCTTGACGTGTGTGTTTGCGATCGCGGCGTTGTCGGCGGCCGCGCCTGAGACGGCCGACGCGCAGTACAGCGTGCCGCGCAGCTCCGAGCGCGCGGTCGGCGAGACCTACTGGGTCGAGGTCATGGGCGGGTTCTGGAACCCGACGCCCGCGGGCGTGATCCAGAGCGAAGAGTTCGGCATCGCCGGCACCGAGATCGATTTCATCGACGATCTGGGCTACGAGAAGAAGCGCTTCGGCGACTTCCGCGCCGTGATTCGTCCCGGCCGCAAGCACAAGCTGCGCGTGCAGTACGTGCCCGTCTCGTATACGTCCGAGACGATTTTCGAGCGCCGGATCGTCTTCAACGGCCAGGAATATCCGATCGGCCTGCCGATCGCCACGCAGTTCGACTGGAAGGTGTGGCGCTTCGCCTACGAATGGGACTTCGTGTCGCGCGAAAAGTTCTTCGTCGGCGTGCTCCTCGAGGCCAAGTACACGAATGTCAACGCCGAGTTGAACAGCCCGATCCAGGCGCAGCCGGAGTTCTTCCGCGCGAAGGGCCCGGTGCCCGCGCTCGGCGGCATCGTCCGCGTGTACCCGGTGCCGAACGCCGCCGTGACGTTCGAGCTGTCGGGCATCAAGATTCCGCGCATCGACGACAAATACGAAGCGAAGTACATCGACTGGGATCTGTACGGCACCTACAACATCACGAACAACTTCGGCGTGACCGCCGGCTATCGCGTGATGGACGTGATGTTCATCGCCGACCGCGACGGCGGCGAAATGCAGCTGAAGGGTCTCTACTTCGGCGGAATCGCCAGGTTCTAGCGGGTCAGCACCCGGACGTACACTCCGAGAAATCTTCGGTCCTGATTCTGCGGGTCGGCGTCGGCGGGGATGAACCCGCCGGCCGACTCGATCTGCAGGCGCGCCACGCCGCGCTCGTCGAAGGCAACCGGGACGAGGGCCGTTTCGCGCGGCTGCAGCTCGCGGTCGAACGGCTCGGCCGCGCCGACCACCGATACGCGGTTCCCCACCGGCGCGTTCACGATCTCCAACACCGCGGACTGCACGCCCGGATCCGCCTGCAGCACGACATTGGCGTAACGGGCGCCGCCGATCCAGAACGCGTCAGGCTCGGCATAGGCGCGATCATCGATGAAGTACACCGTCACGTTGCCATAGCGGAGCGCGCGCAGCGCCTTCTGCTGCGCGAGGCGCGTGGGCGCCGACACCGGCTGCAGCGAGAGCGCGCGGCCTTCGGCGCCGCGGACGGTGAGCGCGTTGACCGCGACCGGCAGCCGGAACTGAAGCGGCGCGTCGGCGAGCGTGGCAATCGGCTGCGGCGCGCGGCCGATGATGACGGCGCCGGGCGCGCCGCCCGGCTCGCCGGTGAGCGTGAACGTGCCCGCGGGCACCGAACCAAGACTGCGCTCGGCCTCGCGTCCGGCAACCGGCGGCAGCGCCACGCGCAGCGAGGTGACGGCGGTGTCTCGCGCGATGGCGCGGCGCGCGGCGAGATCGATGAGCAGCGCGTCGCCCTCGGCCAGGCGCGACAGGAACGCGACCTGGGCGCGTGAGGGCGCGGAGCCGTCGGCGCCTTGCGCGCGCAGCGACAGCACGGTGGCCACAGGCAACGCCAGCGCCAGCGCGGTGATGGTCACGGCGCCGGCCGCCACGCGCGCGTGGCGCGGCGCCGCTGTTGCGAGAACGCGGGCGAGCAGCACGCCGGCGGCAACCGCGGCAGCAATTGTCACGAGCCAGATGGCCGTGACCGTGTAGAACTCCGGCAGCGGCAGCGACTCGCGTCCGAGCGCATCGTCGGCACGGAAGAAGGCCGGCAGGCCGCCCGTCCAGTCGATGAGCGGCGCCACCCATTCGAACCACAGTCCGGCCTTGTGCTGCCGGATGTTCCACGCGAACAGGCCGCGCTCGGCAAAGGCGAGCGTCGCCGTGGCAAAGATCGTCCAGGCGAGTGCCGCGGCCAGCGCGGCGCGGAGCGCCGGATTACGCGCGCGCTGCCACGCGACCGCGGCGCCCGGCGCCAGTACGGGCAGCAGCACCGTGATGAGACGCGCGGGCACGCTCAGTCCCGCCCACCACATCGCATAGCTGGCCGATGCCGCGATGTACGTCACGACGAGCAGCAGCGTGAGCTGAAGCCGCGTCGACGCGCGCCAGGCAAGCGCGTGCGCGTGCCTGGGCTCTCCCGCGCGCGGACTAACCGCGAGGCCGATCACCCCCGCAACGAGCACGGGCGCGTACGGCAGCAGGCCAAACTGCTGATCGAACAGCAGGCCCGCGAGGCCGCCGGGAATCCACGCGAGCCGGCTGTCGCTCGTGCCGCCCCACTGCGCAATGGGATTCGGCGTGCCGTAAATCACCTGGAACATCGCCAGCCAGGCGATCGCGGCGACGATGGGAGCGGCCAGAAACACGCCGAGGCTGCGGATGCCGCGCGGGAACAGGCGCAGCACAATCATCAGGCCGAGGCCGGCGGCAAGCACCGAGAAGCGCGTGTGCAGCCACGGCAGCATGGCCAGCGCGGCGCCGACCGCGCCAATGGCAAACGGCCGCGGCACATCTCCGCGATCGAGCCGCAGCACGAGCCACAGTCCGCACGCCAGGGCCGCGCCGCCAAGCGCGTCGGGAAACACGAGGAAGCTCTGGAACGCCCACGTGCACGACGCGGCAACGGCCGCCCATCCGAACCACGCGGCGCCGAAATCACCCGTCGCGATCCACGCAATCCGCCAGACGAGCGCGCTCGCCAGCGCCATCACCACGAGCAGAAACACCACCGCGCCGGCATAGCCAGCCGCCGCGAACGCCGGCGCCACCAGCGCCGGCAGGCCGGGCGCGTGCACCGGATAAATCTCACCGTTCTTCCCGCGCACGAGATATTGCGGATGCAGATCGCCGGCCGCATACGCGGCGTAGTCCTTCTGCGCGTGATTGTTCTCGATGCGCAGGTCGCCGTCCTTGATCAGGCTCTGCGTGATGATCAGATAGTGCGGCTCGTCGCCGCCCGGGATCATCGGCGCCACGCGCCACGCGATCAATGACGTCGAGGCCAGCGCGATCAGGAACGCCGCGACCGTTGCGCGGTTCGCTGAAGTCGCGCATCCGCAGCGCGTGACCGCGGGCGCGAGCGCGCCGCCCCATCCGAGCACCAGCACCGCCACCCAGATCAGCAGCACCAGCGGCCCGGCGAAGATCAGGCCCGCGTCGACGCCCGGCGTCCACGGCAGCAGCACCGCCACGAGCGGCAGCAGCGCGAACAGCGATGACGGCGGGCGCCACCACACGAGCATTGCCGCCGCCGCGCACGCGGCCGCAAGCGCGGGCCACGACGGCAGCGCCGCCAGCCAGCCGCTGTCCGCCGCGGCCGATACCGGCGCAAACACCGCGGCCGACAGCCACAGGGCCGCGCCCAGAATCACCGCGGTGATGGCGCGCGTCACATCGGCCGCCTGTGAAGCCCCATCAGCAGCCGCACCCACGTGCGGAACGCCTGCCCCACCACTTTCCGGGTCAGCGAGCTGTTCGAGAAGACGTAGGTGATCGGAAACTCGCGAATGCTGAGGCCGGCGTAACTGACCACGGCCAGCGCCTCGAGGTGAAAGTCGAACGACGTGCACACCATCGGCGCGTCCACAACCGCCTGCATCGCGCGCCGTGAGTAGCGTCGATAGCCCGACGTCACGTCTCTATAACCCGCCTGCCAGATTTTCCATCGCGGCCGGCGAATGGCCGCGTTCACCAGGTGCGCGGCCGCGCGCGACAGCACGCGCCTGTACGCGGGAACGTTTTTCGGCTGCGGGCGATACGACAGCACCAGATCCGCATCCGGCTGCGCGATGAGCGACGGCAGCAGACCCGGATCATGGCTCAGGCCAGCATCCATCGTCACCACATACTCGTAATCGTGGGCGAGCGCGTATTTGAAGCCGTCGAGAATGGCGCCGGGAATGTGCGTGTTGCGGGCGTGATTGATGACGGTGGTGTCCGGCAGCGCGGCCGCGATCTCGCCCGTGCGGTCTTTCGAGCCGTCGTTCACGACAAGCACGGGCGCGTGCTTCGTCGCGCGCGTGACGACCTCGGCGATGTTCTCGGCCTCGTTATATGCGGGAATCACGACGAGGATCCGCTGGCCTTCCATCAGAAGGAATCAGCGTGGTGTTCGAGCAACGCGAACGCCGCGCGGAAGTCGTCCATCGCGTTCACGTTGATGTAGCGCTGCCCCACCCTGTGCATCTTCACCGGCTGCCCATCGTCAATCGCGCACTGGATCAGGTCGGGCAGTTCTTTTTCCCCGCGCACCTGGTTGACCGGCGTGAGGTCGATGTACGACAGCATCGCGTTGGCGAACACGCAGTTGCCCGTGCCCATGATGTTGTTGTGCGGGCGGCGCGGCTTCTCGACGAGCCGATGGATGCGGCCGGTGCCGCTGTCTTCGAGAATCGAGTAGGTCTTGCTGATCTGCGCGCGGTCTTCGACCTCGACGACGCCGAGAATGGCGAAGAGCTGCTCGTCGCGGAAGCGCTCGATCATCTTCGTGAGGTCGATATTGAGAAAGACCTCGTCGGCCAGCATCAGAATGAAGTCGGACGAGCCGATGGCGCCGGCCGCGCACTCGATGGCGTGCACGAGCCCGCGCGGATCGTTCTGAATCTTATAGGTGATCGGGATGCTCTTGTACTGCGAGCCGTAGTGATTGATCACCGCCTCGGTGAAGTAGCTGACGACGACGATGATTTCGTCGACGCCGGCGGCGGCGGCATTCTGCAGGCTGAAGTCCATGAGCCGTTTGCTGCCGACCTGCAGCAGCGGCTTCGGCGGCGCATCAGGCTGGTCGCGCAGGCGGCTGCCCTTGCCGCCGGC
>JAKFEY010000032.1:0-6090 GCA_036675475.1 Vicinamibacterales bacterium
CGCCGCGAAGGCGGATGCTCCACCGATGGACATACCCCTTGGCGATGCATCCGGGCCCTATCCCACCGGCAGCGAGGGTTTCATCGACGAGACCTTCGGTGTTGCCGCTCGTCTTTATCCGGTGCCGCCTCGTGTCGTGGCGCCCCTGCTGGCCGCCGGCGTCATTCTCGGCGTCGCGGGCGACACGCTTCTGCGGGCGCCCGGCGAGCCGGCGCTGAACCTGTTCATCTGGATCGCGTCTGTTGCGGTGGCGGCGCTGGTGCTGCACCAGCGCGCTGCGCTCACCTTGGATCGCGCGCGCGTGGCCTGGCTCGCCGTCGGGGTGCTGTTTGCGGCCGGCCTTGCATGGCGCGACTCATCCACGCTGAAGCTGCTCGCCCTCGGCTGCGCGGTGCTGACCTTCGCGCTGGCGGCGCATCGTCGCGAAGGAGCCTGGGTGCGGCGCGCAGGCCTGATGAGGTACGCGGGCGCGCTCGTGCTTGGCGCCCTGCATGCCTGGGCCGCGGGGGCGCTCGCGCTGCTCGATGCGGCGCGGCTCCTGCCGCGCGTCGATCGCACCGCCACTGGATGGCGCCGGGCCGGTGCCGTCGGCCGCGGCCTCCTCATCGCCGCGCCGCTGGTCGGCCTATTTGGCGCGCTGTTCATGTCCGCCGACGCGGTCTTCGCGGAACTTGTCACGAGCGCGGTTCGTCTGGACGTCCAGTGGCTCGTCCCTCACGTCGTGCTTTTCGCGATCCTTGCCTGGCTTTCGACCGGTTACCTGCGCGGCTTCCTGACCGGGACGGATCTGCCGTGGTTCCGGCACGCCACGTCCGAGGCTCCCGGTCGGAGCACGCCAGCACCTGCCTGGGCCGTACTCGGCGCAACGGAAGTGACGACGGCGCTCGCGGCGATCAATCTGCTGTTCCTGCTCTTCGTCATCGTGCAGTTCCGGTATCTCTTCGGCGCCGATACGATCGTGCAGATCACGCCGGACCTGACGTATGCGGACTACGCGCGCCGCGGCTTTTTCGAGCTGGTCTTTGCGGTTGTGCTCGTCGTGCCGGTACTGCTCGCGGCCGACTGGCTGCTCGATCGCCGCACGCGCCGCGACGCGTTGATGTTTCGCGTACTCGCGGGCCTGCAGATCGTGCTCGTGCTCGCCATCGGCGCGTCGGCGATGCAGCGGCTGCGCCTGTACCACGCCAGCTACGGCCTCACCGAGTCGCGCTTCTACGCCATGGTGCTGCTGGTCTGGATCGGCGCGGTGCTACTCTGGCTGGCGGCCACCGTGCTGCGCGGCCGGCGCGGCATCTTCGCTTTCGGCACGCTCGCGTCCGGACTCGCGGGCATCGCGCTGCTGTTCGCCATCAATCCGGATGCGGCCATCGCGCGCGCGAACGTGGCGCGCATGTGGTCGGCCGACGCGCCCGTCCGGTTCGACGTGGCGTATGCGACGCGGCTGAGTGCCGACGCGGTGCCGGTGCTGCTCGAGACGCTGCCGGCGCTGCCGGCCGACGTGCAGTGTCCGCTCGCGCGGCACATGCTGCGGCGCTGGCCGCCGGGCGGCGAACGTTCGATACGCAGCTGGAACTGGGCGGAGACGCGGGCCAGCCACGCGATCCGCGCACACGCATCCGAGCTGCGTTCCATGGTTGGGCCTGACGCGCACTGCGCGGGGAGAGTCAAATGAGCTCGTTCATTCGCGATCTGGCGCACGCCGCGCGGTCGCTCGTCAGGGAACGCGGTTTCACGCTGGTTTGCGTCATCTCGCTCGGCATCGGCATGGGAGGGCTCGTCGCCCTGGCGACGTTCACGCGTCTGATCCTCGCGCCGGCGCGCGTCATCGACACCACCGGTGTCGTCGAACTGCTCGTGCTGCCGCAGGGGCCGCTGCGCGCAAAGGCGGGGGACTGGGCGCTCGAGTCGTGGTCGTATCCGGATTACCGCGCGCTGCGCGAGGCCGCCATCGGCATGAACGTCACGGGTTGGACGCTCGACACAAGCGTGGTGGGCGAGCCCCCCAGCGGCAACGAGCCGCCGCCCCAGGTCGCCACGCTCTACGTCTCGCCCAACTACTTCCAGACGTTCGGCGTGTCGCCCGCGTTCGGGCCCGGCTTCGATCCCGCGATTGACGATGGGGCGACGGCGCCGCCGCGCGTGGTCGTCACCCACGACTTCTGGAAGAGCCGCATGGCGGCCGATCCTCAGGTCATCGGCAAACCGCTCATCGTCGGCGGCGTGGCGCACACGGTGGTGGGCGTCATGCCCAAAGAATTTCGCGGCCACTTTCATGTGTTTCAGGCACCGGACTCGCTGGTGTTCCTTCCGCTCGAGCGCCATCCGCGGCTGCGTGAGAACCCGAATCTGCGCAACGACCGGACGGTGGACTGGGTGCGCATGCACGGCAGGCTGCACGACGGTGTCGACCGGGCGCGCGCCAACGCGATGGTGTCGGCGGCGGCCGCGACGTTTGCGCAGCAGCATCCCTCGACCAATCAGTTCAAGGGCGCCACCGTGGAGCCGTACGCGTCGATGGGCGCGGCCGGCCGGCCCGAAAGCCGGCGCGTGATCACCGTCATGCTGTCGCTCGCGGGCACTGTGCTGCTCATCGTGTGCCTGAACATCTCGGGCATGATGCTCGTGCGCGGCGCGAATCGCGCGCGCGAGCTCTCGATTCGCGCGTCGCTCGGCGCGAGCCGGCGCAGGCTGATCCGGCACCTGTTCCTGGAGGCGCTGCTGCTCGCGTTCGCCGGAGGCGCGCTCAGCGCCTTCGTGCTGTTCGGCATTCCCGCCATCGCCGCCTGGTGGCTTGGCGTCCCGATCCCGCCCGAGATGGATCTGGACGCGACAGGCGTGGCGATCGCGACCGGTCTCTGCCTGATCGTCAGCGTGCTCTTCGGGCTGCTGCCCGCGGTGCGCTTCAGCCGGCCGAATCTGGTGCAGGCGATGAAGGAGAACGCCGGCGGCGGCCGCGGACAGACCATTCGCGTGCATCGCGTCGCGGCGATGGTGCAGATCGGCATCGCGGTGCCGTTTCTGGCGATCAGCGGCGTCATGCTCGATCGCGTGCGCACCGCGGAGTTCGGCTTCGAGACCGCCGGCCTCGCGGCGGCGCGCCTGCCCGCGCCGGCCGTGGCTGAGAGTGACACTGGCTTCACGATCCGGAAGGTGCGCGACAACCTGCAGCAGGCCAACGGCGTGCGATCGGTGGCGGTTGCCGAAGGCATGCCGATCGACTTCGACTACCGGCTGTTTCGCGCCGGCAACGCGAGCGGCGACAGGTTCGTGACGGCACATGTCACGCGCGTCGGCGAAAACTTTCTCGAAACGGTGGGCGCGCCGCTCCTGCGTGGCCGTACCATCACCGTGGACGATCGCGTGACCATGGCGCCGGTGGCGGTGGTGTCGGAGCCGCTGGCCGCGCTGCTGTTTCCGGATCGCGAGCCGCTCGGCGAGCGCGTGAAGCTCACGCTCGACGAAGGCCGCGAGGAGGAGTTCACCATCGTCGGCGTGAGCGCCGACTTCGCCACGTCGCAGCTGACGACCGAACGGCCGCAGGTGCTGATCCCGATGCCCGATGCGTCTGCGAAGCCGGAGGCTCTGGCGACTGCGGATGCGCCCGCGCCGCCGGTGTTCGTGATCGTGCGGGGTTCGCCCGGCGACGAGCCGCGGCTGAAGGCGGCGCTCGAGCAGGAGCTGCGCGAGCTCGGCGTCGAGCCGCTGCCCGGCGTGGCGTTTCCCGGCATCGTGACCGGCCTGGATCTCGCCGACAAGAGCCTGCAGGATCTCGTGTCGGAGTCCATCGCGCTCGCCGTGGCGGGCAGCATCGTGCTGATTCTCGCGGCGCTCGGCGTGGTCGGCGTCGTGGGCTTCATGGTGGCCACGCGCACGCGCGAAATTGCCGTGCGCATGGCGCTGGGCTCGACGCGGTTCCAGGTGTTCCGCCTGATGCTGTCAGGCATCGTGACGCTCGCGATTCCCGGCGTCATCGGCGGCCTGCTGCTGGCGTCCGTTCTCATCCGCACGATGGAGGACGTGATGGGCACGCCGCTCAGGCTCGGCCCGGCATCGCTCGGGATCATGGAGCCCGTGATTTATGCGGGCGCCGCGCTGATTGCCATCACCGCGGCGCTGCTGGCCGGTCTCCCGGCCGCGCGCCGCGCGACGATCGTGCAGCCGATGGTGGCGATGCGATCGGAGTAATCTGAGGAAGACATGTCCAGACGCCTTCGCTATCAGGTTGCCGCGAGTCTCGATGGCTTCATCGCCGATGCGAAAGGCGGCTACGACTGGATCGTTCCCGATGAGGGCGTGGACTTCAAAGCCCTCTACGCCCGGTTCGACGCGGTCGTGATGGGCCGCAAGACCTTCGACGCCACGTCAGCGCAGGGCGGCGTGGGTTCGATGGCCGGCATGCAGGTCATCGTGTTCTCGCGCACCTTGCCCGCCGGCGCGCGCAAAGGCGTAGAGATTACGCCGGCCGATCCGGCCGACACCATCAGGCAGCTGAAGAAACAGCCCGGCCGCGACATCTGGCTGTTCGGCGGCGGCGAGCTGTTTCGCTCGCTTCTCGATGCCGGCGTCGTGGACACCGTCGAAGTGGCGGTGATGCCGGTGCTTCTCGGTTCCGGAATCCCGCTCGTGCCGCCGGGTCCCGTCGCCAGGCTCACGCTCGCCGATCGCCAAGTGCTTCCCGGCAGCGGCATCGTCGTGCTCGCGTACGCGGTCGCGGGCTCCACCGCGCCGCCGCCGCGCATCGAGTATGTCCGCGGCGCATCGAACTCGTAGTAAGCTCTCCGCCTTCCACGCACGGGAGCGCGCAGAGATGGACTATTCCGCTTATCTTCGGGTCCTGCTGTCGGTCTGGGTTGGCCTCGGCCTCGGTCAGCTGGTACAGGCGCTGCATCGCCTTGCGCGCTTCAAGGGGAAAGTCGACTGGGACTGGATTCCGGTGGCGTGGGCAGGTCTCGCGTTCCTGCTGTTCATCCAGACATGGTGGGCCTACTTCTTCATCCTGCAGTCGCCGCTCTGGGTGAACCTGTTCGCCTTTCTCCTTCCGTTAACCGTGTTCGTTCTCATCTATCTGATTTGCTCGTCCGCGCTTCCGGACGTTTCGAAAGCAGCCGAAGGCGCCTCGGTCGATCTCGACGCGTTCTATTTTGCCCAGCACCGATATTTCTTCACGCTATGGGCGGTCGTGCTGGCCCTGGCCGTGGTGGTCTCGGTTCTCGTGCGCGGGCAGTATCGGCCGGGCGCGGATTCCTTCCGCATCGTGGCCGTCGCCGCAGCGGTCGTGATGGCGTCAACGGCAAACCGGCGCGTGCATGCGGTGATCACGCTCACATCGCTCGCCGCGCTGGTGCTCTATATCGTGATGTTCAGCCTCAGGCTCGGGTAGGCTGACGGCCCTAGCGCCTTTTCACAAAAATCTCACGTCGCGCTCACCGAACGCTGAAGACTCGCCCGACGAGAATCGCCATGCTTGACCGCATGAACACGCTGCCGTTCCTGCTCACCGCCCTGCTGGCCGCCGCGCCGGCCTCTGCCCAGGACAAGACCGCCGAGGTCGACAAGATCTTCAGCTGGGTCAAACCCGGCATGCCCGGATGCGTGGCTGCCGCGTCGCTTGACGGCAAGCCCGTCGTGAACCGCGCGTATGGCCTGGCCGACATCGAGCGGAACGTGCCGCTCACCACCGAGTCGCTGCTCGATGCCGGCTCGATCCGGAAGCAGTTCGTGGCCGCCGCGGTGTTGATGCTGGTCGAAGAAGGGAAGCTGTCGCTGTCGGACGATGTGCGCAAGCACATTCCGGAGCTGCCGGACTATGGCCACACGATCACGATCGACCATCTTCTGACGCACACGAGCGGGATTCGCGACTGGGTGCCGCTGCTCAATCTCACCATGGGCAAACCCGACGCGATGAGCATGATCCTGCGCCAGCGCGGGCTGAATTTCGTGCCGGGCACCGAGTGGTCCTACTCGAACAGCGGCTATGTGCTGCTGCCCGAAATCGTGACGCGTGTGAGCGGCGTGAAGTTTCCAGAGTTTCTGCGCACGCGCGTGCTCGAGCCCGTGGGCATGAAGACGTCCGCGTACATCGACGAC
>JAKFEY010000023.1:0-28442 GCA_036675475.1 Vicinamibacterales bacterium
GCCGCGGGCGCACAGGCCGCGGGTCGCGGCGAGGGTGAAGGCGCACAAGCAGCCGGACGCGGCGAGGGCGAGGGCGCGGGCCGCGGCGGCAGAGGTCCGGCCGTGCCGACCGGCCGCGGCGGCGGCCAGCCGCGCGAGTGGTATCGCGGCATCCCGATTCCGCAGGGCATGCCGGCCAACTTCACGCGCCGCAACAACACGAACTACATGCAGACCGGCGTGCTGTCGGCGCTGCAGCTGGCCTCGATGTTCCCGAATCTCGTGCTCGAGAACTTCTACGTCAAGACGCGCAACTCGATGGCCGCCGGCGTGAACGCGCCGCCGCACGCGTACGTGATTCCCGTCCAGCGCGACATGACGAAGCCGGCGGAGCTCGTCAGGATTCTGCGGCTGCAGGGCATCGAGGTCGGCACGGCCAACGCCGCCATCAAGATCGGCGACGCGACGTATCCGGCCGGCTCCTACGTGATCAAGGCCGGGCAGCCGTACTGGCGCCTCGCGAAGAACCTGCTCGAGAAGCAGGACTTCCCCGATCCCGCGCTGCGCACGTACGACGACAGCGGGTGGACGATGGGGCTGGCGTTCAATGTGGAGGTGAACGAGATTCGCGACAAGAAGATTCTCGACGCGCCGACGACGCTGGTGACCAATGTGGTGGCGCGCGGACGCGTCGCCGGCAGCGGCACGGCCGGGCTGGCGGTCGCGCACTACGGATCGAACCAGATGGTGACGCTGCGCTACAAGCTGCGCGGCGTACCCATGAAGATTGCCGAAGCGGCGTTCAAGGCTGATGGCGTGGACTTCCCCGCCGGCTCGTTCATCATCACCGGCACGCCGGCCGATCTGCAGACGGCGCGCGCGGCCGTCGAGTCACTGGGGCTCACCGCGGCGGCGCTCTCCGCCGTGCCCACGGTGGCCAGCCACGACGGCGACGCGCCGCGCGTGGCCATCTACACGCAATGGGCGCAGACGCAGGAACTGGGCTGGTACCGCCACGCCTTCGATCAGTTCGGCATTCCGTTCGACCTGATCTACAAGGAGCGCGTGCTGCAGGGCAACCTCAAGGCCGACTACGACGTCATCGTCATGGCCGCGCAGAACATCAATCGCGCGGCGGTGATGGCGCCGAAAAGCGAGAAGCCGCAGCCGTACATGAAGAGCAGCGAGTACAAGTTCCTCGGCATGTATGGGGAATCGGCCGATGCCAGCGGCGGCTTCGCCGAGGCGGGCGTCGCGGCGTTCGAGGCGTTCCTCGAGGGCGGCGGCACGCTCATCACCGCGCACAACGCGTCACGCTTCCCGGTGGAGTTCGGCTTCGCGCGCTCGGTGGACATCGAAACGTTCCCGCAGTCGGCCGTCAACGCGCAGAAGCCGCTCGTCAATGCCGAGATCGTCAAGACGGATCACCCCGTCTTCTACGGCTACGCCGGGAAGATCATTCCGGTGAAGTTCGGGCAGGGGCAGTTCGTGTTCCGCGTCGGCGTGGCCGACCAGGACAAGGTGCTGATCCGCTTCCAGGGCGGCGAGGACTCGGTGCTGAGCGGCCTCATGGTGGGCGCCGACAACATCCGCAACCGCGCGTTCGGCGTCGACATCCCGCGCGCCTACAACGGCAAGGGCCGCGTGATCATGTTCTCGAGCAACCCCGTGTATCGCTGGCAGAACCACGGCGAGTTCAACATGATCTTCAACGCGATCATGAACTGGAACGATGTGACAGGACGGTGAAATTCAGACTTGGCGAGTTGAGAGTCAAGAATTCTTAACTCTTAACTCGCCAACTCTAAATTCCCATGATCGTAAGCGCTCGGACGCGCCAGTCATTGACCTGACTGGCGCGCTTGCGCTCCACCCACATCCTGGCGTTCTTCGCGAGGTAATACATCACGACCGTGAGCAGGACGACGCCGACGCAGGAGCCCCAGAGCGGCAGCAGGCGGTAAATCGGCTTCGTGAAGTAGCCGTAAACCAGCTCCACGTGCACCCAGTAGACGAACAGCGACGTCTGGCCGAGCAGCACGAACGGCTGCCACTGTCCGCGCCACAGCTGCTCGCTCCACGCCCACGCCAGCCCGAACGACGCCATCATGATGCCCGTGCGCATGAAGAAGAACGATGGCGAGGTGGTCCAGAACGATGACCCGGGAAACGGCGACGGCACGAACGAGGTGGCGAACGCCATGCCGGCCATGAGCACGCCAAACGCGGTGACGCTCCAGACGCGGCGGATCTCGGCGTCGCGATCCTCGGAGCGCTCGAGCACCACGCCGATGGCTGCGCCGGCGAAGACGAAGCCCGCCCACGGAAAGAGCGTGAACGCGGCGTACTGGCCGGCCGGGCGGAGATAGGCTTCGAGCGCGTCGGGCAGCGCCGCGATCGCGCCGGACGCGCGGATGAACGGCGTGGCAAACGCCAGCGCGAGCACCGGCACGATGAGCACGAGCACCTTGCCGGTGCCGGTGCGCGCCAGGCCCCACGTCCACGCCGCCGCCGCGATCGACGGGCCCATGACGTTGAGGATGTCGACCTTGAAGAGGCTGCGCCAGCGATAGAACAGGCTGGTGATGAACATCTGCAGCCGGAACAGAAACGCAATGCCGAAGATCTGCCAGCCGCGCCGCACCAGCAGGCGCGAGGCCTCGGCGTCGGTGGCGCCGCGGCGCACCTTCGACGCCGCCGAAAACGCGACGGCGACGCCGGCCAGCAGCAGGAACAGCGGCGCGCCGAAACCCGACACGATGTCGCGCCAGTAGAAGAAGGGGCCGGTGCGATCAGCCGCGCGCGTCCAGGCATCGGTGGCATGGGCGCCGAACATGATGAGCACGGCGATGCCGCGCAGCCAGTCGATATACGCGCGGCGCATCGGCTCGGCTCAGTTGATGGTAATCAACCAGTCAATATCCGGTGCCATCGAATTGAACACCGAGCAGTACGTGTCGCGCGACAGCTGCACCGCGCGCTCCGCGGCCTCGCGCGGCACGTTGCCGGTGATCGTGAACGTCATCTCGATGCGCGTGAAGCGCCGCGGATGCTCGTCGGCGCGCGTGCCGATCATCGACGCCTTCAGGCCCTCGAGGGGGTGCCGGCCTTTCTGCAGCACGTGGACGATGTCCATGCCCATGCACGCCATGACGGCATAGCCCAGCGCCTGCATGGGCGACGGCCCCGCCTTGCTGTCGGAATCGAGCACCAGCGCAGGTTCATCGTCCCCACTGCTGAAGCGGAGGTCGCCTTCCCAGGTGAGCGTGACGCGTGTGGGCGGCTTGACGGGATCGGCCATGTCTGAATCTTACGGCAGCATGCGGTAGCCGCAGTCGCGGAAATCGCGGTCGAACGTGAAGGCGGCTGGGAGACGGAAGCGATCCATCAGCTCGAAGCTGACGCAGTCGGTGAGGCTGAGACGCTTGTCGTGGAACTGCTCCATCCGGGTGAGTGCAGCCGTCATGAGCGGCTCGTCGATGAAGATTACTTCGTGGCGCCGGCTTGCAAGCAACGCGCGGGTGGCCTCAGCGGCCCTTCTTGCGCCGGCGGTCGCGCGCAGCCGGGTGGCGTACTCGGCGACCACCAGGCTGCTCAGCAGGAATCCTGGCCACGGGCGGCTTCGCATGAACCGGCTTGCGGCGGCGTGATGCTGGTCGTCGTTCAGGAGAAGGGCGAGCAGGGCGCCCGTGTCCGCGAGCAGTTTCATCCTCTTCGGTCTCCTTCGGCCAGCCGTAGAGGTAGTGGTCGTGATTGATCGACTCGTCGGTGTGCCCGCTCTTGATGCTGCCTATCAGCGCTTCGAACGGATCCGGCTCCTCGTCGGCGGCACGCGCGCGGCTGCCGCCTCCGAGATACTCCGCGACCGCCTCGCGCACGAGCGACGCGATGCTGACGCCGCGGCGGCGCGCGCGGTACGTCAGCTCCTCGTACTCGCCCTTCGGAAGGCGCAGGTTGGTGGTGATGTGCGCGGCCATGGCGATACCACGATATCGCGGTATCGCCTCCGGCGTCAAAGAGAGCGGCGGCGGCTAGGCCGCGAGCTGCTGCTCGCGGCGCGGGCGCGTGAAGAGCGCGGAGACCGCGAGCCACGCCATCGGCAGCAGCACGAGGCCATAGGTCAGATACTGGCCGTACATGCCGTCGGGGCCGAAGGGCTCGGTCTTCCAGTGCCACCAGTCGGCGTTCGGGATGCCGATGTTCGCTTCGGTCAGCTCGTGGAAGCCGTAGACCACCAGCTGCACGACGAACACGGCCAGGAAGACGGCCGTGACCTGGAAGAAGCGCGACAGATTGACGCGGTGGCCGTAGCGCGACCAGAGGAACGCCACGAAGGCGGCGAGGATGGTGCCGGCGATGGCGCCGCCGATCAGCTCGGCGGACTGAATGCTGAAGAGGAGCGCGTTCATCAGCAGCGCCGTCTCCATGCCTTCGCGCGTGATCATCAGCACGGTGAAGCTGAAGACGCCGAGAAACGCCGCGGCGCCCGAGCGCACCGCCGACTGTTCGAGACGGCCTTCGATCTCGCGCTTCATGCGCTTGCCGGTGCGCCACATGTGCACGATGAGCGTGGCCACGAGCGCGGCGGCGACCAGCGCGAGAATGCCTTCCCACAGCGCCTGGTTGCGCGCGCGCGACAACAGGATGCCGGCGCCGACGCTGAGCGCAATCGCGGTGGCGATGCCCCAGTGCACGGCAGGCAGCAGGTTGACGCGGCCTGTCTTGCGCAGGTACGCGAGGCTGATGGCGACGATGAGAAAGGCCTCGAGGCCTTCGCGGAGGGTGATGACGAATGCTTGAAGCATGAAAATGAGACCGTTCGCAGTTAGGACTTGACGAGCATAATCCCTGGAAGTCCGACTGGTCAAGTCGGAGTTCAGATTGCCTTTTGCCTGCATTGAAGGCATGATGCCTGCTATGCAGGCATTTTCGTCCCTCGGAGAGTTCGAACAGCTCGTGCTGCTCGCCGTGCTGCAGCTTGGCGACGAGGCTTACGCCGTGCCCGTCCGCGACCTGATCGTCGGCCGCACCGGGCGCAGCGTCGCGCGCGGCGCGCTGTACACGGCGCTCGAGCGGCTCGAGGCCAAGGACCTGCTCGCGTCGCGCATGGGCGACCCCCTTCCGGAACGCGGAGGGCGCGCCCGCCGTTACTTCACAGTGACACCCGAAGGCCTGGCGTTGCTGCGCGATGCCCGCGCGGCCGTCGCGAATCTCTCGCAGGGCCTCGAATCACTGCTGGAACGTCCGTGACCAGACGCCTGGGCCCGCCGCCGCTCGCGACCCGCTGGCTGGAACGCCGCCTTGCCGCGTCGCCGTGGCGCGAGTCGATCCTGGGCGATCTCGACGAGGAACACGCCGCGATCACGCGGCGCCGCTCGCGCCTCGCGGCCGACGTCTTTTACTGCACGCAGGCGCTGCGCCTGCCGTTCGACCAAAAAATGGGGACGGGTCTAATTTTCCGGAGCGATGCCCGCGGAAAATTAGACCCGTCCCCATTTTTCAGAGGGGCCATGTCCGAACTCCGTCTCGCCATCCGCAGCGCCTTCAAACACCCTGGCCACACCGTGCTCGTCGTGCTCGCCCTCGCGCTCGGCCTCGGCCTGAACGCCGCGGTCTACGGCATCGGCGACGCGCTGCTCGCGCGCCCCTTCCCCCTCCCCGGCGTCGACCGCGTCGTCGTCATCGGCGACATGCGGCCGGGCGCGTTCGACACGCTGCAGCAGAACGCGTCGCCCGCCAACTTCCGCGACTGGCAGACCGCGTCGGCCGCGCCCGGCGCGCCGTTCGCGCGCATGGCGGCGTGGGACTGGTGGAGCGCCAACATCACGGGCGGATCGGAGCCCGAGCGCGTGCAGGCGTTCCGCGTCACGCCCGGCTTCTTCGCCGTCATGGGCGTGGCCATCGCCACCGGGCGCGATTTTGCCGAGGGCGAAGACACCGACGGCCGCGATCGCGTCGTCATCCTCAGCGACGGGCTGTGGAAGCGGCGCTTCGGCGGGGACCGCGCCGTGCTCGGCACGCAGGTGATGATCGAAGGCGAGCCGCACGAAGTGATCGGCGTGGCGCCCGAGAAGTTCGCGTTTCCGAACGGCTCCGAGATGTGGGTGCCGCTCGCGCTCAACGCCGAAGACGCCGCCGTGCGGCGGTCGCGCTACCTCACGGTGGCGGCACGGCTGAAGCCCGGCGTAACCATCGACGAGGCGCGGGCGCACATGGCGGTGGTCGCCGCGCGGCTCAAGCAGGAATACCCGGCCGACAACGGCCAGCACGAAACGTACGTGCACACGCTCGCGCAGGGCATGGGCGACCCCGGCAGCACGAACCTCGTGATCGTGTGGCAGATCTCGGCGCTCGTCGTGCTGCTCATCGCGTGCGCCAATGTCGCGAGCCTGCTGCTGGCGCGCGGCGCCACGCGCGCGCGCGAGATTGCCGTGCGGTTCGCCATGGGCGCCAACCGCTGGCGCGTGATCCGGCAGCTGCTGGCCGAAAGCCTCGTGCTCGCCATGCTCGCGGTGCCGCTGTCGCTCGGGCTCGCGTGGTGGCTGCTGCGCGTGATCAAGAGCTACATGCCGGCGCGCATCGCCAACTTCGTGCTCGGCTGGCACGAGATCGATCTCGACGGCCGCGTCATCCTCTTCACCATTGTCGCGGCCATCGTCACGACCGCGATCTTCGGGTTGCTCCCCGCGATCCAGGCGTCATCATTGGGCGGAAACTCACTTGACTCGTCGTGGTATCGCCGACGCGGGAGGCTACCACGACGAGTCAAGTGGTTTCGGCCGAGTCTGTCCGACACCCTCAAGCAGGGTGGACGCGGATCGACCACGGGCCGCTTGCGGTTGCGCAAGATGCTCGTCAGCGCCGAGATGGCGCTCGCGCTGCCGCTGCTGGTGGCCGCGGGCATGACCGCGCTCGGCACGTGGCGGTTCGTCAACGGGCCGCAGGGGTACGACGCGGCCGGCGTGCTGACGTTCCGGACGTCGCTGCCCGTGGCGCGGTACACCACGCTGGCGGCACGCTCGCAGTTTGCGGATCAAGTGCGCCAGGCGCTCGCCGCGCTCCCGGGCGTCGTCGCCGCGGCCGGCGCCAACGTCATGCCGTCGGGCAACGCAGGCTGGTCGGTCAACTACGAGATCGAAGGCCAGCCGCCGGCGAGTCCCGACACGCCGCCGCTCGTCACGGACTACCGTGTGGTGACGCCCTCGTACTTCGAGACGTACCGCATGCCCCTCACGCGCGGGCGGGGCTTCACGGCGCTCGATCGCCACGACACGCTGCCGGTGACGATCGTCAGCGAGTCGTTCGTCGCGCGGCATTGGCCGAACGAAGATCCGCTGGGCAAGCGCGTCGTGGTTGGAGGACGCGAACCATTCGTGGCCACGGTCGTCGGTGTCGCGGCCAATCACATCCACGACTGGTTCCTCGGCGCCGGCCGCCCGGCCATCTTCCGGCCCATGGAACAGGGGGCGCCGCTCACGCAGGTCTTCGCCGTCCGGGCCGGCGGCGACCCCGCGGCGCTGACGCCGGCCATCCGCGCGGCGATCGCGCGCATCGATCCCGCGCAGCCGATCTACGACGTCATGCTGCAGACCGAGGCCGTGCGCCAGCGCACGATTGGACCGCAGTACGCGGCGGGCATGATGGCGCTGTTCGGCGCGCTCGCGCTGCTGCTGTCGGTGATTGGGATTTACGCGCTCGTCGGCTACTACGTCACGCAGCGGCGCCAGGAAATCGGCGTGCGCATGGCGCTTGGCGCGCAGCCCGGCGACGTCGTGCGCCTGACGGTGCGGCAGGCCGGCCTGATGACCGCCATCGGCGTCGGCGTGGGCGCGGTCGCCGCGTTCGCGCTCGGCCGCGTGCTCGAGTCCGCCATGTTCGGCATCGCGCAGAACGACCCGCGCCTGCTCGCGGGCTTCGCGGCCACGCTCGCCGTGTCAGCGCTGATCGCGGGCTATGTGCCGGCGCGGCGCGCAGCCGCTATCGATCCGATGGTCGCGATGAGAGGTGATTGAGGATTGAAAATTGATTGGAAAGTGGAAAATGGAAAAGGAGCCGGGGCGCCTGACGGAAGCGCGCGGCCGCTACCCCCAACGCTGCGCTGGGGTCTTACGCCGGCCGTTGTTCCAGACCTCGCCACAGGCGCCGCAGCGCCAGTAGCCTGCGGCGTCGTCGCGCTTGCCTGAGGTTGTGAGTTCGCGGGAGCCGCAGCGAGGGCAGGCGTTGGGAGGAGGAGCGGCCGCCGGACGCGGCCCATCCTTTACCAATCGAAAGCCCTCGCGGGCTTTCCGGCCACTACGAGCCGGACTTTCTGACGTTCTCGGCGCGCGGACCCTTGGGGCCCTGGCCCGTTTCGAACGTAACCTGATCGCCCTCACGAAGCGTTTCGAACGTCTCGCAGGACGAACGATGGAAGAAGTATTCGTTGCCGTCAGCAGCGGCTACGAAGCCGAAGCCCTTGTCGCCGACGAGTCTCTTGACAGTGCCGTTAGTAGAAGCCATCCAGACACTATACAAGGGTTACTGCCGGGACGCCCTATACAAATAATCGGCAACCGCCGTGGCCATGGCCCGCATCCCCACCCCCAGGGCCTCCTCATCGATGTCGAAATGCTCGGTATGGATCATGGCCGTGATGCCCCTGGCCGGGTTGGCCACCCCCACGAAAAAGTAAAAACCGGGCACTCTCTGCTGAAAATAGGCGAAATCCTCGGCCCCCATCTGGGGCGGGGGCGCCATCAGGCTGGCCTCCCCAGCCACCGCGGCGAGGGCCGGCAGCGACGCCTTTGCCAGGGCCGGGTCGTTGAAGGTGACAGGGGCGCCTTCCTCATATTTGAGGCTGTAGGCCGCCCCGAAGCTCGACGTGATGCCCTTGACGATGGCGTCCATCTTCCCTTTCACGATGGACGGCCCCTCGGTGTCGAGCGACCGCACCGTGCCGGTCAGCGACACCTCGTCGGCCACGATGTTGAAGCGGTTGCCGCCCTGCACGATGCCGACGGTGACGACGGTGGGTTTCTGCGCGTCGATCTGCCGGCTTGGAATCGTCTGCAGCGCCATGATCACCTGCGCGGCAATCGGCACAGGGTCGATGCCGGAATGCGGATAGGCGCCGTGCGTCTTCTTGCCGGTGATCGTGATGGTGAAGCGATCGCTGCTCGCCATGGCCGGGCCGATGTTCGCGCCGAGCTGTCCCGCCTCGAGCGTCGGCATCACGTGCATGCCGAAGATGGCGGCCGGCGCCGGGTTCTCGAACGCCTTGTCGTCGAGCATGCGCAGCGCGCCCGTGCGTCCGCCGTCGGGATCGCCCTCCTCGGCCGGCTGGAACATCATCTTGATCGTGCCGGGCAGCTCCGCGCGCATCCGGCTGAAGATCTCGGCGACACCCAGCGTCATCGCGGTGTGCGCGTCGTGGCCACATGCGTGCTTCACGTTCGGCACGGTGGACTTGTAGGGCACGTCGATCAGTTCGGGGATCGGCAGCGCGTCCATGTCGGCGCGAATGGCGACGACGGGGCCGGGCTTGCCGCCCTTCAGCACGCCGACGACGCCGGTGACGCCGATGCCGGTCTGCACCTCGTAGCCGAGCGCCGTCAGCCGTTCGGCGACGAGCGCCGCGGTGCGCGTCTCGCGGAAGCCGAGCTCGGGATAGCGATGAATGTCGCGCCGCACCTCGACGATCTTCGGGTGAATTTCGCGCGCCGTGGCGTCGATGCGGTCGCGCACGGCCTGCGGCACGGCAAGTGTCTGAGCGGAGGCGGTGGCGGCCAGCAGCAGCGTGGCCGCGGCGGCCGGCACAAGGCGAAGCGGTGTCATAATCCGGAAGGATAGCCGAATGCGATACCTCATGACTTTCATACTCTCGGCGGCCGCCGTCACGGCAGGCGCACAACAGCCCTCTTCCTCTCTTCTGGATCGTGCCCGCGCGCTGCTGAAGCAGTCGCCGCTCATCGACGGCCACAACGACTTCCCGTGGGAAGTGCGCGAGAAGTCGGCGGGCGACGTCGACGCGCGCGACATGCGCGACACGGTCGAGGGCCACACCGACATCGCGCGGCTTCGCGCCGGCGGCGTGGGCGGCCAGTTCTGGTCGGTCTACGTGCCGTCGACCGAGCCCGAGCCGGTGACCGCGACGCTCGAGCAGATCGACATCGTGCACCGCATGATGCGGAAGTATCCCGACACGTTCGAGCTGGCGCTCACGGCGGCCGACATCGAGCGCATCTTCACGAGCGGCAAAATCGCGTCGCTCATCGGCATGGAGGGCGGCCATTCAATCGACAGCTCGCTCGGCGCGCTGCGCATGATGCACCGCCTGGGCGCGCGCTACATGACGCTCACCCACAACGGCAACACGCCGTGGGCGGACGCCGCGTCCGACAAGCCGGTGAACAACGGCCTGTCGGCGTTCGGCGAGTCGGTCGTGCGCGAGATGAACTGGCTCGGCATGCTCGTCGACCTCAGCCACGTCTCGCCCGACACGATGGCCGACGCCATTCGCGTGAGCGACGCGCCCGTGATCTTTTCGCACTCGTCGGCGCGCGGCGTCACCAACGTCGTGCGCAACGTGCCCGACGACATCCTCCGCGAGCTTCCGAAGAAGGACGGCGTCGTGATGGTGACGTTCGTGCCGGGCTTCGTGTCGCGGGCGGTTGCCGACCGCAACGCGCGCGAGAACGCCGAAACGGCGCGCCTGCGCGCGCTGCCGGGCTCGTCCGACGAGAGCGTGACGAAGGGGATCGAAGCCTGGCGCGCCGCGAATCCGGCGCCGGCCGCCACCCTCGCCGACGTCGCCGATCACATCGACCACATCCGCAAGGTGGCCGGCATCAACCATGTCGGCATCGGCGGCGACTTCGACGGCATCACCAGCGTGCCGAAGGGTCTCGAGGACGTCTCCACCTACCCCGCGCTCGTCGCCGAGCTGCTGCGCCGCGGCTATTCGGATGACGACGTGAAGAAGATCACGGGCCAGAACATGCTGCGCGTGATGAGGAAGGCGGAAGCGGTCGCGGACGGATTGCAAAAGGGCAGATAGGTTCTGTGGTTCCTGGGTTCGGCAGGTTCGACGGGTTCGGGTTCCTGCTCGCTGTTGGAGTTTTGGCGATGACGTCCTCGAACCCGAACCAGTCGAACTCACCGAACCCAAGAACCACAGAACCTCGAGTTCACATCGTCGCCCTCGGCGACTCGACGACGGCGGGGACGCCGCTGTTCAAGTCGCCGATCGAGGCGCCGCCCGATGGCGAGGGCGACGAGACGAGCCAGTTCTCATACTGGCTGATGAAGGCGCATCCGGAGTGGGATGTGCGCAACCGCGGCGTGAACGGCGAGCGCAGCGATCAGATTCGCGCGCGCTGGGATCGCGATGTCGCCGCGGCACGTCCCGACGCCGTCATCATCATCGCCGGCGTCAACGACGTCTATCAGGGCCGTCCGGTCGCGCACGTCACCACCGAGCTGCGCGCGATGTACGACCTCGCCGCCGCCGCGCGCATCCCCATCGTCGCCGGCTCCATCGTCCCCTACAACACGGCGACGCCGGAGCAGAACGCGAAGATGCGCGCGATCAACGCGTGGATCCGCGCCGAAGCCGCGCGCGACCCGAACATCACCTTCGCCGACACGCGCGCCGCCGCCGCGAGCGACGACGACGCCGACATGCTGCGCTCGTCCCCCGACGGCCTGCATCCCGACGCGGACGGGTACAGACGGATGGCGGCAGCGCTCGAGCCCTCGATCGCTGCGGCTCTGGGCCGCGCGTCAGGAGCTCGGGTAGATCCTCGCTCAGGCGCGTAGCTCGGGCGCGATCTGCTCGCATGTACAACCACGCCGTCGCTCCGGATCTACCACTCGCTCTCAGCGCGGCCGTTTAGCCGGCGGGCCGTTCGTCGGCCGGCTCACACCGACATCCGACAACCGGTGACCGGTTACCGATCAGAAGAACTTCACCGAATAGGTGGCTTTGATCCCCCGCCCCATCTCGGGCGCGAGGTCCTTGATGAACGACGTGTGCAGCCGGTATTCCTCATTCGTGAGGTTGTAGCCCTCGATCGTGAAGATGTGTGTGAGGTGCTGCTGGCCGAGCACGTAGGTGGCGCCGAGGTTGAACACCGTGGATCCTTCCGTGCGCGTCTCGTCGCGGAAGGTGCGGTCCTGATCGGCGGTGTAGACAATCTCTGGAGAAATCGTGAGCTGGCGCCACGGGATCTCGAGCTCCAGGCGGCCCTGCACCGGCGGAATGCGCGGAAGATTCTCGCTCGTGTCCTTCAGCCGCGCGCGCACCATCGCGATGTCGGCGTTGACGTGCAGCCACGGCACGAATTCCAGGTGCGCCGAGGCGTCGACGCCTGAATAGCGGCTGTCGGCCTGCTGGTATGACGCGAAGCGCAGCCCCTCGACCTCGAAGTCCTGCACGTCGAGGAACACGAAGTTGTCGATGTCGTACGTGTAGACGTTGACCTCCGCGCGCGCTTTCGCGCCGCGGCCGCGCAGGCTGAGGTCGAAGCCGAGCGTGCTCTCCATGTCGAGGTCCGGATTGCCCTGCTCGAACGCGAGATTGCCGATGTGCGGGCCGAAGTTGTACAGCTCCTCGAGCGCCGGCGCGCGCGACGCGCGCGAGACGTTGGCGACGATGGCCGCGTTGCCGTTCAGATCGAGATGCGCGCCCGCCGACGCGGACACGCCGGTGAAGCTGCGGTTGCGGACCTCGGGCGGGCAGCCGCCGACGACCGCGATGCAGACGTCGGGATCGGGCAGCGCGCCGGCGCGGGGATCCACGTCATACGCGTTGCGCTCGACGCGCGCGCCGGCCTGCAGCCGGAGGCGCCCGAAACCGGCTTCCTCGTAGATGAAGCCGGCAAATGACGTCTGGCGCGTCGCGGGCGCAAGCGCTTCCTCGCCCACCGCGTCGTAGTCGCGAACGAACGTCTCGACGCCCATGCGCCCGCTGAAGCGGCCCATCGGCTTCTGCAGCAGCTCGCCGCGCAGCGTCGCCACGTTGTTGTTGAAGGTCGTCCCGACCTCTTCGACCGCGCCGTCGATCTCGAGCTCCTGATGGCGATAGTCGAGAAAGCTGAACACCACGCGCGCGCTGTCGAGGAAGCGGCCCTGCAGGTTCTGCAGGCCGGCATCGAAGCGCACATCGAGGCGGTCCGACTCCAGATCGACGAACGCCGCGCCCTCTTCGTGCAGGCCCTCCTCGCCCTCTTCCTCTTCGTGATGATGGAACTCGCCCGCGAACGGGATGCCGAAGCGCGAGTTTTCGAGCTTCACGCCGGCGCTGAAGAATCCGCGCGCGCCGACCCAGCCGACGCCGCCGCCGCCGTTGACCAGCCGCGTCTTCGAATTCTCAATCGTCCCGATCGGCGTGTCGTAGTCGCCGCTGCGCCGCGCGCCGCCGCTGCCCCACAGCATCCAGCTGCCGTTGCCGTACTGCAGCGATCCGTTGCCGCCGGCCTGCGTGTTGGCCGTGCCGCCGTCGAGTGTCACGCTGCCCAGCAGCCCTCTGAACGGCGACTGCCGGAACGCCTCCTGCGGCGTGATGGCGTTGACGACGCCGCCGAGCGCGTTGCTGCCATAGAGCAGCGTCGCCGGGCCCTTCACGACTTCGAGCCGCTGCAGGCTCGCGGGATCGATCGACGTGCCATGGTCGCCCGACTGGCTCGAGAGATCGCCCGTGCGCACGCCGTCCTGCATGATCAGCACGCGATCGCCGTCGAAGCCGCGGATGATCGGCCGCGTGCTGCCGGGCCCGAACGATCGCTTCGAGATGCCCGCCTGCCCTTCCAGCACTTCGGCCACCGACGTGCCGATGTTCTTCGCGATCTCCACCGTGTCGAGGCTCGTGATCGAGTTGAACGACTCGAACGTCGTCGTCTGCCCCGTCGCGCTGGCGGTGACGACGACTTCCTCGTGCAGCGCTTCGAGCGACAGCGTGAAGTTGACGGTGGACGGCTGCCCGGCCGCAACGGTGACGGTCTGGCGTCCGGTCGTCAGATGCTCGCGCTGCGCGATCACCTCGTACGTGCCTGGCGCAACGCCGGTGACGGTGAAGGTGCCGTCCTCACCGGTGGTGGCGGTGCGCGGCGATCCAAGCAACAGCACGAGCGCGCCGTGCACGGCCTGTCCGCTGTCCATCACGACCTTGCCCGTGATGGTGCCGGTCGCGGCCGGAGCCTGCGGCGCGGGCACCGCCGGAGGAGGTGTCGGTGGAGGCGGCGTTTGAGCAAAAGCCGCCGAAACCGAAAGAGCTACGAAAAGAAGAGACGTACAAAGCCGAGCCATGCGAATCCTCACGTGCAAAGGGGTAACCGTGCGGCCGGGGGCCGCGGAAGCCAGCTACGAGAGGGAGAGGGCCGGTGGGCCGCGCGTGAAATCGGTGAGGCGGGCGAGGCGGCGAACCGGCTCATGCGGGACGGGAACGCCGGCCGTGACGATGGCGTCCGCCACCGTGGCGGCCGCGGCGCGGCCCGCGTCGCGCGCGGTGCGCGTCAGATGGCAGGCGCCGCAGTGATCGGGCGCCGTGTCGCCGTCGGCACCCAGACGATGCGCCGCGTGGTCGTGCGACGTCGCCAGCGCGGGCGCGCATTCCGTGTCGACGGCCGCATGGCCCGAGACGACCGGGCCCGCGAGCGCAAACAGCATCGCGGCCGCGGCCAGCCATGCCGTCAGGACGCGCGCCGCGCGGGATGCCATAGGGTCACTATAATTCACGCCATGCCCCGCAACCTCTCCATCGTCTTTTCCGCCACCGCCCTTGTTGTCGCGTTCACGGCCGCGCGCCCATCCGCGCAGGACTGGGTGGACGCCTATCGCGAGCCGGCATCGCGCCTCATCAAGGAGGCGCAGTCGACCGATTTCGGCTGGAACCGCCTTGCCGAGCTCACCGACACGTTCGGCCATCGCATCACCGGGTCGAAGAACCTGGCGCGCGCCATCGAGTGGGCGGTTGCCGAGATGACGAAGGACGGGCTCGAGCCGCGCAAGGAGCCGGTGATGGTGCCAGTCTGGATTCGCGGCGACGAGCGGCTCGACATGATCGCGCCCGCCGAACAGCCGATCGTCATGCTCGGACTTGGCGGCAGCGTCGGCACGCCCGCGGCAGGCATCCAGGCGCCGCTGCTCGTGGTCTCATCGTTCGACGATCTCAAGGCGAAAGCCGCGCAGGCCAAAGGGCGCATCGTGCTCTTCAACGTGCCGTTCACTTCGTACGGGGCCACGGTCGCCTACAGGACCGGCGGCGCCGTGGCGGCCGCGCGCGCCGGCGCGGTGGCCGCGCTCGTACGCTCGGTCGGCCCCGCCGGCCTGCGCACGCCGCACACCGGCATCATGGAATATGCGGAAGGCGTCGCGCGCATTCCCGCCGCGGCGATTCCAACCGAGGATGCGGATCGCCTGCAGCGCCTGCAGGACCGCGGCGTCGAAACCGTGCTGCGCCTTCGCATGCAGGCGCGCTCGGAAGCCGCCGCGCCCTCCGCCAACGTCGTCGGCGAGATCCCCGGCCGCGAGAAGCCCGAAGAGATCGTGCTCATCGGCTGTCACTTCGACTCGTGGGACGTCGGCACGGGCGCGAGCGACGATGCGGTCGGCTGCATCGTGACGTGGGAGGCGCTGCGCCTGATCAAGAAGCTCGGACTGCAGCCGCGGCGCACGATCCGCCTGGTGCTGTGGACGAGTGAAGAGAACGGCATTCACGGCGGCGCCGCCTATCTGAAGGCGCACGCGGCGAAGGCCTCGAACTATGTGCTGGCACTCGAGTCCGACTCCGGCGTGTTCGAGCCGGCGTCGATCGGCCTGACCGGATCGGCCGCCGCCCGCGCCGTCATGACGCGCGTGATGTCGCTGCTCGCGCCGCTCGGGCTCGAGACGCTCGGGCCGGGCGGCGGCGGCGCCGACATCGGCCCCATCGCGCAGGCCGGCGGCACGCCGACGATGGCGTACAGCGGCGATTCGACGAAGTACTTCACCATCCACCACACACCGGCCGACACGATCGACCGCATCGCGAAGGCGGAAGTCTCGAAAGCCGCGGCGGCAATTGCCGTCATCGCCTATGTGACGGCGGACATACCGGAGCGGCTGCCGCGCTGATAGACTCCCGGGCACCGGAGGATTCATATGCGAAAGACCGTCCTGGGGCTGGCGCTGGCCGCGCTCGTGGCCGCCCCGATTGCCGCACAGAACGACCGCGCGAGCGTAACGGAGCTGGGCGTCGGGGCCCCGCGAGTGAGCGAGCCAGGCGGGGTGCAGGGGTCCCCGCCGATCGAAACGATCGACCTTGGCGCGATTTACAAGATCAAGGCTGAAGGCCTCGGCGCGCGCTCGCAGGTGATGGACACCCTGAGCTGGCTCACCGATGTGCACGGGCCCCGCCTAACCAACTCGCCCGGTATGCGCGCCGCCGCCGAGTGGGCGAAGACGCGCCTCGAGCAGTGGGGCATGGCCAACGTGCAGCTGATGCCGTGGGGCCCATTCGGCCGCGGCTGGGAAAACGAGCGGCTGCAGATCAACATGATCGCCCCGCGCCCGTTCGAGATGCTCGGCTACCCGAAGGCGTGGTCGATCGGCACCAACGGCCTCGTGACGGCCGATGTCGTGCAGGCGACGCTCGACACGCAGGACGATCTCAGGAAAGCGGCGGGCACGCTCAAAGGCAAGATTGTGGTGCTTGCGCCTGCGCGCGACGTGGAGCTGCTGTGGAATGGCGTGGCGCGCCGCTTCACCGATGAAGAACTGGCGGCGATGGAGGAAGTGCAGGTCGCCGCGCCCGGCGGCCGCGGAGGCCGCGGCGGTGGACGCGGCGGCGCGGCAGGCGCGCAGCCCACGGTCAGCGCCAACGACCGCCTCGCGTTTCTCGCGAAGGAAGGCGCGGTCGCCCTCTTCGAGCCCTCGCCGGCCTCGCGCAGCGACAACGGCGCCGTGCTGATGGGCGGCTGGAATCCCGGCCGCGAGGCCAACGCGCCGCCAAGCGTGCCGCAGATCGTGCTCGCGGTCGAGCACTACAACCGCCTCGTGCGGATCCTCGAGAAGAACGTGCCCGTGCAGGTCGCGCTCAACGTGCAGAACAAGTTCTATGACGATGTGAACACCTACAACGTCATGGCGGAGCTGCCCGGCACCGACAAGAAGGACGAAGTCGTCATGCTCGGCGCGCACTTCGATTCCTGGCACGCGGGCACCGGCGCGGTCGACAACGCGTCGGGCTCGGCGGTGATGATGGAAGCGATGCGCATCCTCAAGGCCAGCGGCCTGCCGCTGCGCCGCACGGTGCGCCTCGGTCTCTGGACCGGTGAAGAGCAGGGCCTGATCGGCTCGCGCATGTATGTCACCGAGCAGTTCGGCGATCGCGCCACCATGAAGACGACGGCCGCGCACGAGAAATTTGCCGGCTACTTCAACATGGACAACGGCAGCGGCGCCATCCGCGGCGTCTATCTGCAGGGTAACGAAGCCGTCGCGCCCATCTTCGAGGCGTGGATGAAGCCGTTTCACAACCTCGGCATGACGACGCTGACGATTCGCAATACGGGCGGCACGGATCACGGATCGTTCGACGCCATCGGGCTGCCTGGCTGGCAGTTCATCCAGGACCCGCTCGACTACGGCACGCGCTCGCATCACACCAACTGGGACGTCTACGAGCGCGCCATTGCCGCCGACCTGATGAAGAACGCCACCATCATCGCGTCGTTCGTGTATCACACGGCGAACCGCGATCAATTGCTGCCGAGGAAACCGATGCCCGCGGCGCCGCCCGCCGGCGGCGGCCGCGGCCGTGGAGGATTGAGATGAGACACGCGTTGAAGACACCGTTCGCCATCGGCGCCGCGCTGGCGCTGGCCGGCAGCGCGGCCCTCGTGGCGCAACAGGCGCCGGCACGCGCGCAGGCGCCACGGCCCGACAGCGGCTTGAACCCGGCCCCGGCACGCCGCGCGGGCGAAGGCCTCGGCCCGTTCAAGACGATGGTGATTCGCGGCGCGATGCTGATTGACGGCACGGGCGGCCCGCCGACCGGGCCGGTGGACATTGTGATCGAAGGCAACCGCATCGCGTCGGTGCGCAGCGCCGGCACGCCCGGCCTGCCGATGCGCGAGAACCGGCAGCCGCGAAACGCCGATCACGAGATCGACGCGCGCGGCATGTACGTGATGCCGGGCTTCATCGACATGCACGTGCACGCCGGCGGCGCGCCGAAGAATGCCGACGCCGAATACGCTTACAAGCTGTGGCTCGCGCATGGCGTGACGACGGTGCGCGGCGTGCCGCTTGGATCGAACAGCTTCAGCGTCAGCGAGAAGGCGCGCAGCGAGAAGAACGAGATCGTCGCGCCGCGCATCTTCAACTGCCAGCGGCCCGGCAACGTGCCGACGCCGGAAGCGGCGCGCGCGTGGGTGCAGAACGCGGCGAAGACCGGCGTGGACTGCCTGAAGCTCGGCGCGTACGAGCCGGCCATCATGGCCGCGCTCAACGACGAGGCGCACAAGCAGGGCATGGGCACCACCGCGCACCTGCAGCAGGGCGGCGTCGCGCAGATGGACGCGATGGACGCGGCCCGCGCCGGTCTCGACACCGTCACGCACTTCTACGGCCACTTCGAGTCGCTGCTGAAGGACACGGTCGTGCAGAACTGGCCGGTGGACATGAACGCCGCCGACGAGCAGTGGCGCTTCGGCCAGGTGGCGCGGCTGTGGAACCAGATCCACGAGCCCGGCTCTCCCGAGTGGAAGGCGTATCTCGAAGAGCACAAGAAGCTCGGCACCGTGTTCGATCCGACGCTCACGATCTATTCGGCCGGCCGCGACGTCATGCGCTTCCGCGCCGCGGAATGGCACGACAAGTACACCCTGCCGTCGCTGATGGACTTCTACACGCCCAGCCGCGCCGCGCACGGCTCGTACTGGTTCGACTGGACGACGGCCGATGAAGTGGCGTGGCGCAACTTCTATCAGGTCTGGTTCAAGCTCGTGAACGACTACAAGAAGATGGGCGGCCGCGTCACGACGGGCTCGGATTCGGGCTTCATCTATCAGACGTACGGCTTCGGCTTCATCAACGAGCTCGAGATGCTGCAGGAGGCCGGCTTCCATCCGCTCGAAGTGATTCAGGCGGCCACCATGAACGGCGCGCTGACGCTCAGCGAGCACCGCGCCACGCCCGTCGAGTTCGGCGTCGTCAAAAGCGGCATGCTGGCCGACCTCGTCATCGTCGATCAGAACCCGCTGCAGAACCTGAAGGTGCTGTACGGCAACGGCGCGGTGCGGCTCAACGACGAGACGGGCCGCGTCGAGCGCGTCGGCGGCATCAAGTGGACCATCAAGGACGGCATCGCGTACGACGCGAAGAAGCTGCTGGCCGACGTCGCCGCGATGGTCGAGAAGCAGAAGGCCGCGAAAACCACGAACCCGCAGCAGTGAAGCGTTTCGGCCTCACTCCTCTGCTGGTCCTCGCGGCCATCACCACCGCGCTGCTCGTGGGCGCGCGGTTCGTGGCCTACTACCCGGGCGATCTCGAGATCGCCCGGCTCGTCCAGCAATATGTGCCGGCCGGAGACTGGTCGCGCGCGGTGACGCGCGCGGCCTATGTTCCCTGGATCTACGGCGTGCTTGGCGTGTCGGCCGTCGCCGCCCTGCGCGTGGCCGGCTGGCGCGGCGCCACCGCCATGCTCGTGACGTTCTTCGCGCTGATGTACGTCGAGCAGGACATGAAAGGCTTCATCGCGCGGCCGCGTCCGTCAGCGGATCTCGTGGCGGGCGGCAGCATGGAGCCGCAGACGGCGATGTCTGCGACGGCGATGATGGGTGCCGCGGGTGTTCAGGGCGGTGGTGGCGCAGCCCTTCAGGGCCCGCCTTCCTACTCGATGCCCTCCGGATGGGCATTACTCTTCGGCGCCACGGTTGCCCTGCTGCTGGTGCTCGCCTGGCGGCACACGCGCGGCGTCGTGCGCTGGTCGTATGTGATCGGCTGCGCAGTCGTGCTCATCGCCGGCCTGCTGGCCCGCGTCACGATGGGGCAGCACTGGCCAAGCGACGTGATCGCGGGCTACCTGCTCGCGATCACGATCGGGTTGGGTGTGTTGGAGTTGCTGGTGAGCGCGCCGGGACTGAAGTCCCGGCCTACCAGCCCAGGACCTTCGCGAAAATCAGCGGCGCGACGATAGTGGCGTCGCTCTCGACGATGTAGTTCGGCGTGTCCACGCCGAGCTTGCCCCACGTGATTTTTTCGTTCGGCACCGCGCCCGAGTACGAGCCGTAGCTCGTCGTCGAGTCGCTGATCTGGCAGAAGTAGCCCCACAGCGGCACGCCGTCGCGGCGCAGGTCCTGGTGCAGCATCGGGACGACGCAGATCGGGAAGTCGCCGGCGATGCCGCCGCCAATCTGGAAGAAGCCGATGGACGCCTTCGGCGCGTTCTCGGTGTACCACTCGGCGAGCCGCATCATGTATTCGATGCCGCTCTTCATGGTCCTCGGATCCTTCATGCGGCCGTCGATGCAGTGCGCCGCGAAGACGTTGCCGAGCGTCGAGTCCTCCCAGCCGGGCACGAAGATCGGCAGGTTGCGCTCGGCCGCGGCAAGCAGCCACGAGTCTTTCGGATCGATTTCGTAGTGCTCCTTCAGCTTGCCCTTGAGCAGGATCGAATAGAAGAACTCGTGCGGGAAGTAGCGCTTCCCTTCTCGCTCGGCCGCGTACCATTCCTCCGCCACGACGTGCTCGATGCGGCGCATCGCCTCGAACTCGGGGATGCACGTGTCGGTGACGCGGTTCATGTGGCGATCGAGCAGCGCCTGCTCGTCGGCGGCCGTGAGATCGCGATAGCGCGGAATGCGCTCGTAATGGTTGTGCGCGACGAGGTTGAAGACGTCTTCCTCGAGGTTCGCGCCCGTGCACGAGATCGCGTGCACCTTGCCCTGGCGAATCATCTCGGCCAGCGACAGCCCGAGCTCCGCGGTGCTCATGGCGCCGGCGAGCGTCACGAGCATGTGTCCGCCGGCATCCAGATGGCGCACGTAGCCGTCGGCCGCGTCTTTCATGGCCGCCGCGTTGAAATGACGATAGTGATGATCGATGAACTGGGAAATCGGGCCGGACATATGCCGCCTCCTGATAAAGCAACGTGAATGCTTCGCCGAGAAGCGGCGTCCTACGGCTTTGTGGAGCCGCCATCGGAACGCCAGGTGGCTTGAAGTGGAAAGTATACCAGTACGGAGTTCCGCATTCTAGAATCTCCGCATGAGATTCGCCGCCGTGGTCATCGCGCTCTCGCTTGCGGCCGCCGGACAGACGCCGCCGGGCTGGCCGGCTGTCACGCGTGCCTTCAACGAGGGCGTGACGCAGCACGGCATCGTGGGCGCCAGTCTGGTGTGGATTGATGGCGGCGTCATTCGCGCGCACGAAACCGCCGGCGTGATCGACCGCGCGACGAACGCGCCGGTGACGCCAGGCAGCATCTATCACTGGGCGTCGATCACCAAGACGTTCACGGGCGTCGCGATCATGCGCCTGCGCGATCAGGGAAAGCTCCGGCTCGACGATCCGATTGTCGACTACGTGCCGGAGCTGGCCGCGGTCCACAACCCGTATGGATCGATGCGCGACATCACGATCCGGCACGTGCTCTCGCACAGCGCGGGCTTTCGCGGCGGCACGTGGCCGTGGGGCGGCGACAAGGCGTGGCATCCATTCGAGCCGCCCGCGTGGGAACAGGTGGCGGCGATGATGCCCTACACGGAGATCCTCTTCACACCGGGCACGCGCTACAGCTATTCGAATCCCGGCATCATCTTTCTCGGCCGCGTCATCGAGAAACTGAGCGGCGAGCCGTTCGAAACCTACATCGACAAGGAGCTGCTGCGCCCGCTCGGCATGAATGACGCCTTCTTCGACCGCGCGCCCTCGTCACTGCGCGCGCGCCGCTCGCACAGCTACAGCGCCACCGAAAAGGGTCTCGAGGAAATGCCCTTCGACTTCGACACGGGCATCACGGTGTCGAACGGCGGCCTCAACGCGCCGATCACCGACATGGCGAAGTGGATCGCGTTCCTCATGGGAACGCCCGCCCACGATGCCATCCTCAAACGCAGCTCGCTCGAGGAGATGTTCAAGCCTGTCGTGCCTGTCGGCAACGGCGGCATGGGAGAGCAGGGCGTCGGCGAGGGCGCGATGGGCCTGAGCTTCTTCCTCGAAAAGCACGGCGGCGTCGACCTCATCGCCCACAGCGGCACCCAGAACGGCTTCCTGTCGCACTTCTACATCCATCCGCCGTCGAAGACCGCCTACATCGTGGCGTTCAACACCGATGCGAAGACGCGCGCGCTGGATGCCGCCTTGCGCGACGTCATCGTCAAACAGATCTGGAGCGCGAGATGAGGCGTGTGGTTGGTACGTGGCTTTTCGTGGCTTTGGTGGTTGCGGTGGACGGTGACGGCGTGGGACAGGTGGTGACGTCACCGGTTCCGCACCAGGTCGTCCGCGTCAGCGACACCCTCGCGCTTAATCCTGTCGAGTCCTCGGTCGCCATCGATCCCGGCAATCGCGATCGCATGATCGCCGTGTCGTATCAAACCGGCTTTGCGAAGCCCCCGCGCACGACGGGCTACATCTATGTGTCGCACGATGGCGGCCGCACCTGGCGCAACGAGCGCGCGGCCAACCCGCTCGGGCGCACGCAGGGTGACGATGTGGTGACGTTTGCGGGGCCCGGTGTGGCCCTGCACACCTACATCTCGTTCCTTGGCATCCGTACGCCGCGGCCCGCGCGCGCCGAAACCGGCATCTTCGTCACGCGATCCGACGATGCGGGGGTGACGTGGGGCAATCCGGTGGCGGCCGTCGATCACGCGAATACCGTGCTGCCGTTCGAAGACAAGCCGTGGATCGCGGCCTCGGGCAGCAACGTCTATCTCGCGTGGACGCGCTTCGACGAGTACGGCGTCAAGGACCCGAACTGCCGCACGCACATCGTGGTGGCCAGATCCACCGACGGCGCGAAAACGTTTCAGATGCCGCGGCCGATTTCGGATGCGCCCGGCGACTGCGTCGACAGCGACAACACGGTGGAAGGCGCCGTGCCGGCCATTGGCCTCGACGGCCGCGTGCACGTGGTGTGGGCCGGCCCGAAAGGGCTCGTGCACGATTCCTCTGCCGACGGCGTGACGTGGGGCGACGATCGCGTCATCGACCCCATGCCGGGCGGCTGGGACATCCCCATTCCCGGCATCACGCGCCACAACGGCATGCCGGTGACGGCGGTCGACGCGGGCAACGGCCCGCATCGCGGCACGATCTACGTGAACTGGATCGACGCGCGCAACGGCGATCCCGACGTGTTCGTGATGCGCTCAGCCGACAGCGGCAAGACGTGGAGCGCGCCGGTGCGCGTGAACGACGATGCGGTGGGCAACGGCGCCGTGCAGTTCTTCACCTGGATGGCGGTCGATCCGTCGGACGGCTCCGTGAACGTGCTGTTCTACGACCGCCGCGGACGCACGGGCACGCGATCGGGCCTCACGCTGGCGCGCAGCACCGACGGCGGCCGCACGTTCGCGAATCACGCCGTGAACATCCCCGACTTCGAAGTCACCGACAAGATCACGTTTGGCGACTACCTTGGCGTGGACGCCCGGGATGGCCGCGTCGCCGGCGTCTTCCCGCACATCGTCGACGGCAAAGTCGTGCTGTCGGCCGCCGTCTTCGATTTCAAATGAGATGCTGCATCTCACCGAGACCGAACGCTCGGAGCTGCTGGCGCGTGCCCGGCACGGACGCGGCAGCGCCGACGTCGGCCGCCGCGCGCGCGTCGTGCTGTTGCTGGCCGGCGGCAGGACGTACGCGGAGATTCAGGCATCAACCGGCGTGAGCCGTCGCACGATCGCGCTCTGGAAAAAGCGGTTCGAAGAAGGACGCGTGGAAGGGCTGTTTGATAGACGTGTTAACCGAGAGTAAAAACCCGGGTCTGTCCCGGGTTTTTACCGGCGCTTTTCAATATACGCCGCGATCTTCTGGTGCAGCTCCGCGGCGCGCGGGCCCCAGCAGTGCGGCGCGCGGCGCTCGAACACGATCTCGCCCGTGAACGGCGGGTCCTGCGCCTTCGTCAGGAAGTCGTTCATCATCTCGAGCGCGTTGTTCAGGTAGTACGAATCCATGTCGCCCATATAGACGTGGATCTTGTCCGCCACCTTCGGCCCCAGCGTCGTCCACTGCGTGTCGATGATGTGGCGCAGGTCGTATTTCTTCCACGCTTCGGCCACCGTCTTGTCGATGACGCCCGTGCGCTTGTCCCACAACCGCTTCGGATAGCCGTCGGCGCCGACCGGACTGAACGTCGCTTCCCAGATGTCCCACTGCCCGCCCGATCGCGACTTGTCGCCGACGACGAGCTCGTACCAGTTCTCGTCCTTCATCATCGACTGGATGCTGCCGTCGGGCCGCCGCTGATTGGGCCGTTCGATCTTCATCCAGCCGCGCTCGAGGAAATACGCATTCGCATCGTCATAAATGTTGACGATCTGATGCGCGCGGAAGTCCACACCGTCGGGGCACAGCGAGAAGGTGCCGCCGTAGAAGTCGGGATAGAAGATCTGATGCGCGAGCGCGATCCACCCGCCGGTGGACCCGCCGCTCAGGATGCGGCCCCACGGCTCGCGGACGGCGCGGAAACGCGATTCGATTTCGGGAATCAGCTCCTGGATGATGGCGTCGCCGTACGGGCCGTTGTTCTCGGAGTTCACGGCATACGAGTCGTCGTAGTACGGCGACGGGTGCTGCAGCGTGATGTACAGCATCTGCGGCGTGCCGTCGGCCATCCAGTATTTGTCGAAGTCGCCGCCGCGGCCGAAGCCGCCGGGCGCGCCGGTCGAGAAGTGCCCCTGAAAGTAGACCGCTGGAAACCGCGCCTCGGACTGCTTGTCGTAATCGCGAGGCAGCAGCACCGTGGCGCCGATGTAAATGGGATGGCCCCACCACTCCGAAAGGATCCTGCTCTGCATGCGGAAGCGCTTCACCTGCGCGGTGTCGGCCGGCGGCGCGATGGGCGGAATGACTTTGTCGGCAACGAGCCGGATGGGCGCTGACGACTTCGGATCGAATGTGATTTTGACCGGCTCGCCATAGAGATTGCCCGGCGATCGCTTCCAGTCCTGCCCTTCCCACTGATCCATGTGCATCCACACGGTGTGCCCGTCCTTGCGGGCAAACTTCGTGTAGACGTTCACGAACGGCTGCACCCAGTACTCGCCGGCGGGAATGTCGCGCAGGCTCTGCACGGGATGCCCCAGCGCCGTGGCGTCGACCGAAGCGGAAGCGCCGGGCGCAAGCGCCTCAATCGGCACGGAGAACAGCGGCGTGCCGGTGGGGCCGGTGAGATCGATCGGCGTTCGCGGTGCTCCGCCGCCGCGGCCCTGCGTGCGCTCGCTGTCGCGCGCGAACGCAACATACACGCGGCCCGTCACGGCATCGCCCCGCGCCGACGGCGCAAACGAAATCTCGAATCGCGGACCCGCGGGCGCCGCCTGAGCGGACAGCAGGGCGGCGGCCCCAAGCACGCCGCCCACCAAACCCACCGTCCACCGATACCACGTCACCAACGTACCCACGTACCCACCAGTCCTAATGGCCGCCGCCGAGAAGCACCGCGTTGATGAACAGCAGCTGCGTGGCTTCGGTGAAGGCGCGGTAGTTCGGATCTTCGGCAAACGCGATCACGTGTCCCTGCCCCATCGGCTGGTGCATCAGGAACGCCTTCTCCGACATCAGCTTCCGCACCTCGGGCCACACGAGCCCGCCGGCGACGATGCGGTCTTCCTTCGCGTAGATGCCGACGTTGGTGCCCTGATTCAGCTTCAGCGGATGAAACACGCGCGAGCCTTCGACGATGGCGGCGATTTCGCTGTCGAGGCCGGCGGTGAGCCAGTGCTCCTTGTCGAGCGTGACGCGCACGACGGCGCCGGCGGTGCCGTCCGACGTGGCGCGCTCGGGCTGAATCGCCTTCTCGTAGTCGAACTTGTCGACATCGACTTTCGGCGGTGCCTTCTTGTCGTTACCGGACGGGCCCGACGGCGGCGGCACGTTCGGCGAGCCGTCGGCGAGCAGCGTCCAGCTCGAAAGCAGACCGTTGGCTTCCTGCGTGGCCCAGCGCGACGACTCGGCCATGGTGATAAGTGTCCCGCCGCGCTGAATCCACTCGCGGATGCGGCGCACCTGGTCGGCGCTGTAGTTGTAGTTGCCCGACGGCAGCACGAGCACGTCGTAGTCGCCGAGGTCGATGCGGCCGAGCGAGCTGTTGCGCACGGTGGTGATTGGCTGCTGCCAGCGGCGCTCGAGGATGTAGCGCGCCCAGCCGGCCGACAGGCTCGACGAGGGCGTGTCGTACGCCAGCAGCACCTTCGGCGCCTTCAGCAGCGCGACTTCGTTGCTGCCGAGCGACACCCCCGCTTCAACGAAGGCGGTGTCGATGGGCGTGGCGCTGACGCCGTGGCGCGCCACGATGGCGCCGAGCTTCGCGGCGAGATCCGCCGGGTTGTTCGACACGCGGAACAGCGCCGTGCCGATCGGATACTGCCGCCCCGCAATCGAGAACGGCCGATCCATCGTCTGCACGCGCAGCCCTGCCTGCAGCGCTTCGACGACGGCCTGCGCCGTGCCGAGGCCCCATGGGATCAGATAGCCGACCTTCGCGGCCGGCAGCGAGCCGCCGCCGGGCGGCGTCATGTCGCGCGTGAGGCGCGTGCTGCGCGGCTGCACGGGCCGCTCGACGCTGACCACCTCGAGGTCGTACAGCGCGGGCAGGCTCCAGGCGGTGACGTCGTAGATCTGCTCGCCGAGGCCGCGCTTGCGGCGGCGGTCCTGTTCCTTGATGAACTCGTCGCCCTGCGAAATGTCGGCGTCGAGCAGGTTGCGCGCGAGCCGGCCGGCCGGCTGATTCAGCGGCACGATGATCGAGCCCGCGGGCAGCGTGCGGCCGGCGGCCGGAAACGCCTCGTCGGCGCGGAACACTTCGATGCCCTGCGCCGCGAGCCGCCGGCCCAGATGCGCCGCCCGGCTGGCGTCGTGTTCGGGCGCGACGATGACGTAGGCGCGCGTGCCGATTTCGCCGAGGCGCGCCGCGCTGCTGCGGTACTCGAGATAGTCGCGCACCATCTGCTCGCGGTTCTGCGCGGCGGTGAGCGCCGTCTGGATGGCGGCCGTGAAGTGATGCACGACGCCGTCGCGATACGTCAGGTCCGTCTCGTCGCTGCGGCGGAATACCAGCCCGCGCGAGGAAGCCTGCTCGTACGTCATGCCGACCGCGCCGTGGAAGATGGGCCACGACTCGCCGTAACCCGGATAGAACGAGTCGAACGTTTCGCGGATGAAGTAGCGGAAGCCGCGCTCGTCGAACTTCGCCGCGTTGTTGCGGCCGAAGCGGTCGAACCACTTCTGCTGATCCTTGGTGATGTAGGGATTGATCGGATCGGCCGGCGGCGCGAAGTAATACGTGGAGTCGCCGCCCATCTCGTGCAGGTCGACCACGACATGCGGATAGAACTCGAGCATGAGACCGGCGCGCCCGCGCGTTTCGGGCTGCGACTGCGCGAACCAGTCGCGGTTCATGTCGAACAGGTAATGGTTCGAGCGGCCGCCGGGCCACGGCTCGTCGTGCTCGAGCGAGGCCGGGTTCGAGTCGGGAATCGACGCCTCGCCGGCCAGGTTGTGCTGCACGAAGCGCGCGCGGCCGTCGGGATTCTGCAGCGGGTCGATCACCACCAGCGCCTCGCGGCGTATCAGGTCGACGCCGGCGTCGCCCTGCGCGGACAGCAGATGGTACGCCTCGGCAAGCGCGGCGTCCGACGAGGAGATTTCGTTGCCGTGCACGGCGTGCATCAGCCACACGACCACCGGCATCTCGCGCACGAGGCGGTCGGCCGTGGCCTGATCGATGCCGCGCGGATCCGCCAGCTGCTGCAGGCCTTGCTTCACCGCGTCGAGATTCGCGATGCGCTCGGGCGAGCCGACAATCAGCACATGCAGCGGCCGCCCTTCCCACGTCTTCGCATATTCGATGAGTCTGGTCCGCTCAGGCGCGGCGGCATTGAGCGCCTTGATGTACGTCGCGATGCCCTCGGGCGGCGTAATGCGCTGGCCGAAATCCCAGCCCAGCACCGACTGCAGCGTGGGAATTTTCGGGTCGTAGCGGGTGCCCGGCGCAAGCTCCTGGGCAAACGCGAGAGCGGGCAGCACGAGAACAGCAAGACAGAGTGCAAAGGCGCGTCTGAGCATGCCCGGAATTCTATCGGATCGGCTGAAATCGAGACTGCTGTGGAACATGCTGCGGCTCGGGATGGAGTGCGGGTGGGCCTTACCTCTTGTCCGGGCTATTCCTTCGCAGCATTCTCCGGAGCAATGCCAGTGTTGTTTCGTCCGTAACGAATGGTGAATTCAATCGGTCGTTGCAACAACTCTCCAAGGAGAAGTTGCAATGGGTGCTTCGAAGC
>JAKFEY010000050.1:0-5963 GCA_036675475.1 Vicinamibacterales bacterium
GCCTGGCGCGCGGCGATTCGCCGCACGCAGGCCGCGCCGCGCGACCGGGCCGGGATCGCCGGCGTCATCGCCGCGCAGCTCGCGCGCCGCGACGCGCCCGCCGAAGCCCGCGCGATGGCGGCGCGGCTCGCCGACGACTCAGCCGTCACCATCGTCACCGGCCAGCAGGCCGGCGCGTTCGGCGGCCCGATGTACACGCTGCTGAAGGCGATCACCACGCTTCAGCTGGCGCGGCAGGTCGAGGCGCAGCACCGCGTACCCGTGGTGCCGATCTTCTGGGCCGATGGCGAGGATCACGACTGGCAGGAAATCCGATCGGCGTCGGTGATTGACGGCGGCGGCGCGGTGCGCGAGATCGGCATGCCGGCCTTCAACGGCGCGGGCGAGCTTCGAAGCGGCGACATCGTGCTCGACGGACGCGTGACGGACGTGGTCGACGCGCTCTTCGCGGCGATGCCGCCGACGGAGTTTTCGGCCGGGCTGCGCGAGACGATCACGCGCTGTTATGTGCCCGGGCGATCGATGGCCGAGGCGTATGCGCGGTTCATCGAACATCTGCTCGGGCGTTACGGCCTCGTCGTCTTCGAGTCGGCGGATCCGGCGGCCAAGCCCTTCGCGCGCGAGCTGTTTGCGGAGGAGCTGCGGCATCCCGGCCGATCGAGTCAGCTGGCCACGGCGGCCGGCGAGCGATCGCGCGCGCTGGGCTTCCCGCCGCAGGTGGTGCCCATCGAGGGATCCGCCGCGCTGTTCTGTTTGAACCCCGCGCGCGAACCGATTCGCGTGCCGTTCGCGTGCGATCCCCTGGCGGCCGACGCGCTCGCGCGGCCCGATCGTTTCAGCCCCAACGTCCTGCTCCGCCCCATCGTGCAGGACTGGATGTTTCCGAATGTCGCCTACGTCGCCGGCCCGGGCGAGCTCGCCTATCACGGCCAGCTCGAAGGCATCTACAAGGCGTTCGGCGTGCCGCGCCCGCTCATCTATCCGCGCGCGTCGGCCACGATCATGGACGCGCGATCCCTCCGGTTCCTCGATCGCTACGCGATGCCGCTCGGCGCGCTGATGCAGCCCGGCGAGCGCGCGCTCAACACGCTGATCCAGGCGCAGCTTCCGGAAGAGGCGAAGGGATCATTGATGGATGCGGCGAGCGCGCTGAGCGAGCGCTGGAAGGGCCTCGCGACCGCGCTGCCGGCGATCGATCCGACGCTCGCAGGCGCGGTGCAGGCGTCACTCACGCGGCTGCAGCACGAACTCGACGCGCTGCAGTGGAAGACGCTGCGCGCCGTCAAACGCCGCGAAGGCGACATGCGCCGGCAATTCACCCACGCGCAGACCCTCGCGTTTCCGCAGGGCGCGCCGCAGGAGCGCGTGCTCGGCGTCGTCCATTTCGCGAATCAGTACGGGCCCGCGCTCATCGACAAGCTGGTCGCGGACTTACCGACCGAGATGGGCAGCCACTGGGTCGTGACGATCTAGATCGCGCGGCTACGCGCTGACGCGCCGCGTCGCGAGCACCTCGTCGTAGTACTCCTCATAGCGTGGCACGATTTCGTCGGCGCAGAACTTCGTCTCCACCAGCCGCCGGCCCGCGCGCGCAATCCGCTCGTGCAGCGCATCATCGGTCATCACGCGCACGGCGCTGGCGGCCATCGCGTCGAGATCGTCGGGCGGATGGAGGAAGCCGGTTTCGCCGTCGGTGATGACTTCCGGCAGGCCGCCGACGCGCGAGGCCACCACCGGCACTTCGCACGCCATGGCCTCGAGCGCCGACAGGCCGAAGCTTTCCTGCTCGGACGGCAGCAGCATCACGTCGGAGATCGACAGCAGCGCCTGCACCTGATCCTGCTCGCCGAGCGCGTCGACGTAGTCGTGCACGCCAATCTCGCGCGCGGTGCGCAGCGTCTTGTCGAGCTCCGGTCCCTCGCCCACCAGCAGCAGCCGCGCGTTGAGGCGCTCGCGAATCTTCTTGAAGATCCTGACCACGGCATCCGTGCGCTTGACGGGGCGGAAGTTCGACACGTGGATGACGATCTTCTCGCACCGCCCGCGGCAGATGCGCTGGCGCAGCGCGGCGCTCACCGGCACGCGGCCATGCTGGCTGCAGTCCAGAAAGTTCGGGATCACGCGGATGTCGCTGCGCACGCGCAGCGCCCTGTAGGTGTCCGCCTTGAGGCTTTCCGAGACCGCCGTCACGCCGTCGGACGCATCGATGGAAAACGCCACCGTCTCGCTGTACGACGTGTCGTTGCCGAGCAGCGTGATGTCGGTGCCGTGCAGCGTCGTGATGATTTTCGGCACGCGCGACGGCGGCCCGGTCGACAGAATCTGCTTGGCGAGAAACGCCGCCGTGGCGTGCGGCACCGCGTAGTGCGCGTGCACGACGTCCAGGTTGAACTCGCGTGTGAGCTGGACGATGCGGTTGGTGAGCGACAGCAGGTACTGCGGCTCGCGGAACAGCGGATACGCGGGCGTCGTCACGCGATGAAAGGCCAGGCCGGCCTGGTAATCGCCCAGGCGGAACGGCGTCTCGCTGCTGACCAGGTGCACTTCGTGGCCGCGGCTCGCCAGCATTTTTCCGAGCTCGGTGGCCACGATGCCGCTGCCGCCGACCGACGCGTAACAGACAATCCCGATATTCATTTCATCTCCGGCGGGGGCCCCTGCACCCCGCCTGGCCTCGTCGCTCGCGGGGCCCCGACGCCCCGCTCCGCTCCTCGGCGATCTCTCATCTCAGTAATCCGTCCCTGACGATCGGCTCGCGGACGACGACGCCTTCGGCGTAGGCGACGCCGGCCTGCGCGCCGAGCTGCGCGTCGCGGCTTTCAATCAGCTGCGCGAAGCGCGGCGACGTGAGCCGCGTTTCGACCGAGCCGGGCGCGGCGGCGGTGAACTGCGAGGTGTAGCAGGCCAGCGCGCGCCGCTTGATCTCGTAATGCGCGCTGACGTCGACGGCAAACGACACGGGCGACGCGTCGTTGATGAAGTAATAGCAGACCCACGACGGCCGCCACGGATCGCCGCCGGCATCGTAGCGGCGGAGGCCCGCGTTGAAGATCGCCCGCGTGAGGGTTTCACTGGCGGCGAGGTGATCCGGATGCCGATCCTGCCAGTGCGGAATCGCGATCGCGCGCGGCCGGTGATGCCGGATGTAGGTGGCGGCGGCGCGCACGTGCGCGTCGTTGCCGGCGGGACCAATGCCGCCATCGGGCCAGCCAAGGTTGTCGCGAAAGGCCGCGCCGAGCACGGCGCGGGCCGCCTCGCCTTCGGCGGCGCGCTCCTCCACCGTGCCGTTGCTGCCGAGCTCGCCGCGCGTCAGATCGCAGAGGCCGACACGATGCCCGGCGGCCGTGTGTTTGGCGATGGACCCGCCCAGCCCGATCTCGATGTCGTCCGGGTGCGGCCCGAAGACCAGGAGATCCAGGCGTTCTGCGGCTGACATGCGTCTAACACTGTAACCCGTACTACAATCGACCCGACTCCATGCCCGGTCTGCCCAGGAAGACGCCCGTCAAGGCGGCCAAGGCCGCATCCGCGGCCCGGACCCGGCCGCGGCGACGCTGGCTGCGCGCGGCGCTGTTCGTCATGGGCGTGCCGGCCGCCGCGCTCACGCTGCTCTTCATCTATTACTGGTTTGCGTTCTCGCGCATGCTCGACGAGCGCTTCTCGGCCGACCCCGAGCCGGCGCCGCGCCTGTTCGCGCGGCCGATGGTGATCCGCGACGGCCAGTCGCTGTCGTCGCGCCAGCTGGTCGATCGGCTGAACGACCTGGGGTACGCGCACCGGACCACGGCCGACGCGCCCGGCGAGTTCGCCGTCACCGAAGACGGCGTGGTGCTCGTGCCGCGCAGCGACGGCCAGGGCGCCGTGCACGTGGCCTTCACGCCGGGCGCCGGCACGCGCGTGCAGAAAATCGAGCTCGCGGGCGCGAAGAAGGAAGTCCACCAGGTCACGCTCGAAGCCCCGCTGATCACGGCGCTCGTTTCGGGCGAGCGCGAAAAGCGGCGGCACGTGAAGCTCGCGGCGATTCCGCCGCGCATGATCCAGGCGGTGCTGGCCATCGAAGACCGGCGCTTCTACGAGCATCCGGGCCTCGATCCCATCGGCATCGCCGGCGCGGCGCTCAGCAACCTGCGCGGCGACAAGCAGTATCTGAGCGGCGGCAGCACGATCACGCAGCAGTTCCTCAAGAACACGATGCTGACGCGCGAGAAAACCACCACGCGCAAGGCCCAGGAAGCCATGCTGTCGCTCGTGCTCGAGACGCGCCTCTCCAAAGACGAGATCCTCGAGCTCTATCTGAACGACGTGGACCTCGGGCAGCGCGGCTCGTACACCATTCGCGGCGTCGCCGAAGCGTCGCGCCTGTTCTTCGGCAAGGACGTCAGCAACCTGTCGCTCGCCGAAGCGGCCACCATCGCCGGCGTCATTCAGGCGCCGTCGCGCCACTCGCCGTTCCGCAACCCCGGCACCGCGAAGGAGCGCCGCAACGTCGTGCTGCGCGCCATGGTCGACGCCGGCTACATCTCCGACGATGCGGCGATGCGCGCCGCGCGCGAGCCGCTGCTGGTCGTGCAGCGCGCCCTCGACGCCGAGGCGCCCCACTTCGTCGACTACGTCACCGAGCAGCTGAAAGGCCGCTACAACGGGCTGCTGCGGCCGAACACGAGCAGCGACGTCTACACGACGCTCGATCTGCATCTCCAGCGCGTGGCGCAGGAATCGCTGCGTGAAGGCCTCGCGAAAGTGGACGACCTGCTGAAGCGGCGCCGCCGCACCGCGCGCGCGGAAGGCGCCGTGGTGGTGATCAACCCGAAGACCGGCGAGATTCTGGCGATGGTCGGCGGCCGCAACTACAGCGAGTCGCAATACAACCGCGCGGTCAGCGCGAAGCGCCAGCCCGGCTCGGTCTTCAAGCCGTTCGTCTATCTCGCGGCGTTCGAGCGCGGCCTCGACGAGGGACGCACCGACTTCACGCCGGCCTCCACCGTGCTCGACGAGCCGACCACGTTCCTCTACGACAATCAGGAATACGCGCCCACCAACTACGGCGGCGAGTACGACGGCGTGGTCACCTATCGCCGCGCGCTCGCCATGTCGCGCAACATCGCGGCCGTAAAGGTCGCCGAGGCGGCCGGCTTCGATCGCGTGGCGCGGCTCTGGACCTCGCTCGGCGTCGGCACGCCGGCGCGGCCCTATCCGTCGATTGCCCTCGGCGTGTTCGAGGCGTCGCCGCTCGACATCGCGCAGGCCTACACGCCGTTCGCCAACCTCGGCACGGTGCGGCCGCTCAGGCCGCTGCTGCGCGTGGAGGAAGACGGCCGCCGCATCGATCCGCCATCGGACGCGCCGGCGGTGATCGCGCGGCCCGAGTCGACATACCTGGTCACCAACATGATGCGCAGCGTCATCAACGAAGGCACGGGCGCGTCGGCGCGCGCCAGCTTCGCGCTCGACGCCGCGGGCAAGTCGGGCACCACCAATGACCTGCGCGACGCGTGGTTCGTCGGCTTCACGCCGGAGCTGCTCACCGTGGTGTGGGTCGGCTTCGACGACAACCAGCCGATCGGCCTCAGCGGCACGCAGGCGGCGCTGCCGATCTGGACGGCCTTCATGACGCGCGCCCTCGCCGGCCATGCCGACGAGCCTTTCGAGGCGCCCGACGGCATCGTCTTCGCCGAGATCGATCGCGACACCGGCCGCGTCGCCGGCCCGTTCTGCAGCCGCACGATCCGCGAAGCCTTCATCGCCGGCACGGAACCGTGGGAGACGTGCAACGCGCACACGGTTCCGGTAGTCTGGCGATGATGCGAAGCCGAGTGAATCGCCCGATCGTCCTTTTCGCGGCCATACTGCTGTCAGGCATCGTCGCCGGCTGCCGCGGCTGCCGCGATCAGGCCGCCGACAGCGGCGCCGTGCCGCCCGCGGCCGCGCCTGCTGACGCCGGCGCGCCGGCCAGCACCGCGGCG
>JAKFEY010000096.1:0-5952 GCA_036675475.1 Vicinamibacterales bacterium
GAGGCGGCGGCTGCGGCGCGGGCGCGGGCGGCGGCGCCGGCTGCACGACAGGTGGCGGCGGCTGCGGCGCCGGCGGCGGCACCTTCTTCGCGCACCCGGCGGCGACCACACCGGCCGCGAGCACGGCCAACCCGAACATCTGAATGTGTCTGAACCCTCTCACGCATGCCTCCTGAGGCTGCCCCGCCGCCATCCCCGAACGGCTGAGCTGAATACGGCCATTATAGCGGCTGTTATGATGCCTTCGTGACCGCTCCCGCACATCTGCCGGCCGACGATGCGCGCATGTCGGCGCTGCTGGCGGCCACGGCCGAGGCGGAACTGGCCCATTTCTGGTTTCGCGGCTTCCGGCGTTTCGTCCAGCCGATGCTCGAAGCCGCCGCCGAAGGCCGGCGCGACCTCGTCATCGCCGACTGCGGCGCAGGTACCGGCCACAACCTTACCCTGCTCGAGCCGTTCGGTACACCCCTGGGGGTGGAACTCAATCGCACGGGCGCGATGGTGGCGCGCGCGCGCGGCGAGCGCCGCATGATCTGCGGCACGGTCACCGCCCTGCCGATCGCTACTGGCTCCATCGACCTGGCGACGTCGTTCGACGTGCTCTACTGCCTGCCCGACGCGGCCGAGCGGGCGGCGCTCGAGGAGATGCATCGCGTGCTCAAGCCGCGCGGCCGCGTGGTCATCAACGTGGCCGCGAATCCGCGGCTGGCGGGCGAGCACGCGGAGCTCACACATGAAGTGCGGCGATACACGCGCCGCACGCTGGACGCCGCGCTCGCGCGCGCCGGCTTCAGGACGCTGCGCGCCACGTATACGAACGCCGCGACGTTCCCCCTCGTGGCCACAGTCCGCGGCCTGCAGCGGCGCGGGCTGCTGCGCGGCACCAACGGCCGCGCGCGCGACATCGAAGTGCCCGCGGCCCCCATCAACGCCGCGCTCTCGGCCGCGCTCGCGATCGAGGCGCGGCTCGCCCGCGTCGTCGACATCCCCTTCGGGTCGTCACTGCTGGCGCTCGCCGAAAAGAAAAGTTAGTGCACTGACACTTCGTAGATGCGGACGCCGAGTTCGCGCTGGTCGGGCGAGGCGCGCAGCTGGCCGGGGACGTGGGTCTTCGAGAAGCGCAGGGTCACGCGTCCGCGCGCGACTGACAGCGGCTCGGCGGGAATCGTCACGCTGTGCGTGAAGTGATCGTCGAGCGTGAAACGGCCGGCCTCGTGCTCGCCGACGAGCACGGTCATCTCGACGCCGCCGCGGCCGTAATAGCGCGTCGGATCTTCCCCGCTCACCACGAGCGTCAGATCGCGGCCGGGGTTGTAGAGCCACAGCTTCGACTCGCGCGAGGTCCAGCGCCAGGTCTGGCCCGTGCGCTCGTCGTATTCCGGCTCCCACCAGCCCTCGTCGTACGCGACGAGCGTGCCGTCGATCGACTGCAGGTCGAACTGCTCGAATGAAATCGGCGCAAGGCCCTCGCCGTCCCACGACGTGACGAGCTCGAGGCGCGCGTACGTGCTCTCGCCCGCCATCTCCTCGGGCAGGATCGGGCGCATGAACACGAACGGGCCGGGCCGGATCGGCCACTCGTCAATCTGCACGCCGTCGAGCAGCACGCGAATCACGATGGGCGGATCCGACGCCGCGCCGAGATGGCGTCCGCCGAGCAGCATCGTGGCGGGCATGTCGCGCCGCCGCGCCCAGGCCAGCGCCGGCGCATACGCTTCGCGCGCGCGATCGCGCGCCGTGAGGCCGCCGATTTCAGGACTGAGCGCCCAGCCCGTGCCCAGAAACCATCCCGGCCGCTGAATGTGGTACCAGTCGATGCGGTTCGGACGAATGCCGCCGATGAAGGGCAGATCGCGCTCGGGCCAGCCGTACTGCCGCAGCAGCCGGCGCCGCTGCGGATCGATCAGGCGCAGATCGGTGCGGCGCGGATCGGCCAGAAACCAGATCGGCCCGTCATAGCCTTCCTGCCATAGCTTCACGAGCTCGAGCCACTCATAGTCGGTAGTCACCGGCAGCGTGCGCATCGGCGGGATGGGTTCCCACGTGCGATGGCGCCGCAGGTCCGACGCGATGCGCTTGTGCATGGCGAGCACGGTTTCATTGACGCGCGGCGTGCGATGCAGGTCGCGAATCAGCGCGAAGCCGGGGCTCTCGGCGCGCGCGTACATCTGCAGCGCGGGCACGGCCACGATCAGGCCGGCCGTCGCCACGCCGGCGGCAATGGGGAGCACCGCGCGTCGCGACACGTACTCGAGCGGCAGGACGAACAGCAGCGCGATGGGCGGAATCAACGGCAGCGCATACCGGTTGGTGTGCGTCTCCTGGAACAGCAGGTGAAACACCGCGTACGGCACGAAACCGACCGCGATCACCAGCAGGACGCTGCGCTCGCGGACGGCGGCCATCGCCACACCGGCCGCGGCGACGCCGAGCACGATCGCCGCCAGCACGACGTTGCCGAATGGATCGACGAACGTCTCGTAGAGCGCGTCACGCAGGACACGCACCGACGGATGCGTCGCCAGCATGACGACGCCCTCGAAGTCGTCGCGCGCCTGTTCGGTGAGAACCTTCCAGTAGGGACCGATGCCGGTGTCGACCAGCAGGGGGACCGCCCACGTGAGGATGCCCACGGCGGCGGCCGCCATCGCCGACAGACGCGCCGTCCGCGTCAATCTGCCGCGGACGAGCATCAGCAGCAGCAGGGGAAACGTGAGCGCCGCAGTCTGCAGCCGCAGGCCCACCGCGGCCGCGGCGACGAACGCGCCGGCAATCGCAAACCGCCTGTCGCCGGTGAGCAGCGCGCGCGCGATCAGCGCCTGGGCCGCCAGCGCCGCCGCCAGGCCTGGAAAGTCGCTCAGCGGCCGCGACGCCGTGAACCAGTACAACGGGATGGCGCCGGCCACCAGCGTGGCGCCGACCGCGCGTCTCGTCGAGAATCCCAGTACCCGCGCCAGCGCGTAGAGGGCCACGAGGGCCAGCGCGGCGCCAAGCACGTTGAGGAGCGCCAGCGCGTGCGAGGCGTTCAGGGGATCGCCGGCGCGATGGAGCACGGCTGTCGCCCCCTTCGCCAGCGCCACATAGTGCGGCGACCCGGGAGGGTGCGGCTGATGCTGGGTGACGTCGAAGTCGCGGACGGCGAACGCGAAATTAATCGAGTCGAGGTCCGACAGCGACGGCGGCAGAAAGGGGAGATGGGCCGCGACAAAGACGGCGGCCCAGAGCGCCAGAAGCTTACGCACCGGTGCGGAGGACTATTCCTCGTCCTCTACAACCGCCTCATCGTCCTCGTCGAGCTCGTCCTCGTCATCCTCTTCGTCATCGTCATCGTCGTCGAAGTCGTCCTCGTCCTCCTCGTCATCGTCGAGGTCGACCTCGAGGGGCGTGATGCTGGTGACTTTGAGGCTTGCGCCGCACTCGTCGCAGCTCAGGCGATCGTCGAGATCGACATCGTCTGGCTCGAGATCGAGCGTGGCATCGCATTCCGGGCAGGTGGCCATAACGAAGATCCTCAGGGCGGACTGCTGGGCGTCCGCTATACTCTGCCAGCCGCGCGAACGGCGCTTGCCGGCTGGCGCGTCCGGAGCGCCACGACGCGGAATTATAGCAATTCAACTGCCCGGCCGATAAGTCGAAGCGACCCGCAGATGTCTCAATACGCCGCTGCCCGCATGGTTCTCGTCGGCGACGACACCGCCTTCGTGCGCGATCGCTTCTGCGACGCGCTCACCGGTGCCGGTCACAAGGCGATCCCGATCGCCACGACCGCCGAGTTGCTGGCCCGCGTGCGTCAGGAGTCGAACGCCATCAGTTTGATCGTGCTCGACCTGCACATGCCGCCAGACGGCAGCATCGACACCATTCGCGCCATCCGGCAGGCGGACGGCGGCCGCATTCCGATTCTCGTGTTCAGTGGCACGATCCGTTCCGCCGGCGAAGTGCGGGATCTCGCGGCGCTCGGCGTGAGCGGCTACGTGAACGAGTATTCCGGCACCCAGCACATCCTGCCCGCGCTGGCACCGCACCTGTTCCCGGAGAATTTCAACCGCCGCGGCAGCCCGCGCGTGACGATTGGGATTCCCGTGTCCTACCGGTTCGGCAACACGATCGCGGCCGCGCTCACCCTGAATCTCGGCAAAGGCGGCGTGGCGGTTCGGACGATGAGCCCGATGGCGGCCGGGGAGCGGCTCACCCTCCGCTTCCGCATGCCGGGCCAGCGCCGCGAGGTGGAGGCGGACGGCCGGGTCGCCTGGTCGGACCGCAAGGTCGGGATGGGCGTGCAGTTCGAGCGGCTCGACGCGGCCGATCAGGGCATCATCGACGACTTCGTCGACCAGCATTTCTTCTCCAATCGAAAAGCTTGACGCCGGGCCGGGGAGGCGTAGGATCCGCGGATGCAGATCCTGCCCTTGCTCGTCGCGTTGTCGCTCGCCTCACCTGCCGCCGCGGCCCAGGCGCCCGATCACCAGCATCCGGCGCCTGAAAAGCTCGGCAAGGTCCACTTCGACACCTCGTGCGCGCCGGCGGTGTCCGCGCCGTTCGACCGCGCCGTGGCGCTGCTCCATTCGTTTTCGTTTTCAACGGCCAGGAAGGGCTTCGAGCAGGTGCTCGCGGCCGACCCGTCGTGCGCGATCGCGTACTGGGGCCTGGCCATGACGCACTGGGGCAACCCGTTCGCCGGCATCAAGACCGGGCCGCTGCTCGAGAACGGGCGCGCGGCTGCCGAGAAAGGCCTCGCCACCGGCACGCCGACGCCGCGCGAACGCGCGTACCTCGCCGCCGTCGGCGAGCTCTACAAGAATCACGCAACCGTGGATCACCGCACGCGCACGCTCGCCTATGCCAAAGCGATGGAGCAGCTTCAGGCCGCGCACCCTGGTGATCGCGAAGCGGCGGCGTTCTACGCGCTCTCGCTCAACCAGACGGCCCTGCCGACCGACAAGACGTACGCGCAACAGATGAAGGCCGCGGCGATTCTGGAGGGCCTCTTCGCGGCGGACCCTGAGCATCCGGGCCTCGCCCACTACATCATTCATGCCTTCGATCATCCGCCGCTCGCCGAGCGCGGCCTGCAGGCAGCGCGGCGCTACGCGACGATTGCTCCGTCGGCGCCGCACGCGCTGCACATGCCGTCGCACACGTTCACGCGCGTCGGATCGTGGCAGGAATCGATCGATACGAATCTCGCCTCGGCCGCGTCGGCGATGCGCGACGGCACGTTTGCCGAAGCGCTGCACGCGATGGACTACCAGGCGTACGCGTACCTGCAGACCGGCCAGGACGCCGCGGCGCGGCGCGTGGCGGGCGAGGCGCCGGGCGTGCTCGCGAAGCTCGATCCGAAAGTGATGGGCGGCGCCGCTCCTCCGGTTGCCGGCTTCTATGCCGCGGCGGCCATCCCCGCGCGCTACGCCATGGAGCGGGGCGCGTGGGCCGAGGCGGCCGCGCTCACGGTCACCCCCACGCCGTTTGCGTACGTGGACGCCATCACGCACTTCGCGCGGGCGGTCGGCGCCGCGCGCAGCGGCAACGCGGCGGCGGCCGCTGCTGACGCCAAGGCGCTCGAGGCGCTGCACCAGAAACTGGCCGCGACGCCCGACGCGTACTGGACCGAGATCGTGCGCATCCAGCGCGACGTGGCGCGCGCGTGGATCGCGTTCGCCGAAAACCGCAAGGACGAAGCCGCCACGCTGCTGCGCGCGGCGGCCGACGCGGAAGACGCCACCGACAAGGCGGCGATTTCACCCGGGCCGCTTGCGCCCGCGCGCGAACTGCTGGGCGAAATGCTGCTCGCGATGTCGCGCCCGGCCGACGCGCTGAAGGAGTTCGAGGCGGTGCTGAAGAAGGAGCCAAATCGCTTTCGCGCGACGTATCACGCCGCGCGCGCCGCCTCGCTGGCCGGCAATGCCGGCGCCGCGCGGAAGCACTACGCCGATCTGGTGACGATCGCGAAGG
>JAKFEY010000089.1:0-5859 GCA_036675475.1 Vicinamibacterales bacterium
CGCCGCCCGTCGCCCGCTCTCCGCCGGCGTCGCTGGTGGCCGCCGCCCCGCCGTCGTCCGCGCCCGACTCGACGCTGCCGCCGCCCCCGGCGCTCGGCGCGCTGGCGCTCCCTCGCGCAAACTCGCGCGGCAGCACCCACCCTCCCTGCCTCAACCTGACTCCGACGCCGTAAGCGGCTCCCATCCCAGTCCATCCAGACTCGCCTGATATGCGTTGTGCGCGCGGCATCGCAGCTCGATGTTGTCGGCCGTCGCCTGACCGCCCATGGCGTATGGGATGACGTGGTGATATTCGAGCGGGCTGCGCGCGTCGCAGCGCCCGCGCGGTCCCTCGAACGTGCAGTGCCCACGGTCGCGCGACCACACCTCGCGCCTCACCGCTGCCGGAATCGCGCGTGAGCCGTCCGTCATCTCGCGCGCGGGTCGCGGACGTTGGGTGAGCGCCGCCTTTTTCTTCAGCAGGTCATCGACGAGCAGTCGCAGCGCGCGGGCAACAATGACGGCTGGGTCGCCGTTCGGCAGCGCATGCCGCATCAGGTCTTGTGCCTGTTTCAGTACCTCGCGCGTCTCTTCGTCGATGGTGACCTGCAGCTTGTAGCGCTCGGGCGAAAGGGCCGTCAGCTTCGGAAGCGGTGGCAAGGGGGCAGCCGTGGTCACTCGAAGGGATGGCGGTGACGCCGGGCTCCCTGACATCGCCTCGGCGAGAGGCGGCGGTGGTTGCTGCGCCGGCTGCGGTTGCGGCGGCTGCGCCGGATGCAGCTGCGACGGGAGCGCCGCCTGCGGCTGTGACGGGCGCGGCGCGTGCAGCGCTGCGGCGGTTGGTGAGCCGATCGACGGACTCGGAATCCTTCGCACCAGACTGGGCGCATCGGGCTTTGGGGCAAGACGAGCGACGATGCGCTCGACGTCGCTCTTGCGCTGGTGGCGCGCTTCGGCGAGCAGCGCCTCGCAGTTGGCGTCGGTGAAATGCGGCGCGAGGAGCGATATGGCAGTCAGCGTGACCGAGCCGTCACGAAGGGCGCGCAGCACCGCCGGCCACTGGCGCGATGCGCGCGCCGCCCGTATGCGCGTGAAGGACGCGCACTCCGAAAGGTGCAGGCCGTCGACGCAGTAGAGGAAGAGCGACTTGAAACCATCGGCCAGGTACAGACGCCGGCGGTCGTATTCGGCCAGGACTGCGATCAGGTGCGCCGTCGACGCCCGCTCGGAACCCACCGATCGCGCGACCTCGTCGCGGATCTGAGAGTCGGACAGATGCGTGAACGAAGGGATGTCTTTCATGATCCCTTTATACCTGCGCGACTTTCGACCTCGCCGGTGGCGTCAGGAGGGGCAAACGCAACGCTTTCGAGGCGAGAGCCCGGTCACGATCCAGATCGAGCGTGACAATGCACGCATGCGGCCTGATGAGGCTATCCAGGATGCGTGCAGCCCAAAAAACATTGCCTCCCAAAAACCTTGTCAAGCGTGGAGTGGCAGAAGCTGCTTGGTTTTGGAGTGAAGCGCAAGACAAGTTTGGTGGCAGAAATTTGCTCGTTCTGGAACGAGTAAATTTCTGCAACGCGCGGCACCGATGTTGTGCCAAACGCGGGGATGGGGGCCCGGCGCTTGCGGCTGCAACCACCAACGCGCGTGCTCGACGCGACGCTGCCGCTCGACTCGACGTTGCCGGCACGACGCGACGCTGCCGCTCGACTCGACGTTGCCGGCACGACGCGACGCTGCCGCTCGACTCGACGCTGCCGGCACGACGCGACGCTGCCGCTCGACGCGACGCTGCCGCTCGACGCGACGCTGCCGGCTCGACTCGACGCCGCCGGCCCTACTCGACGCTGCGCGTTCGACTTGACGACGCCCGTCCGACCCGCCCTCAGCGCTCAGCCCGCACTGCGTCGCCAGCGTCGCGGGTTGGCCGCCCGCCGCTCACGCGGCCCGGCGCCGCCCGGCCCGGAGCACCCCGCGCCGCCCGTTGCCGCCTGTTGCGACGTGCGTTCCCTGCTACTTCTCGATCCGCTCGCGGATGGTGCCCACCTTCGTGAAGGTCTGGCCGGCGGCTTCGATGCGCACCTGATAGTTGCCCGGAGGCAACGGGGGAGCGCCGCCGCCTCGGCCGCCACCGCCACCGCGGGCGCCGCGGCCGCCCTGGCCTGGGGGCGGTGAGGGGCGCATGTTCCACATCACGCGATTGAGGCCGGCTTCGGCGGAGCCTGTCAGCTCGCTCAGCACCTTGCCGCCGGCGTCCGCGACCGTCACCTTCACGGGCGTGGCGCTCTTCTCGCGCAGCCAGTACTGAATCACGAGCGCGTCGGGCTCGTTCGGCACCTCGATGTATTTGTTGCCATAGAGGTTGTAATTGCCGATCGCGCCGAAGCCGTAGCGCGCGCGCGGCTCGATGTCGAACGCATGCGCCGCCGGCCCGCCGGCCGATGCCGCCGCGAACATCGCGGGCCGCGCTTCCTGCAGCGGCCGGATGTCGCCAATCCAGATCGATCGCCCATAGGTGCCAATCACCAGATCGTTCTCGCGCGGATGCACCGTGAGATCGTGCACGGCCACCGTCGGCAGATTCGCCTTCAGCCGCGACCAGTTCGCGCCCGCGTCAATCGACACCCACACGCCCAGGTCGTTGCCCACAATCAGCAGATCGGCATTCCGCCGATCCTGCACGACCACGTTGATGGGCGAGTCGGGCAGCCCGCGCCCGATCGACGTCCACGTGCGCCCGAAATCGGTCGTGCGATACAGGAACGGCCGGAAGTCGTCGTTGCGGAAGCCGCTCTTCGAAATGAACGCCGTGCCTGCCTCATGCGGCGACGCAAACACGCGGCTCACATACCGATCCACCGGTGCACCCGCGCGCACCAGCGCCGGCGTCGCATCCGTCCACGCGCCGCCCGCATCACGCGTCACCTGCACCTTCCCATCGTCAGTGCCCACCCAGATGGTGCCGGCTGCTACCGGCGACTCGGAGATGGTGGTGATGGTCGCGTACGGCACGTTGCGCCCGATCTTCTCGGGATCGTTGGTCGTCAGATCGCGGCTGATCTCGTGCCACGTGTCGCCGCGATCCTGCGAGCGGAACAGCACCTGCGCGCCGGCATACAGCGTCTGCGGATCGTGCGGCGACAGCACCAGCGGCGCAATCCAGTTGTAACGCAGGCGCGGCAGCGTGGCGTCGCGGCGCGGCGCAATCACCGTGCGCACGCCGGTCTTCTGATCGAAGCGGCCGTGATTGCCAAGCTCGCGCGTGTTGTAGACCCAGCGGCTGTCGGTGGGGTCCACTTGGTTGTACATGCCGTCGCCCGGGCCCACCGTCGTCCACTGCTCGAGCGTGATGACGCCCGTCTTCGAGTTCGACGGCCCCTTCCAGGAGTCGTGATCCTGCAGCCCGCCGTAGACGTTGTAGGGATCGTCCATGTCGACGCCGATGGCATACACCTCGCCGATGCCGAGGTTCAGGTGATAGTCGGACGTCACGCCGCCGTCGTACGACACGTTCACGCCGCCGTCGCTGCCCAGCATGATGCGCTGCGCGTCCTGCGGGTCCCACCACATGCTGCGGAAATCACCAAAGACGCCGCGGAAGAAGTCGGAGCTCCACGTGTTCCCGCCGTCGCGCGAGATGTACATGGAGTCGCTCGTGACAATCACCGTCTTGTCGTCGTGCGGGTTGATGCGGATCTGGTTGAACGAGTACGGCGCCTTGCCGCCGGCCACGTTCTCCTCGGTCACGCTCCGCCACGTCTTTCCGCCGTCATCGGTGCGATAGAGCTGGTTGCCGATGATGCCGGCCGCAAGCGGACTGACCGCCGACACCTCGCGCGCCTCGGACCCCGGTTTCGGATTCTGGTTCTCGAGCAGCGCGTAGAGGATGTTCGGATTCCTCTGATAGATGTCGAGCCCGATGCGCCCGATCTTTCCCGTCGGCAATCCGCCCTCGAGCTTCGTCCACTTCGTGCCGCCGTCATCCGTGCGATAGATGCCGCTCCCAGGGCCGCTCTCAATCAACTGCCACGGCAGCCGCTGCTTGTCGTACATCGCCGCATACAGAATCGACGGCGACTGCCGGTTGATGACGATGTCGACGGCCGCGACGCCATCGTTGACATACAGCACCTTCTCCCACGTCTTCCCGCCGTTCATCGTCCTGAACACGCCGCGCTCTTCGTTGCGTGAGAACAGATGCCCGATCGCCGCGATGTAGACGATGTCGGGATTGGTGGGGTGAATGACGATGCGCGCGATGTGGTGCGAGTCGGGAAGGCCGGCAAACGTCCACGACTTGCCGGCGTCTGTCGACCTGAAGACGCCCTTGCCGTAATAGGAGGAGCGGGCGATGTCGTTCGCGCCTGTGCCCATCCACACGATGTTGGAGTTGGAGGGCGCGATGGCGACGGCGCCGACGGCGCCGACGTCGACGGAGTCGGAGATCGGCGCCCACGTGATGCCGTTGTTCGACGTCTTCCAGAGCCCGCCGCTGCGGGTGGCCGCGTAAATCGTGTAGAGGTGGTCGCGCGCGGGCGATTCCGGCACGGCAATCTCGGTGACCCAGGCGGACTGCCGGAACGGCCCTACGTTACGGAACCGGAGCCCGCTGGTGAGCGAGTCGAGGCTGGATGCGCCCTGTGGCGCCTGCGCGGGGATGACTTGGGTGGCGCCGGCGACGGCCAGGGCCACAATTAGCACGGTCTTAACAAACGCGCGGCGCATTCACTAAACCTCCCGTGTCCGGCCCCCGTCTAAGCAAGGGAAGGAACACGAAACATGTTGAGCAAGCTTCGTTATTACGACTGGACGTTCTCGAACACCGCGGAAGGCGCCACCGGCGTGCTGCTGGCGCTCGCGATTATCGCCACCTATTTCGCGACGTAACTCTGACGGGCCCGGGCCACCATCCCGGGCTTTTTCACGCGCACCTGCAGCTTGTGCAGTTTGCCGTCGAGCTTGTCGGGCTGAAAGGCCATCGCGTACTGGCTGTGCAGCTCCTGAATCACGCGCGTGAATGTCGTATTCAGGTCGGCGGTCTTCTGCAGCTCGAAGAAGCCGCCGCCCGTTTCCTGCGCCAGCTTCTTCAGGTTGGTTGACGGCTTCGATCGCACCCGCCGCACGCCGTCGAAATAGTCGGACGTAAACCCGATCGAATACACCATCACTTCGTTCTCGCGCGCGCGGTCGCGCACCTCGTCGAAGTCCGTCTTGCTGCCGAAGTCGTCGCCGTCGGTGAGCGCCACCACGACCTTGCGCCCGTCGACCGGCTCGAGCCGGTCCATGGCGGCGTCGATGGCGTCCCACAGCACCGTGGCGTTGCCGAACCGCATCTCGGTGCGGATGTATCGCGAGAGCGCGTCGCGATCGGACGTGAACTGCGGGCTGAAGAACAACTGATCGTTGAAGTAGGCCACGGCCGTCTTGTCGGCCGGCAGCATGCGGATGACGAACTGCTCGGCGGCTTCCTGCACGCGCCCGATGTTGGCCGTCATGCTGCCGCTCGTGTCGAGCACCAGCGCGGCCGTGAACGGCTGCACCTGGTTGTCGAACAGCGTGATCTGCACCGGCTTGCCCTCGTCGAGGACTTCGAAGTCCTCCATCTCGAGCCCCGGCACGAGCCGCCCGTTGCCGTCGAGCACGGTGGCAAAGATCGCCACCGTCTTCGCGCCCGATCGGAACGTGGGCTGTTGTTGCTGCGCGCCGAGAACGGACGCGGAAACGGCTGCTGCGACGATCGCCGAAAGAAGTCTCATGGTGTTTCGACGATCGTAGCAGCAGTCCCAGCCTGCGTTATCTGTCCATCCAGACGTCTTCGAGCACCTGGACCGATGAGGTGAGCGTCTGGCCGCCGACGGAGATGCGCACCATGTA
>JAKFEY010000034.1:0-27666 GCA_036675475.1 Vicinamibacterales bacterium
CAGCTGCGCGCCCGCGACGAGGCGGCGCGCGCCGCGGCGCGGCCCATCGGCTTCGTGCAGGGGCTGGCAGTGTCGTGCGGCGTGGCCGCGCTGATCGCGGCCGCCGCCTGGGGCCTGCCGATTCTGTACGCGCTGCTGCCGGATCTCCGCGGCGCGGCGCTGTCACTGCATGCGCCCTCGATGGCGCTGCCGCAATTCGACGTCGACGTGATGGCCCTGCTCTCGAACACCACGCTGCAGGCCGTGGCCGCGGCGTGGGCCATCTTCCTGCCGGTCGCGGTCTACTTCACGCTCAGGGACACCAATTCTTAATTCTTAACTCACCAACTCTGAATTCCCGGCCGGCCCTCAGTGCCCCTGAAGGCCCGGCACGTTCCCCGGCTGTTCGTGGCGCGTCATCTGATCGTCCACGCCGCAAACGCCGCGCGTGTTTTCCACCGCGGCCAGCGCCGCGTCGGCTTCCCACACGAAGATCGGCCCGCGAAGCGTGACACACCCGTCGACCGCGTCGAGATGCAATGAGCCGGGATGCGAGACGACGCGACCGAGCTCGGAGCGCACGCGCGCGACGAGCGTCTGATCGTCCACCCATTCCTCGTCGGAGGCGCGGGCTTCGGCGATGAGCCCCTTCGCCCGATCCGAGGCCTGACGCGCCATGGCCTGCGCGCGCTCGGCGGTGAGGCGCGCGAACTTCGCGGCCTTGTCGCGCGAGATGGCGCGGCGGCGGCGCCCCGTGTTGGGGTCGAGCATATACATGAGGCCCGCGCCGAGCGCGACCAGGCCCCAGCCAGTGCGAGTGTTCATCAATCAACCTCCAGGGGCGATTGACGTGCACTATTCGCGCCGGTCAGACGCGCCAACCGCGACCGGCGCGGTCTGCTGCAGGTGCGCGAGCATGCGGCGGCGATGCGCAATCTGCCGCTCGACATCGCGCCTCAACCGCTGGGCCAGGCCGTCGCCGCTGAGGCGCGCGCGTTCGCCCGCGCGCCGCCCATTGCGGGGCTGGCGCGGCGCAAACGGAATCACACGGGAAGGGTCGGGAGTGAGTGCCGGCTCGGGAAAGAGAATCTGTGCTTGCTCCATGCGGCTATGGTCGCCGCGCGGTATGACAGATTGGGTCAGCCCTGCGTCGTTTCTTCCGGTTCCTCGTCCTCGAGCTCATACATGCGAGGCTGCGGGCCCGGCTTGATGCCGGCGAGATCGGGATCTTCCCCGGGCGCGACCGGAGGCGCAGAGGCCTTCTGGGCCTTCTGCGCCTCGCGCTTCGCGGCTTTTTCGTTACGGCGTTCGACAAGCGCGCGCTCGCGCTGCCGCTTCAGATGTGTTGGTCGTGGTCCGGCCATGCATTAAGGTTACCACCGCGGCTCGCGTGGGCCACCACCACCGCCGCCCCCGCGCCCTCCGCGGCCGCCTCCGCCGCCTCCCGGGCGCCGGCCGCCGCCGCCCCCACCGAAGCCGCCGCCGCCGCCAAACCCGCCGCCGCCGCCGCCCTGCGGACGCGGGCGCGCTTCATTGACCGTGAGTTTCCGGCCGCCGAAATCCGCTTCATTGAGCTGCTCCGCCGCCGCCGCTGCTTCCTCGTCGGTGGACATTTCCACGAACCCGAACCCCCGCGGGCGTCCGGTCATGTTGTCTTTCATGATCGTCACTGAATCGACCGTGCCGTGCCGCGCGAACAGCTCCTGAAGGTCACCCTCGCTGCTGTCATACGGCAAGTTCCCTACAAATAGCTTCCGACCCATCTGCGAACTCCAAGGACGAGGTAAACGGACGAGAGACGCTGGACGGCGTCTCGGCTCACGATCGGCGGGTTAAGCAGTAGTTGGGCCAGCTTCCGGCACGGCGCGGAGCGGCTGAGCCGCGCCGCCAGGACGGCCTTTTGGGGCCGCACTGTATGAATTCAACACGACCGCAGCGAGCATTCGCTAGCGGGCGGCGGTGGACCTACCCCATGCTGCCGTGCCGCCGACGATGGGCAGCTGCAGTGAGGTGCCGCCGAGGTCGATGGTGAGCGCGGTGCCCGGCTTCGGCCAGAGCGTGAAGTCGCGATCGCTCGAGAAGATCATGAGGCCGATGCGCTTGCCGGCCGGAATGATCTGATCGTCGGGCTGCAGGCTGAACGTCAGCTGATAGAAGCGGCCCGGGACGAGCGGCTCGCCTTTGCGATCGGAATCGAAGTTGCCGCCGCGCGTGAGGGCCGCGTGGTTCTGCGGATCGGCCCAGCCGCGCGTAATCAGATTCCACGGGCCGATCGGCGCGTCCGTCCACGGAAGCACGACGAGCCATACGGACAGATTCGCGGCCGGCTTGCTCGACGCCAGCTTGATCGTGACCTTCGGCGTTCCCGAGATGTGCAGCGGCGCCGTGAGCGGTGCCGTCGCGTACAGCAGGCGATGCGGCGACGTTTCAGCGGCGGCGAGCGCGGCGCCGCTGAACTCGACGTTGTCGACGAGCGTCTCGGTGCCGAGCTTACCCGCGCCGCCAGGAGCAAGCGCGCCGATGCCCGCGCCGCCACCCTGCGCGCGCAGTGTGACGAGCGCGGCATCGGGATGCGGATAGTCGGGATAGGGCGTCGGCGCCGGCATCGGCGGACGTGATCCGCGCCCGCGTCCCGCGCCTTCAGCCGGGGGCGGCGGAGGATCGCCCTCGCGCACAATCCACGCCTTCGGATCGTTCTCGACGCCGTTCCGCACGCCGTACAGATAGCGCGTGAACCAGCGGTTCATCCGCTCGAGCGGCGGCGCGCCGCCGTGTCCGCCCTGATGGAAATACATCTGCAGCGGCACGCGCCCTTTGAGCGCGTCGATGATGCGCACGCTGTGTTCGGGCACGACGTTCCAGTCGTTGAACGCGTGCGCCATGAGGACGGCCGCCTTGATGTTGCCGACTTTCGGCAGCAAATCGCGCGACATCCAGAAGGCGTTGTAATCGCCGTGCACGCGATCGCGATCTTCGGCGAACTCGCCATCGCGATAGCGCGCGTTGCAGACGGCGCGGCGCGCAGGGTCGCCGCTGTTGATGAAGTCGTAGAGGAAGTCGATGTCCTCCCCAAGCCATCCGCCCGGGTGCCGAATCAAGCCGTTCGAGCGGTAGTAGTGGTAGTAGGACGTGTTGGGCGCGATCGGAATGATGGCCTCGAGACCTTGCACGCCGGTGACGGCCGCCGCGAGCGGGATGGTGCCGTTGTAGGACGTGCCGGTCATCCCGACCTTGCCGGTGGACCACCCCGTCGCGCTCACCTCCTCGCCATCGTCGCGCGCCGTGAAGCCCTTCGCGCGGCCGTTGAGCCAGTCGATGACGGCCTTCGGCGCGAGTTGCTCGGGCGCGCCACCGACAGTCGGGCATCCTGTGGAGAGGCCCGTGCCGGGCGCGTCGGAATGCACGACGGCAAAGCCGCGCGGAACCCACGTGCTGACATGCGAGTTGGAAACCGCGGGACGCTCGGCGCGAAACGCTACTCCCGGCTGCGATGTGCGGGCCGGCGGCGCGGTGCCGAGCTCCTGCTTCACGTCCCAGAGAAACTTGCGATCGCCGGACGTGCCTGCGTAGTAAGGCGACGACTCATAGATGACCGGCACCTTGAGGCCCTCGGTATCGGTCTGCCGCGGCCGCGTGACATCGACGTAGACGCGATCGCGCCTGCCGTCGCCGTCCGAGTCGAACTCGGTCTCGACCCACAGCGTCTGCCGAATCCACTGTTTCTCGTCCTCGAACGCGGGGACGACCTGCGCCTGGCCGTCGACGAAGATCGGTCCGGCTTTGGATGGCTGCGGCGCCTGCGCGGAAACCGCCGCGCCGAGAATAAGGACTGAAATTGCGGGTCGAAGGACCTTCATGCGCAAGGATTATCCCCTGCGTGTTGCCAGACGTGAAACCGCCGGGCAGGTGTGCAGGGCAGCCCGGCCGGCTGCCCTGCACCCGGGTTTATTCGAAGCGCCTGGCGACAGCCGTCGAACAGCCCGTGCGGTACACGCTGCCATCGAAGCGATGGAAGGCATTCGTGCCGCTCGACACGAGCTCGTCTCCCTTGAGCTGAAGCGTGTGCGTCACGGTCTGCCACCCGGCGAAGAATCCCGGTCCCGCGGGGCGGGTCGGGTCGAAGGTGGGGGTGCCCGGCAGGTTCGGCTGCGTGTCGTACGTGACCGGAGCGATCAGCTTCTGGGCGTAGATGCCGGCGCCATGATGGATCCACGACCCATGGCCGGCGCCGCGCTGGCCCGGCGCGAACGCCGCGCCGCGCGCGCTTTCGCTGATGGTGCCGCCCCAATGAAACGAAATCACCGCGTTGTCGGTGTGCAGGGGGGCGTTGGTTTCACAGTTGCGCAGCGTGACCTCCACGAGCCAGGTGCCGACGATGCCCTCCCTGGCGTTTCTCGTCTGGGCCGCAGCACCAGCACCGGGCAGGGCAAGCAGGCCTCCGGACATGGACAGAATGCACGCGACTCTCATGATCGTACGGTTCATCGAAACCTCCCGCCGGCCCGGATGGCCGGCCGCGAATGGGCCGGGCGTTGTGCTCCGGCTCGCGGCCATCGTCGCGGCTTGGGCGGGTTGCAGACCATGGAGGCGGGCTGCAGAAGGCCTGCAGAACGTCTGACCCTGTAAGCCGCACAGCTATCGAGACTTGTGGCACGCTGTGGAGGTGCAGGAGAGCTTTCGCTTCGGCGAATTCGAGCTCGACGCGTCCTCGTTCCAGCTGCGTCGCGGCGGCCATCTGGTCCGCCTCGAGCGCCAGCCGATGGATTTGCTCATGCTGCTCGTCCGGCGCCGCGGGCAGCTGGTTGCGAAGGGCGAGATCATCGAGCAGCTCTGGGGCAGCGACGTCTTCGTGGACGTCGAGACAGGCGTCCACACCGCCATCCGGAAAATCCGGATGGCCCTTCGAGATTCGGCCGAGGCGCCCAGGTTCGTCGAGACGCTGCAAGGCCGGGGCTACCGGTTCATTGCCGACGTGCAGGTCGTGTCAGCGTCGTCGCAGACTGCCGCCGCAGCCGCCGGCGCGGACGCGACTCAGCCCGTCGAGTCCCCTGTCCCCGTGCGGCCCCAGGTGCGGCGGAGGACGGCATGGGTGATCGCAGGACTGCTTGCCGCCGGCTCGCTCATCGGGGCGATGCTGTGGGCAGGCCGCGATGACGAGTCGTCACGGTCGCCGGTCACTCTGGCGGTGCTGCCGTTCGAAAACCTGAGCGGCGATCCCGACCGCGAGTACCTGGCCGGCGGGCTGGAGGAGGAAGCGAATGTTTCTCTCAGCCAGATCGATCCTGAGGGGCTGCGTGTGGTTGCGCGGACCTCGACGCGCGGCTACAAGGGCACGAGCAAGTCAGCCGCGCTCATCGGTCAGGAACTGCAGGCGGACTACCTGCTCGAAGGCTCCATCAGGATTGAGCACGGCATCGTCCGCGCGCTGGTGCGCCTGATCCGCGCCTCCGACCAGCTGCAGATCTGGTCGCACTCGTACGCTCGCCGGCCGGACAGCCTGCTGGGGCTTCAACAGGAACTGAGCGCGGCCATCGCGGAGCAGGTTCGTCTGCGGCTTTCGCCCGAGCGCCTGGAGACGCTTGCGCGGCGGCAGACCCGGAATGCGGGCGCGTACGACTTGTACCTGCGCGGCCGGAACTTCGAGGATCGCCGAACGCCGCAGGCCACCGCGCGCGCGATCGAATATTACGAGCAGGCAACGGCGCTCGATGCCCGATACGCGCTTGCGTGGGCCGGGATTGCGAGAACGCACGCGGCACGAATCCTCAACAGCGATGCCGACGCGCGGGTCGCGAGGCCGATTGCGCAGCGCGCCGCGATGGAGGCCCTGCGGCTCGACCCGGCCCTGGCCGAAGCGCAGTACGCGTCGGGGTTCATCAACTGGTGTTGCGAGTGGGACTGGGCGGCGGCGGAAACGAGCCTGACGCGCGCCGTGGCGCTGGATTCGCGCTTCGCGCAGGCGCACATGACGCTCGCGCACGCGCTGTCACAGCGCCAACGCCACGACGCGGCCGCGGCGGTGGCGCTCCGCGCGCGCGAGATCGAGCCGCTGTCGCCCACCATGTTTGCCATCTCATCCCAGATTGCCTTCCAGGCGCGTGACTATCGCGGGGCGCTGGAACTCGCGCAGCGGTCGATCGTGCTCGACCCCGAGTTCTGGATCGGCTACATCATGCTGGGACAGGCGTATGGCGAATTCGGCGACACCGATCGCGCGCTCGAGGCCCTGGCATCCGCCGCGCGGCTGTCCGAACAGAACAGCAAGGCCATGTCGCTGCGAGGCTATTTTCTTGGCAGGGCCGGCCGCGCCGACGAGGCGCGCCAAATCCTGAACGCGCTCGAGGCCGCCGTCCGCACCCGGTACGTCCCACCCTACGCGCTCGCCGTGGTGCATGCGGGGCTGCGAGAGTGGGACGCCGCGTTCGAATGGCTCGGGCGCGCCTACGACGCGCGCGATACCCACCTGATTTTTCTGACGGTTGATCCGAAGTGGGATCCGGTTCGGACCGAACCGCGCTTCCGCGATCTGCTGGTGCGATGCGGGTTCGTGTGATGGAAATTGGAGGCGCCGTCCGGATTTGAACCGGAGATGGAGGTTTTGCAGACCTCTGCCTTACCACTTGGCGACGGCGCCCCTTGGAAGGATCAGTCTACGTCAGGGCTGACGGGTTTGGTGCGGGCCGGACAACCGCTGCTGAGAAAGATCGCGCGCGGAACGGAGCGGCCGGCGAAGCGGCCGCGGAGTGAAGCGCGCCAGCCGGGGTGCAGGGGCCCCCGGCAAAAAGTTTGGAGCGGGAAACGGGATTCGAACCCGCGACTTCGACCTTGGCAAGGTCGCACTCTACCACTGAGTTATTCCCGCGTTCTTCAGACCCTTGATTGTAAGTCAGAGCATGCGATCAGGGCAAGCATGAGGCGGTTACCCGTCTTCGGTGAAGGCGTCTTCGATGATCTCGACCGTCAACACGCCGGCGCGCTGGTCGATGGCGGCCACGTCGAAGCGCACCGGGCGGTCGAGCAGGTGGTTGCGCGACAGGTAGTCGAGCGCCACCGTGATGATGCGCCGCTGCTTCCAGCGCGGGATCGCCTCGAAGGCCTCGCCGAACAGGTCCGTGGTGCGCAGCTTCACTTCGATGAAGACCACGACGGGGCCCTGCTCGGCGATGATGTCGATTTCGCCATAGCGCGAGCGATGGCGCCTGGCGAGTATTGCGTACCCTCGCGATCGCAGCTCGTCGACCGCGAGGTTTTCCCCGAGAATTCCGAGTTCCTGCCGGTGCGTGTCGGGCATGCACCGGCGGGTTCAATCGGCGTGCCTGCGCGCAGGCTGGATCCGCAGGCCTGAAGGCCTGCGCTACCGTTTGAACTGTTTCTCGACGGCGCTCAGCGACTCGCTGAACAGGCGCACCGTGGTGTCGGCCTGTTCCCGGGTCAGCACCAGCGGCGGCGCGAAGCGCACGGCGTTGCGGCCCGCGCCCAGAATCAGCAGGCCCCTCTGGAACATCTCCTGCACGACGGCGTTGCGCTCTTCGACGGCGCGCTCCTTCGTCTTGCGGTCGCGCACCAGTTCGACGCCGAGCATCAGGCCGAGGCCGCGCACGTCGCCGATGATCGGGTGCTTGTCCATCAGGCCCGTGAGCTGCTCCTTCAGATATCCGCCCACGTCCGCCGCGTTCTTGATCACGCCCTCTTCGAGCACTTTGATCGTCGCGAGTGCCGCGGCGCAGCTGAGCGGATTGCCGCCGAACGTGCTCGCGTGCGCGCCCGGCTTCCAGTCCATGATGTCGGCCTTCGCCGCGCAGATGCCGAGCGGCAGGCCCGAGGCGATGCCCTTCGCAATCGACATCATGTCGGGCTTCAGGCCGAAATGCTCGCAGGCGAACATCCTGCCCGTGCGGCCCATGCCCGACTGCACTTCATCAGCGACCAGCAGAATGCCGTGCTTGTCCGCGATCTCGCGCAGGCGCTGCAGGAAGGACGCCGGCGGCACCACATACCCGCCCTCACCCTGCACGGGCTCGACGACGATGGCGGCCACCTCGTCGGGCGACACGAGATGCGTGAAGATCTGATCCTCGAGATAGTTGATGGCCGCGTCGGCCGACGCCTCGCCCGGCTCGCCGACGACGGGGCGATACGGGTTGGCGTACGGCGTGTGATACACGCCGGGCATCATCGGCCCGAAGCCGGTGCGCTGAAACGCCTTGCTCGACGTCAGCGCCAGCGATCCGAGTGTGCGGCCGTGAAAGGATCCCAGGAACGCCACGATGTTGTGGCGCTTCGAGTGGTTGCGCGCCAGCTTCACGCAGGCTTCGACCGCCTCAGTACCGGAGTTGCCAAAGAAGGCCTTCACCGGCCCGTCAATCGGCGTGATGCGGCCAATCTCCTCCGCTACCTTGATCTGCAGCTCGTAATAGAAGTCCGTGCCCGACATGTGCAGGAACTTCTGCGCCTGATCGGTGACCGCCTTGACCACATCCGGATGCGCGTGCCCCGTGCCGGTGACCGCGATGCCGGCCGCCAGGTCGATGAAGACGTTGCCGTCGACATCCTCGACGATCGCGCCCTCGCCGCGCGCGATGACGAGCGGATAGTCCCGCGTGTAGGACGGCGACACTGCTTTGGTGTCGCGGTCGACGATGGCTTTGGCTTTGGGGCCCGGAAGAGCGGTTTTGATCTGCGGCGCGTTGGTCATTATTTGCGTTTCCACTTCGTCCCTGATGCGGTGTCTTCGAGAATTATCCCTTTTTGATCGAGCTCGGCGCGAATGCGGTCGGCGGCGGCGAAATCGCGGTTGCGGCGCGCGTCCTGCCGCGCGGCAATCGCCGCGTCGATCTCGCCCTGCGGAATCGGCGGCGCCGCGTCTTCCCTGCGCCGGAGGGCCATGACGCCGAGCACGGCGTCGAACTCGTCGAACAGCCCGCGCACGGCCGGCACGTCGGCGCCCGACAGCGCGCCGGCGTCAATCTTCGCGTTGAGCACGCGCACGAGATCGAACATCACGCCAAGCGCGCCGGCGGTGTTCAGGTCAGCGGCAATATGCGAGCGGAAGGCTTCGCGGGCGTTTGCGAGCTCGCCTTCAATTCCGGCCTCTGGCCTCTGGTCTCTGGTCTCTGGCCTGTTTTCGAGCCGCGCCATGAAATCGGACAGCCGCTTCAGCGCTTCCTCGGCCTGGGCCAGCGTCTCCCAGTTGAACTTCAGCTGCTTGCGATAGTGCGACGACAGCAGCACATAGCGGAGCGCCGAGGCGCGGTGGCCGCGGTCGAGCACGTCGCGCACCGTGAAGATGTTGCCGAGCGATTTCGACATCTTCTCGTTGTCGAGGTTGAGGAACTCGACATGGAACCAGAAGCGCACGAACGGCTTCCTGCGCGCGCCTTCGGCCTGCGCAATCTCGTTTTCGTGGTGCGGAAAGATCAGATCGACGCCGCCGGTGTGCAGATCGATCGGCGGCTCGCCGAGCAGGCGCAGCGCCATCGCCGAGCACTCGATGTGCCAGCCGGGCCGGCCCGGCCCGCACCCGTAGTCCCACGTCGGCTCCCCCGGCTTGGTCGCCTTCCACAGCACGAAGTCGCGCGGGTCTTCCTTGTCGTACTTGTCGGTGTCCACGCGCGCGCCGGCCTCCATGCCCTGCACGTCGAGCCGCGCGAGCTTGCCGTACCCGGGCAGCGTGGAAATCTTGAAATAGGTCGAGCCCTCGCTCTCGTACGTGTGGCCGTTGCGGCCAAGTTCGAGAATCATGTCGGCCATCGCGCGCAGGTTGGGCTCGTCGGTGGCGCGCGGCGTCTCTTCGGGCCACTCGAGGCCGAGCGCCTCGGCGTCTTCGCGAAAGGCCTCCACATAGCGCGTGGTGTATTCGCGCAGCGGCACGCCGGCCTTCTCCGCCTCGGCAATCGTCTTGTCGTCCACGTCGGTGAAGTTCATGACGTGGCGCATCGCGAAGCCTTCCTGGTGCCGCAGCGCGCGGCGCAGGACGTCGACGCACACAAACGATCGGAAGTTGCCGATGTGCCCGCGCGCATACACGGTCAGGCCGCACGTATACATGCGGACAGTGCGGCCGTCGGCGGGCGCGAACTCTTCTTCCGTTCGAGTGAGGGTGTTGTACAGGCGCATCACAGACAGGCTCCAGGCTCCGGGCTCCAGGCCTCAGGCCAGAGCCTCGCGCGCGGTAGCGCGCTCGGCTTTCCTCAGGTGCTCTTCGCGGCCGCGAGGCTGCGCGAGAGCGTGGATGACTCGCCGCCGCCGCTGACGGTGAGCTCGAGCTGATCGCCGGCGCGGCAAACCGCGACCGTCACGTCGCTGCCGGCGCCGGCGCCTGCGGCCAGGTCGACGGCTTCGCGCGTCGACACCACCAGCGCGCCCGCTTCCTGCTCGGGCAGGCCGAGCGTCTCGCCGTATTTTCCGGCCGCGTCGGACGCCAGCGGGCGGAAGGCCGGATCGGACGGCACCGACAACTCGAAAGCCAGGTCCTTCAATTCACCAATTTTATAGCGAAACCTGACGGAACAGGGCCCGCGCGGTTTCGATGTCCGCGCGGATCTGCGTGGTGAGCGCCGCGACGCCGTCGAACGCGCGCTCCTCGCGGATCCGCTGCACGAACAGCAGCCGCATGGACTGGCCGTAGAGATCCGGTTGCCGGTTGTCGGCCGGTGGTTGCCGGTGCGCGTCGGCAAAGTCGAGCACATGGGTCTCGACATGGACGACATCCGTGCCCCCGAAGGTGGGCCGGACGCCGATGTTGGTAACGGCCGGATAGGCGACCCGTTCGGCCGCACCGCTGCTCTCAGCGTCGCCGGTTGCCGCCCCGATCGGCTTGAGCAGCGCGCAGGTCGCGTACACGCCGCGCTCGGGCAGCAGCTCGTTGGCGGTGCGCAGATTCGCCGTAGGCACGCCAATCTGCCGGCCGCGGCCATCGCCCGCCACGATGAGGCCGTCGACGAAGTGATGATGGCCAAGCAGCGCCGCCGCCTCGTCGACGCGCCCTTCGGCAATGAGCCGCCGCACGCGCGTGCTCGAGACGACGAAGTCCTTGTAGCGCACGGGGTCGATCTTCTCGGCGCGGAAGCCGTGCTGCTCGCCGAGCGTGCGCAGCAGCGAAAAGTTGCCGGCGCGATCGTGGCCGAACAGGAAGTTCGCGCCCACCCACACCTCACTCGCGCGCAGCCACTCGACCAGCACCGACTCGACGAAGCGCGCGGGCGGCCAACCCGACATCTCGCGCGTGAAGTCGACAATCGCCACGCCCTGCATGCCCGCGCGCTCGAAGGCCTCGAGCTTCTGCTCGAGCGTCATGATCAGCGGCGGCGCCTTGTCGGGCCGCACCACGCGCGGCGGGTGGGGATCGAAGGTCATCACGACCGCCGTGCCCGCGCGCTCCGCGGCGCGGCGGCGCACCCGATCGATGATCTTCATGTGGCCGCGGTGCAGGCCGTCGAAGTTGCCGAGCGCCACCACCGGCTCGCGCCAGCGCACCGGCCGGCCGTCGCCGGGGAAACGGACTATCTGCACGCGATCACCAGGCCATCGTATGACAGCGCCATGCCGGCCGGAAGCGCGGCGCAGGTCTCGGCGTGCGGAAGATCGTGCGCCATGTGCGTGAAATACGTTTGGCGCGCGCCCACCGCGCGCGCCACGGTCACGGCCTGCTCCAGCGTGAAATGCGTGGGGTGCGCCTTGCGCCGCAGCGCATCCAGCACCAGCACCTCGACACCCTCGAGCAGCGCCATCGACGCGGGTGGAATGTGATTGCAGTCAGTCAGATACGCAAAATGTCCAACGCGCAGGCCATTGACCGGCGTGGTGCCGTGCATCACCGGCACGGGCGTGATGTCGTGGCCCGCCATGCTGAACGGGCCGGCGACGTGCCAGAGCCGCACGTCGGGCACGCCACCACCCTTCGGCGCCCCCGGATCGTAGGCATACGCAAACGTCCGCCGAATCGCCTCGATCGTGTCTGCCGCGCCGTAGGCGGACAGCGGCAGGCGCGTCAGGTGATTGAAACGGCGCAGCTCGTCGAAGCCGAAGATGTGATCGGCATGGGGATGCGTGTAGAAGATCGCGTCGACGCGATCGAGCCCCTCGCGCAACGCCTGCAGGCGGAAATCGGTGGAGGTGTCGACGAGCAGCCGGAAGCCGTTCGACCCGGGGCTCCGGCCCTCGCTCAGAGCCGGCAGCTCGATCAGGATGGAGGGCCGCGTGCGCTTGTCGCGCGGATCCTCGGATCGGCAGGTTGCGCAGCGGCAGCCGATCATCGGCACGCCGTGCGACGTGCCGCTGCCGAGCACCGTGACGCGCACGCTAGGTGGTCTTTCCGGTGGCCAGCTGCACGAACCGCATGCGCAGCTCGACGAGCACCTGCTTCAGCACCTGCTGCTCTTCCTCGGTGAGGTTGCCCTTCGTCTTCTCCTCGAGGATCGACAGCAGGTCGATCGCATGGCGCGCCGCAAGCAGATTGGGCGGCTGCTTCTCGCCGGTGACGGGATCCCCAAGATCCCCGAAATGCACCGCCGCCGACGAGGCCAGCGAGATCACCAGCGCGTTGAACGAGACTTCCTGAGCCATCTGCACGATATTAACAGGCATGGCGGCGAAACGCTCGAAAGCCGCCGTGGCCAGGGCCGCGGCGGAACGGTTCCAGACGCTCGTGGAGATCATGCAGACGCTGCGGGCGCCGCGCGGCTGCCCGTGGGACCGCAAACAGACGTTCGAATCGCTGCGGCCGTTCGTCCTCGAGGAAACCTACGAGGTGCTCGAGGCCATCGATCGCGGCGACATCGACGCGCTGCGCGCCGAGCTCGGCGACTTCCTGTTCGAGGCGGTGTTCCTCGCGCAGATCGCCGCCGACGAGGGACGCTTCACCATCGCGGACGCCATCGACGCCATCAACGCGAAACTGATTCGCCGCCACCCGCACGTGTTCGGCGAGGAAGCCGCCGCGGCCGCGATGGGGGTGGCGCCCGGGGTAGCGCAGGCCGTCAGGCCTGCGGGGCCGGCGGTAGCGCAGGCCTTCAGGCCTGCGAGGCCTGCGACCCCCGATCAGGTCCTCGAGCAGTGGGAGCAGATCAAAGCGCGCGAGCAGAAACACGCGGGCGAGCAGCAGTCCGTGCTGCGCGGCGTGCCGCGCGCGCTGCCGTCGCTGCTGCGCTCGCACGAAATCAGCTCGCGCGCCGCGGCCGTCGGTTTCGACTGGCCCACCCCCGCGGATGTCGTGCTCAAGATTGAAGAAGAAGTCCGCGAGCTGCGCGAGGCCGTCGACAAGGGCGATCGCCGCCACGCCAACGAGGAGATGGGCGACCTGCTGTTCTCAATCGCCAACCTCGCGCGCAAGCTCGGCATCGAGCCCGAGTCGGCGCTGCGCGAGGCGAACGAAAAGTTCACGCAGCGCTTCCAGGCGCTCGAGCGGAAGTTCGAGGAGGCTCAGCGCCCGCTCGCGCAGGCCTCACTCGAGGAGATGGAGGACGTCTGGCGGACGGTCAAGACTGAAGACGAAAGACTAAAGACGAAAGACAAAGCGGCAAGCAAAAAGCGGCGACAGCGCTGAGCCGTACGCTAACGCTGTACGCGCGAGGCCTTGCTGATCGTGATCGGCGGCGTGAGGCGCTGGGCTTCGACCGGCTGCTGCTGAATCTTCCGCGCCACATCCATGCCGGCGACCACCCGCCCAAACGCCGCCGCCCCCTGCCCATCGTCGAACCTCAGGCCGCCGAAATCGAGCGACGGCTGATCGTTGAGGCAGATGAAGAAGTCGGACGTGGCGGTGTCGGCGCCCGGCGCGCGCGCCATCGAGACGACGCCCACGATGTGCTTCAGCCCAGTGACAGACGTGCGCTCGAGCGGAATCCTCCCAAAGCCCTCGGCGCGGCGAGCCGGATTGATGCCGGCCTGCACCACCTCCAGGAGCGGCTTGTTGGGCAGCTGCGGCGTGTAGTTGCTCTCGCGCGTCGCGCGATGGAACCGTCCCTGATCGTAGAACCCGCCGTCGACGTACTTCAGGAAATTGGCGGCTGTCGCGGGCGCGCTCGCGGTGTCGACGGCGATGTCGATGACGCCGAGGCTCGTCTCGAAGCGCACGAGCACCTCGCCCGCGCGAAGCGCGGGCTGCTGCATCGCCAGCATCAGCGTAAGGACGGAAAGGATCATGGCGAGATTCTAGGCCCGGCCGGCGAGAATCGCCAGCGGCCAGCGCGTCAGCCTGGCTGACGCGGGATCGCCCCACACAGGCGCCAGCGCCTCGACGAACGCGGGCACCGGATCGCTCCCCCGCAGCTCGCGATAGCGCTGCACCGCCGACCACGTGCCCACATAGCCGCCAAACTCCTCGAGGGTCATGGGAATTTCCAGCGGCACGTCGGGGACTTTCACCGGCGCGAACGGCAGGTGCACATCCTGATACATGCGCTCGATCATGCGCCGCTCCGGCGGCCAGTACGCGCCGACGATGTCGCGGTAGAAGTGCGCGAGCGGCGCGTCGACCGCGGAGTCGACGGAGGGATTGCCGTAGGTCCACACCGCGACCAGCGCGCGCGGTCGCGCCACGCGCGCCGCTTCCGCGAAAAACCCCGCCATGTCGAACCAGTGCACGGCCTGGGCGACGACGATGGCGTCGACGGAGTGGGTGGCGAGCCCCGTGGCTTCAGCCGTGCAGCGGATGTAGTGCACGCGCGGCAGGCGCGCCGCCGCCTGAAGCTGGGCGGCGCTGGCGTCGGTGGCCACGACCATGTCGAACAGCGGCGCGAGGCCTTCGGCCGCCTGTCCGGAGCCGGTCGCGCAATCCCACGCGCGTTCGCGCGCGGGACTCTCGTCCGCGATCCAGTCGAACAGCGCCGCCGGGTAGCGCGGGCGGAACCTGGCGTATCCGGCTGAGCCGGCCGAGAAGTGGTCGCGGAAGGTCCTCATGCTCGAGCTTGCAGTTGGGTTCGCTATGGTACACTCGCCGTCAGTCCCCAGCCTCACGGCTCCCTTTCAAGGAGATCGATGCTGCACGATTATGGGTCGCGGCGGACCGTTACCGAGACCCAGCGGCACCGGCTGCAGATGGACGAAGCCCTCGTGCGTGTGCTCGTGATTGACGATGATCACGATGCGCTTGCGCTCCTGAAAACCCGCCTCGAACACACCGGCCGCTTCCGCGTCACGACCACCGACAGCGGAGAGGCAGGCATCGACCTCGCCCGCGAACTCGAGCCCGACCTGATCGTGTGCGACATCTACATGCCCGGCATGGGCGGCGCCGATGTGGCGGCTGCCCTCGCCGCGGACGACAGCCTTCGCGACGTGCCCCTGCTGTTTCTGTCGGCGCTCGTGAAGCCCGACGACATCCGCGCGAGCGGCGGGCGCATCGGCGGCTGGCCGATGGCGTCGAAAGAAGAACCGATTCACTCGATCGTGCGCCGCATCGACGGCCTGCTGCATCGCTACCGGCGCTGACGCCGGCGGCGTTATCGCGCCGCCACCGCCCAACGCCGCCCCATGCGCGTCGTGATGACCACCTGCCGGCCGTCCGACGCCACGTCAATCTGGCCGTCGCGATCAGTGCGGAACGTTTCGACGCCCGCCGCGCGCAGGCGCGCCGTCACCACCGGCGACGGATGGCCATAGAAGTTGCCGCGGCCTGCGCTGATCAGCGCGGCGGCCGGACGCGCGGCGGCCAGCAGCGCGGCTGACGTCGACGTGCGGCTGCCGTGATGGCCCACCTTGAGGATGCGCAGCCGCGAGGGCGTCAGCTGCGGCGCGACGATCTGCTCGACGTCCTCGCCGGCATCGCCGGTCAACAACACCGACACGCGGCCGAAGAGCAGCTCGATCACCAGCGAGTCGTCGTTCCGCACCTTCTGCCGTTCCCAGCCGGGAGGCGGCGGATGCAGCACGCGAAACAGCACGCCGTCCATCATGAGCGACCCTCCCGCTCGAAGGGCTTCCACCGATGCGCCCGCGGCAAAGGCGGCATCCGCAAGAATGTTGCTCTCGCGGTGCAGCGGCGGCGTCACGCCGGTAAGCACGCGATCGGGACGCAGATCCGTGAGCACCGCCTGCGCGCCGCCGGCATGATCGACGTCGGCGTGCGTGATGGCGAGTGCGTGCAGCCGCGTCGCGCCGCGAGCCAGCAGGGCCGGCACGAGCACGCGATCGCCGATGTCGAAGCGCTCGGAGGGCCCGGCCGCATCAATCAGCACCGTTCGTCCCGACGGCAGCCGCACCGCAATTGCCTCGGCCTGCCCCACGTCGAACATCGTGACTCTGAGCCATCCCGCAGGCGGGGGTCGTCCGGGCGCCGAGACGATCATGGCGAGCGCCGCGGCCGCGGCGATGAGCGTCCACAACACGCGCGCATGCACGCGGGCGCGGCGCTGCCAGGCGAGCATGCCGCACGAGGCGACATACGCGCCGACCAGCCATGACGCCGGCGCGGCCACGCGCCAGGTGAGCGACGGCACCATGTCCACAAGGCCGGCGGAATCCATCAGCGCGCGGGCGCCCACGCGCGCAGCCGCTGCGGCTGCCGCAAGCAGTGACGGCAAGCCGGCAAGATCGCAGGCCACCACCGCGATGCCCGCCACCTGCACCAGCGCCATCGCGGGAATCGCGATGAAGTTGAGCGCGAGGCCGGCGATCGTCACCCGGTGAAACGCAGACGCCTGCACCGGCAACAGCGCGATCTCCGCCGCCATCGTCGCGGCCAGCAGGCCCGCGACGATCAGGATGAGGCGCGCGGTGAAGGGACGGACGGCAGCAGCCGCCACGCGCGCGCGCATCCACGCCACCCAGCCGGGCACCCACAGCAGAATGCCGGCGGTGGCGCCGAACGAGAGCAGGAACCCGAGATCCGTGAGGGCGAGCGGATCCCACAGCAGGAAAATGATGCCGACGACAGCCAGCACGTTCATGGGCGGCGTGCGGTGATCCACGAGCGTGGCCGCCAGGAACAGCAGCGCGGCGGCGATGGCGCGTCCCACCGACGCGCCGCTTCCGACCAGCAGGCCGTAGGCCGCCACGATGACGAAGGCTGACGCGAGCGCGAGCCGCCGCGATCGCAGCACGGCGCGCGACAGGCCCCAGGCGAGCGCGGCAAACAGCGCGACGTTGCCGCCCGAAATCGCGATGACGTGGTACGTGCCGGCGCGCTGCATGCGCCGCTCGACGTCGGCCGAGAGCCCCGCGCGATCGCCGATGAGGATGGCCGTTACGACGCCGCCCGCTTCCGGGTCCGCGCGGCAGGCGCGCGCAATCGCGTCGCGCACGCGCCGGCGTCCCGCCGCCAGCAGCTCCTGCCACCAGGGCCCTCGCGCCGTGATCTCCACCAGCGACGCGCTCTTGATGGAGCCGAGCAGCGCAATGCCGCGCCGCAGCGACGCCTGCTCGGCGTCGGCCACGCCATCATTCATATAGCGCGACGCCCGCCGCAGCAGCACCGGCGCCCGGATGCGGCGCCCGCGCGTCCACGCGCGCGCGCGATCCGGATCCGGCGCGCCGCCGACCGACACCACGATGGTGCCCGGCAGGGCCAGCTCGCCCCTGCCCCACCGGACCCGCTCGACGTGCACGCGCAAGGTCGTGCGATCCTCGGCGACCGACGCATCCGCGGCGAGGACGCCATCGATAATCACCGGCTCGCCGCCGCGTGACGGGCCGGCGTCCTCCAAGGGCACGAGCGATCGGATCGGCGCCTGGCGCCGCTGCGCGTCGGCATGCTGCGTGGCCGCGGCCGCCGAGAGCGCGATCGAGGCGAGGGCCGCCGCAACGAACAACAGCGCGCGCGCCGCGACCAGCGCCAGCAGCGCGACCTGCCACGCCGCGACACCGGCTGCCGCCAGCCACGGCAGCGCGCCGCCCGGCAGCACCAGCGCGGCGAGCGACCCGGCCATCAGCGCGAGGCAGGCGGAAAGAGCGGGATAGCGCACGGTAGCCCGTCAGTGCAGCGCGGGTGCCGCGCGCGGGGCAACAACTTGCGGCACTTCGACGCAGAATCAGCCACGGCTCATCCACTCCGGACTCGCAGAAACGCTCATCCGTAAGGGCCGGGAACGACTCGTGCTTCCAGCTCACCCGTGGCTGATCAATGGACTCCGCGCTTCGCCGATCGCCATGAAGCGGGCGCCGCGCTCGGCGCGCTCCTCAAGCACCACGCCGGCAAGCCCGGCGTCGTGGTGCTCGCCCTGCCCCGCGGCGGCGTACCCGTCGGCTTCGAAGTGGCCGAAGCGCTCGGCGCCGCGCTCGACATCTTCCTGGTCCGCAAACTCGGCATGCCCGGGCATCCCGAGTTCGCGATGGGCGCAATTGCCTCCGGCGGCATCCGCGTGCTGAGCGACGACGTGGTGCAGATGTATGGCGTCAGCGCGGAGGCCATCGAACGCGTGGCACGCGCCGAGCAGGCGGAGCTCGAGCGGCGCGAGCGCGAGTATCGCCAGAACCATCCGGCCGTCGACCTTGCCGGCAAGACCGTGATTCTTGTGGACGACGGCCTCGCCACGGGGTCGACCATGCGGGCGGCGGTGGAAGCCGTGCGCCGCCACGGCCCCGCGCGCGTCATCGTCGCCGCCCCGGTAGGCGCGCCCTCGACGTGCGCCGACTTCCGCGCCATCGCCGACGAGGTCGTGTGCGCGCAGACCCCGGAGCCCTTCTCCGCCGTCGGCCTCTGGTATCAGGACTTTTCGCAGACCACCGACGAGGAGGTGCGCGACCTGCTGCGCACACACGCGGCATCGCTCGCGCAGGGCGCGCGATGATGCGCGGGCACGCCGTCGACGCCGTGCGTGATGCCGCGGTGCACTTCGAAGCGCGGCCCGACGGCTTCGGGCCGCTGCTCGATCATCTCGGCAGCGCAAGCGTCGTGCTGATCGGCGAGGCGTCGCACGGCACGCTCGAGTTCTACCATGCGCGCGCCGAGCTGACGAAGGCGCTGATTCTCGGCTACGGCTTCAACGCGGTGGCGGTCGAAGCCGACTGGCCCGATGCGTACCGCGCCAATCGCTGGGTGCGGCACGAGAGCGCCGACGGCGACGCCGAGCAGGCGCTCGGCGACTTCACGCGCTTCCCGCGCTGGATGTGGCGCAACCGCGACGTCGTGGCGTTTCTCCAGTGGCTGCGCGACTTCAACGAGCCCCGGCCGCCGGCCGGCCGCGCGGGCTTCTACGGCCTCGATCTGTACAGCCTGCACACATCGGTCAACGCCGTGCTCGCCTATCTGCGCACGGTGGATCCCGCCGGCGCCGAACGCGCGCGCTATCGCTACGGGTGCTTCGAGGATTTCGGTGAGGACTCACAGTCGTACGGCTATGCCGCGACTGTCGGCATCTCACGCTCGTGCGAAGACGATGTCGTGGCGCAGCTGGTGGAATTGCGGCGCAAGGCGGCGGAGTACGCGTCGCGCGACGGGCGCGTGGCGGCCGACGAGTATTTCATGGCCGAGCAGAACGCGCGGCTGGTGCAGAACGCGGAGAAATATTACCGGTCGATGTTCGGCGGCCGGGTCGAGTCGTGGAACGTGCGCGACACGCACATGATGGAAACGCTCGAGGCCCTGGCCGGGCATCTGCGGGCCACGGCGGGCGGCGCGAAAATCGTGGTGTGGGCGCACAACTCGCATCTGGGCGACGCGCGCGCCACGCAGATGGGCGACATCGGCGAGCTCAATCTGGGCCAGCTCGCGCGCGAGCGCTATGGCACGCACGCGAAGCTGGTGGGCTTCACGACGCACACGGGCACCGTGACGGCCGCCACCAACTGGGACGATCCGGCCGAACGGAAGCGCGTGCGGCCCTCGATGGACGGCAGCTACGAGCGCCTGTTTCACGACGCGGGGCTGCCGCGGTTCCTGCTGATGCTCGACGATCCCGCGCTGCGCGATGCGCTGGCCACGCGGCTCGAGCGCGCGATTGGCGTCATCTACCGGCCCGAGACCGAGCGCGTCAGCCACTACTTCACCGCGCGTCTCGCCGATCAGTTCGATGCCGTCATGCACATCGACGAAACGCGGGCGCTCGAGCCGCTCGAAGTCTGGGCGCGGCACGAAGCGGACCTGCCCGAAACCTGGCCGAGCGCGCTATGAGACCCGTCGTGATCGGCAACCTCGCCGCGGATTTGTCGGTGCCGCCGGGCGCCACGGGCCTCGTGATGTTCGCGCACGGCAGCGGCAGCAGCCGCTTCAGCAGCCGCAACCGCGCCGTCGCCGCGTTTCTCGAGCATCGCGGGTTCGCCACGCTGCTGCTGGATCTGCTGACCGCGGCGGAAGAGGCCGTCGACCGCGTGACGGCCCAGCATCGCTTCGACATCCCGCTGCTCGGCCAGCGCGTGGTCGCCGCCACCGACTGGGTCGGGGGCCAGGACGAGCTGCGCGCGCTGCCGCTCGGCTATTTCGGCGCCAGCACCGGTGCCGCCGCCGCGCTGATTGCCGCGGCGGAGCGTCCCGCCGTGGTCCGCGCCGTCGTGTCGCGCGGAGGCCGGCCCGACCTCGCCGGCACGGCACTGCCCCGCGTGCAGGCGCCGACGCTGCTCATCATCGGCGCGGACGACGTGCCCGTGATTGAGATGAATGAAACGGCGCGGGCGCAGATGAAGGCGGAGGTCGAGATGGCGATCGTGCCCGGCGCCACGCACCTTTTCGAGGAGCCGGGCACGATCGAACAGGTGATGGAGCTGGCGGCGGACTGGTTTCAGCGCCGGCTGGCCGGCTCGGCGGCGTGATACTCCTGCAGCGATCGCACGGTGAGCGTGGATGACTTGAGCGCGGCAATCGCGCTGACGGTGGCGGCCGCGCCGGTGAGCGTCGTGATGGCCGCCACGCCCTGCATCATCGCCACGCGGCGCACGCTGCGATCGTCGAAGAACGACTCGCGCCCGAGCGGCGTGTTGATCACGAGCGACACGCGCTTGTTGAGAATTTCGTCGCCGACGTGCGGGCGGCCTTCGTTGATCTTGAAGACGATTTCGGCGTCCACGCCGTGCGCGCGCAGGTAGGCCGCGGTGCCGCGCGTGGCGAGCAGCTTGAAGCCGAGGCCCACCAGATCCTTCGCAATCGGCACCACCGCCGCCTTGTCCTGGTTGTTCACGCTGATGAAGGCCGTGCCGCCCGACGGCAGCGGATGGCCGGCGGCAATCATCGCCTTCGCGTAGGCGGTGCCGAACGTGTCGGCGCCGCCCATCACCTCGCCCGTGGACTTCATTTCCGGCCCGAGCAGCGTGTCGACGCCCGGGAAGCGCACGAAGGGGAACACGGGCGACTTGACGAACACGCCCGACACGTCGAGGTCTTCGGTGAGTCCCTGGTCCGCCAGGGTCTTGCCGACCATGACGCGCGCGGCCACCTTCGCCAGCGGCACGCCGGTGGCCTTCGACAGGTACGGCACGGTGCGCGACGCGCGCGGGTTCACTTCGAGCACGTAGATGGTGTCGTCCTTGATCGCGAACTGAATGTTCATCAGGCCGATGACCTTCAGCGCGCGCCCGAGGCGCCGCGTGTAGTCGCGAATGACCGCCACGTGCCGCTCCGCCATCTCGTACGGCGGCACCACGCAGGAGCTGTCGCCCGAGTGGATGCCGGCCTCCTCGATGTGCTCCATGATGCCGCCGATGATGACGGCGCCGGTGGCGTCGGCCACCGCGTCGACGTCGATTTCGGTGGCGTTCTCGAGGAACTTGTCGATGAGCACCGGATGCTCGGGCGAGGCCTGCACGGCCGTGCGCATGTAGCGATCGAGCGCGCCCATGTCATAGACGATCTGCATCGCGCGGCCGCCGAGGACGTACGACGGCCGCACCACCAGCGGGAAGCCGATTTCAGCGGCCACCGCGCGGGCCTCCTCGGCCGACGTGGCGGTGCCGCTCTGCGCCTGCGGAATCGCGAGCTCCCACAGCAGCTTCGAGAAGCGCTCGCGGTCTTCCGCGAGATCGATGGAATCGGGCGACGTGCCGATGATGCGCACGCCGGCGTCCTGCAGCGCGAGCGACAGCTTCAGCGGCGTCTGCCCGCCGTACTGCACGACGCACGCGACGTCGCCGCCGGCCGATCGCTCGCGGTCGATGATTGCCGACACGTCTTCGAACGTCAGCGGCTCGAAGTAGAGCCGGTCCACCGAGTCGTAGTCGGTCGACACCGTCTCGGGGTTGCAGTTGATCATCACCGTTTCGTAGCCCTCGTCGCGCAGCGCGAAGGCGGCGTGGCAGCAGCAGTAGTCGAACTCGATGCCCTGCCCGATGCGGTTGGGCCCGCTGCCCAGGATGACCACCTTGTTGCGCGGCGTGGGGTTCGACTCGTCCTCGCGCTCGAACGTGCCATACAGATACGGCGTGAACGACTCGAACTCCGCGGCGCACGTGTCGATGCGCTTGTACGCCGGCACGAGGCCGGCCTCGAGGCGCCGGCTGCGCACGACCTCTTCATGCACGCCCAGCACGTGCGCGAGCTCGGCGTCGCCGAACCCGGCGCGCTTGAGCGTGCGCAGCAGATCCGCCGACAAGTCGCGCGCGCCGACCATCTCCGCCGACCGCTTCAGCTCCACCAGCTGCGCGAACTGCGTGAGGAACCACGGATCGATCTTCGTCATCCGGTGGATCGTCTCGAGGTCCCACCCGCGCTCGATCGCGCGGAACACGGCCCACATGCGCCGGTGCGTCGGCACCGACACCGCGCGCTGCAGCTGCGCGTCGCTTTCGACATCCGGCTCGGCGCCGGGCTGATTGAACAGCCGCGCGCTGCGCGACGTCAGCTCGAGCGATCGGAACGCCTTCAGGAACGCTTCCTTGAACGTGCGCCCGATGGCCATCGCCTCGCCCACCGACTTCATCTGCGTGGTCAGCGTGGTGTCGGCCTGCGGGAACTTCTCGAACGCCCACCGCGGCACCTTGACGACGATGTAGTCGATGGAGGGCTCGAAGGAGGCGGGCGTGAGCCTGGTGATGTCGTTCGGAATCTCGTCGAGGTGATAGCCGAGCGCCAGCTTCGCGGCGATCTTCGCGATGGGAAAGCCGGTGGCCTTCGACGCCAGCGCCGACGAGCGCGACACGCGCGGATTCATCTCGATGGCCACCATGCGGCCGTTCTCGGGATTGATCGCGAACTGGATGTTCGATCCGCCCGTCTCGACGCCGACCTTGCGGATGATGCGCCGCGCGGCGTCGCGCATCCGCTGATATTCCTTGTCGGTGAGCGTGAGCGCCGGCGCCACCGTGATGCTGTCGCCGGTGTGCACGCCCATCGGGTCGATGTTCTCGATCGAGCAGATGACCACGAAGTTGTCGGCGACGTCGCGCATCACCTCGAGCTCGAATTCCTTCCAGCCGATGATCGATTCCTCGACGAGGATTTCGTGCACGGGGCTGAGCTCGAGCCCGCGCTGCGCCATCTCGCGGAACTCTTCGATGTTGTAGGCGATGCCGCCGCCGACGCCGCCCATCGTGAACGACGGCCGGATGATCGCGGGAAAGCCCGTCGTCTCAATCGCCGCCAGCGCATCGTCGAGCGACCTGGCATAGATGCTGAGCGGCGTCTCGATGCCGATCTCGCGCATCGCGTCCTTGAACTCGAGGCGATCCTCGGCCAGCTTGATGGCCTTGATCGAGGCGCCAATCAGCTCGACGTTGTATTTCTCGAGGATGCCGAGCTCGGCGAGCTGCATCGCGAGGTTGAGCGCGGTCTGGCCGCCGACGGTGGGCAGAATCGCGTCGGGTTTCTCGCGCGCGATGATCTGCTCCACCAGCTCCGGCGTGAGCGGCTCGACGTACGTGCGGTCGGCCGTCTCGGGGTCGGTCATGATCGTGGCCGGATTGCTGTTGACCAGAATGACTTCGAGCCCCTCGGCGCGCAGGGCCTTGCAGGCCTGCGTGCCCGAATAGTCGAATTCGCACGCCTGGCCGATGACGATCGGCCCCGACCCGATGACGAGCACGCGTTTGAGGTCTGTCCGCTTCGGCAAGGCTTACCGCTTCTCCATTTCTCTCCGGCGGGGGCCCCTGCGCCCCGCCTGGCTCGCTCGCTCGCGGGGCCTCTGAGCCCCGCTCCGCTCGCTGCGCATCAGCGCTTCTCCATCTCGTCGAGAAACTGTCGAAACAGGTAGTCGGCGTCGTGCGGCCCGGGCGCCGCCTCAGGGTGGTACTGCACGCAGAAGACGGGCTTGTCGACGTGCCGCACGCCCTCGATCGTGTTGTCGTACAGATTCAGGTGCGTCACCCGCAGGTGCGACGGCAGCGTGTCGGCGTCGACCGCGAAGCCGTGGTTCTGCGACGTGATCTCGACGTGGCCGGTGTCCAGCTCGCGCACGGGATGATTGCCGCCGCGGTGGCCGAACTTCAGCTTGAACGTCCCGGCGCCCATCGCCAGCGACAGCAGCTGATGGCCGAGGCAGATGCCGAACACCGGCCGGTCGGACTCCACGAGCTGCTTCGCGTTGTCGATCGCGTAGTCGAGCGCCGCGGGATCGCCCGGGCCGTTGCTCAGGAAAATGCCGTCGGGATTCCAGGCAAGCAGATCCGCGGCCGGCGCGGTGGCGGGAAATACGCGCACCTCGCAGTTGTGCGCGGCAAACCGGCGCAGGATGTTCCACTTCATGCCGAAGTCGTACGCCGCGATGCGCAGCGTGCGCTTCGCGCGGCGCTCGGGCGCCACGGTGAACTCGTCGTCCGGACTGGGGCGCCAGTCGAACGGCGCGGGGCACGTCACGTCCTTGACGAGATCGGCGCCCTCCATCGACGGCGCCTGCCGCGCGCGCGCGACGAGCTCGTCGGGGTCGAGCGTGCGCCCGGTGGCGACGACGCCGCGCATCACGCCGGCCGACCGCAGCACGCGCGTCAGCGCGCGCGTGTCGACGTCGGCGATCGCCACGATGTTGTGGCGCGTGAGGTAGTCGCGCAGCGTGCCGGTCGCGCGCCAGTTGCTGGCGATGGGCGACGCGTCGCGCATGACGAAGCCGGCGACCTGCGGCTCGCGCGACTCGCCGTCTTCATCCGAGATGCCGTAGTTGCCGATCTCGGGCGCGGTCATGGTGACGATCTGCCCGGCGTACGACGGATCGGTGAGGATCTCCTGGTAGCCGCTCATGCTGGTGTTGAAGACGACTTCGCCGGCGGCACTGCCTTCAGCGCCCGCAGCTTCGCCCTCAAACCATTGCCCGTTTTCAAGTGCGAGGATGGCTTTCATTTACCTTTGCGGAACGAGCGGCGCCGCGATGCGAATGTCTTCCGCGCCGGTGACACGAACCGTGCGCGAATACGGGCGATACCCCTCGAGCTCAATGACGATGACGTGCGTGCCAGGCGCCACGCCCGCGAGCGTGAGCGGGGTGATGCCGGCCAGCCGTCCGTCGACGGTGACGCGGCCGCCCGCGGGGCGCGAGCTGATGACCAGTGACACGCTGGAGGCGGGCGCCGGAGTGCCGGCCGGCGGCGCGGTGTCCGCCGCGATGGGTGTGCGCGAGGTCTGGGGCGCGGCGCCGCGCCGGCCCGCGCTGCGCGTCAACTCGAACCGGAGATTGCGCACGGCGTTGTCGGGCCCGATCGTCACGCGCTGATTGATCGGCTCGTAGCCTTCGAGCACCACGCGCACGGTGTGCGCGCCGAAGCTCACGTTGCGCTCGGTGTACGGCGTGCGGCCTTTCCACACCGAGTCAATCACCACCATCGCGTTGGCCGGCGTCGACGTGATCAGGAGCCGGCCCGACGTGGGCGCGGCAGGCACGGCGTCGGTGGCCGGCTGCGACGGCGTGCCGGCCGGCACGACGGGCGGCGGCACCGCAACTTCAGTAGGGGGCGCCGGCGCGCCCGCGGCCGGAGCGGCGGCCTCGGTCTGCGCCTGCGTCTCGGTGGTGGCCGGCGCGTCGCCGCCGCGGCCGAACAAGACCCATCCGAGCAGCAGGCCAATCGCCAGGCCGCCCACCAGCCACACGATGGAGCCGATGCCCCCGGAGGTCCGTTCCGCGGGCGCCTCGACAACCGGCGACGTTGTACGCCACGTCGGCGCCGGCTCGCGCATCACGACCGGCGCCGCCGCCGCGGCGCCGGCCGCAACGGCCGCCGGTCCGGGCGCGTCTTCATCCTGTTCCGCACCCGTCTCGTAGTCGAAGTCTTCCGCGGCCTCGATCGCTTCCGCCGCCGCATACGGCGAGGGCTCGACCGGCTCCACCGGCTCGACGATCGCGTCGCCGCGATTCAGGTCGAGATCGAAATCGCTCAGCGCCTGGTCGGTTTCCTTCTCCGCCGTGATGTCCAGATCATCGGTCGCGAAGCCGGGTGGCGGCCACACGTCGGAACTCTCGGGTTCCAGGGTTTCGACGGGTTCGACGGGTTCGACGGGTTCAGGTTCCACATCGTCCACGTCTTCCACATCGTCTACGTCTTCCACATCGTCCACGTCTTCGACGTCGTCGGTCGTCTCGACGTCGTCGGTGGTTTCGATCGGGCCGACGCCGGCGTCGGCGTCGGCTTCGGCGTCGTCGTTGTCGAACAACGACGGCGCGGCCGCGGCGACTGCGGCGGCGGCTGCGGCGGGACGAACGGACGCGGCGGCCGGCGCGGACTCGACGCGCTGGCCTCGAGCCGCGGCGTCGAGCGCGTCGACGAAGGCTGACGCGGTCGCGAAGCGTGCCGCCGGATCCTCGGCGAGCGCGCGCGCGAGCACGTCGCGCAGGCGCGCGCGGTGTTCGGCCGGCACGTCCGCGGAAAAGGTGCCGTCCTGATCGGCAGGCCCGGCCGGCCGCCGGCCCGTCAGCAGTTCGTGCGCGATGGCGCCCAGCGCGAACACGTCGGCCGCGGTGCCCCACTCCTCGCCGTTCACGCGCTCGGGCGCGGTGTAGGGGCGGCGCGTCGGCGCGCGGAACCCGATGTTCTCAATCGCCTGGACGATGCCGAAGCCGGTCGTGCGCGCCTCGTCGGTCGTCAGGAACACGTCGCGCGGATGCAGGCCGCCATGCAGAATGCCGGCCGCCGCGGCCGCGTCGAGCGCGCCCGCAATCTGCCGCAGAAACGGCATCACGCGCGCGGGCGCCGCCGGCGCGTAGTGCTTCATCGCGATGTCGAGCGATTCGGCGGCGACGTACTCCTGCGCCAGGTACGGCAGATGGCCTTCCATTCCGGCGGCCACGGGCTGCACGATGCCCGGGTCGGAGAGGCCGGCGTCGACGATGCGCTGCAGTTCGGCGGCGAGAAGCGCGGATTGTTCGGGAAGCAGATCGATGCGGAACGCCTTGATCGCGATCAGCCGGTCGCGCTCCGGTTCGTAAGTGCGAAAAACGGGGCCGAGAACGCCGCTGCCAATCTGATGCAGGACGCGAAAGGGGCCGAACGCAGCCGGCGGCGAAAACGAGCTCGGATCGTCGTGATTCAGCTCTGTGGCTCCGCACCAAGGCCGCCCGTCATGGGCGGCCGGGACCACGGACGCCCGTCATGGGCGGCCTGGAAAAAGTCTGCACATATTAACACGCGAGCGCCCGCGATTGCGCCGTATTTCGCGCGCGGTTTGCCGCTCTGCTACAGTACGGGCCCGTGGCCGAGCCAACCGCAACGACGACTGCACCTGGACTCGTGCGGGCCGCGCTCGACGTCCGCGACTATCCCGGCGCGTCGCCCTTCGTGCGCGCGTACACCCGCGCTTTCGACTCCGTTTCGCCGCTGTTTGCCGGCAATCCGGCCGATCCCTCGGCCTGGCGCGCGGCCGTTCGCCGCACGCAGGCGGTGCCGCGCGACCGGGCCGGCCTCGCCGGC